>NZ_JBHVTV010000012.1:0-173575 GCF_042884475.1 Arthrobacter sp. NPDC058130
TCGACCAGGTAGTGATCGGTCAGGATGATCGCGCCGTCGGCACCGACGGACTTGGAATGGGCGTCGGAAGTGACGGGGGCGCCGGACTGTGTCGTTGAAATGGCAGTCATTGTTCTCCTATTTTCGATTTCTTGAGTCGGACGATTGGAAAGCATTCGTTGGATTGCTGGCGGTCCCCACCCATTCCACAGTGCCGTCACTGAAAAATTGTTCTTTCCAGATGGGCACACGGGCCTTGATGCGGTCCACGAGGTCTGAACAAACTTCGAATGCCTGGCCTCGGTGGGCTGCCGAGACGGCACAGACGAGTGCGGAATCACCGACGCGGAGCACGCCAATGCGATGGGCTACCCAGATACGGATGGGGTGTTCGGTCCACATTCCATGCTCTGCGGCAAGCCCTGCCATTACATCGTTCAGGACTTGCTGTGCTGTGGGGTGTGCAGAGTAGCTGAGCCTGTCTACGGCTTTCCCGTCATCATGGTTGCGGACTACTCCGCTAAAGCTGACCACGGCACCGGCCTCGTTGCCCTCGACGGCTGATATCGCGCGGTCAACAGAGATGGGGTCTGCGCTAAGCCCGGCGAGGACAACATCAAAGCCGGGCATAGTTCTCCTCACGGCTCGACTTGCGCGGAGGGGCCAACCGCTCGCGTCCGGCGTAGACATTCAGGCTGTGTCCCCGGCTGAACCCGACCAACGTCACTCCGGTCTCAGCAGCCAGGTCAACGGCAAGACTTGAAGGTGCGCTCACCGCTGCCAGGGCGGGAATGCCGGCCAGCGCTGCCTTCTGGACAAGCTCGAAAGAAGCCCGTCCGGAGACTTGGAGTACGGTGCCGGTCAGCGGCAACAGGTCTTGGCGCAGAGCCCAGCCCACCACCTTATCGACAGCATTGTGGCGGCCTACGTCCTCACGAAGACAAAGCATTTCCGGGCTCGGGCCATCCACCCTAAACAGGCCCGCTGCATGAACACCTCCGGTCTTCTCGAACAGAGCTTGGGCCCCGCGAAGCCGCTCCGGCAGTTCGGCGAGTACATCCAAGGGAATCTGCAGCTCGTCCTGGGAAGGGTCGAAATGGAGTGTCTTGCGAACGGCCTCGATCGAGTCAGTTCCGCAGATGCCGCAGGAGCTTGAGGTGTAAACGTGGCGCATGGTGTCCGGCATGACCACATCCGACCGCAATTGTGCCTCGATCACGTTGAACGTCTGTGTGCCTCCGGTGTCCCCGGCACAGAAGCGAAGCGAGACGAGCTCGGACTGACTTCTGATGATGCCTTCGGAAACAAGGAACCCCGCTACCAAGTCAAAATCGTCCCCTGGGGTCCTCATGGTGACAGCGAAGGACTTGCCGCCGATGCGGATTTCCAGTGGCTCCTCGGCGGCCAGTACGTCTTCCTTGAACCGTATTGGGTGTTCGGTGCGTGAACCGTCGATACGAAAGCGATGAATCTTCCTACGCTGAGTCATTCGTGCCATGCGATGCTCCGTACTCGAGACTTTATGGAAGCGATGTTCTCGTTCGACTGTGTCCAGGGCAGCGGGAGCACCGGAATGGGTTCACCGGACAGGACGCCCTCGGGGGGAACGGCCATGACGCCGTCCGCCCAGGCAAGACCACGCATCATGCCCGGTCCTGTATGTGAGACAGGAAATGCCAGACCGTGGCTAAACGTGCAGGGGATGAGGCGCGTACGCCCCGGGTAGGGATCAACGTCAGCGCCCGAAATCACATGTCCAACTGCCCTCATGGACTTGTTTCCGAGCGCTGCCAGAAGCGGCTCTGCGAGTGTGGTTAGCGCCACCATTGCAGCGAGGGGGTTTCCGGGAAGGCCGAGGAGGAACCGACCGTCGGGGAGTTCGGCCAAGACAGCGGGGTGGCCAGGGCGCATGGCGACGCCGTCCAGCAACAGCCGGCCGCCCAGTGCGGCTACGGCGGCGCGGAAATGGTCTGTGCCGGAACGGCCGGTTCCCCCGGTGGTTATGGTTACATCCGGTCGCTGCCCGGTCAGGGATCCAGAATCTCCGAGGGCCGAGAGCCAGTCGTGGTAGGAGTCGCCAATGCGGAAGGGGCTGCCGGGCGTGGCTCCAAGGAGGGAAATGACCGACTCAAGTTGCGGACCGAACGTGTCCCTGACCTGTCCCGGGGCCGGAACGCCGGAGGTGACGACCTCAGAACCAGTCAGAACGATCGCTACCTTCGGTCTTCCGTGGACCTGCAGTTCGTCGTGGCCGGCCACGGCAGCGAGGGCAATGTGGGCGGGGTTCAGTAATGTACCCGCTGGGATCAACACCTCACCCGCCGTGGCCTCTTCGCCCGCATGGCGGATGTGCTGACCGAGCAGTGGCTCACCGTGCTTCGCGTGGTGGTTGAGCGTCAGCACTAGCTCGCCTTCCGCGTTGCGGGTGAGCTGGCCACTTTCTGTGCGGAGTATTGAGTCGGCGCCCGGCGGTACCAGTCCACCGGTGGCAATGGTGCTGGCTTCGTCGGGTGACAATGCGCGTCCCTGTTGGGAAAGACTCCAGGGACCGGTGCCATTGACGGCCCAACCGTCCATTGCCGAGGAAGCGTAGTGGGGAATGTTCTGCCGCGCGATGACGTCGCGGGTCAGTGTTCGGCCTGGTGCTGAAGAGAGCGGGACGCTCACGGGCGGGAGTGCTGATGCGCAAGCAAAGGCAATCTGGCGGGCTTCGGACCAGGTTGGGGCTGGCCTTCCGGCATGCTGGCGGGTAGGAGGCGACGCGGAAGCGCGACCGTCTGTGGCGATTTCATGAGTTGGCATCGCGGGCCTTTCTGACTGTCTGATGCGCTGGGGTGTGCGGTACATCGTGTGTCCGGAGATTTCTTAGCGCCCATGTATCAGGCTCAGCGCCTCAGCCCGGGCCGCCGGTAGACGGAGCTCCCCGCGGACGGCCGAAGTGATGGTCTTGGCCCCGGGCTTGCGGACACCGCGCATCGACATGCAGAGGTGCTCGCACTCCACTACCACAATGGCCCCCAGGGGCCGCAGCGAACTGACGAGCGCATCAACGACCTGGGTTGTCAGCCGTTCCTGGACCTGTGGCCTGCGTGCAAAGACATCGACCAGCCGGGCCAGCTTGCTCAGTCCCGTGACGAGACCCTCAGCCGATGGGATGTAGCCAACGTGGGCTACGCCGTGGAACGGCACCAGGTGGTGCTCGCAGGTGGAGTAGAAGGGGATGTCTTTGACGATGACCATTTCTCCGTGCCCAAGGTCAAAGGTCTTATCCAGCACGGCAAGGGGGTCCTCATGAAGCCCGCCAAATATCTCCGCAGCCGCGCGGGCTACCCGCGCGGGCGTATCCACGAGCCCTGGCCTGTCCGGGTCCTCTCCGATCGCAAGTAGATATTCGCGGACGGCCTGTTCAACCCGCGGCCCGTCCACACGTGTGGACGCTGTTGCCGTCGTCATGTCGGCGCTCACGCTTCGGCCCGTTCCAGCCGCACGATGACGGACTTGGATGTCGGCGTACCGCTGGTGTCGGCTACCGAATCGAGCGGCACGAGCACGTTGGTCTCCGGGTAGTAGGCTGCCGCACAGCCCTTCGGTGTCGAGTACGAAACGATCCGGAAGTTGTCCGCCCGCCGCTCTGTCCCGCGGAACTCGGAAATCAGATGAACCATGTCACCGTCCTTAAAGCCGAGCTCAGCGATGTCAGCCTCGTTGACAAGAACCACCCGACGGCCACCGTGGATGCCGCGGTAACGGTCATCCTTGCCATAGATGGTGGTGTTGTACTGGTCGTGGGAGCGAAGTGTTTGAAGGACCAGCCGCCCCTCGGGGATTGTGATGAATTCCAGCTCATTGCCGGTGAAGTGGGCCTTGCCCGACGCGGTCGCGAACTGTCTGGCGTCCCGCGGAGGGTGGGGGAGGACAAAGCCGCCAGGGTGCTGGATCCGCTCCTCGAAATTTTCGAAGCCGTCGATGACCGCCTCGATGTGTTTCCGGATCAGGGAGTAGTCGTCTTTCATCGAGAGCCAGGCGGCTTTAGGCGTGTTGGGCAGTGGGAGGTTGTCACTGTCGGTGAAGAGCTTTTGGGCGAGGTTGCACACTATGGCCACTTCCGAGTGGAGGTGCTCGCTTGCCGGCCTAATGCGTCCGCGGGACGCATGGACGGCGCTCATGGAGTCTTCCACCGTCACTCTCTGGTCGCCGGTGCGCTGCGCGTCCTTTTCGGTCCGACCCAGCGTCGGGAGGATCAGCGCGCGTCGACCCGTGGACACGTGGGAATGGTTCAGCTTCGTGGAGATCTGTACTGTCAGGTCTGTGTTGGCCAATGCCCGCTCCGTGACCTCGGAATCCGGGGCAGCCCGGACGAAGTTTCCACCCATTCCAATGAAGACGCGGACTTTGCCGTCCCGCATGGCACGAATCGCCGCAACGGTGTCGTAGCCGTGCTTGCGAGGGGAAAGGAACTTGAACTCCTGGTCCAGCCTGTCGTGGAACGCCTCTGGCATTTTTTCGAAGATGCCCATGGTGCGGTCGCCCTGGACGTTCGAGTGGCCGCGGACGGGGCATACTCCTGCTCCGGGCTTGCCGATGTTGCCTTGGAGAAGCAGCACGTTGACGACGTCCCGGAGCGTGGGAACCGAGTGTTTGTGCTGGGTTAGGCCCATGGCCCAGCAGACGATGGTGGCATTGGAGGCCAGCAGGCGTTCGCCCGTGGTCTTGATCTGCTCCAAGCTCAGGCCCGTGGCTTCGACTATTTCACTCCACTGGACCTTTTCGAGGTGCCGCAGGTATTCGTTGATGCCCACGGTGTGGTCATTTATGAATTCGTGGTCCAGGACCGTAGTCAGTCCCGGGGTTTTCCTCCCCTGCGCCTCCGCCTCGAGGAGGTATTTGCCAAGCCCCTGGAAGAGGGCCTGATCCCCGCCGGCCCGGATCTGCAGGAAGTCGTCAGTCAGCTGCGTGCCCACGAGCGTTCCGGAGATCGTCTGTGGATTCTCGAACCGGAGGAGCCCGGCCTCGGGAAGTGGGTTGACGGAGACGATGACGGCGCCGTTCTTCTTCGCTTTTTCCAGGGCGCTGAGCATGCGCGGGTGGTTAGTACCTGGATTCTGCCCGGCAACGAAGATCAGCGAGGCTGTCTCCAGGTCGACGAGGCTGACCGAGCCCTTGCCGATGCCGATGGTTTCAACGAGGGCTGAACCCGTGGACTCGTGGCACATGTTGGAGCAATCGGGGAGATTGTTCGTGCCCAGTCCCCGCACGAGGAGCTGGTAGAGGAAGGCGGCTTCATTCGAGGTCCGCCCGGAAGTGTAAAAAACTGCTTGGTCGGGATGGTCCATCTCTTTCATCTCCTGGGCGATCAGCTCATAGGCTGCGTCCCATTCGATGGGTGTGTAGTGTGTGGCTCCCTCGGCCAAAAGCATCGGGTGGGTCAGCCGGCCCTGCTGACCCAGCCAGTAGTCGTCCCGCGTTTTCAGGTCCTCGATGGAGTGTTTGGCGAAGAACTCGGGGGTGAGGCGGCGGCGGGTGCCCTCCTCGGCCACTGCCTTCGCGCCATTTTCGCAGAACTCGGCTGCGTTGCGCTTTTCGTGTTCGGGCCATGCGCAGCCCATGCAGTCGAACCCGTCAAGCTGGTTGACTGCCAGCAGCGTTTGGACACTGCGCAGCGGACCCATCTGCTCGAGGGAGATCTTCAGCGAGTTCACCACCGCGGGGATTCCGACGGCCTTGGTCTTGGGTTTGGTGACCGTCAGCTTTGACTCGTCGATGTTATGTAGGGGGGCTTTTGAAGCCATGTGATCTTCCCTTCAGATCTTGGCAGGAAACAGGGGGTGGGCGGCGACACTCTGGGGCAAATTGCTCTGCTGCTGCTGCGTCGGCAGGCTGGCCAAGAGGCGCGGAAGGCGCACCAGGTCGTTGAAGGTGTAAACGTGGAACCCGGCAAAGAGCGGATCCCCGCCCAGCTCGTGGTGAACTTGGCGGATCAGCTGGGCACTGTCGTAGTTAAAGTCACCGCCTCCCCATAGGGCCCCCGCCATTCCTGTTCCCCGGGCAAGCTTTAGCGAGCGGCCTACGCCGAGGCGGGCTCCCATCGACACCAGCTTCTTGATGGAGACCGGACCCGGGACGCCAACCCACACAGGAAGGTTGATGTCCCCTTCGCGGATCGTCCGGAGGTATCGGCTGATTGCCTGCGCTGAAAAGCACATCTGAGTAACCAGTGAGGAGGCCATTGGTGCCTTGGCCTGGAGGCTGCTCATCAGCTGCTCCTGGCTCAGCTCCGGGTGGCCTTCGGGGTATCCGGCAATGCCCAAGGAGAGCTCAGGTGAGTACGCCCTGATTGCCTCCAGGAGTTGTCCGCTCCATGAGTAGGGACCAGCAGGCGTGCGCCGGTCACCGGCAACGAGAAACAGCTCGGAGACTCCCGCGCCCTGCAGTTGCCGCAGCAGGGCATGCAGCTCGGCCTGGCTGGTAATGCTCCGGGCGGCGAGGTGGGGAACTGCGTGGTAGCCCAGTCCCGCGAGATTTGCGGATGCTTCTACGGTCCTTGCGGGACCGTGATGCGGAAGGCAGGTCACACTGACGGAACCCGGAGTGTCGAAGGCCAGGGGGAGTTGGGTGAGCAGATCGGCAGACGGCACAACTTCCAGCCGCACCCTTGCAGCAGCGTGCTTGCTCATTGCGCTCCGTTCTTTGGCGTACCCATGCAATGCCCGTGGGGAGGGCAGCATCCATTTCGGAATCCGTGGAAAGATTGACATTCCTATGCCCATATAGTGATATATCAGTTCTAGGAATACTATGTACGTGGAGCCTTCACGTCAAGGCTCAGTCGTACGGCGGGAGGGGGCTTGGAAATGGCAAGTGGCGGTGAATTATCGGTGGAGGCGGGGGGATCGTACCTGCCGGGGAGGCAGGAGGACGAGTCCTTCGCCGACTTCGCCTATAGGGTCTTGTGCGACGAATTGATCGTTCTGGACATCAAACCTGGTGAACCCCTCAACGATGAAGTCATTTCACGGCGCCTCGGTGTTGGCAGAACGCCGATCCGGGAAGCTATGAAGCGGCTCGAGAGCGACCATTTGGTGGTGGCCTATCCCCGGCGGGGAACATTCGCCGCTGGCGTGGACATCACTGATCTGGCTGAAATTTCCGAGATACGCCAACTTCTGGAGCCTGCAGCAGCAGCGCGCGCTGCGCGGATGGCGTCACCGCAGCTTCGGCAGGAGCTTCGGGACTTTGCCCGGGAAGTCGGGCAGCTTCTGCCGGTGATGCACTCGCAACGGGAACTCATGCGTCTGGACATGCGGGTCCACCGGATGATCTACCGGGCCACTGGAAGTCGGCACCTTGAAGAAGTCCTGATTCGATACGACAACCTGGCAACCCGGATTTGGAGCCTTGTGCTGGAAAAGCTTCCGCCAGTGTCGGAGCATATTGCCCAGCATATTGAGCTTCTCGAATGCATCGCGGATGGGGACTCCGATGCAGCTGCACGGCTGACCACCCAGCACGTCGCCGACTTCGAGAACCTGATCAGGGCTGTCCTGTAAACCCTCTGGCCTGGAGCTGCACGGCATGAGCTCAACCAGGAAAAGACGCGCCTAGAACGCCAAGGATGGCCTTGGCTTTAGTGTGGGTCTCTGCGAGCTCGTCGTCGGGGTCGGAGTCGGCTGTGATGGCCCCACCGATACCCACGGACAGCCGCTGCCGTTCCGCAGGAGGGGTGTGTACGACGGCGCTGCGAATGGTGACCGAAAGGTCCGCGGCGCCGTTGGGGGAAAAATAGCCGACCACACCTGAATAGGGTCCGCGCGGTTGGGATTCCAATTCGTCGAGGATGTCCATGCTGCTGATCTTGGGTGCCCCGGTCATGGAGCCGGGAGGGTAGGCAGCCGCAACAACAGCCGTCCTGGACCGGTCAGGGGCAATTGTGGCCTCTATGGTGCTGACCAGCTGGTGCACCGTCATGTAGGTCTCCACGTCGCAGAGCCGTGTCACGGAAACTGTTCCCGGTTCGGCATGGCGGGACAGGTCGTTTCGCATCAGATCCACGATCATGATGTTTTCCGCCCTGTCCTTTGCCGAGGTCATCAGGTCATGCTTCAGCGCCCTGTCTGCCCGAGGTGACGCGTCCCGCCGTCGGGTCCCCTTGATGGGTTCGGCACGGATGTGACCGCCCGCGGTGATACTGAGGAAGCGCTCCGGGGAGGAACTCGCGATGGTTACTGCACCAAGCTGGACGAGGCTTGCGAACGGCGCCGGGCTGGCCCGGCGGAGTCTGCGGTATAAGTCCCACGGATCCATGCTCTCGTGGAGGTTGGTGAAGATTTGGGTCGTGAGGCAAACCTCGTAGGAGTTTCCCTGCATGATTTCGTTCTGGGATGCGGCGATTTTTTGGAGGTAGGACTGGCCGGAGTCCGCTGCGCTGAACTGTACGGCCGGCAACCGGCTGTTGAGGCGCCCTGGCACAGGAGGCAGGCGCCGGATGCGTCGGACGACGTTCCTGCACCATTGCTGGCCTTCTGCGCCGGCTTCGGCAAGAAGGTACAGGCAACGTGCCTCATGGTCGAACACCACGGCCCGGCTGCAACGGATCAGTGAGGCATCTGGCAGGGGTGATTCCACCGCGTTGCCGCCACACTCGCGTTTGAGCTCGTAACCCAGGTAGCCCAGCCAGCCGAGGGCGAACCCCAGGCCCGTGGGAAGAGTGGGAACCGGTGCCTGGCTGCTGTCCCAATTCCTGTCCAGCCAACTGAAGAAGGGACCCCGAAACCTCGCTACCACCAGCTTTGATTCCATGATGGTCACGCCGTTCAGGTGCTGTGCCCTCATGCCGCGGCTGCCGGAATCGTCAGCCATGATGCTGTAGCGGTTGCGTCCGGCCACGGGGTCCATGGCCGCGTTCGAGCTGTCCAGCCAGACGCGGTGGCTGGACAGCCCGTAGAGCTCGTGGAAGGCTGCTTCCGGATCCGGGTACGCCGCAAGCGGCACACAGTGGAGGGCAGGGGTGGCGGGCAGCGTCCGGAGACCGCGAACTGCGGCCAGAGCGGGAAGCTGCGCCAGGGCCTCGGCAGCGTGAACGGGTGCTTCAGGATGCGAGGGGTCCAAGACTGTGATTTCAGCAGGCACCCCGGCCCTGCCGTTATTCGGCCCGGCGACTATGCGGAGCAGGCAGTTCCGGGGCCGCCCCGGCTGGTTACGAGGACAACTTCGGGGCATTCGCCGGGGGCGTGCCGCACATCCCGGTCGGTTTGAGTTCGCACCGTGCAGAAGGAACTCAGTACCCGTTCGAGCGCGGAAACGAAGGCTAGCCCATCAGGGGTATCCAGGCCTTCGACGGCCACGACAACGGATTCCCGGTGCTGGCAGGTGGGCCTGCCGTGGATCATCCGGCAGTTCCAGGGACCAAGGTACGCGACTGTTTCCGCGCGGCCTCGGTTGTGTGCAGGAGAAGCAGGGATGTGGTGACGGAGCCGACGCCGCCGGGGACAGGTGTCAGTGCCGCGGCAACGCCGCGCACGCTGGCTTCGTCGACATCCCCCACGAGGGAGCCGTCGGGAAGGACGTTGGTGCCGACGTCGATCACTACGGCAGCGGAAGAAACGTGGTCGCCGTTTAGCAGGCCGGTCCGCCCGGCAGCGACGACCACGACGTCGGCGGTCTTGGTGTATTTCTCCAGCGGACCTGACCTGGAGTGGCAGACCGTAATGGCGGCGTCGCGTTCCAGCAACAGCAGGGACAGTGGCTTTCCCACGACGGCGGAACGGCCAATGACGACGACGTTCCGGCCAGCAAGTGGGATGTCAAAGTGGTCAAGGATCTCGATTACGGCCCGGGCCGTGGCGGGTGCGAATGCGGACTGGCCGACGGCCAGTCGGCCAAGACTCAACGGGTTCGCGCCATCGATGTCCTTCTCCGGGGCAATGTGCCCGACCAGCTCATCCGTCTGGACGCCGGGAGGCAGAGGCGTCTGGAGGATGATGCCGTTCACTGAAGCATCTGTGCTGAGGTCCTTCAGTGCAGCGGCCAAGACCTCCCCGGTGGCATCGTGGCCAAGGTCCACAATCCGGCAACTGATCCCGGCCCTTTCTGCGGCCCGTTCGATGGACCGGACATACCAATGCGTGGAGCCGTCGTCGGTGGCCACCACCACTGCGAGCATTGGGTGCAGCCCGTCAGCCTCGAGGCCCCGGGCCTCGTCATGGGCTTTCTGCTGAATGGTCTTTGCCAGTGTCTTTCCGGAGAGGAGTAAGGTGCTCAACCGAGGATCCTTCCGCGCACGCGCCCTACGAGGGAGTCCGCTGCCAGGATGACCTTTTCCTCAACGCCGTCGGTCTGGTCAGCCAGCCGTGAACGGGCCGCGGCGTCTTTGACGGCCACCACGTTAATGTCGATGTTCACCCGGGCGGTCGTGGCGGCTGCGCGGGCTGCGTCGGCGGCAGCAGCGATGTCGCTGATCACATTGGCGTTCGCGACCTCGAAAAGTTCCGTGGCAAGATCCACGACGGCGCCGGCGAGCTTGATGAGCTGTGCGGGGGGTTGCGCGGCCAGGATGAGGGCTTCCTGGATGGCTGCCGTTCGTGCGGCCCTGAGATCTTCCGTTCCGGACGGAAGTTTGTACGAATCGATGACGCCTTGGAAAGCTTCTTGGTCGGCATCGGCCAGGCGCAGGGCCTCGACTACCAGTCCGTCGGCGGCACTGATGACCCTTTGAACGAGTTCGGCGTGCTGCTCGTATTTCGCACCGGTGGTGTATCTGGCAACCATGGCGACGAGCGCTGCCCCCTGAGCGGCGTGGAGGGCCGCGGCTGCGCCGCCGCCTGGGGTGGGTTCGCGTGAGGCAAGGCGGGCGAGGTATTCGGTGATTGTTTCTGAACTGATCATGTGTCTTCCTGGGCTGAAGCTCGAGTCGACTGGGCGGGGTAGGGGACGAGCCAGGGAAGAGCGGCGGCCCGGACTCTGGTTCGAGGCCATGAGTCCGGGCCGCGTGCTCTTTAATGGTCCGGCGCGTGGTTAGCCGCGGAGCCTGGTCATCGTGGGGTCGTAAAGCGGATCTGCGGTGACTGTGGCCTGGATGCGCCGTCCGAAGTACTCGATCTCGACTGAGTCACCAACGGAGACAGCGGCCGGGAGGTACGCGTAGGCGATCGGTTTGGCGACGGTGTAGCCGTAGGCGGCACTGGTGACATAGCCGACCGCCTGGTCTTTGTAGAACACCGGTTCCTTGCCCAGCACGATGCTGCGGCCGTCGTCGACCGTCAGGCAGCGCAGGCGGCGGGCGGAGCTTTCCTCGGTGCGGCCTTCCAAAGCAGCCTTTCCGACGAAGTTTTCCTTGGTCATCTTGACGGCGAACCCGAGGCCGGCTTCCAGGGGGTCGTGCTCGGTGGTCATGTCAGTGCCCCACGAGCGGTAGCCCTTTTCGAGACGCAGCGAACTAAAGGCGGCCCGGCCTGCGGCGATAACGCCGTGAGGCTGTCCGGCCTTCCACAGGGCATCCCAGAGGCGCTGTCCATTGTCCGCACTGGTGTAGAGCTCCCAGCCAAGCTCGCCGACGTAGGACAGGCGCATCGCGGTGACGGTGACGCCGCCGATGACCACCTTTTTGGCACGGAAGTAACGGAGGCCATCGTTGGAGAAATCGTCGCTGCTCACGGTGCTGATGAGGTCCCGTGCCAGGGGGCCCCACAGGCCGATGCAGCAGGTGCCGCCTGTCGTGTCGCGCACCTGCACCCAGTCGCTGGCGGTTCCGCTTTCTGTCTGGTGGCGTGCCGCCCGCTCAAAGTAAGCAGTATCGATGTTTCCGTTGGCTCCGAGCTGGAAGGTGTCTTCGCTCAGGCGGGCAACGGTGATGTCGCTTCGGATGCCGCCTGCGTGGTCCAACAGGAGGGTGTATGTGACTGCGCCGGGCTTCTTTGCCATGTCCGCGGTGGTGAGTTCCTGCAGCAGCTTCAATGCTCCCGGGCCGGAGACCTCGAGGCGCTTGAGCGGAGTCATGTCGTACATGGCCACTGCCGTGCGGGTCTTCCAAGCTTCCGCGGCGGCAATGGGCGAGCTGAACATCCCCGACCAGGCATCACGGGCCGGGGGCTGCCACTCAGCCGGCATCTCCTTCAGCAGTTCCGCGTTGGCTTCGAACCAGTAGGGGCGTTCCCATCCGCCGCCCTCGAGGAAGAATCCTCCCAAGGCCTTGTGGCGGGCGTAAAAGGGGCTGACTCGGAGGTTGCGGGGGGAGAGCTTGGACTGGAGCGGGTGGAGGACGTCGTAGATTTCAACGAAATTCTGCTGTGACGTTTCGCTGACGTATTCCGGGGTCAGCTGGACCTCTTCAAAGCGGTGAATATCGCAATCACCCAGATCGATCTCCGACCTGCCGGTGGTCAGCAGTTCGGCAACGGCGCGGGCGATACCGGCCGAGTGGGTCACCCAGACGGCTTCGGCGACGAAGAAGCCGTCCAACTCCTTGGACTCGCCCACCAGGGATCCGCCGTCGGGGGTGAAGGAGAAGATGCCGTTGAAGCCGTCCTCGATGTCGCTTTCCCGCAGCGCGGGCAGCATGCGCTTGGTGGCTTCCCATGCCGGGACGAAGTCTTCCAGGGTGAAATCGAGCCGGGAGGGCATGTTGTGTTCGCTGATCGCGGCCGGCTCGTAGGTGGCCAGGTCCGCAAGGTCCACGGGCATGGGGCGGTGGGCGTAGGAGCCGATTCCGTAGCGTTCGCCGTGCTCGCGGTAGTAAAGGTCCTGGTCCTGGTGCCGCAGGATGGGCAAGGAGGCGCCGTTGGGCAGGTCGTTCTTGCCCTTCAATGCCGGCACCGGCGTGGTCTTGACGTACTGGTGGGCCAAGGGCAGAAGGGGGACGGACATGCCGATCATTTCGCCGATCTTGGCCCCCCAGAAGCCTGCGCAGGAAACCACGATGTCCGCGGGGACAACACCTTCGGTCGTCTGGACGCCCGTGACGCGCCGGCCGGACTGTTCAATACCCGTGACCGTGGTGTTGCCCCGGTACTTGACGCCCGCGGCTTCTGTACGCTTGATCAGCAGCTGAACGGCGCGGGCGGCGTTGGCGAGGCCGTCGCTGGGGACATGGAGCCCTCCCAGGATGTCTTCCTCGTTCAGGAGCGGGTAGAGTTCCACGCACTCTTCACGCGAAAGGATCTTGCCGCTAATTCCATACGATGCGGCGTATCCGAGCTTCCGCTTCAGGTCCGCGAGACGGGTCTCGGTGGTGGCGACCTCGAGCCCGCCGACCTGGTTGAAGCAGTTGACGCCGTCCTCGGATAAGGACAGAAGCTTCTCCACCGTGTACTTGGCGAAGAGCGCCATGGATTTTGAGGGGTTGGTCTGGAAGACGAGACCGGGGGCGTGGGACGTGGAGCCCCCGGGCATGTTCAGCGGTCCCTGGTCCAGGACGGTGATGTTGTTCCAACCCCGGGTGACCAGTTCGTCGGCCAGGTTCGTGCCGACGATTCCAGCTCCAATAATGACGATGCTTGGCGTCGATGCCATGTGGTTTCTCCTGCTGAGTTTCGTGTGTCTTCGTTGCTGGTTTGGTGGTCGTGCTTAGCGGAACACGACGGTGCTGGTTTGGTGGTCGTGTTTAGCGGAACACGACAGTGCTGGTTTGGTCCAGCAGCACACGGTGTTCGCAGTGCCACCGCACGGCGCGGGACAGAGCCAATGCCTCGGCGTCCCGTCCGACTGTTGAAAGGGCGGTCGGTCCGTAGCTGTGGTCGACCCTGATGACTTCCTGTTCGATGATTGGCCCCTCATCCAGTTCCGCGGTTACGTAGTGGGCCGTGGCGCCCACCAGCTTGACTCCACGGTCGTAGGCCTGGTGGTAAGGGCGTGCACCCTTGAACCCGGGGAGGAAGGAGTGGTGGATGTTGATAGCCCGGCCTTCCAAGGAACGGCAGAGGTCGTCGGACAGCACCTGCATGTACCGGGCGAGCACGACGAGGTCGATGTCATGCTCATCCACCAGTTCCAGGAGGCGACGCTCGGCATCTGACTTTGTCTCAGGGGTCACCGGGAGGTAGATGAAGGGGAGGCCCGCGGCCTCGGCCATGGCCCTGTGGGTTTCATGGTTGGAAACGATAAGGGCGATGTCGCCACCGAGGCTTCCGCCCCGCCAGCGGAAGAGCAGGTCGTTAAGGCAGTGGCCGAACTTGGACACCATCACAAGGATGCGTTGCTTGGTCTGGTCATGGAAGCTGAATTTCATGTCGAACCGGTCAGCGATCAAACGGAATTCTTCCTGGAGCCTCTCCGGGGTGTGGTCCGCCGAGCCGGAGAAGGCGGTCCGCAGATGCAGCGTCTGGCGGAGGCCGTCGTCGAACTGCTGGTGTTCGTCGATGTTGAAGCCACGCTCAAAGAGAAAGGTGGTGACCGCCTGGACGATGCCCGCGCGTTCGCCGCACGACAGTGTGAGCACGAATTTCTGCGTTTGGTCTTCCACACGTTCCTCTGACTGAGTCAGCGTGCTGGTAGATGAGTCTGCCGCCACTAGGGTCATGTCTCCTCCTTAGATATATTTCAAGATTCACTACTGATATATTAGCGTGGCATTCAGCGTATACTGGTCAATGGGTGGGGTCAATAGCCTTCTTGGCTTGAATGAAAAGGGGACCACGTTATGGCTTTTGAAGTTCTGGCAACCGCCGACGATGCGGCAAAGAGGTCGTTGGCTGACGTAGCCTACGAGCGCATCCGGGACAGGCTGCTGATGCTTGACATCAGGCCCGGCGATCTCGTCAATGACGACGACCTCGCCAAGGACCTCGGCGTCGGGCGGACTCCGGTACGTGAGGCCTTGAAGCGGCTGGAGCTCGATCGCCTGGTAGTTTCCTATCCGCGAAGGGGAACTTTCGCGACGCGAGTGGAGGTCACCGACCTTGCGTTCATCTCCGAAATACGCACCCAGCTCGAACCCCTTGCCGCCTCCCGGGCTGCGCGGGTGGCGACGGAGTCGACGAGGGAGCGATTGCGGGATGTTATGCGCGCTGTCGAGTCTTTCGACACCAGTACGGCATCCGTGGTCGAAACCCTGCGGCTGGATGCTCGGGTGCACCGGGGCATTTACGCCGCCGCCGGCAATCCCCACCTCGAGGACGTTCTGATTCGCTACGACAACCTCGCGATACGAATCTGGTGCATGGTCCTGGATCGCCTTCCCGACCTTTCGCGCCACGTGCATGAGCACGTGGACCTGCTCCGTGCGGTTATCGACGGGGATGAGACCCAGGCGGCGGAGCTCGCGCGCATCCACGTCAGCGGCTTCGAGCACGCTGTACGCGAAGCTCTTTTCGCCGTCTAGGCCAGATCTCCAGCGGCCTGGAGCTGAAGCGCAGCCCGAGGGGCTGCGCTTCAGGCGCTTAAGGCCCCTTGGCCCGATTGCGGCCCTTGGCTCAGCCGGCCAAAACCGGTCGGAAAATCTGTTGACACCCACCGGAGCGGATAGCATACTTGAACCACGAAACTAATATATCAACAGGATATTAGATAGCTGACTTAGGAGAAATGATGGTCGACGTTCTGACCCGCTCGCTCGCAGAGACGGATCCGCTGGTCCACGCCGCTATACAGCAGGAACTGCTGCGCCAGCAGGGGACCCTGGAGATGATCGCCTCCGAAAACTTTGCGCCGACTGCCGTCATGGAAGCGCAGGGTTCTGTGCTGACCAACAAGTACGCCGAGGGCTACCCGGGCAAGCGCTATTACGGCGGCTGCGAGCACGTCGACGTCGTAGAGCAGTTGGCAATCGACCGCCTCAAATCACTCTTCGGTTCCGAATTCGCTAATGTCCAGCCCCACTCCGGCGCTCAGGCCAATGCAGCGGCGATGTTCGCCCTCATCCAGCCCGGTGACACCATCCTGGGGCTGAATCTCGCGCACGGCGGCCATCTAACCCACGGTATGCGCATCAACTTCTCCGGCAAGCTCTACAAGGTAATCCCGTACGGCGTTCGCGAAGACACCATGCAGATCGACATGGCCGAGGTGGAGCGCCTCGCCGTCGAGAACAAGCCGCGCCTGATCGTGGCCGGCTGGTCCGCCTACTCCCGGCAGCTGGACTTCGCGGAATTCCGCCGGATCGCGGATCTGGTCGGCGCGTACCTGATGGTGGACATGGCGCATTTCGCCGGTCTGGTGGCAGCCGGGCTGCACCCGAACCCGGTGCCGCACGCTCACATCGTAACGAGCACCACGCACAAGACCCTTGGCGGCCCTCGTGGTGGTGTGATCCTGACAAATGACGGCGACATCGCCAAGAAGATTAACTCCGCGGTTTTCCCCGGCCAGCAGGGTGGACCGCTGGAACATGTGATCGCGGCGAAGGCTGTCGCTTTCAAACTCGCGGCGGAGCCCGAATTCCGGGAACGCCAGGGACGCACCCTGGAAGGTGCCAGCATCATCGCCGAACGCCTGCTGGCGGCAGACGTCGCCGCATCCGGCGCGACTGTAGTCAGCGGCGGCACCGATGTGCACCTGGTCCTGGTGGACCTGCGAAACTCGGACCTCGACGGCCAGCAGGGCGAAGACCGCCTGCACCGGATCGGCATCACGGTCAACCGCAATGCTGTCCCGTTTGACCCCCGCCCGCCCATGGTCTCTTCCGGTCTTCGGATCGGCACCCCGGCCCTTGCCACACGTGGCTTTGGCAAAGCCGAGTTCACCGAAGTGGCCGACATTATTGCCGCAGCCCTAAAACGCGAGTTCAGCGAGGAGACGGCAGCCGAACTTCGGCAGCGGGTCGAAAACCTCGCCGAGAAATTCCCCCTTTACCCGAATCTCGCGGACAAGGATGGAGGCCAGTAATGACCACGGAACACCTGCCGGAGCACCCGGACTTCCTCTGGCGCAATCCGGATCCCAAGTCCTCCTACGACGCCGTGATTGTCGGCGGCGGCGGACACGGACTGGCCACGGCGTACTACCTGGCCAAGAACCACGGGATGACCAATATCGCCATCCTGGAAAAAGGCTGGCTCGCCGGCGGCAACATGGCCCGGAACACCACCATCATCCGCTCCAACTACCTCTGGGACGAGAGCGCGGCGATCTACGAGCACGCTTTGAAGCTGTGGGAGATCCTGCCGGAGGAACTCGAATACGACTTCCTGTTCAGCCAGCGCGGGGTCATGAACCTGGCCCACACCCTGGGCGACGTGCGCGAGAGCATCCGCCGCGTCGGCGCCAACAAGCTCAACGGCGTGGATGCCGAGTGGCTGGACCCGCAGCAGGTCAAGGAACTCTGCCCCATCCTGAACATCAACGACAACATCCGCTACCCGGTCATGGGCGCCACCTACCAGCCGCGCGCCGGCATCGCCAAGCACGACCACGTCGCCTGGGCGTTCGCCCGCAAGTGCGATGAGCTCGGCGTGGACATCATCCAGAACTGCGAAGTCACCGGCTTCGTGAAGGACGGCAACAAGGTGGTGGGCGTCAAGACCAACCGCGGCACCATCAACACCGAAAAAGTCGGCCTCTGCGCCGCCGGGCACAGCTCGGTGCTGGCGGAAATGGCCGGATTCCGGCTCCCCATCCAGTCCCACCCCCTCCAGGCACTGGTGTCCGAGCTCCACGAGCCCGTCCACCCCACCGTCGTCATGTCCAACCACGTCCACGTCTACGTCTCCCAGGCGCACAAGGGCGAACTGGTCATGGGCGCCGGCGTGGACTCCTACAACGGCTACGGCCAGCGCGGATCCTTCCACGTAATCGAGCACCAGATGGCCGCAGCCGTCGAACTCTTCCCGATCTTCGCCAGGGCCCACGTGCTCCGGACGTGGGGCGGGATTGTGGACACCACCCTGGATGCCTCCCCGATCGTGGGCACCACCCCGGTGGAGAACATGTTCGTCAACTGCGGCTGGGGAACCGGCGGGTTCAAGGGCACACCGGCGGCCGGACTGACGTTCGCGCACACCATCGCCACCGGAACACCGCACAAACTCAACCAGCCCTTCGCCCTCGAGCGCTTCGAAACAGGCGCCCTGATCGATGAACACGGCGCCGCCGCCGTTGCCCACTAGAAAGAGGTTGGACATGCTCCTGATTTCCTGCCCCAACTGCGGTCCCCGCGACGAGACCGAATTCCACTACGGCGGCCAGGCCCACGTGCCCTACCCGGAAAACCCGGCAGAGCTCACGGACCGCGAATGGGCCGAGTACCTGTTCTACCGCGACAACACCAAGGGCGCCTTCGCCGAACGCTGGCTGCACAGCACGGGGTGCCGGCAATGGTTCAACATGCTCCGCGACACCGTCAGCTACGACATCCAGGCCGTCTACCCGATGGGCGCGCCCCGGCCTGCAACTGCCATTCCTCCGGCGGCCGAAGCCGGAACTGCCAGCCTCGCCGCGGACAGCACCACCACTGGCAGCTCCGCACCCAGCATCTCCGCAACCAGCACAGCCTCCAGCACCACCGCCCCGGAAGGAGCAATCAAGTGACTTCCCAGAACGCCCGCCTCGACGCCGGCGGACGCATCGACCGCACCGTCTCCTGGCGCTTCACCCTGGACGGCGAGGAATTCACGGGACACCCCGGCGACACCCTCGCCTCGGCTCTGCTCGCCAACGGCCGGATCACCGCCGGCAACTCGCTCTACGAGGGCCGGCCCCGCGGCATCATGTCCGCCGGCGTGGAGGAATCCAACGCGCTGGTCAAGGTCGCCGCCCGGTTCCCGGGCCACGTGGCCGAGTCCATGCTCCCCGCCACCACGGTGACCCTCGTGGACGGCCTCAGCGCCGAATACCTCAACGGACTGGGAAAGCTGGACCCGGACGAGGACCGCGCCGAATACGACAAGAAGTACGTCCACACCGACGTCCTGGTCATCGGCGGTGGACCCGCCGGCCTGGCCGCCGCGCGCGAAGCGGTCCGCACCGGCGCCCGCGTGATCCTGATGGATGACCAGCCCGAACTGGGCGGATCGCTCCTGTCCGGACCCAGTGCATCCGGACTCGCTGGGTCCATCGAGGGCAAGCCTGCCCTGGAATGGGTGGCGGACGTCGAAGCGGAACTCGTCTCGGGCGCCGAATCCACTGTCCTGAACCGCACCACCGCGTTCGGCGCCTACGACTCCAACTACGTTATCGCCGTCCAGAACCGCACCGACCACCTCTCCACCCCGGCCGCCCCCGGCGTGTCCCGGCAGCGGATCTGGCACGTGCGTGCCAAGCAGGTGGTGCTGGCTCCCGGCGCCCACGAACGGCCGCTGGTCTTCGAGAACAACGACCGGCCCGGCATCATGCTCGCCTCCGCGGTGCGCAGCTACCTCAACCGCTACGCTGTCGCCGCCGGGCGCCGCGTGGTCATCGGCACCACCAATGACAGCGCTTACGACCTCGCCGCGGACCTCCGTGCCGCCGGCGTCAAGGTCGCAGCCGTCGTGGACGCACGCCCCCGGCTCACCAAGGCGGCGGCCGCCGCTGTCGAAGCCGGCACCCGGGTGCTGATCGGCAGCGCTGTGGCCGACACGGCTTCCGGCAGCTCCGACGGGCGGGTTGAGAGCGTCACCGTCCGCAGCATCAACGACGCCGGCGAGCTCACCTCGGGCGTCGAAGAGATCGCCTGTGACTTGCTGGCCGTCTCCGGCGGCTGGAGCCCGCTGGTGCACCTGCACTCCCAGCGCCAGGGAAAGCTTCGCTGGGACGAGGACCTGGCAGCGTTTGTGCCGAGCACCGTCGTTCCCAACCAGCAGAGCATCGGCTCCGGCCGCGGCAGCTTCGAACTCGCCGACTGCCTCGCCGAAGGCGTCTCCGCCGGGGCCGCGGCATCCATCGCCGCCGGCTTCAAGTCCGCTACGCAGCCGTCCGCCATTGGCGAACCGAAGGCGTCGGGGCCCACCCGCCAGCTGTGGCTGGTCCCCGGCCAGGCCGGGACACCGGATGACTGGCACCACCACTTCGTGGATTTCCAGCGGGACCAGTCCGTGGCCGACGTGCTGCGGTCCACCGGGGCGGGTATGCGCTCCGTGGAGCACGTCAAGCGCTACACCTCGATCAGCACCGCCAACGACCAGGGCAAGACTTCCGGGGTGAACGCGATCGGCGTCATCGCCGCCGCGCTCCGGACAGCCGGGGAAGCGTCCCGCGGGATCGGCGACATCGGCACCACCACCTACCGGGCTCCCTTTACCCCGGTGGCGTTCGCGGCACTCGCCGGACGCCAGCGCGGAGAACTCTTCGACCCCGCCCGCGTCACCTCGATCAACCCGTGGCACGTGGCACAGGGTGCGCTGTTCGAAGACGTGGGCCAGTGGAAGCGGCCCTGGTACTACCCGCAGGACGGCGAGGACATGGACACCGCCGTGCTCCGCGAGTGCGCCGCCGTCCGGGAATCCGTGGGCTTCATGGACGCCACCACCCTGGGCAAGATCGAAATCCGCGGCAAGGACGCCGGTGAATTCCTCAACCGGATCTACACCAACGCGTTCAAGAAGCTCGCCCCGGGTTCCGCCCGCTACGGCGTCATGTGCATGGCGGACGGCATGATCTTCGACGACGGCGTCACGCTCCGCCTCGACGAGGACCGGTTCTTCATGACCACCACCACCGGCGGCGCCGCGAAGGTCCTGGACTGGCTGGAGGAATGGCTGCAGACTGAATGGCCCGAACTTGACGTGCACTGCACGTCGGTGACCGAACAGTGGACCACCATCGCCGTCGTCGGGCCCAAATCCCGTGCGGTCATCGCCAAGGTGGCACCCGAACTCGCCGCTGGCGGCGGGCTGGACGCGGAAGCCTTCCCGTTCATGACGTTCCGCGAAACCACCCTGGCCTCCGGCGTGCAGGCGCGGATCTGTCGGATCTCGTTCTCCGGCGAACTGGCCTACGAAATCAACGTGCCGTCCTGGTACGGGCTGAACACTTGGGAAGCCGTGGCCGCCGCCGGGGCTGAATACAACATCACCCCCTACGGCACCGAAACCATGCACGTGCTCCGGGCCGAAAAGGGCTACCCGATCGTCGGCCAGGACACCGACGGCACTGTCACCCCGCAGGACGCCGGCATGGAATGGGTGGTGTCCAAGGCCAAGGACTTCATCGGCAAGCGCTCCTATGCCCGGGCCGACGCCCGGCGCGAGGACCGTAAGCACCTGGTAAGTGTCCTCCCCGTGGACGGCAGCATCCGGCTCCCCGAGGGCACCCAGCTGGTGGAAAAGGGAATCACGACGAACCCCGCCGACGGGCCCGTCCCGATGCAGGGCTTCGTGACCTCGAGCTACCACAGCGCGGCGCTGGGCAGGTCGTTCGCCCTGGCCCTGATCAAGAACGGCCGCAACCGCATCGGCGAAACTTTGGTGGCCGCTGCCGGGGACCAGCTGGTTGATGTTGTCGTTGCCGAAACCGTACTTTTTGACCCCGAAGGGACCCGCAAAGATGGCTAACACAGCAGCACTCAATGGCATCAATGGACTCCGGGCAATTCGCCGCAGCCCCGCCTCCCACCTGGCCGCCGCAGTGGAAGCCGGCTCCATCCAAGGAAAAGTGGTCCTGAGCGAGGGCCCGTTCCAGACCATGGCGGGCGTCCGCGTGGACCCCCGCTCCGAGGAAGGCTCACGGATCGCCGCCGTGGCCGGCAGCCTGCCGGCCCGCAGCGGCGAGGTGGGCGGCGGCAACGGCGTCAGTGTCCTCTGGCTGGGGCCGTCCGAATTCCTGGTGGTCGCACCGGAAAATGCCCACGATTCCCTGGGCGGAGACCTCATCGGCTCCCTCGTGGAGGCGCTGGGTGACGCGCCGGGCCAGGTCGTGGACCTGTCCGCCAACCGCACCACGTTCGAGCTCACCGGCCCGCGCGCCCGCGCGGTCCTGGAGAAGGGGTGCGCCCTTGACCTGCACCCCCGCAGCTTCATTCCGGGAACGGCCGTAAACACCGAGGTGGGCAACATCCCGGTGGTCCTCCAGAAGACCGGGGACGAAAGCTTCCGGCTCTTCCCCCGTGCCTCGTTCGCCGAGTTCCTGGGCCGGTGGCTTCTGGACGCAATGAGGGAGTTCGCTTCCCCTGAGGTGCCCTGATGGCCCTTAGCGTCCTTGACCTCTTCTCCGTTGGCATCGGGCCGTCTTCCTCCCACACGGTCGGCCCGATGCGGGCGGCCAAACTGTTCGCCGACGGGCTCAAGGGCGGCGGGCTCCTGAGCTCTACGACGAGGGTGCAGGCCGAACTGTTCGGCTCGCTCGGTGCCACCGGCCGGGGCCACGGTTCGGACAAGGCGGTGGTACTGGGCCTGCAGGGCCTGGACCCGGAAACCGTGGACACCTCCACGGCCGACGACCAGGTGGCGGCCGCCGCGCTCGACGCCGAACTCCTCATCGGCGGGCACCACCGGGTGGACTTCAACTGGGACGAGGATGTGGTTCTGCACCGCCGCAAGTCCCTGCCGGCCCACCCCAACGGAATGACGTTCCGGGCCCTGGACCACACCGGTGCCGTACTCAACGAACGGAGCTACTATTCGATCGGCGGCGGCTTTGTGGTGGACGGCGATGCCGACGCCGACGACCGCGTGGTGGCCGACACCACGGTGCTGCCCCACCCGTTCACAACAGCGGACGAGCTCCTGGAAATCTGCAGGCGCGAAGGAATGAGCATCTCCGACGTCATGCTGGCCAACGAGCTCACCTGGCGCAGCGAAGCGGACCTCCGCGAAAAGCTGCTGGCGCTCTGGGCCGTCATGCGCGAATGCGTGGACAATGGCTGTGCCGCCGAAGGGATCCTTCCCGGCGGACTGAACGTCAGGCGGCGCGCACCGTCGTTATTCCAGACCCTGACCGCGGACACGGGCGTCACCGACCCCCTGCGGGCGATGGAGTGGGTGAACCTCTTTGCCTTGGCCGTCAACGAGGAAAACGCCGCCGGCGGGCGCATCGTCACTGCCCCCACCAACGGCGCAGCGGGAATCGTCCCCGCCGTCCTGCACTACTACGTCAAGTTTGTGCCCGGAGCCGACGACGACGGCGTGGTCCGCTTCCTGCTGACCGCGGCCGCCGTCGGGATCCTGTTCAAGATCAACGCCTCCATCTCCGGCGCCGAAGTAGGCTGCCAGGGCGAGGTGGGCTCTGCCTGCTCGATGGCAGCCGCTGGCCTGTGCGAGGTACTCGGCGGGACACCTGAACAGGTGGAAAACGCCGCCGAAGTGGGGATAGAACACAACCTCGGCCTGACCTGCGACCCGGTGGGCGGCCTGGTGCAGATTCCCTGCATCGAGCGCAATGCCATTGCCAGCGTCAAAGCCATCAACGCCGCGCGGCTGTCCCTGCACGGGGACGGCTCGCACAAGGTCTCCCTCGACAAAGCCATCAAGACGATGAAGGAAACCGGTGCGGACATGAAAAGCAAATACAAAGAAACCTCCCGCGGGGGGCTTGCGGTCAACGTCATCGAGTGCTGACCCGGTGAAGTACCCGTGGCTCCAGGTGCGAACGGAAATCCAGGGTTCATCCCATTAGTAAAACGCCTGACTTCGCAGGCAGCGCGCCCCATTGGAGCAAAAAGTGTCCCATAGACCACTCCCGTACGAACACGTCACAGTCACGGGCAGCAACCGCGTGAAGCGCGGCATGGCGGAGATGCTCAAGGGCGGCGTCATCATGGACGTCGTCAACGCCGAGCAGGCCCGCATCGCCGAAGACGCCGGTGCCGTGGCCGTGATGGCGCTGGAACGCGTTCCGGCCGATATCCGCGCCCAGGGCGGCGTGTCCCGCATGTCCGATCCGGACATGATCGACAAGATCATCGCGGCCGTGTCCGTGCCGGTCATGGCCAAGGCCCGGATCGGCCACTTCGTCGAGGCGCAGGTCCTGCAGTCCCTCGGCGTGGACTACATCGACGAGTCCGAGGTCCTGACCCCGGCCGACTACACCAACCACATCGACAAGTGGAAGTTCACCGTTCCGTTCGTCTGCGGTGCGACCAATCTCGGTGAGGCCCTGCGCCGCATCAACGAGGGCGCGGCGATGATCCGGTCCAAGGGCGAGGCCGGCACCGGCGATGTCTCCAACGCCACCACGCACATGCGCCAGATCCGCGCCGAGATCCTCAAGCTCGCGGCCCTGCCCGAGGACGAGCTCTACGTCGCGGCCAAGGAACTGCAGGCCCCGTACGAACTGGTCAAGGAAGTCGCCGCCATAGGCAAGCTCCCGGTGGTGCTGTTCACCGCCGGCGGCATCGCCACCCCGGCCGACGCCGCGATGATGATGCAGCTCGGCGCCGACGGCGTGTTTGTCGGCTCCGGCATCTTCAAGTCCGGCAACCCGGCCCAGCGTGCCGCCGCCGTCGTCAGAGCAACCGCGTACTTCGATGACCGGGACGAGATCGCCAAGGCCTCCCGCGGCCTGGGCGAGGCCATGGTCGGGATCAACGTCGACGAGATCCCGCGGCCGCACCGCCTCGCCGAGCGCGGCTGGTAAAGCGGATCATGGTGGGTATGAGCCCAAGCCAGACCTCGGCCGGGCGTGGGCCGCGAAGCGACTGGGCCCGGCTGACGGGTCACACGGTGGAGGTGTGGCTTTCGGGGGAGCACATCATGACCGGCGTGGTGGAACAAGCAGCTGATGACGACTCCGTCCTCTGGATTGCGGCCGCCGGAAACAGCACACGAAGGCTCTTCGATAAGCCGACGGGATACCGGATCCGGGCCTAGCCGCCCCGTCCGGCGGGAACACCGGCCCGACGATGTCGTTCAGCTGCCAGGCCGATTCGAAGTGGTGCCCGAACGGATTTTCAATCACCATGCGGCCAGTTGTCGCCCGGGGCCTGGGCCAGACCGTGCTTGGAGAGCTGGCGGCAGACCTGCTCGAACGCCTTCGGCGGAATCGAAAAGTCGAACGCGTGGTTTCCCCGCGTCCCACGGTGCTCGTCGAGCTCATCGATCGTCTCGCCACCGCTAGAACGCGTCGTCGTCGAACTCGCCGTGCACGAACCGGATGGCCTCGGAGAGCTGCTTCCAGACCGTTTCATCGAACGGGTGCGCACGCAGGCCTTGACCGACTCCTTGCGCGGCGAAGCCCTCCTTCTCCCACTGCCGGCGGGCAATGCCAACCAGGGCAAAGCTCGGCGGCCGGAACACGCCGCGGTTCGCAAGGTCGTACACGGCCGGCATGAGCTTCTTGCGGGCGAGGTCACCGGTTACCCCGAACAGGACCAGCCCTGGCCGCCCGACAATACGGTTTGGACGCCGGTCCTGCGGATCCCGGAGCGGATTGCGCCCCCGACGTGACCGGATGAAGGCACCTTGCATGGGCCGCTTTCAGGAGGGCAATCAGGATCTGTCAGGAGGCGCCACGACCACCGCATCTGCCAAGACTGCGAGGCGGGACCCGGGGTTGGTGGTCTCAGCGGCCACCTTGGCGCCCGCTGAGGGGCTGTTTCAGCAGCCTTGCCGACGCCGGACGTGGTGCCTGTGCCAGATGCCACCTAGAGCAGATCGCCCGCACGATTTGCGGGGTTGTGGTGTCACCGGCTACGTGTACGTTCAGGCCAAAATGCATCAGTCGCAGCGCTGCCATCCGCAGGACCAGCCCGCTCCGGCGAGATTCGAGGCGGAATTATCTTGCAGCGGGGCTTTGTGGGTAGGCCACGAAGCGCCAGATCGGACTCATCCGAGTGGATCAGGCGGTCTCCTTCTGGGCCGTCACGAGTGCGTGTGCCTCAGCCATCGTGTCCACGCTGGGCATTGAGCCGGGGAGCGCACGGCGCGCCGACTCGGGCAGGAAGTAAATGGCGATCGCACCTATCACCGAAGTGCCGATCAGATAGTATGCCGGAGCCATGTCATCGCCGGTAGCATCGATCAGCCCCTGCACGATGAAGGGAGTCGTGCCACCGAAGATGGCCACGGAGAAGTTGTAGGCGATGCCCATGCAGCTGTAGCGGCTCGAGGTCGGAAACAGCGCCGGGAGCGCCGAAGCGAGATTGGCCACGTAAAACGTCACGGGGAAGGCCACCAGGGCAAGGCCGGCCAGAGTGGACCATATGCCTCCCATGCCGATCAACATGAATGCCGGGACGGCGAACAGGATGGTGCTCCCGGCACCGATCCAGAGGACCGGCCGGCGACCGATGAGGTCGGACAGCCTGCCGGTCAAGGGAATGCAAAGGGCCATCACCACGAGCACGGGAATGGTGAGCAGCGTCCCATGGACGGGGTCATACCCTTTGGAATCGGTGAGGTACGTCGGCATGTACGACGTCAGTGCATAACCTACGGTATTGGCAGCGGCGGCGAGGATCATAGCCAGCACGATGGGGCGCCAGTAAGCCTTTACAGCGGACAGGGGGCCCTTGGCCACGGCTTTGTCAGCGTTAGCCGCGTCCGCGGCAACGGCCCCTTGGGCATCCAAGGTGGCCTGAAACTGCGGTGATTCCTCGATCTTGTTCCGGAAGTAGATAGCAATCAGGCCGAGCGGTCCAGCGATCAGGAAGGGCAGCCTCCAGCCCCATTCCTCCATGGCAGCCTGGCCGAGCGTCAGTTGGAGCACGGAGACTACCGCGGCTCCCAAGGCGAAGCCGAGGTACGAGCCCATGTCCAGGAAGCTTGCGAAGAAGCCGCGCCGCTTGTCGGGTGCATACTCACAGACGAAGGTGGTGGCGCCGGCGTACTCGCCACCGGTGGAAAAGCCTTGGACAAGCTTCAGAAGCACCAGGAGCACCGCCGCCCATATGCCAATCTGCGCGTAGCCGGGTAGGAGACCGACGACGAACGTGCTTGCGGCCATCAGCATCAACGTGGCTGCCAGCACTTTCTGGCGGCCGATCCTGTCACCGAGCCAACCGAACACAACGCCGCCCAAGGGACGGGCGACGAACGTTGCGGCAAACGTGCCGAGCAGGAAGAGTGTCTGCACGGACCTGTCGGCTTCTGGGAGGAAGACGGGGCCCATGGTGGTAATGAGGTAGCCGAACACACCGACGTCGTACCACTCCATTGTGTTGCCCACAATCGTCCCGCCGAGGGCTTTCTTGAGCATCGGCTTGTCGACGACGTTTATGTCGGAGACCTTGAGCCTACGCCGTAGCAGGTTTGGTCTCTCCGCGCCCGGCGGTGTGATGGACGTTTCGAAGGCGTTACTGGCGCCTGCTGGAGAGTCGGTCAGGCTTCTGTGCGGGGACATTTGGGATTCTCCCAGGGGTATTGGTTTGTTCGCCTTTGTTTTGCCGGCGAGGGGTTCACATGGCCATCGGCCAGTGAGGCGTCTCGGTGGGTATGCGATTCGGGACACGGACAGGAAAGCCACTCTCGCAAGGATTTTTAGCTCGTTACGCGTGCTTGGCTAAAGCTACTGGTCGGTCGACGCACTCGCGTGGCATGCATCACACTGTTGCACATAACGATACATGTTGCGTGTCAGGCAATTCAAGAGTGGTTAACCAATGCATGCGCCTGCGAACGCTGCCAGCCCGCCGTGGGATCAAAGACCTGCGCGAAGGACGGGAGTACTGGGAATCCAACACCCCTGCTTCAAGGCCAGGGCGGTCCGGAATGAGGGCCACCCACCCACGGGTGACCCGTGGGTGGGTGAGTTTACCGGACCCGTACCTGAAATAAGTGAGACAGCACCGGGAGGACCTGCCGTCGCATAATCTCGACGGACTGGCCTAGGTGAGCCAGGCGTTCACAGCATCCTGGTGGGCGTCCACCCACTTCTTGGCCGCAGCCTCGGGCGTCATGCCGCCCTGGATGTCCGTGGCAACCGCGTTCTGGTCCTCGTTGGTCCATTTGAAGGATTTCGCCAGCTTGGCTGCGGGTGAGCCGCTGTCGGCGAACTTCTTGGAAATGATCTTGTTCAGCGTGTATGTCGGGTAGTCGCAGGCTACCTTTTCCGCGTTCGCGTCGCAGCCCTTGGTCCACTCCGGAAGTTTGACTTTCTTGAGCGGGACTTGGGAGAGGAACCACTGCGGCTCGTAGAAGTAGCCCAGCAGCGGCGTCTTGTTTTGCTCCGCTGTCCGGAATGACTGGATCAGGGCGGCCTCTGAACCGGAGAACACCACCTTGTAGTCCAGGTTGAGGTTCTTTACCAGGGCCTCGTCGTTGGTGACGAAGGCGGGATCGCCGTCGAGTACCTGGCCTTTGCCTCCGGATTCGGAGGTGGCGAGCATGGAGGCGTACTTGTTCAAGTTCTTCCCGTCGGTGATGTCGGGGTACTTTTCCGCCATCCAGGGCGCCACGTACCAGCCGATGTGGCCTACGTTACCGGTGGGTCCGGCGTCGACGGCGACTTTCTGATCGGTGATGTATTGCTTGGCCAGATCATCGTGGCCCCAGTTTTCGATGATGACGTCCACTTCGCCGGAGGCAAAGCCCTGCCAGGAGATCTGCTCGTTCAGGTCCTTCTGCACCACGGTGCAGCCCAGCTTGTTCTTCGCCACGTAGCTGTATACGGCGGCATCGGCCGTATACCCCACCCAGGCGTTCATCGCGACGTTGACACTTCCGCAGGGCGCCTCGGCGGTCCCGGAGGCGGCAGCCACCTGGTTCACCGAGGCGCCGCCGCAGCCTGCGAGCAGCAGGGCGGTGGCGGCAGCTCCAGCAACTGCCGGGACAGTTCGTTTCAACAGCAGTCCAGCTTTTTTCATGGTTAGGTCTCCTTGTTGGGGGAAATGCGGGGGTCCTCCGTGCCGTGCGCGGGCGCAGGGCGGTCATGCGGTTAGGTTGTCGAGGTTTTGGGCGAGGGGATTTTCCGCGCCGGGGTGGCTGCGGCAGCCTGGGTCATCCTGTCCAGCAGGATGCCAAGGAAGACAATGGCAACGCCTGCGGCCAGGCCCTTGCCAAAGAGTGCGCTTTGGACAAAGCCGGCCACGACGTCGTACCCGAGGCCGCCTGCGCCCACAAGCGCACCGACCACCACCATGGCCAGGACATAGATCAGGCCCTGGTTGGCAGCGAGGGCCAGGGTCTGCCTGGCCATCGGCAGCTGGACCTTCGTGATGACCTGCCAGGGAGTGGAGCCACTGGCGACGGCGGCTTCGACCACGGTGGGGGAGATCGCCCCGATGCCGTCAGCCGTGATCTTGATGGCTACGGGGGCGGCGTAGATGATACCGGCGATGATCGCGGTGAAGCGGGTGGCGCCGAAGAGTCCCAGGAACGGGACCAGGTACACAAAGGCCGGCATGGTCTGCCCTGCGTCCAGCATCGGCCGCACGATCTGGTCTACCCGCCCGGACCGGCCCATGGCCACTCCGAAGATGATGCCCAAGACCATGACCACTGCTGTGGCCACCAGGGTTCCGGCCAGCGTGACCATGGAGTCGCTCCAGAGGCCGAGGTAGATGATCACACCCAGGCAGGCCGTGGTCAGGACCGCGAGCTTCCAGCCGCCGAGGGCGTAGGCGGCGATGGCTATGACGGCGACGAGGATGTAGAAGGGAGTGTCCGTGAGCAGGGACTGGAACGGGTTGAGGATCCCCGTGGTGATGGCTTCCCGGAAGGATACGGTGAACAGCGACAGGTTGGCCTGCATCCATTGACTGGCCGAGCTGACGGCCTGGACGATCGCCGGGCCGATGTTGAGCTCTTTCGGGAACGCCGCAGCCCACAGCTGGGTCCGGGAGAACTGCACCATGGCCAGGGCCAGTACCAGGGTGGCGCCGAGGAGGATGTGCCTGGTTCTGCGGGGTACCGCGCGGTTCCGGGCCGCCCCCGGTTCCGCGCGGCGGCTGGCGGCGGTGGTCACCCGGTCCAGCATGATCGCGAGCAGGACGATGGAGAGCCCGGCGTTGACGGCCGTGCCGACGTCCAGCGATTGCAGCGCGCGGACCACCACCTGGCCAAGCCCGGGAGCCGCGATGAGTGCCGCGATGGTGACCATGGACAGGGCCGCCATGGTGCTCTGGTTGATTCCCATGACGATGGTCCGGCGGGCCATGGGCAACTGCAGGGTGAGGAGCCGTTGCAGGCCTGTCGTGCCTAGCGAATCGGAGGCTTCGCGGGTGTTCTCCGGGATGCCCCGGATGCCGTGCGCCGTCAGCCGGATCACGGGCGGTGCCGCGTAGATGACGGTGGCGATGACGGCCGATGCCGGGCCGATGAGGAAGATCAGGGCAAGCGGGGCCAGGTACACGAACGTGGGCAGCGTCTGCATGAAGTCCAGCACCGGCGTGATCACCTTGGCGACCCGGCCGTAGATGCCGGCCAGGACACCCAGCGGGATACCGACCAGCAGGGTCAGCAGCACGGCGGTGAGCACCAGGGCGAACGTGTACGTGGCCTCGAGAAACAGGCCCTGGAAGCCGAAGAACATAAAGACGGCCACGCTGAGCAGCGCGACCCGGGCGTTGCCGATCGCGAACGCGATCCAGCCCAGCAGCCCCACGGTTCCTAGCCAGCCGATCTCCGGCAGGCGCAGGCCCGTAGAACTTGCGGCGAAGAGGGTGATGAACAAGCTGGCGACGGCGTCGACGGCGGCACGCAGGGGCGTGAAAACGTAGAGGAAGACAGGGTTGTCCTCCCGGTTGGCTGCCACCCAGGCGTTGAACTGGTTCAGGGACCGGTGCAGGTCCGTCAGCTCTGAGGCAGGCAAGGCCAGGGTGGAGGTTCCGTGCAGGACGAGGAATCCGAGGATCCAGACGGCGGCGGCGCCTCCCAGCAGGAGGGTGCGCCGCCTGGGCCTGCGGCGGGGTTCACGGGCGGGCGTGGGGGCGGCCTGCGCCGTGGCCCGATCCCGGACGAGGGTAGACATCAGGCCGCTGCTTCCGCGGGCTGCAGCACCGAAAGGATGCTGTCGCGGTCGATCTGCCCCGTGATCCTGCCGCCATCTTCCACCAGGACGGGGCAGGAGGAGTCCATGACCGCCGCGATGGCATCCCGGATGATCATCCCGGAGCTGAGGACCGGCGCGTCGCCCGGTGTTCCGGCCGCAACGGGGCGGGTGATCCACTTCAGGGTCAGGACGTCCGCGCGGGGGACTTCGGACACGAAGTCTTCAATGTACTTGTCCGCCGGGGACCCCACCAGTTCGTCACCGGTGCCGCACTGTACCGTCTCGCCGTTGCGCATGATCAGGATGCGGTCTCCGAGCTTGAGCGCCTCGGAGAGATCGTGGGTCACGAACACCATGGTCTTGCCCATTTCCTTATGCAGCCGGATGACTTCGGCCTGCATATCCCGGCGGATGAGCGGATCCAGAGCGGAGAAGGGCTCATCGAAGAGTATGGTGTCCGGATCGCCGGCCAAAGCCCGCCCCAGGCCGACGCGCTGCTGCATTCCTCCGGACAACTGGTCCGGGTAATGCTGTTCGTAGCCTTTGAGGCCAACCAGTTCGATGATTTCACGGGCCCTGGCGTAGCGTTCGTTCTTGGCAGTCCCGCGGATCTGCAGACCGTAGGAGACGTTGTCCAGCACGGTGCGATGGGGGAGGAGGCCGAAATGCTGGAACACCATGGACATCTTCCGCCGGCGCAGTTCGCGGAGCTCGGCAACGCCGGCCTGCAGGACGTCCTTGCCGTCCACCAGGACTTGCCCGGAAGTGGGCTCGATCAGCCGGGTCAGGCAGCGGATCAGGGTGGATTTGCCGGATCCGGAAAGTCCCATGACCACGAAGACCTCGCCCTTGGCGACGTCGAAACTCAGGTTGCGGACGGCGGTCACGCAGCCGGTTCGCTCCAGCAGTTCCGCGGAGTTGAGGGCCGAGAGTTGTGGATTGCCGGGGATCTTGTCACCCCCGGGGCCGAAGACCTTCCAAAGGTTGCGCACTGAGATATCGGGTCTTTTCATTGCTGTACTCCTGCCTGTGGAGGCTTGAACCAGTGGCTGGGTCTGGGGTTGATGTTTTCGTTCGTCATGAGGTACATCTCCTTGGGCGTGGTCTGGGAGTCATTTCGAAGGGCCGGCAACGGTGAGGACGAACTGCGTCCCCCGAATGCCCGGACAATGTCCATGACTGCCCGGCGGGGGACCGTGGAACGGGTCCGTTCCTGCAGCTTGTTGCTCAGTTGTGGCCTCAAGAGTTCCGCCTCTTAGCTTGGAATGGAGTACTGCCTGGTGGAGCTAGGCGTCGCCGTTGATCTCAGGCAGCCATGCATCCTGATGAGTGCAGGTGTCGTCGAGAGCGAACTGCTCGCGATCCTCTGGGTGGAAGACGTTGACCCATGGGGTCGAGTCGAGAAGGAGGGCGTTTCCGCGGGCCGGTACCGTGAGCGGGCACGCAGTGTGCCGATAAACCTCCCTCCCACTTAACGGGCTCAGCGCTTTCCACCGGTTGTGTCATCACCAACTTGGATCACCATACGCAACAGAGTGATGTACGCCACCACCATTGTCAAGGATTCCGCCCGCACTAAATCTGACCCCGTGACAGCCCTGTCGCACCGCGTTTGCGGCACGTCTCTCGTATGCAGATTTTGCTATCGCGTGATGCGCAACTTGTTGTTGCATCTTCAGAAAGTCTCATCCTGATTGGCATAAGGAACGGGGGCCCTATGACTGGCCGCATGGTGAATGTCTCCGCCCTGCGGACTTTGGAATCGCGCAGGATGCGGGCCCCGATCGGGTAGGGGAGACTAGGCCCGTCGTCGTGGAGGCCGGCTTCGTCGGCCCCTGAGGTTGCAGCCCCCGCCCGCGCCCGCTCGGGGGCCCATCCGGTGAGGAGATGGCTGTGACCTTGGCCGCGTTACATGGAATTAACGGGGCGGAGCTGATTTGTGACGCTACCATCGAGTCCTATTACGCGGAGGGGGCCTGGACAGGCGGCTCCGCCTCGATCGCGGAGGCTCTGTGCCTGCCGACGTCGTCCTGGTGGCCACCGGTGCCGTGCCCGACATGGTCCAGCGGCTGCTCCGGCCTCGCGGGGCCGGCGAAGGGGTCCAAGATCTACGCCAAAAGCGAGTCTTGGTCCAGAGAGAGCACCGCATCGCCTTCCACGACTCGATCCGGGAGGAGGTGGACGCATCACGCCAGTTCGATCGCTGTCTGTGCTGACAGGCTGTCGAACTTAGTTCAGCAGCCCAATCCGGCGGAAGCAGCTAACCCGCCGGAACTGTGCACCGAGTGGGCTGGCTACCGAAGGGTGTAGCCCATTTTGGCACTTATCCGCAGCCCTGCCTGCTTCAGTGCTTCGAGAAGTCCCGGCGTCGTTTCGGGATCGAAGCGGAAGGACGGCCCGGAAATGCTTATTGCACCGACCACCGTTCCGGTGTGGTTGTAGACCGGCGCCGCTGCGGCGTTCAATCCGATCTCGATTTCATCCTTCGTCACTGCGTATCCGTTGCGTGAGACGTCGAGAAGCTGGTTTTCCAGTTTGTCGCGGCTGGTGATCGTCCGCGGCGTCCTTGCAGGCAGCCCTGTTTCCTCTAATATCCTGCCCCGTTCGTCGGCTGGAAGGGCTGCGAGTAGTACCTTTCCACTGGAGGTGGCATGCAGCGGCGTCAGGCTACCCACCCAGTCGTAGATGGCAAGCATTGAAGGTCCCATGGCCTGGTCGACGTTGACGGCAAAGTTGGAACGGAGCACGGCAAGGTTCACCGTCTCCTTGTATTCCTCGGCCAGGCTTTCCAGAACCGGACGGGCTTCATAGACCAGGCTCAGCCTTCCGGGGATGGAGCTTGCGAGCCGCAGGATGCCGAAGCCCAGCTGGTACTTGCCCCGTCCACTGTTCTGCTGGACCATGTCCCTGCTCGCGAGAGATGCCAGCAGCCGGAAGACCGTCGATTTGTGGAGGTGAATCTCCTCCGCTATCTCGCTTACGCCGGCATGGCCGTCCCTTGCCAGGATTTCCAAGACTGCAAGTGCGCGGTCAACGGACTGGACGCCCCCTTGCTGGCCTCTGTCTGCTTCAAAAGCAAGTTCGGCATCATTGTTCGAAGGCATGCTGCATTCTCTCGAGTAGTTTCGTGGTCCGCAGCTTCATCGGCGCGGGATGCATATCAGGTTCGGGAGTTGGGACTCATATACCAGTTGTAGTCCTATAAGATACCACCGAGCGTCTTTCTTCGTAAGCGTCCAATGCGGCCTTCGCACAAGGAGTTGTCTGACGCCGCTGCCAAAGGATTTCAGGGGGACGGGATCCATCCATACGCGGGGAAACGTGAACGTCACACGGCATCAAGGCCGTGACCGGCAGAATCGGTGTGATCGCCGCCTAATGCCTGTGACGGGCGCCGTCGGAGACGGAACGGGCTCGGCGAGTGGCTGAAGCCGCAGAACACCTCCGGCAGTCGACCGGTGAAGTACTCACCGTGCGTCACCGGTAGATCAGAGAAGGGGCCGGATCATCCGAGTGGACGCTGTCCGTCAACATCGCCATAAGCGGAACCAGTGAGGGTCTCAACAACTGCTAGTTGGCCGGTTGTGTCAGGAAGGCCGGGGAATTGAACCGTCTGGGTATCGACGGCTGCCTCCGACGGCAGGCCTGCCGAACGCATCCGAAGAAGAGCGACGGCGGAAATCAGGAACCACGCTATATTCGTGACCACGGAAGGCCACGCTTCGTGGAATGCGCCGTTGACAATGAAGGCACAAGCACCGACGAGGTTTGCGGTCTGGAAGCGCTTGCCCGCCCTCACCCAGCCCATGGAGACAGCCAGATACGCACTTAGGATCGCAGCCGCCCCTGCCCAACCTGCGATTTCCCACAGCAGTTCCATGGTGTCCTTTCAGGAATGCGTTCCCGTCTTGCTGTCTGCCGTGCGGGGTGGTGGTGGATGTCTTGAGGAGTTTACTTGCGTTCGAGGCGGCTTTCGAATGGATCAAGCATTATTGACTGATCCTTCGACGCCGACATCGGATCTTTATTTGCCGCGCCAGGGGGCATCTTATGCTGCGGCCGGCATTCCGATCCGGAAGACTGCTCGCGCAGAACACGAAAGAGCCGTACCCCGGCCTGGGAAGTTCGGTGGCAATGCTCTGAACCGGCCGAATGGTGCGTGTGTACATGCGGATCGTCCGGATGGCGTGGGGCGTCCTTTGGGCTAGAGCATGGGGGCTGCGCTCGGGCTTCCTTTCTGGTGACGCCCAGGAATGATGCTGTCCGCGACCAGCAGGGAGATTGGAGAGTGGGAAGCCGGAAAGCCGTCCACGGCCAAGACTGGGCAGAGCGATGTCACCAGCCCGCTGCCGGTAGCCATGACGGGCAGGGCGAGTCCTGCGAACGCGGCGGTCGGTGACAAGCCGGTTTTTGCGTATGTTGCCAGCCTGCCGCAGCCGCAGCCGCAGCCGCAGCGGCATCGCTGAAGCGGTCGATGCGCTGGCGGCAAAAGCGCTGCCGGGCCTGAGGCGCTCGGTGAAGTGGGGCACGGCCTACTACGGCGTAGGGGATGGGTGGTGCTTTAGCTGCGGCGGCTGTGTCGGCCACGTCAAGCTCATGTTCATCAGTGGCGTGGCGCTGGAGCCTGTGCCGCCGGTGACACCGGTCGGGATGGGTAAGCCGACGCGGGGTGTGGAGCTCGGATCAATTGCCGACGTCGACGAACGCCAGATCGCTGAATGGATGAAACAAGTCGCGTCCGTGCCGGGTGTCGGGGCAAGAAGCGTTGAACCCAGGGTGAGACCCAAATCTGTCAGGACAAAAGATGCAGGCGCCGCTTCTGGGTGACATGACCTTCGGCTTGGTTCTTGCCTTCATTTCCTAGGAGTCATGGCCTGTCGGCCTCCGAATGCTCGGGCGGCCTGCCCTGGATTGCGTCGATTGTGCCAGAAGCTTTCGCGGCATGGCGGTGGAGGCGGCCTTCTACCGCCCTTGGCCTTGGCGACCTGCATGCCTTCGCGGGTGCGGGCGCGGATGAGGTCGGATTTGACCAGCAGGGTGTCGTCGGCACGGACAGCGGGAAGGCTTTGGGTGTGTGTCAGGAGCGTTGCGGCAGGTGCCGCCGAGAGCGTCATGGGGGCCCGGGCGGTCACGAAAGCAACGCGTTCCGGCGTGGCTCAACGTCCAGTAGGGCCCGTGCCGGGTCTAGGGCCGGGTTCCGTAGATGAATTCCTTGGCGTGGCTGACGGCCTTTCTGAACGCGTCGTTGCGCAGGGTGATCTGGTCATCTGTGTCTGTGGTGCCCGGTTCGGTGTAGGCGGTGAGGCCGGGGTGGAGCACCCAGATGTCTCCGGCGGGCGGGAGGTAGAAGACGCCGAAGGAGCGGTGACGGGGGTCGTCGGCCCAGATGGGGACGACGGCGACGGCGGCGCCGGTGTCCGGGTTGATCCATTGGGCCCGGGGCAGGGGGTGTTCGTGGACTTCGGGGTCCAGGAACGGGGCCGTTCCCTTGCCCCAGCGTTGTTCGAAGCGTTCGTAGAACGCCGGCATCAGATGGGCATCGTAGGGGTGCCAGGCACTCATGGGGGTTTCCTTGTCCGGGTCGGGTTTTTGTCAGTGGCGGCGCCCGGGGGCTGGTCAGAACCGGATCCACCACAGGACCTGCCGTCCCGGGGCCGGTGTGCCCGGTGTCGGGCTTTCGCACCGGAGCGGGCCGATGATCAGGTCGGGGCCGGAAAGTCCCGGCTCCCGCGGCGGCGCTGGCTGGGGCGTCGTCGGCCGTTGCCGGTCGTAGGCGGCCCGCTTGGCCGGGTCGCCGAGGACGGCGTAGGCATCCATGATCTCCTGCAGCTCCTGCCGCTCCTGCCGCTCTTGCGCTGTGGAGTCCGGGCCGGCGGGAACGGCGCCCGCGGGACGGGTGTCGGGATGACGGGTCCGCACCATGGCCCGGTATGCCCGGCCTACCTCGCGGGCCGTCGCCGCACGGCCCAGGTGGAGAACCTCGTAGGGATCGGGGCTGCGTCCTTTCATGGTCCGGACTCCCGTCGGCTCGGCTGTTCCGGTCCGCCCAGGCGCCCCGGCGGGGCGGGAGGCGGGGGTGTGCGGGTGGTCCCCGGCCCGGAGGCCGGGGACCACCGTGCGGGAGGCGCCGTCGGGGCCGCTTTTCGCTGCGCAACTGGCGCGGTGGCGTGGCTGCTCTGCATCGCCCTTTACTTACTGGCGGCCGGTCCCGGTGCTCCCGGTCCTGCGGGCCTGACCTTCCCCAGGGGTGGGTCAGGCGGCGTTGATTGCCTGTGGCTCGTTTTTCTCGGAGGTGATCTCGATGCGGCGCGGCTTGGCCTTTTCGGCCACGGGGATCCGCAGCGTCAGGACCCCGGCGTCGTAGCTGGCCTTCACCGCGTCGGTGTCCAGGGCGTCACCGAGGATGAGCTGGCGGCTGAAGACACCCCGGGGACGTTCGGCCGCGATCAACTCGGTGTCTTCACCTTTCGGGTCCTTGCGCTCGGCCCGGACCGTGAGGACGTTGCGTTCGACGTCGATGTCCACCGAGTCCGCGGCGACTCCGGGCAGGTCGAAAGCGACGACGAATTCCTCGCCCTCCCGCCACGCGTCCATGGGCATGGCCGCGGGCCGGGCCGTGGTGCCGAGGACCTGCTGGGCGAGCCGGTCAAGCTCGCGGAACGGGTCGGTGCGCATCAGCATGGTCTTCTCACTCCTTGCAGTCGATTTCTTCTCATTTCACCCGGCCACTTATGTGTCGTGGCTGGTATAGATTTTTTATAGCACCGGGTGCGAAACTGGTGCAAGAGGTTTTTCAGGGTTTTTCAAGGAGGGCCGGGATGGAGCGGAACACCGGGCGAAGCGCGGCGGTGTATGCCATTTCCGTGGCGGCGGAGCTGGTCGGGACCGGGCAGCAGAACCTGCGCCTGTATGAGCGCCGGGGCCTGCTGGAACCGGGCCGGACGGCCGGCGGGACCCGCCGGTACAGCGAACAGGACCTGGACACCCTGCGCAGGATCAGCGAGCTGCTCGATGACGGCCTGAACCTGGCCGGCATCCGCCTCGTCCTGGAACTTGAAGCGGCCAACCGGCGCCTCCAACACGAACTCGCGGCCGCCCGGACGCGGCGGCGCTGAGCCACCCAGCACCTCGGCCGTGTGTCCCTAAGCGTCGAAGTGCGTCCGGACTCTCGGGTCCTGCGATATTGACGCGACCACGGATGCGGCGATGTCCCGGAGTTTGACGTTCCGGGTGCTGGAAGCGATCCCCAGGATCTTCATGGCCGTCTCCTGGCTGCACCGGTTTTGCGCCATGATGGCACCGCACGCCAGGTCGATGGTGGTCCGGGATTCCATAGCTGCCATGAGGTGGGCTTTCGCCTCGGCCAGCTGGCTGATCCGCACGGCCAGGCGAAGCGCTTTGGACGCATGGTAGGAATACGTTTCGACCATGCCGATGTCATCACCGGAGAAACCATGGGACCGGGTGGAGTACAGGTTAAGGCCGGCCTCCGCTTCCCCCTCAAGGATCAGCGGGACGGAGAGACTGGAACCGACGCCCGCCTCCAGCGCGGCCGCCGTGTAGGCGGGCCAGCGGTGTTCGTTTTTCAGATCAGCAACATGCACGACGACCTGCTGGCGGATCGCCGACAGACAGGGCCCATCGCCGGAACTGTATTGGGTTTCATCGAGCCGGACGGCGCGTTCTTCGCTGCTGGCCACCGTCACTGGTCTCTTCCGCTGAATCAGCGTGATGCTGCAGAAGGCGATGGCCGGGTCGGCCAGGGTGACGGCTGAGAACTCGGCGAGTTCGTCCAACATCGCTTTTACGCCCTCGGTTTTCAGGACAAGATCCTGCAGGTGGTCGACGAGGCGTTCCGGAAACAGTAGGCGTATGTCGTCGGCCATGGCTGGGCTCGTTCCTCATTGGGCCCTGACAACGACCCTTGACGGGGGCACCGGAGGACGGCGAAGCAGCGCGTGCGGCTGTCCTTCGAGTATCCTCTGCTTCCGCTGCAAGAACCAGCAGGTCCCGCTACAGCCGCCCGGGAACATCGGAACCGGTCCGCCACCCGGGCCTTGGCGGAGCTCGGACCACTATCCGCTCTGGTGCGGGTTCCTGCCTGCATGACGTGCCCCCGGCGGGCCTGCCGGGCATCGGAAGCCCAGCAGGGAAAGCTCCTTGCCCCGTGGGTCTACGTGTCGGGACTTGCTGTGTCCGCGTGGCGGTGGGCGACTTTCCATTGGCCGCCTTCGCGGCGATATATCTGCGTGGCCCGCAGCGTGAAAGTGCGCGGTTCACCGTCCACCGACGTGGAAATATGTTCCAGGCCGGCTGTGTAGGCCATGTCGCCCACGACGTCCCAGACCTGCAGCTCGAAGTCGTAGGACGTGCAGTCGGAGAAACTCTCTCCCAGCTCGGTGAAGAGCCGGTCCAGCTCGTCGAGCCCATGGGCGTTGCGCCACGCTCCCAGAACGCTTACCGGTTCGTTTCGGGACCATATCCCGCGGCGTGGGCCGGGGTCACCGTTATGCAATGCCAGCTCCGCTTCGTGCAGTTCGGACTTGACCCAGTCCAGGAAGTCGTCGCGGAAGCTCATGCCTTTAGTATGCTCCTGGACCTGCGAGGTGTTCCGGATCAGATGCACTCGCATCGGCGGTTTCCTCGGTGAATTCTCGGCGCGGGCACAGTTACTCATCGCAGAAGAACCTCCGCGCGATGGGCAGCCGGCCTCGGCGGTGGCATCGACACTGACCCTTCGCTGCCCGAAGGCCAGGACCTCAGTATCGATGACTCGGTAGTCGGGCAGGTTGAAGATGGCGGTGGCAGCATCCGAGCGTGGGGAAGTAGTCCCTGGACTCCTGGTCGTACGGCGGCAGCTATGTTGCGGACGGCGTTTGTGGGATGTTGGAGCCGTGGACCCAGTAGTGGAATGGGGAAGAGGCACATGAGCGGTACAGGTCGTGAGGCCATTCCGGCGGAAGTCAGGAGGCAGGGACCGGAGACGGGGACCAGTAGCAGGTTGACTAAATGGCTGCTGGAGGACCGGGTCCAGCCCGTCGTCGGACCCGAAGCCCATGAGGACCAGGGCCGCCCCCAGGCCTGGTGGAAAGTCATGTGCCTGACAGGGGTGGACTACTTCTCCACACTGTCCTACCTTCCGGCGATAGCTGCCTTGGCGGCCGGGGCGTTGTCACCGCTCGCCACGCTGCTGATCGTGGCCCTCACTCTCCTGGGTATGCTGCCCATGTATCGCAGGGTCGCCGAAGAGAGCCCCCACGGACAGGGCTCGGTGGCGATGCTGGAAGATCTCCTGCCGTTCTGGCGGGGAAAAATCTTCGTCCTGATCCTGCTCGGGTTCGTAGCCACCTCCTGGATCATCACCATCACCCTCTCTTCGGCAGACGCCACGGTCCACATGCTGGAAAATCCGTACCTGCCCGGTTTTCTGCACGGTCAGGCCGTGGCAATCACGGTGGCGCTGCTGTTGATTTTGGGCGGTGTCTTCCTTCTCGGCTTCAGCGAGGCCGTAGTAGTTGCCATCCCCCTGGTGGCCGTGTTCCTGCTCCTGAACGCCGTCGTCATCGGTGCCGGAGTGATCAGGGTGGTCAATGACCCTGCCGCCCTGGCGGCCTGGACCGGGGACCTGTCCGCACTGGGTGGCCCCGGAGCCATCCTGGGACCGGCGCTGATTGCCTTCCCGCTGCTCGTCCTTGGGCTGTCCGGCTTCGAGACCGGCGTTAGCATGATGCCGCTGGTCGCGGCCCAAGGCAAGACCCCTGAGGAACGCCTCGCCTCCCGGATCAAGAACACCCGTAAGCTGCTGACAGCAGCGGCGGCCATCATGAGCGTGTACCTCCTTGGCAGCAGTTTCGTCACCACGGTGCTGATCCCCGCACAAGAGTTTGAGCCCGGAGGCCAGGCCAACGGACGCGCCCTGGCGTATCTCGCCCACGAGATGCTGGGCAGCACCTTCGGGACCGTCTATGACGTCAGCAGTATCCTGATCCTCTGGTTCGCCGGTGCCTCTGCCATGGCAGGGCTGATCAACATCGTTCCGCGTTACCTTCCCTCTTACGGTATGGCCCCCGAATGGGGCCGGGCGGTCCGGCCCGTGGTGCTCGTCTATACGGCCGTCTGCATTCTGATCACCATTGCCTTCCAAGCCGACGTCAACGCGCAGGCCGGTGCATACGCCACCGGGGTCCTGGCCATGATGGTCTCCGGCTCAGTCGCCGTGACCATCTCCGCCCACCGGCGCCGGCAACGCCGGGCAACCTTGGCCTTCGCGCTGCTTTGCCTGATCCTGCTCTATGCGTTGGTCGCCAACATCATTGAAAAGCCCGACGGACTCACCATCTCCGCCTTCTTCATCCTCGGCATTGTGGCTATTTCCCTGGTCTCCCGCGTCGCACGGACGACCGAGCTCCGGGCCGACGTGATCCGGTTCGATGACAATGCCCGACGCTTCATCGCGGACTCTCTGGACTACGACGGCGCGCTGGACCTGATCGCCAACCGCCGCCAGACCGGTGACGTGCAGGAATACGCGGAGAAGGAACGGGAACAGCGCGGCCAGAACGCAGTTCCCGGAACCGCGGACATCATCTTTGTCGAGATCGACATCATCGATCCGTCTAACTTCGGTGGCGCGCTCGACGTCAAAGGGGTCGAAGTGAACGGTTTCCGGATATTGCGCGCCGAAAGCCCGGCTGCGCCCAACGCCATCGCCGCCATACTCCTGGCACTGCGGGACACCACAGGGGTCATTCCGCACGCCTATTTCGAGTGGTCGGAAGGCAGCCCTTTGGCCCACCTGATGCGCTACCTCCTCCTGGGCCGCGGCGACACGCCGCCCGTGGTGCGCGAGATCCTGCGGAAGCACGAACCCGACCCGGCCCGCAGACCACGCATCCACGTCGGCTGACCCCGCCCGGCGACAGCCATAAGCGTCGCTCCATTAGTGGAAGGGCCCCTGTTCGCGGAGGCGTCCCTCTGACATTGTCTGATCGATGGCCGTACGGGACGGTTTGTTTAATGCAACCGTGAACTGTTCCGGACCTGTCCTGGTGACCAGGACGCCGAGGCTGCCTTCCGAGCTGGCCAAGTGCTCAGGTGACTGGGCGCAGCCTTTTCGAGAGCGTGACGTCCGGGTGCTGGCGCTGCGACGGCCGCGGGCGCTCGTTCGTCGGTTCCGGCGCCTGTATGTGCCTCGGCTGGTGCGTGGGGGAAAGGCACTCCCCAAGAGGAACAGGCTCCAGAGATCGGCTCATCGATCATGATGTTCCCCTTCTTTGAAGCGTGTGGCGAGGCATGGGATTGGCTCCCCGGCCTGGCCGAAGCCTGAGGCAGGGCGTGTCCAGGGCGTTCTCGTATCTGGGGCGGTCGGGCATGTGGGCTAAGTACGTCTATTGCTGTATCGGCGTCGCTCCCTCGCGCAGTCTGACGCGGCGCCCGGAATGCCTGTCAGGGTGGAGGGCGACCCGTCGTCTGCCTCGAGATCGAGGTGGACCAGGTGGTGGCGGCGGTGTTTGGCCACGACGGCGAAGCTGGAGTCGGCCAGTCGCAGGGTTTGTCCTTCGAGGACTTCGCGGAGCCTGCGTTCAGTGAAGGTTGAGGGCAGGGCGGGCTCGATCATGGTGTTCCATACCTTTCGGGGGGCGAATTTGTGGCAGTGCCGCTTCGTTCCCACGCCCTGCCCTCGCGGCGGGATTCCGGCAGGTACGGTTTGAGGACCCCTGAGATCCGGGTTTGGAGGAAGTGTCTGCAACCCTCAGGCGGGTGTCGCGGCGATGCGCCGCCGAGGACGGAGTGCAACAAACTGCCGGACGCCGATGGCGCCTCTGAAGCTTTATTGCAATAGACCAGCAAAGTTTTTTAAGCAAAGTCTTCTATCTGCGGCGCCAAAGGCATTGGCCGGCCCAGGACTGGTGAGGGAATGACAGAAGCTCCCCGCAAGCGTCGCTGTGAGTTCCAGAGGCGGCCCGTGCCGCGGGAGGGGGTGCGAGGCTGAGGCCCCGCGGGGAATAAGAAGCCCCGCCACCATGTTGGTTTCTTGTGTGAAAAACATCGGATTCCTGTCCTTCGGCCATTGGACCGACCACCCGGAGTCCGGCACGCGCAACGCATCGGACGCGCTGTTGCAGGCGATCGATCTCGCGGTCGCGGCCGAGGAGCTGGGGGCGAACGGCGCCTACTTCCGCGTCCACCACTTCGCGCAGCAATACGCCTCCCCGTTCCCGCTGCTCGCTGCGATCGGGGCACGGACAAGCCGCATCGAGATCGGTACCGGCGTGATCGACATGCGCTACGAGAACCCGCTCTACATGGCGGAGGACGCCGGCGCGGCCGACCTGATCTCGGGCGGCCGGCTGCAGCTGGGCATCAGTAGGGGTTCACCCGAGCAGGTCATCGACGGATGGCGTCACTTCGGCTTCGCCCCCGCCGAGGGCGAGTCGGACGCCGACATGGGTCGCAGGCACACCGAGCGTCTGCTCGAGGTGCTCACGGGCGAGGGCTTCGCAGCGCCGAGCCCCCGCCCGATGTTCCCGAACCCTCCGGGCCTGCTGCGCGTCGAGCCGCACTCGGAGGGCCTGCGCGAGCGCATCTGGTGGGGTTCCGGCTCGAACGCCACGGCCCTCTGGGCGGCGAAGCTCGGCATGAACCTGCAGAGCTCCACGCTCAAGGATGACGAGAGCGGCAAGCCGTTCCACGTCCAGCAGGCCGAGCAGATCGAGCTCTACCGGCAGGCCTGGAAGGAGGCGGGGCACGAGCGGGAGCCGCGCGTCTCGGTCAGCCGCAGCATCTTCGCACTGACGGACGAGCGCGACTGGCAATACTTCGGCCGCGACCGCCACAGCTCCGACCAGGTGGGCAACATCGACGAGAAAACGCGCGCGGTCTTTGGCCGGTCCTACGCGGGTGCCCCGGACGAGCTGGCCGCAAAGCTGGCCGAGGACGAGGCGATAGCCACGGCAGACACCCTACTGCTCACGGTCCCGAACCAGCTCGGTGTCGACTACAACGCCCACGTCATCGAGTCGGTCCTGAAGTATGTGGCGCCGCAGCTCGGCTGGCGCTGACTTCGCGTGGCAGATTCCCCCAGGAGACTGCTGAATAAGTGGCTTGGTTGGCCAATGCATGGGTGGCTAAGGCGTGTCGGGATGGGCTTAGCCTTCCTCCACCGGGGTTCCGGAATCCGGTGCCACCGTGTCGTTGGCCAGGGCTTTACGCCGGCGGTAGATCTGGATCCCGATGGCTACCGGTATCACGGCTAAGGCAGCCGCCCGCATCCAGGGCCGGTCCAGGACATGACCGGTGAGCGAGTCAAGGGAGAAGGGTCCGGGCCCTCCGATGGTGAACGATGCTGCCGCCAGGCCCAGCACTGCGGGGTACTCAAGGCCGCCCTCTGTGGCGAAGAAGCCGTTAGGGGCATGGACGCTGGCCGCGACGCCCATCGTGGTGGCAGCGGCGGCGCCGGCGGCCGGAGTGGCCAGTCCCAGAGCCAGGGCAACACCGGCTCCTGCTTCACCCACGCCTGCGAGGATGGCACTGGGTTTTGCTGGGCGAAAGCCCATAGCGTGCATGCCCTTGCTGGTGCCTTCGATTCCTCCTCCGCCGAACCACCCGAAGAGTTTCTGGGATCCGTGAGCGATGAGCACGCCTCCGAGGGCGACCCGGAACAGGGTCTGTGCGGCGGCGGCAGCCTCAGGGCTGGTCGATGCATGACTCATAGGGGTCCTCCTTGGATAGGCCGTGGCGCTGCGCCGGCCGGCGCTCCTTGTCCAGCACGATTCTACGTCGGCGGGACGAGCCGGTCACGGGAAGGAACCTTTAGGAAGATTCCTCACCCGCGGCAGGCGGTAACAGGATTCACAGGTACTGCAAGAAAACGTGCAGGTTGAAGCGACACCGGCGGTGGGCAGGGTTGAAGCAATGGGCATCCGGTCCACGGCGATCAGTAACGCTGTCCAAATCCGTCGTTTGTGAGAGCCACGATTCAGATGTGGCCTGTTTCAGGCATGACAAAGCCCGTGCCGGCGACTCCTCCCGGGCTCAGCCGCGCGGCGCCGGCAAATCGAGGTTCCAGTGGCGCGAGACCATCAGCAGCCACCCGGTGTCGTCCTCGTCGTGGCCAAGGCCTGCGGGTCCAGGAGTGATGTAGAACCGCGAGACGACGCGCTGCGAGCCTTCGGCGTCTCCATAGAGCACGTCGACGGTGAAGCCCTCGCCGGCGGCTCCCTTCATGGCGTTACGGTAGTCGGCCGACTCCGGGTCCCGGATGGCGACCTGGCAGAAACCGGCGTCGTTGGACGGCACATAGATGTCGCGTGTCAGCCGGTGGAACTCCTCGACTGGTGCCAGCGGAGCCCTGGCGTCCGGTGGCAGATGCCAGCCGTGCAGGATCGCCACCCCTGCGCCGGCGTTACGCAAAGACATCACCAGGTACACGGTGTTGTCAGCGATCTCGAGGGCAGCGTGGCCACCCCGCACGACCATCCACTTGCCTTCCATAAACCGCACCTTCTGCGGGGCATCCGACCAGTTGGAAGGCAGAAGGATGGGGCGCAAACCGTTCAGCAGTGCGCGCTCGGCCAGCCGCGCCGACCGGTTCGCTGACCTCGTGGAGATGAACGTCGCGACGGCGAGCACCGTCGTACCGAGAGCGGTGCCGAGGTTGGAGAGGAGAAGCCAGTCGACCATAGGCAACATTCAACGCCATCCCCAGCCTCGCCAGCAATCGACGCCGGACGCCTGCAGGAACGGTAAAAATCATGCGTCGAAAACTTTCCTGAAACCCCGACCGTGCACTCTGTGAGCATGGGACGCCTCGGAAGGGACACAATCATGACCGCAATTAGAAAGAGCATTGTCAGCTCCTGCGAAGAGTTGGCTGTGGGGGATGAAATCGGTGCCCGGTACAAGGGAGTTCTGGTTCACCGGGGAGGGGCCACAGAAATTGCCCCGGACCACGGGCTGTTCTGGATCGTGGATGACCTCGGGGGCGGGTGACGGCTGCTGGACATGGCGGAACTGGAGATCGCCCTTGTCCAAAGCCCGGGCTTGCCCGATGCCGCGGGCACGGAATCGGGTGTGGCCTGAACGGTCGCGGCGGCGGTCCGGTCCCATGGCCTATGCGATCACACGTGGGCCTTTGTTCAGCAGACACGTGCCCAAAACCCTGCGCCGTACCTGGCCCCGCCGAATACGGTAGGTGTGGCCCCGTTGAGGCCGAGGCGCTGATTAACGCCCGGAACTCTACGGTCCCCGGCGGTGGTCCTGAACACGCCAGCCCGGCTGCCGGTCCCTGGCGGAAAAGCGGTGCAGCGGACCGTTAGTCCAGAGGCAGTGTTATCGTCACGCAGGTTCCCGCGGCGGCGGACGAATTGATGATCATCTCGCCGCCAGCGAGGACGACGGCCACTTGCATGAGGCGCAGTCCCATGCCGGTGTGCCGACCAACCATGGCGGCCGGCACATCGAAACCACGGCCGTCGTCGACCACTTTGAGCTGTACGCCGTGGCTCATGCCACGAGTGAGACAGCCCAGCCGGACCGTCACATCTGATGCCTGGGCGAACTTGTAGACGTTGCTGAGGAGCTCCTGCGCCGCTCGGTACAGAAGCGTCGCGGTTTGCCGGTCTACTTCCATCCTGTGGTGCGGAGTCTCCAGATGCACCACAGTTCCGCTCTCGCGGAGGGGAAGCGTCAAGCGGTCAATTGCACCGATCACCCCAAGGGCATGGAAGTCGACCGGGTGTGTATCGGTGAGGACGCCACGTACGGCGACGACTTCGTCGCTTAGCAGTGATTTCATACTCTTACAGTGCGCTTGTGTGGTTGGCATTTTCTTGTGCCGCGCCGAGGCCATTGAACCTTGATTCTGCAGGCCACACGGAGAGGCTTTGGCAGGTGCTACATTCGCGAAACTGGCGTTTGTCCGCAGGTGAGATTGGGGTCGACCGATCACTCAACCGGGTCCTTGCATACTTTGCCCTGACCACAGCAATTAATTCCTCTGCGCTGGACTATCCCTCTATAGGCGGCCACTATTTCCATTTGGATCGCGACGAAGGTGTGCTGCAGCTTTAGCGCAGTTTTCAATTACGAAGGACGTTCCTTGCTAGCTTGGATCTAGACGGTGGGGACGGACCCGGGACAGCGACTCTTCCGTCGCAGGCCAGGCCTGCACTGGCGGCTGCCCTCGGCGGCCATCGCCGCCTGTCTGGTCATCGCTCGCTCCCGGCGGGTGGCTCATTGGCGGCAGGTGTCGAAGCAGGTCATCGATTGCCGGGGACGGACGGGACCCGGTTGCGGTCGGCGCGAAAACGCTGGCTGCCGGAGTATGTTTACCAACGAAAGAGGGGGATGGCCGTGGTTGAAGGGAAAAGGGGTACGCCTCGGGCGCGGGGCCGGGATGTACTGGCGTGCTTTCTGGCCGTCCAGGCGGTATTCGCCATGACGGCCGGTGCGGTCCTCATTCTGGACCCCGTGGTCACCGCCCATCCAGGGCTCCAGTTACTGCTGGGCTCATTGATCACGATGCCCATTCTCATAGCCGGCCTCCTGGCCCTGCGGTTCCACAGGTGCCACCGCGCAGAGCGAGCCGGCGCCCGCGATGCCGCCCAGCTGATGGACACCGTCCTGACCACCAGCCACGAATGGTTGTGGGCACTGGACGCCCAGGGAAATTTCACCTTCTCCAGCCCCACCAGTACCGATCTCACCGGCTATCACCCCTCGGAACTGGTCGGGAAACACTTCAGCATCGTTGTCGATGTCGAGCACGTTCCGGAGGCGATCAGGTCACTGCTCCACGCGCCTGCGGTTGAGGGTCGCGCCCGCGGCATCGTCCGCTGCCGGCACCGGGACGGGAGCACGGTCTGGATCGAATCCTCCGCACACAACCGCTCCGTAAGGGTCGGGCAGCCGCCCGGTCTGGAGGGAACCAGCCGGAGGGTTCCCGTGGAAACAGCCCGGGAAGCATCCACCGCCCTCAGCCGGACCCGGATCAGGGCAGTGATCGACGGGAACAAGCTGCTGACGGCCTTCCAGCCGATCCACAACCTGGCCGCAGGACACATCATCGGCGCCGAAGCACTGACCCGGTTCCTCAGCGAAGACGGTCCCGAATGCTGGTTCAATGAAGCCGCCGCGGTGGGACTCTCGGAAGACCTCGAAATCGCCGCGCTGGAGACAGCCCTAAAGGCGGCACAGGGGCTGCCGCCAAGCATGTATGTGGCGCTGAATGTCTCCCCGTCCACCTGCCTGGACCCAAGACTGCCGGGAATTCTGGAACGGTCCGGCCTCGCCTTGCAGCGGGTCGTCCTGGAACTGACGGAGAGGCTCGAAGTGGAGGAATATCGTCCCCTCATCTCGGCCCTGGAACCGCTGCGCCGCCGCGGCCTGCGTATCGCCATCGACGACGCCGGCTCGGGTTTCGCCTCCATGCGGCATGTACTGCACATCCGGCCCGACATCATCAAACTGGACCGCACCCTCATTACAGGCATCCACGACGACGAAGGCCGGCAAGCATTCGGCGCCGCAATGGCGGAGTTTGCACGCCGGCTCGGCGCCACCCTTGTCGCGGAAGGCATCGAAACCGAGGCGGAACTGGCCGCTGTCACCGAACTAGGGATGACAGCCGGCCAGGGTTACCTCCTCGGACGCCCGACGATCGATGAACACGAATGGGAGAACTGGCGGTTGCAGACATGGGCTCCTTCCGGCCGGTTCAACTAAACCCGGTCACACTGGCTGGAGAAGGAGGATCAAGAAATCGATGACTGATGCGGCTCCCCACACAGTTCGTTGGACGCTCCTGGCCGGCAAAGATGAGGCACTGGCCCTTCTGGGCGTCGCCGCACGGAAGAACGGCTTCAGGCCGTTACACGAAGCGCCCGGCCTCATCCTCGAGATTCCGAGGTCGTTGCGCAAGAGGAGGCCGGCGTGCCGCCTGCCCGGAGCCGTGACGGAGACGGAACGGGGCACCGAAATCCACTGGACCTGCGGAGAGGACACGCACCGAGCATATGAACACCTGCTCGGCGTGGAAGAGGCCCTGCCGGATGGAAAAATGTACTACCACGGGATGGACGAAGCTTCCGCGGTATCAGGCGTGGTCTTGGAGGGACGGCAGGCGTTCCGCAGCGTGGTCCGCAACCTTGGCGGCGACGAATGGGTGCTCGCTGTCGCCCAAGGGAAGTTGGCCTCCGAAGCGGGCATCGTGGCACTGACGGACCAGCGTCTTCTGTTCGTGAAGGGTGACGTCCTCGGCACTCCGCGTCTCGACGCTCCCCTCGACTCGATCGGTGGGCTCGTCCTGGGCAAGAAAAGCAGCGGCGAAACCCTGCGGATAGGGGCCGGCCCAGCCACTGTCATCATCTCGCAAATGGGCCACGGTGAGGGTCACGGCATCACGGCAAAATTCAGGGAACGCATGAAAGAGGGCGCCCGCACGACCCCGATCTTCCCCACACAGGGATAACCGTCACAGGCATCCAGACAGGGAATGGGCCTCCGTCGCCGGGTCAGGACCGCAGGCTACCGTCCGGATTTGTTAGGGACTGTGCTTCCTGCGCTGCGGGGGTCCACCCGGTCCAGTCCTCCGGCCGGGTTGTGGGCGCGCCCAGCAAATAGCCCTGCCCGGTGGTCGTGCCCAGCCCCGTGGCGGCTGCCAGTTCTGGGCGGGTTTCGATGCCCTGGGCGATCACGACGGCGCCGATGTGTTCGGCGAACCCGATCATTGCCTCACACAGGGAGGAATGAATCGGGTCCGTAGCAATGCCGGCGACAAGGTTGCGGTCCAGTTTGATGATGTCCGGCCGGAGCTGCCTGAAATGCCGGATCGACGTGACGTACGAGCCGGCATGATCAATGGCAAGACGGACACCGCTCCTGCGCAGTGGAGCCAAAGCCGTGAGCAGCGCAGCAGGTTGCTCCCTGGTCATGGCCTCGGTGAGTTCCAGGACCAAACGCGCAGGGGCGAGTGCCGATTCCTCCAGGAACCCCGGCAGGAGAGGGTCCAGGCAGGTGGACGGGGAGAGGATTCTGGCTGCGGCGAGGGCCGATTCCATTGCCGCGAATTCAAGATCGCTTCCGAGTCGCGCATCCCTGGCTTCGGCGAACCAGTCCGCCGGCTGGTCGCCGGTATCGCCACTGAACCGCGTGAGGGCCTGCGCTCCGATGACTTCCCCGTTGGAGTGGTCACGGATCGGCTGGAAGGCCGTCAACAGCATCCTGTCCTGCAGGACAGCCTCGATCCGCGAACGGACGCTCCCGCGCGGGCCTGAAAACGTGGCTCGGCCGTCCTCGGGCGCATCGCTTCGGCCCCCCGGAGGAAATTTGGTCAGGGCGCCAAGGGCGATAAGCTGCTCCACGAGCGCTGCTTCCGGTCGGTCAGGATGGGCGGCAAGACTATGACGCAGCTGATCCCGGGCGGCCGCCTGCGAAACCGTCACTTAGGCTGAGGGGCTAATCGGCCAGCAGGCCAAGCCCGCCAATTAGCCCCTTCCGAGACCTTGCTGGCACCGCTGCGTATTATTGTTGGGCGTATTCGCCTTCAGAAGGGCTCGTCGCTGGGCAATGAAGGGCGCGCGACTCGGCACGTCGATGTGGACGGCAGCCGGTAGGCACAGGTCTGCTGTCGGCGGGAATCATTGATCTTGACAGCGTTAACGTGCGGCACACCGCGGGCGCTACCGGCGACGCGGCGCCTCTTTGCAAAGTCCTGTCAGATTGGACTCTAAGTTCTTCCCGCAGGCCGTGCCGGAACGCTGAGTAGACCCTATCCTGACGGTGTCCAACGGACCGCCTGACGTCAGATTGGGGTGTAGCTCATTCGGATATTGCTCCGGAGCACTGCGTGTGTTCCCGGCGCACGTGAAGTTTAGAGGTGTCCGGGACTCACTTTTTTGTCATCCACCAGACCATTGCTGGCCTGGCCGGACATGGGGTCGCCCTGACCTGGCCTTGGTCGAGGGCGATCCCCGAAGTGCGGGGCGCTACGTGGTGCTGCCGCGATGGCGAAGATCCACGGCGGGATGCCGGAGTAACCGGCTCCGTGGCGTGAGGGCATCGGTGCTGTTATGGGGTGCCGAATCCGGCGTCGGCGAGGACCTTCCTGCCCTCGGCGCCGGTCACCGCCATGATGAATGCATTGGCTAGGTCCTTGTTCTTGCTAGCTCCGACGGTGGCGATCGGGTACGTGTTCACGGCCTTCTCCGACTCGCTGAACGGGATGCCCTTGACCTTGTCCCTGGCGGTCTTCACGTCCGTGACATAGACCAGCCCGGCGTCTGCTTCCTGAGAGGTCACCTTACCCAGCACGTCGGTGACCGAGGACTCTTCGCTGACCGGGGTCAGGGCCGTTCCGGTGGCCTGTTCGACTTTGTCGGTGGCGGAACCGCAGGGAACCTGCGGGGCGCAGACGACGACCTTTACGCCAGGCTTGGCCAGGTCGGCGAAGGAGGCGATGTTGGCCGTGTTTGCCGGCGGGACGGCGATCTCCAGGACGTTGGTGGCGAAATTGGTGGGCTCGCCGTCGATGAGCTTCGCGTCGGAGAGCTGGGTCATGTTCTTGGTGTCGGCCGAGGCCACCACATCCGCCGGGGCGCCCTGCGTGATCTGGGTGACCAGGTCCGTAGATCCGGCGAAGTTCAGAGTGACTTTCGTGCCAGGATTCGCGGCTTCAAAATCAGAAGCGATCTTCGTGAAGGTGGCCTTCAGCGAGGCAGCGGCAAAGACGGTGATGCGGCCTGCCTGAGCGGGCGCTTCAGGGGTGGTGGTTGACGCGGGCGCAGCAGGTGTAAATGCGCTGCCGGATGCACAACCAGCCAGCGCTGCCAGCGTCAACACGCTGGCGACGTAAACCGGGGTGCGCTGCGTGATGGAGAAATTCATACGGTGCTCTTTCGTTGTTGGTTTCGATGCTGTCAGTGGTCGCCTAACCAGCGGAACCCGTTGATCCAGATCGCCTCTGGTCTCGATGCCCTGGACGGGTTAATCCGAAGAGTGATTCCCCGGCACTGGCTGTTACGTGACATATCCCCGCTGTTTCTGTTGCCAAGCCGTCGAATCGGTTCTGCTCACGCACACTCACAGGGCAGGCGATGTGGCTGGACCAAACAGGTCCCGCCACATTGGCTGCAGGCTGACGTCCGATGTTCCGAGAGGGCGCGAGCCCTGGACCACAGCCGTCTCTGCGACTGCGGACACTTGGGTGGGCGGGGATAGACCGGTGTTGGAAGTCGGTGCTGATCGGAGCCGCCGTTGCTGTTGCCCTTCGACCGGTGAAACCGTAAGGCTTGAGCGCTCATTGAACGAAAGCCTTCGACTCTTGACCGAACCGAGGATGCCCGCCGGAGCAGGAGTCACATCAGGGTGATGGCTTGTTGCCGTCCTGGCAGGGGCTAGGCGGAACCTGTCCATTCATGGCTGCCGTCAGGGAAGACCTGACGCTTCCATACTGGCAAGCGTCTTTTGATCTCGTCGACGAGTTCGGCGCAGGCGGCGAACGCCTCTGCACGGTGTGCAGCAGACACGGCGGCTGCAAGCGCAACGTCGCCAACACCGAGCCTTCCCACACGGTGCTGAACGGCGACAGCGTCGACGTCTGCGCGTGCGGCGATTTCCGCCGCGATCTGACCCAGAATCGCGGTGGCGTTGGGGTGGCCAACATACTCGATCTCAGTCACCGACCGCCCTTCGTCGTGGTTCCGGACAACACCACTAAAGGTGACTACAGCACCGGCCGCGGAGTCTTCCACCGCTGACGCACAGCGGGCGACGTCCGCATTGTCCTCGCGAACCTCTGCAATGGCCACGCGATGAGCAGCCGGCAACAGTCGAGTCAGGTTGGTCATGCGATTTTCCTCGATTTCAAGACAGTCAAATTGAAAGGCGGCTTATCTTAGCCGCCAGCGAATGGTGGAAGGACATCGATGCGCAGGTGGTCCTGGTCAGGCAGGGGCGCCGACCGGTCCCGCGATGTCACGCCGTCCACGAGTAGCGCACAGATGCCCAGTACTCGCCCGGCTTCCGGTCGAACAACCGTCAAAGTGGACATGACTGACTCAAGGCTTGCCCCTCTGGGGACGGTGACCGTCTCCTCGTGGCGACCCATGGATTCAGCTGCGGCAGCAAAGTAAAACAGATTGAGCGTAGTTCTGGCCGAGACGTTGTGTACTCCCGTCACCTCACCCTCCGATCGCGCTCATCAGCCGCTCCGGCTGGAGGAAACTGGGCTCGTCAATGCCATGGCCAGCAAGCTTCCCCCAGTGTGCGGAACGCCAGATTTGAGCGAGATCTTCATCCGGGGCTCCGGAACGCATTGGCGTGCGCAGGTCGTGCTCTGATGTGGCGAAAAGGCAAGTCCGTACTTGTCCGTCGGCGGTCAACCGGGTTCGGTCGCAGGCACCGCAGAAGTTTTCGGTCACGGCCGAGATGATCCCCACTGTGCCGACGATTCGTTCCGTATCGTCTTCGAGTACGTTCCATGTCTCCGCCGGGGCAGATCCCCGGTCGCCGGGATTCGTGCCCACCAACAGATAACGCCTCCGCAGAATGGAGAGGATTTCGTCTGCAGAGACCATCTGCTCCCTGTTCCAGGCGTCGTGGGGCCCCAGGGGCATCTGCTCGATAAACCGTAACTGATAGCCGCCGCCCAGCGCGTAAGTCAACAGGTCAATCGCGTGCTCGTGGTTGACGTCGCGCAGGAGTACGGCATTGAGTTTGATTGGCGCCATTCCCGCTTCTGCGGCCGCTTTGATGCCGGCCAGCACTTCCGGCAACCTGTCACGACGGGTGATTTCAGCGTATGTTGCTCTGTCGACGGAGTCCAAGGAGACGTTCACTCGGGCGAGCCCTGCTTCGGCCAGCCCGCGGGCTCTGTGCGCCAACCCCAAGCCATTTGTGGTTAGTGACATGGACGGCGAAATGCCTTCATCCGTGCGCAGTGAGGCCGTCGCTTCAACGATTTTCTCGAGCCCTTTGCGGAGGAGGGGTTCGCCGCCCGTGAAGCGGACTTCCCGGACCCCGAGATGTTCAACGGCAACTCCTATCAGCCTGATGACTTCGTCATCTGAAAGCAGCGATGAACCTGGCGCCCACTCCAGTCCCTCGGCGGGCATGCAGTACTGGCAACGCAGATTGCACCGATCGGTGAGGGAAACCCGCAAATCGCGTGCGGTTCGCCTGTAGCTGTCGACGAGTGCGGGTGAGTCCGGACGCTCATCGGCACCACGAAGGCCCACAGGCGCCGTCCGGCCTGGCACGATTGGGATGCCGAGGGCTACTGTTCCCCGGGTCGATTGCTTCATGTATTTCCGCCTTTCGCTGGAGCCCGAAGCGACTGCCGTTACGACTTGCGCGCGAGCCATTTGCTCCTCCGCAGCTGAGTTGGAGAAGGCCTCGTGCTTCGTATTTCAGGATTCCATGCTCTTGACTGGAAGCGCATGTGTGCCGGCACAGTCCTGGAAGGAACTGATGTGACCAGGACCATGTCGGGATGAGCGTACGGACTCCATACTGGGACGCAAGTCCTGTCGGGTCCACGAACGAACCGGAAGAAGTGAACTAACTATGATCAGTCACCTTCAAACCTTGGCCGCGCTTTTTGGCAGCAGCCTCTGCGATGACCTCAGACGGCGAAGCGCTGGTGGTCGGGACGCGCACTACCTCGTCATGCTGATCGGTTACGACGCTTGACGAACGAAGCGGCCAACCACGGAGAGCCGGACCTAGCTAGTAAGAAGCCGGTTCTTGCCGCGGCATGTCTTGCTGCCGCAGCCGCGGGCTGGGGTCTGACAGCCGCAGGTGCCGGCGCGGGCGCCCTTTCCGAGGTGTATGACAGCGACCTCATCACCATCGGGCTGCTCACGACGGTGCTCGCCATTCCATATGCGGCCATGCAGTTGCCAGCTGGCCACTTGGTAGACCGTTTCGGTGCCAGACACACAGCACTTTTCGGCCTCGCATTGGTCGTTTTGTCTTACCTTGCGGCAGCCGCTATCCCGGTGCTGCCTGTTGCTTTCGTGGCTCGCGTTTTGGGTGGGGCCGGCAGCGCCGTCGGCTTCGTGGTGGGTGCGGAGTTGGCGAGGAGAGCCCGTGTCGGGGCGGTCGGACTCGGCGCTTTTGGCGGCTTTGCGATCGGTTCCGGGGGACTCGCAATTGCTGTTATTCCTGCACTCGAACCGGCATTGGGCTGGAGAACTGCCTGGCTGACCTGCGCTGCCGTGGCGGCCGGTGCGTTGGCCTTGGTGTGGGCATGCGTACCGGCCCACATCCCCAGCAAGCCCCACCCAATGATTCTTCGGGCCCACCGTCCGGTGCTCCGTGACTGGGAATTGCACCGGCTGGGCGCCGTCCACGCGGTGACACTGGGGCTCGGTGTGGTCCTCGGCAACTGGGTCGCGGTCATCCTCCACACTCGTTGGAATCTTCCCTTCGGAACTGCGGCAGCGATAGCATCCCTCATCTTGCTCATGACGATCGCCAGCCGGCCGCTTGGTGGGTTCATCGCGAGTAAGTACCCCCACTGCCTCCGCTGGGTCGTGCCTGCTTCGCTTGTTGTTTGCGCCGTGGCAACGGCACTGCTGTACCTTCCTTCCACGTCGCTGGTGGCGGTAGCCGCTGTCCTTAGTTTGGGCGTGGCAAGCGGACTGCCATTTGCCGCGGTCCTGCGGGGCGCACAGCGATGGCGGCCAGACCGTCCGGCTGCCGCGGTCGGCCTCCTCAACGCGCTGGCAAACGCTCTCGTGGTCTTGGGCACGCCATTGTTTGCTGCCGCCATTCAGCACGAGCAGGTCGGGGCCGCCCTGTTCACTACGGCGGCACTGTGGCTGGCTCCTATAGCTGCGCTGCCCCGTTCGCTCCACTCGGCCGCGGGGAACCGGTAGACACCTGAACGACCTGGTCTGCCATAAGAGCCATGCCAAAGTGGATGAGGGACTCAGTATTCGCCAGCGAAACGTGAAGTAACTCTTCTGCTTTGCGTACACGAAGCCCGACGGTGTTGGCGGGAACGTGGAGGTCTTTCGCGGTCTTGGCCGTGTTGAGATTGTTTTGAAGGTAGGAGAACAAAGTCTGACGAAGAACCGTGCCTCGCCGTTCGTCGTAGTCCCGGTGGACTGAGCACGCGGTCTGCGAATTCGATCACCTCCTCTACATGCTCGAGCTGGAGCAGCAAACCCAGTGGCCCCAGGTCAGTGAGCGTCACTGTTTCGTCGGCACGTCCCCTTTAGCCGGATGAGTTCCAGGGCACCGCGGCCTAGCCGGAACGCGCCAGGGTACCCCTGAAGCGAACTGCACGGTTGCGAAACGGCCACGGAGAGAGTTCCGCGGTTGTCCGCGCGGTGGACGGCGTCCCGCAGCTTGTTTGCGACCGCGCCCACATCACTGTTGCGGCGCCCGGCGGGCCACAGTGCTACGACGTGCGTTCCGACGGCCGCGACGAGCGGACACGAGCCGGCATGCGGTCTCCGCAATGAGGTTCAGAAGTGAGGGAAGGGTGGATGGCTGGTGTACCGCAGATGCGATTTCCTACTCCCCGCACCCACTCGTGAAGTTCAACACGTGGAATTGACACCTTGTTACTGTGCCACAACACAGGGAACCCAACTCAATGAGGTGTGGCCCAACAGATGCCGGTATCGGCTCCATGGAACACGCTATGTGTGCGGGAACATAGTCGAGCCCCCAAGGTGGTGTCGTCGACCATAGGTTTGCTTGCCGTGACAGGGCAGAGTTAGAACTCAATCGGCCGTGTGCCGAGTGAGGTTTCCGTTTTGAAGGAGAGCAATGAAGCCCCCCGTGTTAGCCCATAACGACGTGGCCCCGGCCCCCGAGGCGTTCAGCTTCGGCGCGCGCGCGGCCTGCAGCAAAGGAGCGCGATGAAACCGTCGGCATTCGCCTACTACGATCCGGAGACGCTCGACGAGGCGGTGGATCTGAAGCGGGAGCATGGCTCGGACGCAATGATCCTGGCGGGCGGCCTCAGCCTCATGCCACGTATCAGCATGCGCCTGACCAAACCCCGGGTGCTGATTGACATCAACCGCATCGAAGACCTCAAGCGAGTCGTTCAGAACAGCGCCTACATTGAGGTCGGCGCGGGAGTGCGCCAGCACGCAGTCGAGGTTCACTCGGGCGTCCGCGACCGGCTGCCCCTGCTCGCCGAGATGGTCACTTTCATCGGGCACGCGGAAATCCGCAACCGGGGCACAGTCGGCGGAAGCATATCTTTCGCTGACCCGGCGACGGAACTACCCTGCGCCTCCGTGACCCTGGACGCTGAAATGGTCGTCGTGGGTCCGAACGGAACACGGACGGTGAAGGCCCCCGAATTCTTTGTCGGAGCCTGGGTCAACTGTTTGGGACCCGACGAACTGCTGGCAGCGATAAGGTTCCGTGCGCAACAGGCCGACGGCCATGGCTTCGTGGAGCTATCACGCCGTGTCGGCGAACGCGCTCTCGCTTCTGCTGCAACGCAGATGACCTTTGCCGAAGACGGCGCCGTGGCTTCGGTTTCGATTGGCGTATCCAACATAGCGGACCGGCCGCTGCGGGCCACTGCCGCCGAACAGATGCTGGTCGGCCAGAAGCCAACCGAGGCCCTCATTTTGTCGGCTGCCCAAACAGTCACGGACCAGGTGAGCAACGGCGATGACATTCACGCCACACGAGCCTATCGGCAACACGTTGCAGGGGTTATCACTGCACGTTCCATCAGGGCTGCGGTCAACCGCAGCAAGAAGGGAGATCAGTCATGACGACGCAGTCCACCACTGACAGCGCCTACCGCCGCGCGGTGACAGTAACGGTCAACGGTAGAGAATTTACGCGCGACGTTGACACGCGCACCACGCTAGCCGACTGGCTCCGTGAAGATCTTCAACTGGTCAGCGTCCACCTCGGATGTGAACAGGGCGCATGCGGTTGCTGCAACGTGCTTCTCGATGGCGAGTCTGTCCGGTCCTGTCTGATGCTTGCTGTCCAGGCAAACGGACACGAAGTCGAGACCGTTGAGAGCCTGTCAGCTGACCCGAACCACCTCCACCCCATCCAAGACGCCTTCCACGAGGAACACGGCCTCCAGTGTGGATTCTGCACGCCCGCGATGGTCCTCCGCACCAAGGAATTGCTTGCCGAACAGCAGGACCGCACAGACGAGGACGTTCGTGATGGAATTTCCGGCATTCTGTGTCGATGCACCGGCTATCAGAACATAGTAAATGCCGTGCAGTGCGCTGCGCGGAAGATGACCAAGCAGTCTCCAGCGCCTATCGCAGCAGGTGTAGGCACAGGCGATAGCCCGGCTTCGGAACGGAAGGCTTGACATGACCGGAACAGCTCCAGCACAGGCCACGTCAGGGAACCACACCAGCGGCACGGAAAGCGTGCCCGCGCCTCCTGGCAGCAAGTTCAAATACATCGGTCGAAGCATGAAAAGGGTCGAGGACCCCCGATTGCTCGTGGGCAGGGGCGGATACATCGCGGACGTCCGAATTCCCGGCCTGAAGCACACAGCCCTGTTCCGGAGCCCCATAGCGCACGGGAAGATTGTCTCCATCGATGCCACAGAGGCGCTGAAAATTCCTGGTGTCATTGCAGTATTCACGGGTGAAGACTGCCGGGAAAAAATGAGTCCCTGCATGAACTTCGGCCCCACCACGATCCAGCAGTACCCCTTGGCCGTCGACAAAGTTCGCTACTTCGGCGAGGCAGTCGTCGCCGTGGTCGCAGACAGCCGCTACATCGCCGAGGACGGCGTCGACGCTTTGAAGGTCGAGTTTGAGGAGCTGCCTCCCATCGTCAGCCCCATGGCTGCCCTGGAGCCGGATTCACCGCTCGTGCATGAAGCCCACGGGTCCAACCTCGCCTACGAACGCACCTTCACCTTCGGTGAGTTTGATAAAGACTTCGAGGAGGCAGACATCATCGTCTCCGACCGCCTCCATTGGGGCCGCACAGCCGGCACCCCGATGGAAACAACAGGAGCGATTGCCCGCCCAGGCTTCAACGGCGTGCTCGAAATTTACTGCAACTCGATGAACTTCAGCTACTTTGTGTGGTTGATTGCCACAGCGCTGCAAGTCCCCAGCAACCGCATCACCATCAACCCCGTACCAGCCGGCGGCAGCTTCGGCAGTAAGTTCACCGCCCACAAGGTCCCGACACTTGCTGGGTTCCTGGCGTTGCAGCTCAACCAACCTGTCGCCTATATCGAGGACCGGCTCGACCACACCCTGAACTCCGACCATCACGGGTCAGACCGTTACTATGACGCCAGACTGGCTTTGAAATCCGACGGTACGTTCGTAGGACTCGACATTGACGTTATCGACGATTACGGGGCGTACCTACAGTTCGGAGTCGGGACGCACGGCAACGCGCTTTCACAATCGGTGGGGCCCTACCGTATCGGGAGCCTGCGCTACCACCTGCAGGCAGTGCTGTCCAACAAATGTCAGCAGGGGGCCTACCGGGGCTTTGGTTCGGAAGTGCAAAACTGGGTCCTTGAACGCCTCGTCGATCTTGCCGCCAAGGAATCCGGGCTGAAGCCTGAGGAAATCCGCCGCAAGAACTTCATTCAGCCGGAGCAGTTCCCCTACAAGATTCCCGGCGGCAACCTCTACGACTCCGGTAATTATGAGGCCGTGCTTGATGAAGCGCTGTCCATGATAGACGTTGAGCATTGGCGGCGGGAGCAAAAGCGACTGCGGGAGGACGAAAACCGGTATATCGGAATTGGTCTGGTTTCGACCCAGGAACGAAGCGTTTTCAGTTCGACTGAGTTCTGGTACTGGTTTGACGAGCCGGCCTTCCCCATCACATCCAGCCCGGAGAGCGCGACCGTTTCCATTGATCCGGCCGGCGAGTTCCAAGTGGTACTGCATTCACAGGCCATGTGGGGTAACAGCCCCGAAACTGTCGCGGCCATGGTCGTGGCCGAAGAATTCGGTGTCGATCCCGCCAAGGTCAACATCCGCTACGCCGATACCGCCCACGCGCTGCCGGGGACCGGCCCGGGCGGTAGCCGTTTCACCGTCATGGTGACCGGCGCCATCCGGGGAGCCTCACGCAAGCTTCAGAAGAAGATCATCGACATCGCAGCCCACACTCTCGAAGTGCCGGCGGAAGATCTCGAGGTTACGGACGGACGCGTCCAGGTCAAGGGCGCTCCCGGGGTCGGGCAATCCTTGGGTGAAGTTGCGGCAACCGCGTACTTTTTCGCCCTCAACCTCCCGCCCGGTGTCACCAGCGGGATGGAAGAGCAGTACACGTATGACCATCCGATCACGACGCTGCCCTCACCTGACCGCAGTGATTTGGGTATTTTCTACCCCATCATGGGTCACAACTGCCACATCGCCGTCGTCGAGGTCGACCCCGACACCGGCATGGTGAAAATCCTTGACTACGCGGCCGTCCATGACGCGGGAACCATCGTGAATCCGATCACCCTGGGAGGTCACGTCACCGGCGGCGCAGCCCAGGGTATTGGCCAGGCGCTGCTGGAAGAACTGCCCTACGACGAGGACGGTAAGTTCCTGGCGACATCTTTCCGCGATTACCTCGTGCCTTCTGCCCATGAGGTACCCGCCATGAAGCTTGGCCACGTTGAGACGCCCTCGCCCTACACGGAATACGGTATCAAGGGAGGCGGAGAGGGGGGCCGCATGGCCACGCCCGGTGTGCTGTCTCAAGCTGTCGACGACGCGCTGCGGGAGTTCGACATGCGCGTTCGGGAGCTGCCCATCAAACCATCCCGGATTGTCTCTGACGTCCTCGCGTCGACGGCCCGGAAGCCGTAGGCGGTGGATCCTATGATCGATACTCTCGGTTCGGCCGCGCGGGTAGGCGCCCCTGCCAGCGCGGCCGAGCTGCAGGCCAGCCTTCGCAGCGTGGATTATCTCGCAGGCGATGACCTCGCCATGGCAGCGTTCCTCGCGCTGAAGCTCAACCGTCCACTTTTGCTGGAAGGGGAAAACGGTGTGGGGAAGACGGAGATTGCCCATGCCTTCGCGGGTCTCCTCGGCAGGGAACTGATCCGGCTGCAGTGCTACGAAGGGATCGACGCCAGCCAGGCCCTCTATGACTGGCACTACCCCAGGCAGCTGCTTGCCGTGAGGGAAGGCAAAGGACACGGCGATGTGTTCACCCCGGAATTCCTGATTGCCCGACCGCTGCTCCGGGCACTGGAGAAAGGCGACGGGGCCGTCCTGCTCATTGACGAACTCGACCGTGCCGACGACGAGTTCGAGGCGTTCCTTCTCGAGTTGCTCTCGGACTTCGCCGTGACCATCCCTGAAGTGGGGTTGGTGCGCGCAGAACAACCGCCGCTGGTCATCCTGACATCCAACCGGACACGCGAGCTCCACAATGCCGTCCGCAGGCGCTGCCTGTACAGCTGGGTGGCGCACCCGGACGCCCAACGTGAGCTGGAGATCATCAAGCTCCGGGCCCCGGACGTACCCCAAGAGCTGGCCATTGAAGTGAGCGGAGCAGTCGCCAGGATCCGCGGCCTTGACCTGGTTCACCGGCCAGGTGTCGGGGAGGCTCTGGATTGGGCCAGCGCCCTGCACATGCTGGGCGTCATGTCCCTGGACCGTGAAACAGCCCGAGTCACCATGGCCGCACTCATCAAGGACGTCGATGACCAGCGTAAGGTCCAGGCGCACCTTGATGATGTCATCCCTCCTGCCCAGGACTAAACGATGGAGCTCTTGACCGGACAGCGGCAGGAAAAGGTCACCGAAGACCGTTCCGACCCGGCACAGATGTGCACAGGCTTCGCTGCCGTGCTCCGCAGGTGCGGGGTGCCTGTGGGGACGTCGCAGTCCATCACCTTTCATGCCGCCGTTCACGAGCTCGGCGACTTCACCCCGGCCGAGCTGTTTTGGGCAGGTAGGGCGGTGTTCGCCACAGACACCACCGCTTACGCTGCCTACGCATCGGCGTTCGCCGAATATTTTTCGGAGAGTGTGTCCAACGAGGATCTTCCGGCTGCCGCCAAACCTCCCGTCGGTATCTTCGCGGAGGAAGCCGAGGAGGCCGAACGGCCGCCGATGAATCTGGAGGTAGGTGAAGAGCTCCTGGAGCTCCCAGAAGAGGCACGCGTCCTTGCCAGCGAAGTGGAACGGCTGCGCGTGAAATCTTTTGCACTGATGACCGAGCAGGAGCGGCAGGAATCCGCACAAATCATCCGTCATCTTCGCCTGCGACTGGACCGCCGGCCGAGCCGGCGGCGGACCACGGCACGGACGGGCCCATTCCTGGATATGCGGGGTACGCTGCGGTTTCTGTTATCAACGGATGGGGAACCGACACGTCTCTGCCGCCGCCGCCGGAGGATCCGCCAACGTCCCATCACCTTCCTGCTGGATGTTTCGGGGTCCATGGGAGCGAACGTCCACGCAGTTCTACGTTTCGCGCACGCCTTGGCCAGGGCGGGGGAGCACGTCGAGGTTTTTACCGTCGGTGTCCGCCTCCACCGGGTCAGTGACGCCCTGCGGTCCGCGTCGGCAGACCGCGCCCTGGAACTCGTGGGGCAGATCGTTTCCGACTGGGACGGTGGCACTCGTCTGGGGAGCTCCTTCTCCGAACTTCTGCAACGCAGTCATGGTCACAACACCCTCCGGGGCGCCGTCATTGTGATCTGCTCCGACGGGCTGGATCACGATGAGCCGGAGATATTGGCGACAGCCATGGACCGTCTTCACCGGCTCTGCCACAGGCTCATCTGGCTCAATCCTCTGAAGTCCGATCCACGCTATGAACCGCTTGCCCGGGGGATGGCCGCAGCCCTTCCCTACATTGATGACTTCCGCGCCGGACACAACATTGCCAGCCTGGAGGGCTTGGCCACCGTGCTGGCCGGCGGTAAGACGAACACCACGAAAGGCCCTGTCAGTGAGAGACATTCTTGAGGAAGTGACCGGGTGGTACCGCGAGGGCACCCGGTTTGCGCTGGCCACAGTAGTACAAACATGGCATTCGTCACCCCGGTCGGCTGGCGCCGCGATGGCTGTGTCGGAGTCGGGCGACGTTGTGGGCAGCGTCTCCGGAGGATGCGTCGAGGGCGCTGTCTTTGAGCTCGCCCAGGACGTCCTGGCCACCGGCTTACCTGTTCGGCAGACGTATGGGGTCTCGGACGGGGAGGCGTTCGCCGTGGGGCTTACCTGTGGAGGCACCATTGAGGTGTTCGTTGAACTGGTGACCCCAGAGCTTTTCCGGAGACTCCCGGACGTCGCGGAAGCGGTCGGGATGCGCAGCGCGGTGGCTGTTGCCACCGTCATCGGGGGCGATGCTGACGTCGGAGCGCACATGATGGTCACCGAAGGTTCTGCAATCGGTTCCTTCGGGGAGCACTCACTGGACCACAACATCGCCGAAGTGGCGCAAGGAATGCTTGCCCAGGGCCTCAACGGCGTTGTGCATGTTGGTCCTCATGGCGAGCGGAGAATGGACGACGTTACCGTGTTTGTCGAATCTTTCGCGCCGTCACCTGAGATGATTGTTTTTGGCGCCATTGATTTCGCGGCCGCCGTGGTGCGCATCGGCAAATTCCTTGGCTACCACGTAACCCTTTGCGATGCCCGTCCGGTGTTCGCAACCCGGCAGCGGTTCCCGGAAGCAGACGAGATTGTCGTCGAATGGCCCCACAAATTCCTGCAATCCAGAACTGTCGATGAACGGACGGTGCTGTGTGTGCTGACGCATGACCCGAAATTCGACGTCCCCCTCCTCGTTGAGGCGCTCAGAACCAAAGCGGCGTACATAGGGGCGATGGGGAGCCGCCGTACCCATCTCGACCGACTCGATAAGCTACGCAGTGCCGGAGTCGGGGCTGCCGAGCTGGAACGGCTGTCGTCGCCAATCGGTTTGGATCTCCGGGGCAGAACCCCGGAAGAGACAGCCGTTTCCATCGCCGCCGAAATTATCGCCTCAAGATGGGGCGGCTCGGGACAACGGCTACGAGAGTTATCGATGCCGATCCATGCCTGAAACGACTGCCGCGGCGCGGGAAGGCAAGGTGGACGTGGCGGCCATCATTCTCGCAGCGGGTGCCGGCTCGCGTTACGGGTACCCCAAGATCCTCGCTCCAGGCTTCCTTGATGCCGCCCTGGGGGCTCTGGACGGCGCAGGAGTAGCCAAAATCATGGTCGTTACCGGCGCCCGCCGCGTGGTCCTGCCTGACAATGTCCAGGAAGTATTCTGCCCTAGATGGCACCGCGGCATGGGTGCCTCCTTGCGTAGCGGCCTCGAGGCAGCGGCCGGGGCGGCCCAAAGGCTTCTTCTGCATGTCGTTGACTGTCCGGACGTCGACTCCCATGTTGTGAGACGGATCCTGGAACAAGACACTACCCGGCCGGCACGGGCCGTCTTCGAGGGGAAGCCCGGACATCCAGTGGTCCTGCCACGGCCTTACGTCACCAAGCTCCTTACCGTTCTTGACGATGCCGCCGGCGCTGGCCGCTACCTGGCCGGCTTGCCGGAACTGCTACAGGTCGAGTGCTCAGACCTCGCTTCCGGGCATGACATTGACGTTCCGGGCGAGGCCGGACAATACACATGGGAGCAGGTATCCCCGCCGCCGGGCGCGGGGAACTGAAAAGCTCCTTTCCGGCTGTAGCTTTCTGACTGCGGCGATACCTGCCGCGCCCGAAACTGCAAAGCAGGACACTCCGGGACCGCGCCGGCTGGCCGGGCCTGAGTCCGGCTGTGGGCGGTCGCTGTTCTTCCCACCCCCGATACCAAGACCACCACAGCAGGATGTCCGTGCCCAGATCTGAGGGGGCGTTGACTCGCATCTGGTCCATGCGTTGGCCCGGGCCAACGCCCTGCTGCAGATCCCCAGCGACGTCACTCATCTGGCCCAAGGTCCGGAAGTCGAAGTATGGATGCTTTGAACCAACTCCCCGGTATCACTGGCGAACTGACCCACCTCAGGCAAGACGGCACTGCACAGATGGTGGATGTCTCCGAGAAGGATGTCACCACGCGTGAGGCAATGGCCAATGCCACTGTCCACAGCACGCCAGGCGTTATGACCCTGCTGGGAGCCGGCGAGTTGCCCAAGGGTGATGCGCTCGCAGTGGCGCGTGTTGCGGGGATCATGGCGGCCAAGAAGACAGCCGAATTAATCCCCCTGTGCCATCCGCTGCCATCTCCAAGGTCATCGTGGATTTTGAACTCGGCGTCGACTCCGTGTGCATTCGGGTCACCGTCAAAACCAAAGGAGTCACGGGCGTCGAGATGGAAGCCTGACCGCAGTTTCGGTCGCGGCCCTGAGCGTCTACGACATGATCAAGGCAGTAGATAAGCACGCAGCGCTTACCGACATCCGCGCGCTGGCCAAGAGCGGCGGAAAAAGCGGAAACTGGACCATCCGGTAGGGCATCACCAGGGCGTGCGCCTGACGGGACGCTCGCGGCAGCATGCCCAGCCTCGACGCTCGAGTGGAAGAGATTCGCCTTGCGGGCTTCCGCGCGCTTTGTTGCTTGTTGCCGGGCGGGGTTGGAGGAGAGTGCGGCTCGCTCGGGACCGCACCTCCGCATCTGCTCATCCTGGCACCGAGGGCGGTGGAGCGTGGCGTCCGTTGTCTGACACGTTCCGGGTATCGGCTGTTCAGCATGGCAGCCGAAGGTCGGCCGCGGTTGCGGGAAGGCGGATCCAGTATGCCGGAATATGGCTGCTTTGAGAGTGGGCCTTCGTCGCCCGGGTAGCAGAACGACGTGGAGGGTGAATAGAAGCCCCATGCCACCTGGAGCGGGTCTGCGGGCCTTAGCGCGTACACGGGGTGGCTGGCATCCAGGAACTCGAAGCTTGTCACCTCCCAGCCTTCCGCCAACGGGGTCTGAAATGGGTACATACCACTGCTGACTTCGCCGTTGACGTCTGTCACGTAACGGAGCTGCCCGCGGCCCGTTGCGGCGATTCCCTCGCCGACGGTGGCGGTCGTCCGAATTATGGGAACACCGTCGGCCTCTGTGGTGGCAGTCAGAACGCCGTCTTCCACGACGGGCGTCGTCTTACCGGGCCTCGCGGGTGCCCCTCTGTGAGGCGTGCTCGCGCATGTCTGCGTTGGAATTGAAGTCGTTCGTCACCACCGCCCGGGTATCTTGCCGTCCGGCGTATCGCGGCCTGACAGGTCAGCGCCACAATACGTTAGGGAGTATGCCTCGAAGGCGGACGTCTGGTCGGTCGAGTCGACGACCTACTGGTTGACGAAGCACTGGGCGTTTTCAGCGAGCTCCAACTCCGCTGGGACGAGTCCGCGCACCGCGGCCGGGTCCGCGGGCACCCAGGTGAAGTAGGGCATCCGGCTTCCTGTCAGCGATGGTCGAAATCCGCCGCCGTCACAATGGCTCACTTTTCGACCGTCACCGACAATTCCAGTAACCAATTGCGGCGCTTCGAGTACAGCCATAGAGCATCTCCTTTTGTAGTGCAGCCGACCAGGTTCAGCTGGCGTGCCGATCACACTACTGCTCCCGGTGTGGACAACCTATGGGTGGCTCCGCTGGCTCAGGTGCCTGATTCTGTGTGGCCTCACAGTGCCGGGCAGTTTCGACGCCTGTAGCCGGTTGCACCGACCGGACTGCATAGTTTCTGGTCCGGAAGCGCGTGGCCGCTGCCGTCCCTGCCCAAAGGCGGGGCCGGTCAGCCAGTCTTCGTGTTCGTCGGCACATGAGAGCAGCGGAAAGTGTGGTCCGCGGCTCATGGTGAGGAGGCGATTTGGGGCACATACTCGAAGCAACGGAGTCATTCCCAGTGGGCCGAGGTCTACCCCAACTGTCCGGCCGTTCCGCGAGGCGCGAGTCGTTCGGCCAACACATTGACTCGCGACGTTTGCGAGTTCCCGTCGGCGACGGGCAAGAAGGAGAGAGTTATGGTCAGTCAGAAGAAGCAGACCCCCGGCGTCCTGGCGGAGGTTTCCGAAGACCGCCCGGCGGAGTGGAACCTCACCCCTGAGCCGAGGGAACCACGGTTGCCTGCCTGCATCGACGATTTGGCGGCATCGCCGTGGGTCGGTCTCCATTTCAGGCATGAATTCCTTCTCCAGCACAGCCATGAACTGTTGGAGCTTTTCCTGCCCGCATCGCCCTGAACAGCCTGTACGTACCCGGCAGTGTCAGGGCTCAGACACCTTGGCCGCAACAGCATTTCCGGCCGCGTGATGGCAGCCGGCCACACCGGCAAATGAACTCGGGCAGGGCCCGACACGGAACCGCTGTCAGTCAATGGGTACTGGGTAAGAATCCAGCGATGGGGACAGCGACAGCTGTCACGCATTCACCGTCGGGATGGTTCTACGTGGCGCGTGCCTGGATGACGTCGTCGATTGTCAGGGCAGTGCTAATATGCGTCAGGGATGCGATGCTCGTGAGCTGTAGTCCGAGAATCTCCTCGATCCGTCGGCGCCGCTGGTCGACAGTGTTTTTGTGGACGAACAGCTGTTCCGCAGTCGCCTTGGTGTTGAGGTCGTTCCTGATGAGGGCGGAAAGTGTTGGAAGCAACGCCGTACCTTGCGCCCGGTCGTAAGCCCGCAACGGTCCTAGAACTTGCTCAGTGTAGCTCTCGAGGCGCGACGTGTCCGGCACCTGCAGGAAGAGCCCGGCCATTCCGAGATCGGACAGGACGAGCGTACGGGTGTGCAGGCCGCGAAGGGCGGCGAGTTCGACGGCACCCCGGGCGATGGCGAAGGTTTCGGGATAGCTGGCGGGATTGTTGACCGGCCCAGTAATCACTGTGATGGCTGACATCGCAGCTGTGCTGTTACCGGTCAGGCTGCGGCGGATGTCCTCGCTGACTGCACGGACGGTCTCCAACGGCTGGTTCTCCACCGGCCAAAGGGCGACGACATAGCCTCCGTGCATACCGAGGAGAGGCTTCGGCGTGGTGTTCTCGCTGAGGCGCATGAACGTCGAGGCCAGCCGGTACTGCAATGGCCCTTCGAGGCCGTTGTCGTACCTTGCGAGGATGACAGCGTGTGGTTGTGACAAGTCGTGGCCGAGACTCGCGGCTTGGTTGATCAGCGCAGTAGAACCCCGGACAGCCCCACTGAGCAGTCCCGAAAGTATTTCCCCGGAGTGTCTCCAGGCAGCTTCAGCTGCGGTCCGGGTCCGAAGGAGCTCAAGAGCCATGACCGTCGCGGCATGTTCTATGGTGCGTCGGTCCAAGGGTCCCAAGGATTCCAGCTGACCGTTAGTCCAGATCCACGCGACGATCTCGTCTTTAATCATGACAGGTGCACGGAGGACAGAAACTGGATGTCCGCTCCCGGACAGTACCTGGGTTTGCGCGAGAGCCGGAGACTGCGGTCCTGCTGCCGCTGGTTCGGCATGCTGGTAGCTCGTTTCCCGGATCAAGATGTCGGGCAGTGATTCAGTTCCAACGAGGGAATTGCACAAGAGCGCGCCATTTGCCCCCCGGACCGTCACAGGACGGGCGATCAGCTCCGCCAAAGCGGCCGAAACGGTGGGAACGCCGCCTCCTTCCAAAGCGAGGGCAGTGAGTCGCTCATGGACCTCCGCACCTTGGCGCTGAAGGTCATACTGTTCTTCCAGGCTCGCGTTCGTGATGTTCAGATGTTCAATTGTCCGCGCTTGGTCTGTTTTCAATCTGGCCGTCGTGATGGCGATGGCAGCCTGATCGGCCAGCATCGTCAGACGTGCCTCCTCTTCTTTTGAGAAGTCGTGGGCGGCTCTTGTGTAGCAGTTGAGTGTGCCGAGGATTTCGCTGGCCGTGTTCAGCGGCACCGAGATCATGGACAGGAAGCCTTGGTCTGAGGCTACTCCGCCCCACGGCCCGAAAGAGGGGTTGGTTCGCGTATCGGCAACGTGGACTGCGACGCCAAGCGTAAACGCCTGGCTTGAAGGAGCAGGGGTGGAAACTCCATGCAGCCGAATGGGATGGGTTGCGTTGACATCCTGGATGTAGTCCTCGGAGAGGCCGAATGAACCCTTGATCAACAGCACCCGATTCTCGGGGTCCGGCAGCGTGATGGCGCAAAAATCGTAGTCCATGAGCCGGCATGCCGTTTCGGCGATGACTGAGAGCAGAGCATCAAGTGAAGCTCCCTGATTGACCGCCGAACCAATTTCGGCGACTGAGTGCAGCCACCCCTGCAGCTGCTCGGCTATCCGGTCCGGTCGCACTTTCACCTTCCAAGTTTTTCAAGAATCGCTGCGGCGCTCAGTTTACAAGCAGAGTATTTCCACGATGCCAGCCCGCTCACGTTTCGGACAATGTGCAGGGGGACACTCAATGTGCCTGCTTTATGTTCCTAGAGACCTAGGATGTGGCTGTCTTGCCGGGATCACTTAGCGATGGCCGTCACTGGGGGTGCCGTCAGCGGAGCCGCCTACTAGCTCAAATCCGTTCCGTTTAGCCGGCTCTGGCTGCAGCGGCCACCTCAAGCCGTGGTGCGGGCATCCTGAGCCATGAGGGCGAAGTCAGGATTGCGCAAGTGCGTTCCGGAAGTGCGTGCAGGGTAGTGCTTTTCCTGATGTGTGCGGATCGTGCCGTACTCCTGGTTATCCATCACGATGACCAGTGGAGTGGCGCCGTATTGCGCGGCCGTGGCCAGCTCCTAGCCATTCATGAGGAATTCGCAGTCTCCCGCGATAGTTACCACGCGCCGGCCGGGTACTCCAGGGAAGCGGCCACTGCGGCGGACACGGAGTAGCCCATCGAGCCGTTTCTTGCGCTGATCATCGATGCGTACGATTCGGTGGGGAAGTACCTGTGCGCCCAGTTGGTGTGCTCACCTGCCCCAAAGGTCACCATTGCGTCCTGTGGCAGTTTGGGATGAGGTTGGCCATCAGGGTGTCCATCCGGGCTTGTCCGGATGAAGGTACCGGGGCCGGCAGCTGGGCGAACGTCTCTTGCTCGGCCCTCATCCGTTCAGTCCACGCCTGCCATTGCGGTTTGATCGGCAGGCTCACCGCTGCGAGGTCCCGGACGAATGCATCCGGTTTTGTTCTCTGCATCCAGAGCCTCGCTGAGTGCTTGAATGTCGAGTCCGGTCATGCCTCCGGCCGCAACGGGGAATGGGGGATGCAGTTCAGCAGGGACCAGCCCGCGGATAACTTCTTCGGGGAGCCCGACGACGACGGGTCCCGGGCGGCCACTCATGGCAGCGAACATGGCTGCCGCGACCAGTTCGGAAGCCCGTTCCGCGTGGTCGAGGACCATGACACGTTTGGCGCCCGTGTCAAACCATGCTTGAGGTCAAACTCCTGAAAAGCTTCGCGGTCCCGGTGGGCGAACGGGATCAACCCCACGAATAGCACCATCGGAGTGGAATCCTGCCACGCGGTGTGCAGGCCCACATGAGCGTTGGCCGTCCCGGGGGCCCTAGTGACCATGGCGACACCGGGGATTGTGTCCATTTTGCCGTCGGCTTCGGCCATGGAGCTGGCGCCGCCCTCACGACGGCATAGAATCGCGTCGGTCTCCGAGTCGTGGAGCCCATCTAGGACATCAAGGAAGCTCCCTTCGGGTACGACGTGCACCCTCTTGACACCGTGCGCGCGCAGGCTGTCAACAATGACGTGGCTTTCAGTCTTGGAAGAGGAATCCGGCTGGATGGGCGGGCCGTCGTTTAGGTCATCGTCTGTAATGCTTTCTCTAGGTGTGGCCTGGGTCTGGTCATCGGCGCAGCGAAGGCTAAAACGGACCCGGTAGGGCCGGCTGCGGCGGGGAAGCACACGTATTTCTGGCTCAGGATCTACGGGATTGGTGGAGTTCCGGACCCAGCAGCTTTGTGCTGTGTGCGTGGCATCCCACTGTGGTGGGCCATAGAAAAGGTCCCGGGCTGTCGCTGAAAGCGAAAGCCCGGGACCTCTCCCACCCGTACCGTTACTTTTCGGTCAGCGTCAGTGGTGCGTTCTCGGAATTCAGATGCTCGACCGTGGTGAAGATGATCTCGTTCTCACCCACGTTTTCGATGTCGTGAAGCAGGTACTCACCGGCACCGAAGTGGAAGTGCCGGGTTTCTCCCGGCTGGTAGGACACCTCGCGGGTGGTGCCATCGAAGGTGTGCTGGCGGCTGCGTCCTGCGGTGACGGCCGTCCAGAAATAGTCCAAAACATGCCGATGGGCATGCCACCGCTCGCCCGGGGCGAGCCTGATCTCCCAGACACGAACCCGGTCGTTTTCGCTCAGAAGCTTGGATCCAACGGCGCCGTCGAATGCGTGATCTTCGAATTCGCGGCGAAGGTCTTCGGACCAGCCTTGGAAGTTCGTGCCGACAAGTTCACCGGCGAGGGGAAGGTCAGAGAGGAATCGTGTTTCAGTCATGCGTTCAGCACCCTTTCAGGGGGTCGGTATTGGTTGCGTTCTTGAAAATGTCATAACCATTTCCATGTCCGAGAAGCTTCAGACGGTGGCTGATCAGGGTCGTAGGGTCGTTAGACCGCGCAGCATCGCTGGAGCATGGGCGGGAATTATTCCCTGGGGCCATAGAGACCGAAACGGAGGTCCGGGTCTCCTGGGGTCCAGGTGTTCTCGAATTGGGACCGCGCGCCCATGCTGGTCACGCGGTCGATGAGGTTGTTACCGAGCCGAAGTCGCCCCGGTTCCCATTTGGCCAGAGCCTCGGTGATACCCTCGTTTTCGCCAAGAGCCTCCGCTAGTGCCCAGGCATCTGCCGCTGCTTTGGCAGCTGCAGCTGCGGCGTGAGGGCGGGCGGCGAATGCGGCATCGCCGATCAGGGCGACCCGTCCTTCGACCATTCGGGGCGTCCGGACGTCGAGGACAGGCTGGATATACGGCTCCGCAGTAAGGTTGACGAGTTCGGCGGCGGCCGGTGCCAGCAGTTCCTTGGCAGCCGTCTTCATTTCGGTGACGTAGCGGTCCTGAACCTGTCCAGGATGAACTGAGACGGAACCGACAAATCCACGTTTGTCGGTCAGGATCTCGTCGAGTTCACGGCCCTCGGCCACATTCCGGTACCAGACGTAGTTAAGGAGGCGCTTGCCAACCTCAAAGCCGTTGTCAGGGCCGGGGATGGGGTACATGCAGATGTGGGTGCTGGGTCCAACCGAGTATGTGAGGGAACTTCCGAGCAGCTCTGCCGTTTCCGTCGGGACGTCGCTTTCCAGGACGGTACCGCGCCAGCCGATGTAGCCGGAGTAGGACAAACCCGCTTCGGGGTATAGGCGTTTGCGGCCGACTGAGGTGATGCCATCGGCGAAAACTACGAGGTCAGCGCGTTCAGTGCGGCCGCTGACAAACCGGACGTCTACACCATCAGCATCCTGGTCAAATCCGACGGCGTACTCGCCCAATACGTAGCTCTCCCGGCCGAAGTCGGCCAGCAGGGAGTTGTACATGACGCTCCACGAGCTGTAGTGCCACTCCGCCTTCTCTTCGAACAAGATTCTGTTACCTTCGCCCAGGTAGCGGAGGAATTGTGTCGAGGTGCTTACCTCTTCAGGGCTGATGTTGCTTCGTTCACGGAACCACCGGAGGGTGTCAGGTTGAAGCACGATGCCGCCGCCGCGGTTGCCCAGCTCAGTGGATGTCCGTTCGAAAATCGTGACATCGAATCCTTGTTCCCTGAGCAGCAGCCCCGCGGTAAGGCCGCCAACGGACCCTCCGAGGACCAGGGCCCGCTTGCCATTATGCGTAGTCATTCTGTTAGCTCCTTTGCCAGCTTGTTGCGTCATCGGTGACCGCAATCACTACGTCCAGTGTGGGCGGTGCAACATCGCCAACAAAGGTGCATGAGCCTATAAAGATTGCCCAACCTATGTGTTGGAACACACGGTCCTTGTGGTGAAGGGCAGGGCTGGCCAACGTGTCACGGCGACGGCCTAGTCGTAGTTCCCACGGACGTTGTGAACAGCGTGGCGTGATGTAAAGCGCGAGGGCCTCCGGTATCGATTTGGGTTACCACACTCCCCTCGACGCCCAGGAGGTGGACATCAAAAGCTCGGACGCATCCCCAACGGCGGCGGACACCGCGCCCTTGGCCGGGCCGAGGGCAGGCGGAACCGCAAGGCGGGGACCGGGTACGCCTGCCTGCACCACGCCGTCGATGACGACTCGCGTCTGGCGTACTCGGAAATCCTCACCGACGAGACGAAGGAAACCGCCACCGCCTTCTGGCTGCGCGCCGTCGCGTTCTTCGCCGCCCACGGCATCAACGTCAAGGCCGTACTGACCGACAATGGGTCCTGCTACCGTTCCCGGGCCTTCGCCGCGGCCGTGGGACCACACATCAAGCACCGCAGGACCCGCCCCTACCGGCCCCAGACCAACGGCAAGGTCGGACGCTTCAACCGCACCCTCGCCACCGAACGGGCCTACGCCCGCCCCTACCTTTCAGAAGGTGACCGCGCCGCCATCTGCCCGGACTGGCTGCACCAATACAATCACTGTGGGTGAGAATCTGCGTCGCCGCGCCGGCAGCGCTGGTGGGACTTGCCACAATGATCATGACGCCTCCGTCTCTGGCCCCGCAGATCGCCGGTCTCGTCGCGCTTCCGGCGGCTCTGGCAGGACTTCTGGGAGGATTACTTGGCCGACGCCGGGGCCAGGCAGCGGATTGTCCGCCTCTGACACCTCCGGGGACTAAGCGGATCGGCATGGATCCCGGAAGCATCCCTCCGATCACCGGCACCTCTGGTGTGTCAGATTGAGCTCTGAGAGTTCAGTCCTACCGTGCCGGTAGATGGCAATTCAGGGTCTGTCCTGACGCTTCAAGGGCCTCCTCCTGGCGTCAAGTCTGGGTGTAGACCAGCCTGAAATCTGTGCGACAGAGCCAGTTTCGGTTCCGTCGCCAGCGGAGGTAGTTGCCGGTTTATACGCCGCGACAAACCTTTCGGGTTAAACACCAGGTGCGTCCTCATTCCTACTAGTGCGCGGCGGAGCCAGTTGCAGGGATTCTCAGCCGCGGTCCCTGGAGTTGCTGTGGTACAGGACTGCCCTGCGGCCCCGGTCCTCAAGTCGGATCAGGAACGAGAGAAAACCGGTGTCACGCGCACAATGTGCTGGGGCGGATGACACCGGTCTTCATTCAGGATCTCTCAAAAGTTAGTTCACACCGGCCTTTTCTACGGTGTTCTTTGCAACGAGCGGGTCCTGCGGCGGTGCCGGAGATCTCTCGTTCCAGAGCTGTGTGAGGTGGCCTATGGAGGTATCTGCCATATTGGCAGTGGGGACATGTGCATCTCAACCCACATCAGTGCTCGGCTGGCTCAGCCTAAGCGGCCACTGATCCCGGCGGACTGCAGGCGCCAGAGCCGCAGGGCCACATGGATGTCCAGGGATCGGCCGCCCCTGCGCCAGCTGGCGCCGAGGATAGTATCGATGCGCTCCAGCCGCTGGCGGAGCGTGTTGGGATGAACGTGTAGGGCCTCCGCCGCCGCCGTGCCGGACGCGTCGTTCTCCAGGAAGGTCCAGGCGGTCAGAACGAGCTGCGTTCCACGGCGGCTGTCATAGTCGAGCAGGGGTCCGAGCTGGGCCGCCAGCAGTTGCGTGGCAAAGGGGCTGTCCATGGCGCCCAACAGCATCCCGGCCGTGCCGAGGGCGGCCAGGTCGGCGGCCTCGCCCTTCCGCGACAGCGCTTGCAGCGCGCGCAGCACGGCATGGGCCTCGGCATGGGCTCCTGCCAGGCTGGAAAATCCTGTTACCGCCCGTGAAGAGCCCACGCTGGCCTCGATGCGCTGGTGCTTCAGGGCATCGAGGATCGACTGTCCGTTGTCCTCGCCCCCGCCCCCGCTCGTACTACGGCCGTGGCGCGTCGGTGGCTCGATGACGCACAGATGCGATTCGTGGAGGGCAGTGATTCCGGGACGGTTCTGGGCGTGTCGCTTCAATACTGCGAGTGCCCTTTGCCGCTGGTCCTCCCGAACGCCCACCACCCGGACCACCAGCGGGATGCTGTCTGCGAGGCCGAATCTCCCGGCCCGGCGTTTCAGTGCTTCTGAATCCTCGGACCGCGGGTTCAGGAGTTCGTCTATAAGTTCCAGCTGCAACCGGTACTGCGCATCCTGGAAAGTCCTTTCAAAGAGCAACGCCGCACTGAGGACCAGGGCGCTACGCTCCAGCACTGCAAACCGCTCCTGGCTGATGTGGCCGGCAACAATCAACGAGGCCAGGTGCTGGTCGCCGGCGACCGCGGACATCACGGTGTACTGCCGGCCGTCTACCGTGAAAGGGATGGGCAGCGTCCGCGCGGCGGAGAGCTCGGCGGCGCTTAACGCAGCGGGATGGCCGAAGTCCGGGTTTGCGCCGAGCCCTGCCACGGTCTCACCCATGGGCGAAACCACGAACACTTCGCTGTCCATGGACTCGGCCAAAAGTAGCATGAGGTTGGGCAGGCTGTTGGCAGACGCCAGGGTTTCCATCAACCGCTGATCGAGGGAAGAAAGCTCCTCCAACGCCTTCACGTGGGCAAGATTCTGCCGCTGCGCCTGATCCAGCCGGGCCAGGGCGTCGGCCATTTCCGTGAAGTGACGGGCGTTCTCGAGCGCAACAGCGGCATGGGTGCCGATGGATTCCATGAGCGCGACGTCGTCGCTGCTGAAGTTGTGCGCGTGCCGGTCCGCCACGAGGAGCGCCCCGATGACCTTGCCTTCGGCCCTCAAGGGCACGCCCATGATCGCCTTGACGCCTTCTGCCGCGACCGCCGCATCACTCGACTCGAGGTGAGATTTGCTCTGGTCAGCCAGGTAGTCCGCGGATTGGGAAGGGGCTTCACCGGTGGCCACGGCGCCGAGGACGCCCTCGCCCAGGGGCATGCGGATATTCCGAAACAGGGCTGTTGCGGCACCGTCGGTCACCCGGATGTACGATTCCCCGGAAGCGTAATCATTCAGGCTCAGATATGCGATGTCGCTGCCGATGAGCGAGCGGGTTCTGCGCACGATGGCCTTCAGGACGGCCTCAACGTCACGAATGCCGGTGAGGTCCGTGGCCGTGTCGTACAGGACTCGCAGCAAGCCCTCCCGCCGACTGGCCTCCCGGAGCCTGGCGTTGAGGCTGCGGGCCGCTGCTGCCGTCGCTGGATCGAGCAGGTTCTCCGCCTGCATGGCTGCCAGTTGGGTTTCCAAACCCTCAGCAGACACGCCCTCACCGAGGAGAGCCAAAAGCCGCCCTAGTGTCAAACCCTCCGGAGGAGGAACGGCGCCGGTGTGGACCGGCGGACTCTCTTGGGCATCCATACGGGCCATGGTAGCGGCCATCCGAACCTTGAGGAACGCCGCCCCGATACCGTGGGTGGCGGGTTCAACGCCCTGGCTGGTGGGCTCCCCGCCTCTTGGAATCTGGGGGTATGTGCCGTCCTATCTGGCTGATCCGGTGGCCGGTTTATAGACAGCAAGAAGAAGCACAAATGTCTCGCCGGCCGCCACCCACGAAGGATGCTCCAACAAATGATGGGACAGTTGCGATAGGGCGGAAACAAAGACCAGATCGAAGAACAGCTCGAGGCGCGAAACCTCGCTTGCGGAAGTCGCGGACGCATCAGCGACCTGGCACGGATCATCTGTATCCAGGATCCAGTCCCGCCGAGGGTTTCGAACAGGAGGGCTGCCGTTCCCACCGGGACGATCCAGAAGTGATCTCGATGGGGGTTGCGCCCTGAGCCTGAGCAGCGTCCAGGCGCCGGGACGCCGCGATTCCCCGGGGCCGGACCCCGCCCGTTGCTGCTCCCGGGAATAAATACGCTTTCTCAACGTTGAGTCAAGTACACTCAACTCTCTTAGGAAGGTTTCATGGCTGAATTTTTTGGGCCGGCGGAGTCCGGCCACGGCTCGTTCGACGAATTCCTTGCCCGTTACCTGCAGGGCCAGCGCGCGGCCGGCCCCGGGCACCCGATGGACATCACCCGGCTGCTGAGCCGGCGCACCCATGACGTGCTCGCGCGTGCCGCACAGTTCGCCGCGCAGCACGGTCACATCCATGTGGACGCGCTGCACATCCTGCGTGTCATGGTCGAGAGGGAACCGGCCGCCGACTACATCCGCCGCGCAGGCGCGGAACCTGCCGCCATCGCCACGGCGGCCGAGGAGCGTCTCCCGGAGCAGGGAACGGCCAGGGCGGAAACGACGCCGGCCCTGACGCCGTCGGCCCAACGCGCCCTACTCGACGCCTACCAGGTTGCCCGGGCATTCGGCTCAACCTACATCGATCCCGAACACGTGTTCTTCGCGCTCGTCGTTAACCAGCAGGCCCCGGCCGGGCAGGTGCTCGCAGCGGCCGGGGTGACGCCGGAGTCCCTTCAGTCCGGTCCGCGCGACCAGTCCGCTCGGCGTGGGGCCACGTCGACCGGCGCGGAGCCCGGACTGTCGCAGGCGGGTGCCGCCGGGTCGGACACCCCGACCCTGGACACCTACGGCAGCGACCTCACGGCACATGCCCGCGAAGGCAGCCTGGACCCTGTGATCGGCCGGAGCGCCGAGATCGAGCAGACCATCGAGATCCTGGCCCGGCGCACCAAGAACAACCCTGTCCTAGTCGGGGAAGCCGGCGTGGGCAAGACCGCGATCATCGAAGGGCTGGCCCAGGCGATCATCGCAGGCGCCGTGCCCGAACAGCTCCGCGGCAAGCGCGTCATTGCCCTGGATCTGCCTGCTATGTTGGCCGGGACGCGGTACCGCGGGGACTTCGAGGAGCGCCTGACCAAGGCGATGGACGAGGTTGGTTCACGCGCCGGGGAAATCATCCTGTTCATCGACGAACTTCACACGGTCGTCGGAGCCGGCGGCGCGGGGGAAGGCGGCATGGACGCAGGAAACATCCTGAAGCCGCGCCTGGCCCGTGGTGAACTTCATCTCGTCGGCGCCACCACCCTGAGCGAATACCGCAAGGTGGAGAAGGACGCGGCTCTGGAACGCCGCTTCCAGCCCGTACAGGTCGGCGAGCCGAGCATCGAGGACGCCGTACAGATCCTGGGTGGCCTGCGCGGACGGTACGAGGAACACCACGGCGTCCGCTACACCGACGAGGCGATCCGCGCCGCCGTCGAACTCTCCGCACGCTACGTGAGGGACCGTTTCCTGCCCGACAAGGCCATCGACCTCATCGACCAGGCGGGTGCGCGGCTGAGCATCAAACTCGGCTCACAGACCGACGTGACTGTTCTTCGCGAGCAGCTCGCAACCCTGGAAAAGTCCAAGGACGATGCTGTCGCCGCGGAACGCTATGAAGAGGCCTCGCGGCTGCGGGATGAGATTGAGGCAGTGAACGGGAAGCTTTCCGCTGCGATTTCCAGTGCACCTGAGGCTTCCGAAGGCGCCGAGGCGGTCGTCGGTGAAGCGGAGATCGCGGGGATCATCTCCCGGTCCACCGGGATCCCGGCCAGCAGGCTCACGGAAGACGACCGGGAACGCCTGGCCAGGCTCGAGGAGGAACTGCATCAGCGGATCGTCGGGCAGGAAGACGCCGTAACTCTGATCGCGAAGGCGGTCCGGCGTAGCCGCACCGGCATGGGGGACGCGGACAGGCCTGTCGGCAGCTTCCTGTTCCTCGGCCCGACGGGTGTGGGCAAGACCGAACTCGCCAAGGCGCTGGCCGGGTCCTTGTTCGGGGATGAGAATGCGATGGTGCGCTTCGACATGAGCGAGTTCGGCGAACGGCACACCGTAAGCCGGCTGGTCGGAGCCCCTCCGGGTTATGTCGGCTACGGAGAAGCCGGGCAGTTGACCGAACGCGTCCGTCGTAACCCGTACTCCGTGGTGTTGCTCGATGAAGTGGAGAAGGCCCACCCGGATGTGTTCAACCTGCTGCTCCAGGTGCTCGACGACGGGCGGCTGACCGACGGACAGGGCCGCATGGTGGACTTCCGCAACACCGTGATCATCATGACCTCCAACCTCGGTTCGGAGTTCCTGGCCAGCAAGGGCGGCGCGATGGGCTTTGTATCGAAGGCCGACGAGGGCAACGGCTTCGGCTCGGAGAAGGCGCTGCGGGACCGGGTGCTGGGCCGGCTGCGGGAGACCATGCGGCCGGAGTTCCTCAACCGGATCGACGAGATCGTCCTGTTCCGCAAGCTGGACCAGGCGCAACTGCGCCGGATCGTTCGGCTGATACTGAACCAGACGGAAGCCCGCCTGCAGTCCCAGGGCATCACTCTTGAGGTCAGCGAAATGGCTGTCGACTGGATCGCCGAACGCGGCTACGAGCCCGAATACGGAGCCCGGCCGATGCGCCGCGTGATTCAGCGCGAGCTGGACGACCGGATCGCGGATCTGTTCGTGGCGTCGGACCTTCAGTCTGGCGGCCAGGTGGCCGTCTCGGTCGACGGGCAGTCGCTCGTCGTCGAGGCCCGCCATGAGGCGATGCCGCTGGCGGCGTAAGCGGCGTCCGGATCCGCCAGCGGGTAGGTCCGGACCGCGGCCGGGTACACAGGGGCGCCCTGTGTGCCCGGCCGAAGCTGTCTGGCGAGCCCCTCCCGGTTCGCTGTGCCACGTCGCCACCCATTTCCAGGACGCGCTGTGGCGCGAGATGTTCCACCTCGTCCAGAGCGGCGTGACAAGCGTCAAGGACACCGACACCGCCACTTCCTATGGCGCCGCCCGCCCTGAGCGAAAGCAGCGGCTCTCTGCCCATATGCTTAGCAGGGCAATAGGTCTCACGCCCGCGCAGGAGGGCTTTTGCCCTGGCGAGCTTCATCGGGTTGACGATGCTGCGGTGCTGATGAGATGTGGAACGTAGGAGGTTCGTCTTGGCTGTAGCACCTGTGCCGCGTTCAGACGCGGAGGTCCGCCCGTACCTCGACTCTCTGGGCTTGCCGGGGATTGTTGATCTGCATGTGCATTTCATGCCTTTCAAGGTGCTGGAGAAGGTGTGGGGGTTCTTTGACCGCGTTGCGGACAGCGGTGCTCCGCCTTGGCCCATCACCTACCGGGGCCCGGAAGAGGAGCGGGTGCGAACGCTGCGGGACATGGGAGTGAAGGCATTCACCACGCTGAACTATGCACACCGCCCCGGCATGGCGCAGTGGCTCAACGACTACTCAACAGCATTCGCCTCGACCCATGCTGACGCCATCCACTCTGCCACTTTCTACCCCGAGCCGGGCGTGGAAACCGTCGTCGCGCGCAGCTTGAAACTAGGCGCTCGAATCTTCAAGGTACACATCCAGGTGGGAGGATTCTCACCCTTGGACCTTCAGCTTGCACCCGTCTGGGAGCTCATCGAGGACTCCGGCACACCGGTCGTCATCCACTGCGGCAACGGTCCGCACCCCGGAGAATTCACCGGACCCGAACCCATCCGCGAACTCATTAAAAGGTACCCCTCGTTGGTGCTCATCATCGCGCACGCGGGCCTGCCGGAGTACCAGGAGTTCGCCGATCTTGCCGCAAACAACCCTCACGTCTACCTGGACACCACCATGGTCGGCACCTCTTACATGGAACAGGTCGCCCCGATCCCGCCCGGATACCAGGACACCCTTGCTGGACTGTCACACAAAGTCGTCTTCGGTTCGGATTTTCCTTCGATTCCCTACTCCTACAGCCACCAGATTCAGGTACTCGAAGGCTGGGGGCTCGGAAGCCAATGGATGAAAAACGTCCTCTGGCACACCCCGCGGACACTCCTAGGGCTGGACCGGCTGCGCTAGCCACGCCTGTTCTTTGCTCCTAACCCTGGGGCAGGCCGTGTCCGAGCCCGCGCGCCCTCCAGGGCGCCGGGTCCTTCGGATTTTCGAGACGGCAAATACGGGGAATGAATACCTGCGTCGCTACCGCCTGCTGTTCGTTCTTGGGGGGGTGGGAATAGCGTCGCGGCTCTTCCCTGCTGCCTGTCACGACGGGGGATCCATGTCCAGCAACTCCCCGTTCCTTCCGAGCACCGCGGGCTGAGGTGCCCCGATAATGGAGGCATGCGAAGGGTCATCGAGTGTTCCTGAGGGATAAGGAGACGCGCAAGTCGTGAGTAGCCATAGTTTCAGCTCCCCCGTCAACAGCACCCGGGTTCGGCTGGCGGTCATGGCGGCCGGGGGGCTGGCCGTGGCCGTTGCCGTGGGGCTCTTGGGCTCCTGGGCCTACGCCCCGGACATCGGGTGGGCGGCCGCGTCGCTGATCTACTTGGTTTGGGTGTGGTCGGTGATTTGGCGCCTTGATGCGTCGGAGACCGCTGCCCACGCACTCCGCGAGGATCCCGGCCGGTTCGCCTCCGATATTCTCGTCCTGGCGGCCACGATGGGAAGCTTCGGCGGCGTCGCACTCATCCTGATGGATGCAGGTTCCGCCGAGGGGGGAACGAAATCGGTCATCATTGGCGTTGCCCTGGGCAGCGTCGCCCTCTCTTGGCTCCTGGTCCACACCCTTTTCACACTCCGCTACGCCACCCTTTACTACCGGGCAAATGATGGAGTGGACTTCAACAAGAAAAATCCGCCCAGGTACGCGGACTTCGCGTACCTGTCCTTCACCATCGGCATGACATTTCAGGTTTCCGACACCAACCTGACCACGGACTCCATACGGTACGCCGCACTGCGCCAGTCCCTGCTGTCCTACGTGCTGGGAGCCATCGTGCTAGCCACGGCGATCAATCTCGTCGCGGGCCTCGTCCGCTGAAGGTCCGGCTCCGAGTCGCCGGACTGGATTCCCGATATTTAGCAGCGGCCGTCAGCGGCATCGTCGTGCTTATCCGTGCCAGTCCAAGGAGCTCACCGTCCCGGGCCCTGGCCGATGTGGGCCAACTACGCGCGGCGCACCGAAGGATTCGGACTGTTCAGTTATGGCTGTCCTGCGCGGTGCCAGACGCTGGGGCGAGTGTTCACGGCGGGGGAGGCCGAAACGTGGTAGCCCCCGGGGCCGGCAGGTGGGAGGTAGACGCTTTCACCACCGGGTGGGGCAAGGCGCCGGTCACGGATGCCCAAAATTCGGCAAGCGTGGCTGGATTCTGGGCCTCCAGGTTGATCGCACCGAGGGTGATCTGATGAGTTGTCATGGTTGCAGCGCTAACCGGGGCCTTCCTTGACCTGCCCGGCATCAGGGTGGTCGTCCCCGGGGGCGGACGCCAATGCCGACGTTCCTGCGGCGGGGGCCGGGCGGGCCGGGGGGAGTGGCCCGCGTAGCGTTGGGTGGTCTCGGTTGTTTGGGTGTGTGGCAGGAGCGTTGCGGCAGGTGCGGCGGTGAGCGTTATGAGGGGCCCGGGCGGTCACGAAAGCAACGCGTTCCGGCGTGGCTCAACGTCCAGTGGGGCCCGTGCCGGGTCTAGGGCCGGGTTCCGTAGATGAATTCCTTGGCGTGGCTGACGGCCTTTCTGAATGCGTCGTTGCGCAGGGTGATCTGGTCATCTGTGTCTGTGGTGCCCGGTTCGGTGTAGGCGGTGAGGCCGGGGTGGAGCCCCCAGATGTCTCCGGCGGGCGGGAGGTAGAAGACGCCGAAGGAGCGGTGACGGGGGTCGTCGGCCCAGATGGGGACGACGGCGACGGCGGCGCCGGTGTCCGGGTTGATCCATTGGGCCCGGGGCAGGGGGTGTTCGTGGACTTCGGGGTCCAGGAACGGGGCCGTTCCCTTGCCCCAGCGTTGTTCGAAGCGTTCGTAGAACGCCGGCATCAGATGGGCATCGTAGGGGTGCCAGGCACTCATGGGGGTTTCCTTGTCCGGGTCGGGTTTTTGTCAGTGGCGGCGTCCGGGGGCTGGTCAGAACCGGATCCACCACAGGACCTGCCGTCCCGGGGCCGGTGTGCCCGGTGTCGGGCTTTCGCGCCGGAGCGGGCCGATGATCAGGTCAGGGCCGGAAAGTCCCGGCTCCCGCGGCGGCGCTGGCTGGGGCGTCGTCGGCCGTTGCCGGTCGTAGGCGGCCCGCTTGGCCGGGTCGCCGAGGACGGCGTAGGCATCCATGATCTCCTGCAGCTCCTGCAGCTCCTGCCGCTCTTGCGCTGTGGAGTCCGGGCCGGCGGGAACGGCGCCCGCGGGACGGGTGTCGGGATGACGGGCCCGCACCATGGCCCGGTATGCCCGGCCTACCTCGCGGGCCGTCGCCGCACGGCCCAGGTGGAGAACCTCGTAGGGATCGGGGCTGCGTCCTTTCATGGTCCGGACTCCCGTCGGCTCGGCTGTTCCGGTCCGCCCTGGCGCCCCGGCGGGGCGGGGGCGGGGGTGTGCGGGTGGTCCCCGGCCCGGAGGCCGGGGACCACCGTGCGGGAGGCGCCGTCGGGGCCGCATTTCGCTGCGCAACTGGCGCGGTGGCGTGGCTGCTCTGCATCGCCCTTTACTTACTGGCGGCCGGTCCCGGTGCTCCCGGTCCTGCGGGCCTGTCCTTCCCCAGGGGTGGGTCAGGCGGCGTTGATTGCCTGTGGCTCGTTTTTCTCGGAGGTGATCTCGATGCGGCGCGGCTTGGCCTTTTCGGCCACGGGGATCCGCAGCGTCAGGACCCCGGCGTCGTAGCTGGCCTTCACCGCGTCGGTGTCCAGGGCGTCACCGAGGATGAGCTGGCGGCTGCGCCGGCGGCAGCATTCACACACCCGGAATCGTCCTCGACCATGCGGCCCACCCAGGGGTTTACTGCCGGGCAAGGGCGCGGTTAGGCGGATATGCCGACGGTCCGCCCTGCATTTGCATTCGATTCCGCATAGGCCAGCAAGGCGGCGGTGGTCCGTTCGATGTGCTCCGTTAAGGCTTGGACTGCGCCTTCGGCGTCCCTTGCGACGGCGAGTTCAGCTATGTGCCTGTGTTCGGCGGCGACGTCGCGGTCCAAATCATGTGCGATGTCAATGGACCAGTGCTGATAGAGCAACGAACAGTCCCGCAGCTCGGTGGCGATGGATTCGAGTCGCGGGCTGTTGGCTCCGGTAAGAAGTGTCCGGTGGAAGGCGTGGTGGGCCAGAGACCAGTCCCCGCCCAAGTGCCCTTCACGTGTTGTGTACGGCGTCCCCTGAAGTGTGTGATGGGCGGCTATCACCGCGGATTCCCACTCCAATCCACCTTGGCTAATTGATTCCCGGAGCACGGCGGTTTCGATGAGCACACGGGCGCGGGTCAGATCCAGCAGGTCCTCCACGGACAGTGGAGCCACGGAGAAACCGCGTTGCGGGAGCGCACGTACCAGTCCCTCTCCGGCGAGGCGGGTCATGGCCTCCCGGACCACAGAAAGGCTCACGCCGTACCGGGTTCCCAGGCCGGCGAGCCTCAGCTTGCTTCCCGGGAGGAAGGTTCCGCCAAGCAGTTCGGCCCGCAGGGAAGCATAGACCTCCTCGGAATGGGTCTTCGGCTCAGTTGCGCTCATGGGAACACCTTACCCGAGGGACAATGGAAAAACGCCTAACTCAAATAAAATCGATATTTTCTTGCTATATCGACGAAGCGCTGGAAGAGTGTGCTGCAGATCACCCCCAGATCGGCCCCTGAAATCCCGTTGGCAGCGTAGCCAGCAGGAACAGGACAAACGGCCAATATCCCAGCAGTACTTGCCCTAAGGAGATTCCATGACGGATATACAAGTTCCTGTCCTCATCGTCGGCGGTGGCGGTGCAGGTTTGACCGCGTCGATGACGCTGTCAAACCTCGGCATCGAGTCGCTTCTGGTGACGGCATTCCCCAACACCTCGATTCTGCCCAAGGCCCACGTGCTGAACCAGCGCACCATGGAGATCTTCACTGAGGTCGGCGTCGCCCCCGAGATCTACAAGCGCAGCACGCCCGCCAAGAACATGAAGGCCACCGGCTGGTACGCAGGGATCACCGGCGATCACGACGGCTACGGCCGTGAACTGGGACGCCTTGAAGTCTGGGGCGGCGGCTACACCGATCCAGACTACGTCGCGGCCAGCCCCCGCCGGACCTGCAACCTTCCCCAGATCCGCCTTGAACCGGTGCTGCGGGCACACGCAGAATCACTGAACCCGGGGAACGTCCGTTTCAACCACGAACTCACCGGACTTGTGCAGGACGAGGACGGCGTCGTGGCCACCGTCCACAACAAGGACGACGGCACCGACTTCACCGTCCGCGCCAAGTACCTGTTTGCCGCCGACGGCGGCCGAACGGTCGGCAAGATCCTGGGCGTCGGCATGTCCGGGCCGCGGGACCTGATGCGCATGGTTACTGTGCACTTCACTGCAGACCTCTCTGCCTACCTCAAGGACGAGGAAGTCCTCATCCGCTGGCTGGTCAACCCCGACTTTGGCGGTTCCTGGTCCAGCGGGGTCCTCGTGCCCATGGGCCCGGACAACTGGGGACCCGCTTCCGAGGAATGGATCATCCACCTCCAGTACGCCACGGATGATCCCGAAGCCATGCAACGCGAGAAGGTCCTGGACCGCCTCAAGGGCACGCTCGGCATTCCGGACTTTGACCCCGAGATCAACAGCATCAGCCAATGGGTCATGGAAGGTGTTATCTCGGACAAGTTCCGGGCAGACTCCGTCTTCTTCCTGGGCGACGCCGCGCACCGGCACCCCCCGACAGGCGGCCTGGGGCTTAACTCCGCTGTGCACGACGCCTACAACCTGTGCTGGAAGGTAGCATCGGTACTCCGCGGCCAGGCCGGCGATTCCTTGCTGGACACCTATGAGGCAGAGCGCAAGCCGGTGGATCAGAACAACATCAACAATGCCGTTGCCAACGCGATGAACCACTTCGTCATCGACAAGGCACTGAACCTTTCCCCGGACAACACCCCGGAGCAGAACTGGGCGGAGGTCCGCCCGCTGTGGGAGGACCTGCCCGAATCCCACGACAAGCGGCACGCCCTGAACAAGGCCATCGGCTCCCAGACCATGGAGTTCCGCCACCACAACGTGGAGTTCGGCTACACCTACGACTCCACTGCCGTCGTCCACGACGGCAGCCCCGAGTACGTCCCGCTGGACCCGGTCCGCCTCTACGAGCCGAGCACCAAGCCCGGCCACCCGATGCCCCATGCCTTCGTGGAACGCGAAGGCGAGCGGATCCCTCTGGGAACCCTGGTCCATGGCGGCCATTTCCTGCTCATCGCCGGGGAAGACGGCGGCGACTGGGTCGAAGCCGCGAACAAGATCGCCGCAGAACACAACCTGCCCATCAAGGCCGCAACCGTGGGTGTCCTGGACAGCGACTACGTCGACGTCCGTGCTGCTTGGCTCAAGCACCGCGAAATCTCCCCGACGGGTGCAGTGCTGGTCCGGCCCGACCGGTACGTGGCGTTCCGCTCCGTCGACGGCGCAGATGACGCCCAGGCGGTGCTCAAGTCCGCGCTCAGCCAGGTGCTGGCTACAGAACTGATTTGAGATTGGGGCTCTGACCTGCCGGCGCCCGCCGAACCACTGTCACTACTTTCAAGGAGCTATTTTGCGTATCGCAAACCACAACAGCCGGGCTGTTTTACTGACCTCAGATGAGGCTGGCAAAGACGTCCACACCGCCAGCGAGGGCCGTTTCGGCCCGGACCTGCCTTCGCTTTACAACGAATGGGAAGCGTTCACAGCTTGGGCCGAGGGCGTGCCCAGTTTTGAAGCCGATGTTGCCATCGACCGTTCCCTGCTCGGGTCCCCTTCCCCGGCGCCCCGCCAGATCTTTGCCATCGGGCTGAATTACAGCGCCCACGCCAAAGAATCAGGGTTTGAGGAACCCGACCAGCTGCCCCCGGTCTTCACCAAGTTCGTCAGCGCCCTCACCGGGCCCGATTCCACGGTGGCCCTGCCCGAGGGCGGAAACACCGACTGGGAGGTGGAGCTCGTAGCCATCATCGGCAAGGAAGCCTCCAATGTCTCCGCGGCCGACGCCTGGGAGCACGTGGCCGGCCTCTCGATCGGGCAGGACCTCTCCGAACGAGTCTCCCAACTGCGGGGCCCAGCACCCCAGTTCGGGCTCGGCAAGTCCTTCCCCGGCTTCGCCCCGGTGGGCCCGTGGCTCGTCAGCCCCGGAGAGTTCGGCAACCCGGACGACTTGGAACTTGGCTGCAGCCTCGACGGTGAAGAGGTCCAGAAGGGACGCACCAGTGAACTGATTTTCTCCGTTCCTGCCCTGATCCAAGGCCTTTCCCAGACGGTGACGCTGTTTCCGGGCGACATCATCTTCACGGGCACGCCTTCCGGCGTCGGTGTGGGCAGGAACCCGCAGCGCTTCATCCAGCCCGGCGAGACTCTCATTTCCCGCATCGAAGGCATCGGCGAAATCACCCAGACGTTCGCCGCCGCCGCTTCGTGAAGCATTCCTGCTGCCCGGCGGCCAGCCGGGCGGCAGGACCCTCACCCGATCAGCGTTTAGCCTTATCCATGGATACAAAGGAGTAATCCCATGTCTTTGCACCGTCTTACCCGCGTGGTGATGGGCGTTCCCAACGTGGACGAAACTGCCGCCTACTACGAGGAATTCGGTTTGGACCCCTTGGGCAACAACTCGTTTGGAACCCGCGACGGGGGCGAGCAACTGAAGATCGTCCACGCACCGACCCGGCGCCTCGTTGAACTCGGCGTCGGCGTGGACAACGATGATGACGTCGCCAAAGTCACCGCTCAGATGAGCCGCCTCGGTGTCCCGATTAGCCACAACGGCTCTGAGCTCCTCGCCCAGGAACCGATCTCCGGATTCACCGCCCGCATCCACGTTGCGCCTCGCATCGCCCAGGAAAAAACTCCCGCCACGCCCTACAACGGACCAGGCCGGACCGACCGCTTCGGCCGGGCACCCGGCGTCGTGCGTGAAACCCGCATCAAGCCCCGCAAACTGGGCCACACCGTCATCGGAACCGTGGACCTGGCCGCAACCATGAAATTTTTCACCGAAGGTATCGGCTTCAAGGTCAGCGACTACGTGGGCGATAAAGGCGCCTTTATGCGCTGCTCCGTTGACCACCACAACGTCCTGGCCCTGGCCGCCCCCGTGAACTTCCTCCACCACACGTCTTGGCAGGTCGATGACATCGACGACGTCGGACGCGGAGCGAAAGCCATGCTCGAGAACAACCCCGAACGCCACATCTGGGGCCTCGGACGCCACCACGCCGGCTCCAACTTCTTCTGGTACCTCAAAGACCCCGCCGGGAACTTCTCCGAGTACTACTCCGACATGGACTGCATCCCCGAAGACGAAATCTGGACCCCCGAAACCTTCCACGGCGCCCAAGGCCTCTTCAGCTGGGGTCCGCCGCCACCGCCGTCGTTCCTGGAACCCGATGACCTCGCAGCCCTGATGACCGGAACCCACGCACCCGCTTCCGCCTAACACGCAGGCCCCCTACCGACCATCGGTCCTCCGTGTCCATGCCCGCTGATGCCTTAGTCCCTGCCCGTCGCGTCACATCGGGCAACTCTACCCGCGGGATCCAAGAAGGAGAGCGAATGAAAACGGACACAACGCTTCGCGGGACAGCACCCGGGGCAAAACGGTCAGGGCCATCGGGCGTAAGCCGGAACTCTGTCCACCCACTGCCGGCCAGGAGAAGTCAGCCTCTGCTGATGACTCAGTGGACTCTGGCGTGAAGAGTTCGTCGAGCTGAGGCGCGGAGGACGTATGACGGCGGCCGGCTGGGCTGATGAGCTCACTCCAGACGGCACCGTCATCTGGATCTGCCTGACGGGTGGAATGGGCCGGATGATGATTCACCGCGACGACGGGCTCGATATCTGGCGCGTGGACTCCCGCATCGTTCAGGGCCGCTGACCACTACGACCGACGGAGGCTGACCGAACGTAAGCGCCCAGAGCGTCGGCGCATAGTGCGCCTGGCCCGGAGCGGCTGACCAAGGTCTCCGCGTGAATGCGTCCCGCTCCCAACCACTGCGCCCGCGCAACACAATTCGAAGGAGAGACGCGATGTCCACAAATGTTGACCGTCCAGCAGCACAGCTAGAGGTAGCACTGAACCAAGACACCGGAGCCGGACAAGCCGGCCAGGACCCTGATAGCAAGGAGCTGACTTGTTCCCCTTGGCTCGGACTTCACTACCGGGCAGAACAGGGCTAGCCACTCAAATGATCCGGCAGCTAGTCGACCCTGATCTGTCGATTGCGCCCGACTCCCTTAGGCATCTCCAATTGCGATCGTATTTGAGATGCTCGAGGGTGGCGCCAACGCTGGTCCGGATACATACATAACGGACACGGATCATGAGACAGGAAACGCCGGAGTTGAGATTAGCCGCCACGACATTCGCACGAACGGTCGTCTATGGACAGACAGATTCATTGAAAACCCCGAGGTTCTGGACCACATGATTAGCAAACTGCGGCCGTAGAGACGGCCGATGGCGCCAGGTCAACGCAACTAGAACGTGCGGATGGGATTCAACCGGTATTTCCGTCCAGCGCGACAAGGTCGTATTCGGCCGACTGCAGAGCGGGAAGGTTTGCTTCCGGTTCGGTGATGTACGACATCACCCGCGCCCAGTCCAAAGGAAGGAAAGACTCCCTCACCAAGGATGAACGCAACGCGCAACGCGATAGTATCGCCGGGCGGCGCTACGCAGAATTCGACAGCGCCGCAGCACCCCTGGAGACCGGCCGGGGCGCTCCGCTTGACCTCGATAACGCCGACTTGATCGGCCGTGAATTGAGACCGGGTGTGTCAAAGGACAGGAATCTCCAACGGCACGTTTGGGACGGCCGGAAGGCCTGGTGAGGAGGCAATGCGCCCGGCCTTGATGACTGCGCGGTTCCGGCTCTCGTCCCAGAGCACAGAGGGATCCTCGAATGGATTGCCGTCCAGTATCACCAAGTCAGCGCATGCCCCCTTCGCGATGCGTCCCAGGTCTTTCCGTCGGAGGAGTGCCGCGTTGGTCGATGTCGCGGAGCGGAGTGCCTCGTAGACGCCGAGCACTTCGCACTGCAGGCGAAGCCCGGTCAGCTGTTCATCCTCGAGTTCACCCATCAGGTCGGTGCCGAAACCAATCCGGACGCCGGCTTCCCGCGCCAGCATGACGGCCTTCTTGCCAGCGGCCAGTACTTCCTGGTTCTTGGCAGCACCTACCCCGGTGAGTCCGATTTCCGTTCCGCGGCGACCCATGGCGTCGTACGTTACCAACGTGGGCACAAGATACACGTCGTACTCGGCCATGAGGAGGGCGGTTTCACTATCCAGTAGGTTGCCGTGTTCAATGCACCGAACCCCGTTCACGACGGAATGGCGGATCGCTTCTGGCGAGTAGGCATGCGCGGTGGCGTAACTGCCCCGCCGGGATGCCTCTTCTGTGACCGCGCGGATTTCCGCCGCGCTGTACTGCGGGACACGTATAGGGTCGGCCGGCGAAATCACTCCTCCGGAGGTCATGAGCTTGATGGCGGTGGCGCCGGTCCGGAACCTGTGCCGCACCGCCCGCAGCAAGTCCTCAACGCCATCCACGACCTGGCACATGTGACCGCCGTGAAAGCAGCTTCCATCGTTTGCAGCGCGGATGTCACCGTGGCCACCCGTCTGGCTAAATGCGGGGCCGGTAAAGAAGTAGCGGGGACCAGGGTGCAATCCTTCCTCGATGGCGGCTGCAAGGCCTACGTCGCCCCCGGCCACGTCCCGGACAGAGGTGAAGCCCCTGGCGAGCGCGGCCTCCAGCCTGCGGGCACCAGCCAGCGCCGAATAGCTCAAAGGTCCGGTTTCGTTCAGGGCCGAGGTAAGGCTGAGCGCGTAGGCGTGGAAGTGGGCATCGATGAGGCCAGGAATCACCACCCGGCCACCCGCGTCGAGTACGGTTCCGGACCCGGCGCCGGCACTGTCTTCTTCCAAGATGCCTACGGCTGTGATCCTGCCGTCGCGGACAGTGATGGCGCCGTCCACGAGTGCAGGAGATTCGCCGTCGAAGATCCTGGCGTTCAAAATGGTCAGGTTTCCCTGAAGGTTGGGGATCACGCGGAGCGTTTCCTTCCTGTTGTAGGGCGCAGGCTAGCTGGTTGCTGCCAAAGCGTCTTCGAGGAGCTGGACAGACCGCCTCGCAACCTCTAGCGCGGCGTCCACTGAGGACTGGTCATAGCTGCCTTCGGGCGCCAGGAAGTTCATGGAGCCGATGGTACGGCCGGCGCTCACAACCGGGACATTGACAATCGCGCCGCACCCCAGCGATTCAATGGTTCCGGAGTCGAAGAAGAAGCCCCTGACCGCTTCCCTGTCAGGGCCCAGGAATGGCTGCTGGCCGATGAGGACCTGTTCTAGCCACACGGGATTGGTGTCCCCCGCGAGGGTCTTCTTTCCGCCGACGGGGTAGACGTCGGGGTGGGTGGTGTAGATGCGCGCCATGCTGGTGCCTTCGTCGGCGAGGACGGACGCGGTGAAGAGACGGACGCCGACCGTTTGCCGGGCGGAGGCGTAGGCGTCGTCGAAGGATTCAAACTGGGAACTCATGGGAGTCCTTTCTGGTTTGGTGTGGATTAAGGGAAAGTTGGTTTCTCAGGTGCTCGTGCCCGCAGCACAGCGAGGACTAGATGGACGGACAGCAGCTCGGACGGATTGTCGAGCGGGACGCCCAGTTCCCGTGCACGGGCCAGCCGGGCCTGGAGGGTGTTGCGGTGCAGATCGAGTGCCGCCGCTGCAAGGCTGACCGAGCCCCGGTGGTCAAGGAAGCCTGCTACCGCAGCCACTATCGCCTCCCGGTCAGGAGATGCCATCAGCCGCGGCAGGGTAAGCTCAGCCACCAGTGCTACGGCCTCCTTGTCGACGAACGTGGTGGCCGCCGCTACGCCCAGGCCGGCGAAGTTCAGAACCGTACCCTGTCCTGCTGACCGGGCGGACACAGCAGCCAGCCGTGCCTCCCCGATGATGGCCGGAAGCGGGGGAGCCTCCTGCGCCCAGCTGGACAAGCCGGCAACCAGGCCCAGCTCGGCCAGTGCAGGCTGGAGCCGTGCCCTGAGCCGGAGTTCAAGCTGTGCAACAACTGCCTGGTGTGTGGCCGGAACAAGTGCCAGCCAGCCGCCGTCGACCTCCGCCAAAGGAATGCGCGCAGCGACCTTTCGCCAGAGCAACCTCAGCACCGCCGTCAAGTCGCTACCTGCATGTGCCCCACTGCGGCAGATCCATACAGCTGCGTAGCATTCGTCGGGGCGCCAGCCAAGCTGTGACAGGAGGTATCGATGGTCTTCCTCGAAGGCCCGCCCGGAAGAACCCGGGCCAAGGTTTAGCCCGGCCAGTGCCGCGGTGGGAACAGCGCGTCCAGCGTCTCGGGAGTTGCCCAGCAACCATGCGGCCTTTACGGAAGGGGACGCCACTTCGAGGATAGAACGAACCAGCCGCAGGTTATGCACCCCGGAAGTGGGTAAGCGGGCGGTGAGGGCGGACGGGCCGGCGGTGCCGGCAGCGCCAAGGTCAACGGCGATGACCTCTGCCGGATCCCGCGGGGCGATGCCGGCTGAGGCGAGGACGATGCCGTCGTATTCCAGTGAGACGCCCACCCCGTCCAGTTCCCCGGATATGGTCTTGAGGACATCGCCGAGGGAAGTGTCCTTCGCGACGGCGCGGGCGAACCGGGCGAGCTCGGCATCCACCACGGACAGGGCAGCGCCAATTTCGGCGGCCAAGGCCAGCGCGACTCCTGCCGGGTCTCCTTCCGCCGCTAGGAGGGTGATGCCCAGCCGTTCAGCCAGGCCGATGACCGCGCTGGAATAGGCGCTACCGGCCACGACGACGGCGCTGGCGCGGCGTTCCCAGGCATGCCTCAGCGCCGCAGATACAAGCCATCCACCCGCGCCCATTTCAGCGGCAAGGACCACAACAGTGTTCGGCCGCACCCGTTGGATGGCCTCAAGCTGGGAGACCAGGACGACGCTTTCAATCAGCGCGCTGGCCGGGGTGAGGTACAGCGGGGCCGTGTCGCGCAGCGAGCCGTGCGCCAGCAGGGCTGCAACGTCGAGCCGGGTGTCCTTCATCGACCTACCCATGGCGCCGCCTTGGATGCCTGATAGGAATACCGAATGCGGCCGGTTCGGCCAGGTCCAGTCCTGCTTCTGAATACCATTGCGGTGCTGCGTCGAGTTTGAGGACATCCACGACGTTGCCTACCCTGAGGTCGTCAAGGTTTGCCACGGATCCGTGCTCGGAGTTGACCAGTGTCACCATGTCGGGGACGGCAGCGGCCACGGAACCGTCCACGAGCACCAGCAATATCTCATTCTGGATCTCCAGCCGGATGATTTGCCCGGTACTTTCATCCTCCAGGGTCACACTGGACGGTTGGGCGGGGAGCCCCAGGTCAGTAGGGCGGGAAAGGCCTTCGATGTGGGTCACCCGCGCCCGTGCAATCCGCGTCACCCCCAGCAGGTCGGCAAGTGACAGGAACTTGTTCTCCGCCGAGGTTTCGGCGTCGAGGATCTGTCCTATCTGGATCATCCGGCTGATGGAGCCATGGACTCCGTGCTCCGTCAGCTGCCGCGCAGTGCATGGATACATGACGGTGGCGGCCCAGCCGCCGAGCTCAGTGACGAGGGCTCGGACCAGCGTCTCGGCGCGCCGGGGATCATCCGCCTCCACCAGGGCGCGCTCGCCGGTTACACCCATGAGCGCTACGGGGCCGATGGCCACCCCGCCGATGTTCAGGGTCGTCTGGCTGATGAGGGGGAAGACGCGGCCCATGGGGTCGGAGTCGATCACTGGAAGCGAGGACTGCAGCCCAACCATGAGCGGAACGATTCCGTTGATGTTGGCGGCGGCGAGCGAATAGATGGCCCGCACCTTGCGGCCGAGCCTCGTTTCGATCGCGTCGATGCAGCCTGTGAACTCGTCACCCACAGGAGGCATGTCAGCGATGAACAGGCCTTGAGTCACCATACCGACCGCCACCACCAGATCCTCAGGGGCGAGTTCATCTGCGGTGATGAGCTCCACGGTCCGGCTCTGCATGGCTTCCTGGATCATGCCGGCGTAGACGTGGATGGCGGTGGGATCGATCGCGCAGGCCAGGAAATGGGCGCCGGTCCGTAGGTGCCCCACGTCTTCGCCCGTGAGCACGCTGATCATGCCGGGGCTCCCACGCCTAGTGCGGCCATCGATTGTTCCTCCGAACTGGAAGTCCCACCCGCGGCCTGGACCCGGATGCGGACAATCTCGGGATTCCCGTAGGGCATGGCGAAGACGTTCGATTCGATGATGCGGGGGTCCGTGGGGCCGGCACCCAGCTGGACGGCAGCTGACCGGGCTTCCTCCTCGGCGCGGTGCTGCACCCGCTGCAGGTCGGCCCGTCCACTGACCCTTTCAAGCCTGTCGATCCAGGCTGTCAGCGGTGCCGCGGCACAGCCTATGAGGCCCAGATCCCGGGCACCAGGAAGTGTCGCCACCAGGCCGTAATCAGGCGGGGTGTCCTGGGTGGTGCGGACGTCGGCCACCACGGACGGGATGTCGGGCCGGACGGGATGGTTGGCGGTGTACGGTTCCGCGACGGCGGCGTTGGTGGCGAGGCTTGCCTCATAGCCTTGTCGGATGCGGCTTTGTGCAACAGGAAGACCCCGGCGCACGTTCCCTACGCTCACACCCTCATCAGTGCAGACCACTATTTCCCCGTCACTCAGCCCGCCCAAAGTTGCAGCACCCAGGATCGCCATTGCGGGTTCCGGGCGGAGCGCGTGCACGGGAGCCACGGCCAGCCGCGCGAGAGGTGCCCGTCCGCCGTCGTTCCTGGCATAGGACAGTGTGGCGGCGGGGAAGTGGCGCTGCCCCGCCTCTTCCAGCATGGCCGCCAGCTCTTCGCCGGATTCCATCAGGGCACTATTAAGAATCGCTGTGTAGTCACGGTCGCGGAAAACGCTTGAGTAGAAATCGCTGGAGATGCTGATTCGCATGTCGCTGTTGTTGGACAGGATGGCATCCGCGATGCGCGTTTCGTGCTCCGGGGACGCGGTGGAACCGACTGCGGTGATGGCAACGTTCCGCAACGGCCCGGACAGGATGGAGGGCAATTCCGCCAGGAACGCTTTCAGGTCCAGCGGCGCAAGGGGCCGTCCCCGCAGGTCGTGGCCACCGCGGACATGCATGCTCCTGGTGACTGCGGGCTCAATGAGCGCCGGCAGGCTAGTGTTGTGGAACCGATCAGCTGGAGGGCGGGGAGAGATGCGGATAGCGACGACGTTCCCTGGCTGCCCAGCGGCGAGTACGCGTCCGACGTCGGCCGTTACGGCCGTGATCCGGTTCCCTAACCCCAGGCGTAACGTGTGCAGCACCCGGTCCAGCGCTTCAGCCAGGCTGCTGGCCTGCAACTGTTCGGCCACAGAGACAACGGTGCGTCCCTCCAGCACCAGCGCCCGGCAGCTGCTGCCCTGGAGCATCAGTCCAATCCGCATTGACGGGCCTCCTGCTCAACTTGCTGCCGGGCGCCTGCCCCGCGATGCATCCATGTCATATATCTAGGGTCCACCCTGGACAGTCATCTGGTGGCTTTGCGGAAGAACAATCCGTCAGCTGCAACTGCCACCAGGATGAGGACGCCTGTCACCACCTGCTGGTAAGTGGTATCCCAATGCAGCAGGTTGAAACCGTTGCTGATGACGGTGAGGATCATGACTCCCACGAATGCCCTCCACATGGCGCCCTGCCCGCCCAGGATGCTGGTGCCGCCGATGACCACGGCGGCGATTGCGGTGAGTTCGATGCCGATGGCCATGGCCGGTTGGGCCGAGCCGGCACGCGAGGCCAGAATCATCCCTGCCATTGCGGAGCAAAGGCCGCTGATAGCGAAGACCGCAACGTGGATTGAACCGGTACGGATGCCGCTAAGACGGGCGGCTTCCTGGTTGCCGCCTACCGCGTAGATCCTGCGTCCGAAGGTGGTGCGCCAGAGCACAACTCCCAGCACCAAGGTCATCGCCAGCATCAATACCGAGCCGGCAGTGAGGCCGAAGACACTGGGCCAGGTCCAGGTTTGGAAGGATGCGAGCTGGTCAGGCAGTGGTGCGACAATAGCGCCGCCGGTGATCACAATGGCCAGCCCCCGGTAAATGATGCTTACCGCCAATGTTCCGATGAACGAGTTGACCTTCGTGCTGACCACGATTAGCCCTGTAACAGTCCCCAGAAGGGCACCCACCAGCAAAGCTCCGAAGAATCCAGCGGCAACGCCGAAATGCTGCGTGAGCATCACGCCCGAAATGGCGGAGACCGCGAGGGTGGCAGTTGAGGAAAGGTCAAATACCCCGCTGATGATGCACAGTGTGGCTGCCGCGGCGAGCAGCCCCACCACGGCGGCCTGGTCAAACAAGTTGATGAAATTGCGGCCTGTGAGGAACGTTCCGGTGTTCAGGGACAGGAACAGCATGATGGCTGCTAAGCCAAAAACGATCCCGAAGTCCTTGAGATTTAGATTGAATTTTTTCTCTGCCGCCGCGGGCACGGCAACTGACGTTGTGGTCATTTGGGTTCACCTATTTCAGGAAAGCGGAAGTCATGACTTCATCGCGGGAGGCGTTTCGGTCGAACTCGGCGACAATGCGCCCTTGCCTCATGACATGGATACGGTGGGACAGGCCGAGCACTTCCTCGAGCTCGGAGCTGACGACGATGACTGCTGTACCCTTCGCAGCCAGTTCAACAATGATGCTGTGGATCCGTGCCTTGGCGGCGATGTCCACTCCCCGGGTTGGTTCATCCACCAACAGCACCGCCGGAGGGTTCAACAGCCATTTGGCGAAAAGCGCCTTCTGCTGGTTCCCGCCGGAAAGGTCCGCTACGGGTGACCCTGGCCGGGCGCCGCGCAGGTCAACGGATTTGCTGACGTCTTGGACGGCCGCCTTCTCCCGCTTTCCACGGACAAAGCCGGCCCGTGACCGCGCAGACAGCGTCGGGAGTGCAATGTTCTCGGCGGCCGGCCGGGACATCACCAGGCCCTGTTCTTTCCGCGACTCCGGAATGAGCGCAATGCCGGCCTTCATGGCGTCCCTGATGGAGCCGGTGCGGATGCGGCTGCCGTTGATTTCGACATGGCCGCCGGTGGTCCGGTCTGCACCGAAAACGGCGAGCAGCGTTTCGCTGCGGCCGCTGCCCACCAGCCCTGCGATGCCCAGAATCTCCCCGCGACGGACCTCAAGGGTTATGTCGTTGACCTTGGTGCTGGTCAACCCGACAACCCGGAGAACCGTCTCAGCTTGGGACTGAACCTGTGGAACTTCGGGGAGGAGGAAATCGACGTCCCGGCCGACCATAAGCCGCACAAGCGACGCCGGCGTATGGCCGTCGGCGTCTTCGGTGACGATGTGCTGGCCGTCGCGCAGAATGGTCACCCGGTCCACCAGTTCCAGCACTTCCTCCAAATAGTGGGAGACGATGAGGACTGTGGTCCCGGTGCGGGCCAGCCTCTTGATTACGTGCAGGAGCTTTTCCTTCTCAGCCTCATTAAGGACCGCTGTGGGTTCGTCCATGCACAGCACCTTGGCTCCGCGCGCGAGGACTTTCAGGATTTCCACCTGCTGCTGTTGGCCGATCGGCAGGTTTCCCACCGTTGCCCGCGGGTCCAGCTCAAAACCGGTCTCTTCCAGCAGCCGGGCGAAATGGTCACCGTCCTTGTTTGGGCGGAGGAGGCTGCCGTTGTTCGACCACCGGCCCAGGAAGACATTCTCCAGCACTGACAGGTTGGGGATCAGCGCCAGTTCCTGGGTGATAAGGGAGATCCCGTGGGAGATGGCGTCCCGTGGCGTTGTGATCCTGACCGGGTTTCCGTCCAGTTCCATGGTGCCGGAGTCCGCCATGACGGCACCGCCGAGGATTTTCAGCAGGGTGCTCTTTCCTGCGCCGTTTTCCCCCATGATGCCGTGGATTTCCCCGGGGGTTACCGACAGTGTGACGTCCTTCAGCACCTGGGTGGCACCGTAGCGTTTGCCGATGCCGGAGACGGTGATATCCGGGGCGGGTCTCCGGTTTGCGTGCTCGCGTTCTTCCAACTGTTGTATAGCCATGTTGACCTCTGGAAATGGAAGGGACTTTAGGGCCAGGGTTCCCGGGGCCGAAGCGGTGAGGCGCGGCCCCGGGTTGCCGGCGGGAGGGGCTGGGCTAGTCCGAGTACTTTGAGACGTAGTTCAAGGCATCGAGTGCCTCTTTGGTGCCCTTGCCGTTGTTGGGGGACAGGCTGGCTTCGTCGATGGCAGTTTCCACCTGCTTGCCCCGCGCCTTGGCGAGCCCCAGTTCGGTGGCCTTGGCGCCGTTGGCCACGACGTCGCTGACGTAGATGGAGAACCATTTACCGGACCGGACCGCTTCCACATTGGAAGCGGATGCACCGTTGCCGATGAACTTGATGTGACTGTTCCCGGCGGCCGCGGCGGCCCCCGTGATGGCCTGGGATGCACCAATCACCACGTCGACATCGGGGTTCGCCTGCGAGATGTTCTGGAATGCCTGGCGGCCGGTGTCCTGGGTGTACCCGCCTTCCACGCTGGCCACGAGTTTGATCTTCGGATCGGTGGCCAGTTCCGCCTTCACCGCATCGGTCCGGGCGTTATCCAGAGGCAGGGACTTGAAGCCTTCAAGGTAGGCCACCTTGCAGGTGTCGCCCGGCACTGTGGCGCAGGCTTCCTTGCCCATCTCGCCGAGCACCTTTCCGTTGCGGGTGGGGAGGTCGACGATGCTGATGCCCCCAGGGATCTGGGGCTGGATTGTGTCGAACTTTGGCCCAATGACGGAGAACTCAACAACCACCGTTATGCCCGCCTGCACCGCCTGGGTCAGAGGTGCGATGAGGGCCTGGTTGTCATTGGCCTGAACTACGATCACCTCGAACTGCTTGGAGGTTACGGCATCCTGGATTTGCTGGACCTGTGTCTGGGCGCTGAAATTGGAGTCCACGAAGGTGGCGCTGGCGTTATTGGCCTTGGCTGCCTGCTCCACGCCGAGGTACGTGCCCTGTGCAAAGCCGTTGGATTTGGCAAAACCGAAGAATCCAACGTTGAGTTTCTGGTCTGCACCGGCAGCCGCTGCTTGTGTGGTGCTGCTTTGGGCGGGCGGGGTGCATGCGGAGGTCAGCATGGCGAGGCTCATGAGGGCAATCGCTGCGGCTGGTCGCTTGGTGATTTTCACGATCAATCCTTTCTGGCGCGGCGTTAGTAGCCGTAGTGGGTCTTGGCGAAGTCCTCGGTGATGAAGCCGTTGACGATGTCGTACTCAATGTCTTCCCGGGTACGCTTGGAGACATCGCCGAAACCCCCGCCGCCGCCGACGGCTAGGCGGACGACATCGCCGGCCTTGACTTTCCGTGCGTTGGCTTTCAGCGTCCGGACTTCATCGTGGCGACCGGGATTGATCACTACTTCCGGGCCCTGGGCGTCAGAACCGCCGAAGAGGCCCCATGCCGGTGTCTTGGACCTTTCGAACCACAGGCCTACCACGCAGTCGGCGAGGAACTCGTATTCACGGATAACTCCGTTGCCGCCCCGCCACTGCCCGGGGCCACCGGAGTTCGGCCGGATGGAGTACTCGTTGATCCGCAGAGGGTACCGGGTTTCCATCATCTCGATGGGCAGGTCCTTGAGTGATCCGTTGACGTTGTTGATCATGGCGGATTCGCCGTCGGTGCCCTGCCAGGCGCCCCAGCCGCCCAGGGTGGCCTCCATGCTGACGAAGTTCCGGCCGAAGCGGGGATCGAAGCCGGCCGCGGTGATGATCATTGAGTCGCCGTGGCTGGCGCTGGCTACGCGGTCAGGCATGGCCGGCGCCATTGCCTTGGAAACCAAGTCGATCAGCAGTCCCAGATGCGAGAAGTACCACTGGCACGGTGCAGGTGCCACGGCGCCGAGCACTGAGCCGGAACGAACCTGGGTGGTCAGCGGGCGGAAGGATCCGCCGTTGGAGTTGGAGTCCGGGCTGACCAGGAGTTTGTACCCCACGCGCAGGGCGGAGACGGCTTGGGCTGCCCCGCAGTTGACCGGCCCCATGGTCTGGTCAGCGGAGCCGGTGACGTCGAAGTCAACAGTGTCGCCGGCAACAGTTATTTTCAGCCTGATGGGGATGGGCGTGTCCAGGTTGATGCCGTCGTTGTCCAGCACGCCTTCGGCTTCATAGACGCCGTCTGGGATGTTGCGGACGGTTTCGCGCTCGATCTCCTCCGTCTGCCGGAAGATCTCATCGCGGGCGGCGTCGAGCTGCTCCATGCCGTACCGGGCCACCAGTTCCTTCATCCGGGTTGTTCCCATCCGGAGTGCGGCGATCATCGCGTGCATGTCGCCGATGGTCTGGTAAGGGAAGCGCACGTTTGTCCGGATCAGGTCCACCACGGAGGTTTCAATCCCGGCCTCCATGAGCTTGACTGGCCCCATGCGGAAGCCTTCCTGGAATATGTCAGTGGCATCCATCGAGCCGCCGACATCCTTGGACCCCATGTCCATCCAGTGGGCGCGGGTGGCGGCGAAGCCAACCACGGAGCCGTCATCGAATATCGGCGCGAAGATGGTGACGTCGTTCAGGTGCGTTCCGCCGAGGTAGGAATCGTTAAGGATCCACACGTCCCCTTCCTGCCAAACTTCCCGCCCGTAGAGCTCCTCCACAGCGATGGAACAGGTCTCCAGGTTGCCGAGGAACAGCGGAAGCCCGGCGGATTGTCCGAGTACGCGGTGTTCGGTGTCGAGCAGCGCCACGACGCAGTCCCCGCCCTCATAGAGGATGGGTGAGTAGGCGGAGCGGATAAGGGTCGCGTTCATGTCGTCCGCGGCGCTGGTGAGCGCATTGCGGATGATTTCAACGGTTACCGGGTCTAGGGTTTTGACTGCAGTGATTGTCATTTGTGGTACCTCAATTTCCTTCGGCGTCGTCAATGCGGATGACCAGGGAACCGAACTCGTCGACCGTGACGTTGAACCCGGGCGGAACCACGGTGGTGGCGGTCTGCTCCACGATGATTGCGGGACCTTCAAAGGTGTGCCCGGCGGCCAGATCGTCGCGGCGCACCACGGTGGTTTCGTGTTCCACGTGGTCAAAGACCACTCGGCGCATTTCGTGCTTGAATTCAGGGCTCTGTGCTGTTGCGAAGAGCGGTGCCTCCAGCCGGCCCAGGTCGCCCACCGCCTGCATCCGCAGTGCAACGATCTCGATTGGCGCTCCGGGGTTGGAGTGCCCGTAGCGTTCGTGGTACATGGCGGAGAAGCGGGCCGCCAGTTTGGCGACGAAGTCTTCTGACTCGGATTCGTCGGCGGAAGTTAGAGGAACGTTGAGCGAAAATTCCTGCGACTGGTAGCGAACGTCCACGGAGGGACTGGTCCGGCGGCTTTCCTCGGGGACCCCCTCGGAAACGAGGGACCCCAGTCCCTCTACCTCCATGCTTCGCAGGACGCCCGCCATGTCGGCGACGTCGATGTCCTCATCCAGGTAGAAGTAGGGTTCGGAGAAGTCCTTGCGGATGTTCGTCTGCAGCATGCCCCACGCCGAGAACGCGCCTGGGAATCGAGGAACCACGGTTTCGGGTATTCCGAGCTCCTTGGCGAGGAACACGGCGTGCATGGGCCCTGCGCCGCCGAATGCGACGAGGGCAAAGTCGCGTGGCTCGATGCCGCGGGAGATGGTGATGGTCCGGATTGCCTGGGCCATCTGGGAGTTGGCGACATCGCAAATTCCTTCCGCCATGGCGATCGGGTCCAGGCCGAGCTCGTCTCCCACTGTCTTAAGGGCCGCGATGGCCGCTTCCCGGTCCAGGGCAACCTGTCCGCCTGCGAACCAGTCGGGGTCGACCCGGCCGAGCACCAGGTTGGCGTCTGTGACGGTGGGCTCGGTGCCTCCGCGGCCATAGCAGGCCGGCCCGGGGGTGGCGCCGGCTGACCGGGGACCTACCCGTAGGCCTCCGGCTTCGAGCCATGCGACAGAGCCGCCGCCGGCACCGACTGTGTGGATGTTGACCACGCTCATGAGCATCGGCAGGCCTTCGAGGTGGGCCTCGGTGGATACGTCGGGTTTGCCGTCGACCACCAGGGAGACATCGAAGGAAGTGCCTCCCATGTCAACACCGATGAGGTTGCGGTTGCCGGAAACGGCGGCCAGTTCGACGTCACCCATCGCACCACCGACCGGTCCGGACAAGAGCGTCTGGAGGGGACGCTTGCGGGCTGACTCCGCAGTGAGCACGCCGCCCGAGGACTGCATGATGTGCAGCGGAGCCTCCACGCCGCGGTCGGCGAGCTTCTCTTCGAGGTCAAGGAGGTAGTTGCGGACCACGGGGCCTGTGTACGCCTCGACGACGGCGGAAGAAGTGCGCTCGTATTCGCGCCATTCCTTCGCTGCTTCGTGGGAAAGGGAGACAGTGAAGTCTTCGCCGAGTTCTTCGAGCAGGATTTCGCGGGCACGAAGTTCGTGGGCCGGGTTCTTGTAGCTGAAGAGGAATGCAACGGCCACGGCGCCGTATCCTTCGTCCAGCGCACGGCGGGCCGCTTGGCGGACGGCCACTTCATCGAGCGGCCGGATTTCTTGGCCCTGGGCATCGAGGCGTCCGCCGACACCGATGACGTCTTTCCGGTCGACCAACGGAGCGGGCTTGCGGTATTGGGCGTTGTAGAGCTCCAGGCGGGGGCCCCGGGCGATGTGGTAGGAATCCTCGACGCCGGCCGTGGCCAGCAGGAGCACGGAAACACCGCGGCGCTCAAGGAACGCGTTCAGTCCCTGGGTGGTGCCGTGCACCAGGAATTCGACGTCGGAAAGGTCGGTGACAATCGATTCGAGTCCGGCGATGACGCCGGCACTGAGGTTGCCCGGTGTGGTGGATGCTTTTGTTGCCTCATATGTTCCCGCGGCCTGGTCGTACGCCACGATGTCCGTGAATGTGCCGCCGATATCCATCGACACCCTGTAGTTCGGCATGTGTATCTCCTCATGGTTCTGGGGTAGAACTTGGTGTGTGACAAATCACGGTAGGTGGTAGGGGTGCTTCCCCAGTGTGCGCTGTGCACAATATGCGCCACTCCATCAGGGCTGATTGCCTATGCTTGCGTTGAAAGGCCTCGTGTGGAGCCAATTTGGCAGTCGCGAACGCGGAACAATATTTTTCGGCGGGTGGAGGTTGACACAGGGAAAGTCTCATCGCGCGGATCCTTCAGACCTCCGCCCGACGGCCCCTTCGATACCGCCTCCGTGCCCATCCGAACGTCGCAGAAGCTCATCATGCCGACCTGATTGAAGCGGTCTGACCAACGGCAGGCTTGGGAGCGAGAAGGCAGGCGCGGACCGCGCTGCGCTCGAGACGGATCTCCGGCGGGCTGCTGCATCCGCCTGCCCGCGGCCGGTAGGGCCGCCCCCTCCCTTGGGCGTGCCGGCCGGCGTAGAGTTGGCCTTGTTCCACGCTTCTCCGAGCGAGGGGGCGGCCATAGGCGATACCTCCGGCACCGAGGTTTCGGTGTTGCCGAACGGGACCGGCTGCGTCGAATGCGAAGCCGACGGCGGCTGGTGGATGCACCTGCGGCGGGGTGCCCGGTGCGGCCACATCGGCGGCTGCGACAATTCGCCGTCCCGGCACGCCACCGCACATGCCCGCTCCACGCGGCACCCGGCCATCCGCACTTTCGGGCCAGGTGAGGACTGGTTCGGGGACCACCGCAGCTCCACCTATTTTGACGGCCCGGAACTGGCACCCCCGGCACATCATCCGCTGGACCAGACGGCCCCGGGCCCGGCCTCACGGGTGCCTGCCGACTGGGAGGAACAGTTGCATTAACACCGGGGGGAGCGGTGAAGGTCACGGAGAGGAATCGATCGACATGGCATCCGAGCTGGGCTTCAACGTTTTCGCCGCGCCGGAGAAGCCTGTGGTGGGGGACAGGCCACGGCCGTTCGGGCCGCCGATGGCCTGGGACCCGATGACTTCGACGCTGATCTACGGCGAGAGCGACGCGGTCCTGGTGGACCCGCTCACCACCGTCGCCGAGGCTGAGGCGCTGGCCGCCTGGGTCAAGCTTCACCACCGCAACCTCACGACGATCTACATCACCCACGGTCACCTCGACCACTTCGGGGGTCTGAGTGTGCTGCTGCACCACTTCCCCGGGGCGCGCGCCATCGCCACGCCGAAGTCGGTGGAGCTGGCGCGCGCACAGCCGGTGGCGGTCTACCGCAAGCTCCTGCCCGGCCAACTGCCGGCCGCGATCACGCTGCCCGAGCCCTACCCGGAGGAGGTCTTCCACGTGGAGGGCCACGAACTGCGCATCATCGAGCAGGGCCATACCGACGCCGCCGATAGCACCTCCCTGTACGTGCCCTCGATTGACCTCGTCGTCGGCGGGGACGTCCTCTACAACCAGTGCCACCAGTACGTCGCCAAGCTCACCCCCGAGATCGGCGAGAACTGGATTGGTGCGCTGGACCGGCTGGCGGCGCTGAACCCGAAGACCGCGGTCGCCGGGCACAAGAAACCGGGCGCCCCTGACACGCCGGAGGCCATCGGGTGGACGAAGCGCTACCTCACCGACTTCAGCCGCCTGAAGCAGGAGACCTCCGAAGACAGGGAGCTGTTCGACGCCATGGGCCGACTGTACCCGGGCTGGGCCGCCCACCAGGCGTGGCTGATGTTCGGCCTGGCCTAAACAGCCCCCACCCAGATCATCACGGGCGCGACGCGGAGGCGGGTAGGCCCGGTTGTCTAACGGAACGCGGACGCATCTAGGAAAGGACCAGCAATGAACGCCAACGGCAAGGGAACACCAACATCGGGCCTCACCGACCAGATCAGGCATAGCGTCAACAACCCTCTCACTTCTACCGACTTCGACTTCACCGCAGTCCTCGACCATGTACTCGGCACTGTCGGTCTCAGCGTCCAGGACGCTGGTGGGGACGTGCGCTTCTACGGCGGAGCCGACCCGTTGATCGCCAGTCCGTTCCTTTTCGCGTCTGCGGCTGCGGTAGCACTCGGCGCCAAGGGTGTTGCTGCTTCAGCGATCTGGCGCGACCGCGGCGGCAGCGGCCAGGACATCGCCATCGACATTCGGAGGGCGTTCCAGCGGTTCTCCGGATTCGCGGACGGGCGCTGGGAACAGATCAACGGCCGGCCGCCATCGCTCAAGTGGAACAAGTACAACCCGTTTGGCGAAGTGCCGTTCTTCCGGGCGACCAGGGACGGGCGGCATGTGGTTGCGCTCAATGTCTACCCGGGGCTGCACCAGAAGGCCCTGACGTTCCTGGACTGCGCGGACAACGCCAAGGCGATCCACGAGGCCATCGCGAAGCGCGACGCCGATGAGCTCGAGGAGGCGGCCGCTGATGCCGGCATCATCATCGCCAAGGTGCGATCGACCGAGGAGTTCTTCCAGGAGCAGCAGTACCAGCAGGTGCTGCAGCACATGCCGCTGATTTCCGTCGAGAAGATCGCTGACGGCGACCCGCAGCCGCTGGCAGCCGGTGCGTCAACGCCGCTGGGAGGCATCCGGGCCTTGGGAATGGGGCATGTCATCGCTGGCTCCGGGATCGGCCGGGACCTGGCATCGTTCGGGGCCGATGTCCTGAACGTGTGGCGCCCCGACGACAGCGAGGTCGAAATGTTTTACTGGGACACACAGGTAGGCATGCGGTCGGCGTACCTGTCCGATACCGGCGATGATCGTGCCAAGCTGGACGAGCTCTTGCGGGAGGCGGACGTGTTCTTCTCCAACCGTCACCCCGGCCACCTGGAGCAGGTCGGCCTGACCGCCGACAAAGTCGCCGTCGGCCACCGGGGTCTGATCCATGCGCAGGTGCTGCTGCACGGCGCCGAGGGGCCGTGGGCGACCCGCCCGGGATTCGACGAGATCGGTGCTTGCGTCAGCGGGATCTTCGCTCTCGGCGGCACCCTCGAAGACCCCAAGATGCCACCGATGCTGCCCATCGTCGACAACATCGTCGGCTGGTTCGGCACGGTCGGGGTACTGGAGGCGCTCCGCCGCAGAGCCGTCGAGGGCGGCTCCTACCGCGTCCGGGTCTCACTCACCCGCGTCTGTCTCTGGCTGATCTCCCTGGGAATCTTCGACAAGGAGTTCGCTGCCACCACAGCGGGAAGCACCTCGGAACACACGGCCATCCCGCCCGAGCTGTTCACCGCGAAGACCCCGCTCGGCACCTACCAGGGAATGACCGATCAGATCGAATTCTCTTCACTTCCGCAGGGATTCACCACCACCGTGCTGCAGCCGATGGGCGCGGATCAGCCGGAATGGTTGCCGCGGGCAACACGTCCGGCCTGATCCGCGAGGCCCGCGGGCGCGGAGACTCAGGGCGGAATGACGGCGCTCAGCAGACACGATTCTCCGGGCCGTGAGGACTGCGGCATTTCTCTGGGTGCATCAAACTGGTGTTGGCTAGTTGGTAGTGTCGGTTCGCTAACGAAAGATCCGGCCCGCATCGCTGCAGCGCGCGAACCCTGCAGGGCCGAGCCACTGAGCCTCCGGCAGGTCATTGAAACCGCCTGTCAGGAGTGTGGACATCAACGGTAGGGCATTGGACTTGAAAGATGGGGCCTATGGAGGTGTCCAGAGGTGCCTCAAACGGCACTCGACGCAGTGCGACGCCCTGGTTTTCGTTCGGCGTCCTGGCTGGGTCCCGTTGATGCCTAGACCACGCCCGGACGTTGCCCTATGGTTGGGGCATCAACGGCCGTTGGGCCGGGTGGAGCTCCACTGCGGAGGTGCATCATGGGTATCATTTCTTCGGGTTTCCGTGGACGGCGGTCGGAGAATCCTGCACTGCCTCCCGGGCAGCATGAAACGCAGGACTTTCCCGTCCTGACGGCGGGGCCTGCTCCGCTTATCCCCATCGGCGAGTGGGAGTTTTTCATCACCATGGAGAACGGCCGGCGGCTCTCCTGGTCGTGGAATGAATTCTTGGCCTTGCCGCAGGAGGAAATCACGAAGGACATTCACTGTGTGACCAGTTGGTCAAAACTGGGAACGGTGTGGCGTGGCGTTTCGCTGGACACGTTCTTTGAAAACGTCGAAACGACCAGCGACTTTGCCACGGCGCATTCCTTTGGCGGTTACACAACCAATGTTCCGCTGTGGGATCTGTTGGGCGGCAAGGCGTGGGTGGTGTGGGAATTCGATGGCGAACCGCTTGCGCGGGCCCACGGCGGACCGGCGCGGCTTCTGGTGCCGCATTTGTATTTTTGGAAAAGCGCCAAATGGATCCACGGCGTGGAACTGACAGGGGAGGACGTTCCGGGTTTCTGGGAATCGAATGGCTACCATCTTCACGGGGACCCCTGGCGCGAGGAGCGGTACTCGTGAGGCACTTGCTGTGAGCACGGCATGGCATGTCGCTGAAGTGGTTGGCGGGGCCCCGGAAAACGCCACGGCCCGGACCATTCGGCTGCGCGTGGATGGCTTGATGGGACAGCTGGCCGGCCAGCACATTGACATCCGCCTCACCGCCGACGACGGGTACACCGCGATCCGTTCGTACTCGGTGGCATCCGCGAGTACGGATGAGCATCTGGAAATCACCGTTGACGAGCTGCCCGACGGCGAAGTGTCGCCCTACCTTGTCCGGGACCTGGCCGTCGGGGACCGGTTGGAAATCCGGGGGCCGGTGGGCGGCTGGTTTGTCTGGCGGCCCAGCAGCGGGAACCGGGTGCAGCTGATCGGGGGAGGATCCGGTGTGGTGCCACTGATGTCGATGATCCGGGCCCATCAGGCTTCCGATAACGCGTCCCCTTTCAGGTTGCTTTATTCCCTCAAGTCCCCCGAGACTTCGCTTTACCGGGACGAGCTGCGCCGATTGGATCAGGAATCAGCCAAGTTGATGGTCGACTACGTCTATACGCGTTCGACGCCGGAGGGCTGGCCGGTCCCGCCGGCGCGGCTTACGTCGGACACCCTGTTGGGCAAGATCTTTCCACCTGAGGAGAATCCGGATGTGTTTGTCTGCGGTCAAACGGTTTTCGTGGAGACCGTTGCGGACTGGCTGGTGATGGCGGGCTATGCGCCGGGCTCGATAAAGACCGAACGGTTTGGCGGGACGGGAGGTATCCGGTGAGCGGCGCCGACGACTTTGCTGTCCCGGACTCGGAAGACCAGGACATTGCAGCATCAGCCCATGACCCGATCCCGCACGTGGACGGCAACGCCACGGCCGGCGCCCTGTCCGAAGTGTTCCGCATCGACATCATCGCGGCGCTCGGACGCTGCAGGCATTGCGGCTCAGTCAGGGCATTCGGCGAGGCCATGGTCTTCACCGACGCGCCCGGCATCGTGGTGCGGTGCCGCGACTGCCAGGGCGTGCTGCTGAGATTGGTGGAAACACCAACCCACTATTGGTTGGACCTGAGCGGCCTCAGCTACTTGGAGATCGACCGCGAGGACTAGGCCCCGGGAGCGCTGGCCCTGCATTACGTGACGCTGGCAGGGGGAGTGGGTTGCCGTGGCTGGCTTGCACTCATTGATGTCTCGACTGTTCATGGCCACTTACCCGGGTAAGCGCATGACCGTGCGCGACTTGTTGGCGGGTTCTGCCCGGCGTGACTGAGGAACCTGGCCGACCCGATCGGGGTCGCAATGGCTAAGCGCCGGCCTTGGCCGCATCCACCTTCCGCGCGCTGCTGCAGAAAGCCCTCGACCTGTCCGGGGGGCCTGCCAACGGTGCCGCCTCCAACGTGCAGGTCTGGTTCGACGGCAAGCTCCTCTACTCCAGCCACCGGGTCGGGACCGGGTTCACGACCCTGACCTGCCTGCACCTGGGCGCGGAGCACCCTCGGCAGGTGGGCGACAGCGATAACGACGACGTCGTAATCAATGCCACATAACCCGCTTGCGCTATCACTTTGGACGCCAGGCCGCCCGGCAAAGTCAATTGTTTGGAGCAACGCCGCCGAATCTGATCGCGCAAAGGGTGCCGGGATGCCCGGACGTGGGACAGAATGGGTCCATGACCCGAATCGCAATCATCGGCGGCCACGGAAAAGTGGCTAGGGAACTCTCCAAAGTCCTGGCTGCGGACGGGCAGGAGGTCACCGCCATCTTTCGCAACCCCGAACACGCGTCCGACGTCGCGGCAACCGGCGCCACCCCACTCGTCCTGGACGTGGAGAATGCGACGACGGCCGAAATCGCCGAGGCGCTCTCGGGTCACGACGCCGTCGTATGGTCGGCCGGTGCCGGCGGCGGAAACCCCGGGAGGACCTACGCCGTGGACCGTGACGCCGCGATCCGCTCGATGGACGCTGCTGCCCAGTCCGGCGTCGACCGCTACGTCATGGTGTCCTATCTTGGAGCCGGACCGGACCACGGAGTGCCCCGGGACAACCCCTTCTTCCACTACGCGGAGGCCAAGGCTGCCGCTGACTCCTACCTGCGCGGCACCAGCCTGGGCTGGACCATCCTCGGCCCCGGCGCGCTCACGGACAAGCCGGGCAGCGGCCTGATAGACGTCCACGTCAACAAGCCCTGGCAGGCTGCCGAAACCGCCCGCGCCAACGTCGCCCTCGTCGCTGCGGCCGTCCTGGAGCTGCCCGCCGCAATCGGCCGGACTATCGGGTTCCGCGACGGCAGCCAGCCCATCGCTGCAGCCCTGGAGGCGGTGGCCTAGCCCGTTCGGGGAAAAGTGGGCACAAGGAGCAGCTGGCACTCATTATGGACTGCTGCTCGCCACGGTGGTCGCTGAAAGGCATCACCGTCATCTACCACAACCTCATGGAGTCCTAGGAGAACGGCGCCTCGGGCGGATAGCGCACGGTTCAAGGGTCGCCGAAAGGTTCAACCTCTCCCGTCGTTCCCTGTTCTACTTTTTCGAGAATAAAGAACTCCACTTGGGCGAGCGTATACGCGCCTTGAGAACGCGCAAAGCGCTGGAGCTCCTCCTTCGGGCCGACGCCCAAAGGATCACCTACGCAGAAATTGCGGCGTCGTGCGGATTTACCAACGTGCAAAGCATGCGCCGTGCGGTGAAAGAGTTTACCGGGATGAATGTGAGGGAGATCCACTGGTCCGAGACCGGCGTGCGTGTTGCGCTGCAGCAACTGCGGGAGTCGCTGACCCCCTAGCCCCTGACCGAATTGGCGGAGGGAGCTAAAGAACTCCCTCGCCATCGCCTCAAACGAATCATTTCCCCGGCTGGACCAAAACCTTCACCCACCCACGCCTTGCGCAGCGATCGTTGACCGCCTCACGTATGGCGCAACATCATCGAAACCGGCACCGACCCACTCCTACCCCCTCGCCCACACCCGCAACCGACTCGCGGAAGGGTCGGGAGAGAGCCGGCGGCGAAACACCACGGGCGCCACCGTGAAGGCGACCGTGGGAGAAACGAAACAAGGACAGGCTGGCCCGCCTCCGGCAAGGCCGGATTATTCGCCTTCGTCGACCGACTGGCGACGATGGCGTTCCCGTTGGCCGTACGCCGCCCGAAGAATGTCGTCCTTTGACTCGAATCCCGAGCCCAACGCACCACCGATGAGCGCCGCCGATGTCGTCATCCAGGCGACTTCCACAAAGTCCCAAACATTCACCGGATGTTGCAGGGTCAGCGCCAATAAGACATCGTCGATAGTGAACGCCGCGGCCAGCAGCACGGCCACGAACAGCAGGATGTAGCTGATCACAACGCCGATCATCAACGACCACACTGTGGAAGTGTTATACAAGGAAGCCTTGTACCGTTCGAGCGGATCGTCGCGCCGGGGGCTTTCCCACAGATCGTGTTGGGTGATGATCCAGAACACCATCGAACTGATCGAAAGGACCATCAGCAACGTCAGTCTCGGCGCCCCCAGCAGGTCAGCGAGTTGCCAGATTGTGTTAGTGACAAGCGCGAAGGCGCCTGTGGCGATCGCGGCTGCCATTGCGCTTCTCAATCCGAGGGCCAGCCGCCACGGACGGTTCGCCCGCAGCATGCCCGCCAGCAACCTTCCGCGGCCGAGGCGGGTTGCTGAGACGTAACGGAACCCAATCGGCCCGTCGTCAAGAACAGCGGTCTCGATGTGCCGCGATTGGTGCAGCGAGGGCGGACCGAATGCCCCGGCGTCATCCTCGGGATCGAAGTGGCGGTGCATCGCCCAGCCGAGGTCGGCGACGGCAGTGCGGACCCGGCGGTCGATGTTGACGGCACCGAGCGCGGGCAAGGAAACCAGGGAAATCGGCTCCCCGAGCGCAACTTCCGCGACCACAGTCCGGCCCTCGAAACGAATCGGAAGATCGGTCAAGCAGACCATGACATCCCATCCGCGGCGGATCCGGTGCTTCGCCATGGAGTCCAGCATCGGCGCCAACCCATTGCCCGCCGTAAAATCCTGGTATTCGATCACCACGGACCAGTCGTGGCGCTCATCGGCAAGGTTGAGCAGATGGACCACTTCGCGGCCGTTGCGCTCAGCAAACTCGGCTGTGACCTCCGGTTCGGCGAGCACGCCCAAGGTACGGGCGCTGATACGGTTTACGTCGCCCGAACTGTCCGGCACGCCCGGCCTCCTATGGTTCCGTGTCTATGACCAGCGAACTGGATGTCTCCGTCGACGTGGACACCGGTTCCCGATGCCTGACTCCGTCGGGTGCGCTCCGGGCCGCCGCGGTTCGTGGTGCTGCCGGCTTCCCGTGCTCGCTCGGTCAGGGTCTACCGGCCGCGGCCTCACCTGAGAGTTCCTCTGCCCGCCATGGATGCCGCATTGCCCCGCCTGTCCGGAAGCTGCCCGCAGTCGAATCCGGCGGGTCTACCGGCACCCCGCTGACCGCGGCGATGCGGCCGATTGAGGCCTGGCTATGGGACGTGAAACGGGGCGCCGTGCGGACGAAGGCGCCATGCGCGCGTTGCGACGTGCAGGTTTAGTCGGGTCTCGGGATCGGCAAGGTCGAAGCCGGTGATCTGCCGGACGGACTTCATGCGGTAACGCAGAGTGCTTCGATGGATGGTCAGGCTCTGGGCCGTGCTGTCATAGTTGCCGCCGTGGTCCAGATACTGGGCCAGGGTTTGCACCAGGTGAGACCCCCGGTTGTCGTCGGCGCGTTGAAGGGCGCCGAGCCACTCGTCGATATAGCCGGCCAGATCCGGTTCGCCCCCAGCTGGGTCCAAGATGCGGTAGATCCCCAGTTGATCAAAGCGGGTGACGCCGTAGCGATCGCTTGAACCGGCCCGAATGTGCAGCGCGTGCAGGGCTTCCGAGAAGGAGCGCGGAATCTGGGCGACATCCAGGCTTGGACCGCCGATGCCCATGGCGCCGGTGGCACTTCGCAGGATCCTGGCGACAACGGCAAAGACCTCGGCGCCCAACGGACTTCCACGGACCACGGCAACAGCCATGTCCGAGCGCCGTGAAACGAGCGCGGATGTGCGGAGCTCTAGGAACGTCCTGCGCAGTGCCACCACCACGGTATCGTCAGTTCTTGGCGGCTGCCACTCCGCCACGATGACGTGCTGCGGACCACTGATGTCATATCCCAATGCCTCGGTGCGAATGCCTGCGGTCGCGCCATCCATTCCGGACACGAGTTCGTCCACGAGGTCGCGCCCCAGCTTTAATTCCAGCCGGGCCAGGCTCCGGCGGTGCGACAACTCGACCTCCAACAGCCGCGTGGCATACTTCAAAGCGAAGACGTTGCTGGCTGTGACCGGCCGGTCGGTTTCCAGCATGCAAATAGCCCCCAGCACCTCGCCGTGCGACAGGGCCAGGGCAACGAGCCTTCGCGGTTCGCGTACTGGTGAGCCGGAGGCAAGCCAGAGCTGCGCAGTCCGCGACCTGGCCGCCGCGCCAAGCCTGGGGTAAGGGCGGCTGGACCCGATCCCAGCCGCCGCCCTGATATGCCCGAACGCGTCCTCAATACAGATGGGCCGGCCCGTCAGCCGTGAAAGCACCTCCGCCAAGCTGCCGTCCTTGGACTCATTGTCCCCGAGGTCGGAAGTCGCGCGCTCGTCCAAGGCATCCCGGATCCTGGCTTGTTCTTCAAGCTCAAGTACCGTCGCTGAGAGGGACAGGATACGCTGATCCATGTCGTCACGGCGGAGCAGCTGACTAATTGAGTCATTCGGGAGTTGCCCTGAGGATCCCCTAACGTGAGTCCTTCCCGTCGTCCCCGCAACTGTCCGGAGCTGCATCAGCTGCGGGAGATCCGGAGGGCAGGCGGCGGACAGCACCAGACACCCGTTCAGCTCGCCACCGGCGGCAACGGTGAACAGTGCATATCGCCAGCCCGCCCTTTCGCCGGGAAGAACGGAGTCCCGGCCGTTGAGGTGCCGGACGTCTTGATCCTGCGGTAACGCCGGGCGTTCGGGGACGGGGTCCAACTGGCCATTCACCGCGAGGTAACGGTCCTTGACCTCACAGAACGACATGCCCGACACCGCCTGCGCGGCCGTGTTGAGGATTTCCTCGGCCACACGTTGATCGAACATATTGATCCTCGTCTCTGTCCACGGCAAAGGGGACCATCCAAGGGATACAAGCCTGGGCAGACCGTAATCCGTTGCCCTCTGTGATCGAGATTCGGCTCAAGCCGCTTGTCCCGATCACGGAGTCCAGAATCGACCATTTTCGGGTCCCACGGTATGCCGTCCTGAAAATGAACCTCGACGGCAGGGATCGGCATACCAACACCACCAAAACTACGCCCGTATATCGCCATTGTTAAGCTCTCGTCATGTCCCTGCGGATTGCCGTCAGCGCTGGTCGCTCAACGGCATTTCGGGACGTAATCGACGCTTCCACGGCATCGTCCAGTTCCTCGGCCGCCAGCAGGTGTGGGCGCAGTAAGGACGACTGAGCCCCTGCGCGGTCGACAGGCCCTGTATTTACGGCACCGCATCTGGCCGGAGGCACGCGACGCAGATATCAACGCCAGACAAAGGCTTTCTTGGCCTCCAGCCGGATCTGCGATTCGATCATCCATATCGGCGAGGCACAACTTATTGGCCGCGGCGACTTGACTGAAAATCTCGAAATTGGTGCCGGGCGTCGTCCGTCATAGCCTGCCGGCCCCTTGTGCTGGACGTTCACCGTCCCTCACTCCAACGCGCGCCGGACCATCCCGGAGGAGGCGTAGGTGCTCGTGGATCATTGCCACTGCTGTTGAGCCTTCACCGGCGGCAGCCGTTACACGTTTCACCGATCCATGCCGAACATCGCCGGCGGCGAACATTCCGGGCACGCTGGTTTCCAAGGGCAGCCGTCTGCGTCCCAGATGGCTGAACCCAGGAGGAAGGTCCTCGAGATCAGCCCCGGTGAGAACAAAGCCGTCGCTATCCAGGGCGAGGGTGCCCTGCAGCCATTCTGTGTGCGGCTTGGCCCCGATGAAGATGAAGAGGTACCGGGAGTCGAAGATGCGCTGCTCGCCTGTGGCTCCCAGATCGACGACGATCCGTTCAAGGACGCCTGAACCGTCCACGCCCACGATGTTGGCCCCCAGCAACACCTCTATGCCCGGGTGCTCTTCGATCCGTTCCGCGAGGTACCCCGACATGCCCGCGCGGAGGTCCGCCCCGCGCACCACCAGCCGCACTGGTGCTGCCGTGCCAGCCAGGAACAGCGCGGCCTGTCCCGCAGAGTTTCCGCCGCCGACGACGGTCACCGGCTGCAACCCGCACAGCCTGGCCTCATGGACAGTGGCGGCGTAGAAGACACTGATCCCCTCGAATTCCTCCAGCCCCGGGACTGGCAGTCGGCGGTAACGAACCCCGGTTGCAAGGAGCGCGGCCCGTGATGTGGCAGGCCCGCTCTCGTGGAACTCGGCTCGGAACTCGCCGTCCCTCAACTCGATGGTGCGTGCCCGGCAGGCAACGTTGATCTGGACTCTGAATTTGCGGGCTTGAATGATCGCTCTTTCAGTGAGTTCCCCGCCGGAGATCCCGGCGGGAAAGCCGAGGAAGTTCTCGATCCGCGGCGACGTGCCGGCCTGCCCACCTATCGCGTGGCCTTCCTTAAGGAGGACCGACAACCCGTCGGATGCCGCGTAAACGGCAGCCGCCAAGCCGGACGGCCCGGCCCCGATCACCATGAGATCGTAGGAGGCCGAATGCTCTTTCACAGCCCGTAAGCCCATGGCAACGGCCAGATCTGCATTTGAAGGGTTTCTGAGGACCCGCGAGGCGCCAAGCACCACTGCGGGCAGGTCGTTCGCAAGGATCCCGGCCCGGTCCAGGATGGCCTCGGCCTGTTCGTCGTTCTCCAGATCGACCAACCGGTGGGGCAGGCGGTTCGCGGCAGCGAATTCCAAGAGGCGAACGGTGTCACGGCTGAAACGGGATCCAACGATGCGGATGCCCGCGCCCGAGCTGATCAGCAGGATCCGGCGCTGAAGATAGGCCCGCAGGATGGTCTCGCCCACCTCGGCGTCCGTCAGCACCACGCGGCGCAAATCATCCCCGCTGATCTGGAGCACTTCTCCTGCCTCAGCGGACACAGTGCTGAGAAAGGCCGGTTGCCCCTCGACCAGGCCCAATTCCCCAAGGAACCGTCCCGGACGATGAACTTCGAGGATCCGCGTGCCTGGGTCCACCTCAGCAGGCTGTCTGCTCCCGGCGGCATGCAGCCCCTCCACGACCAGTACGGTGCCCTGCAGTATGACGAAGAAATCAGTGTCGAAGTCTCCCTCCTGTATGAGGACTTCTCCGGCTGAGACAACCCGGACGGTTCCGGCACGGCCCAACAATTCGATCTGGGCTTGGCCGAGCCGTGGATAAGCGCCCGAGACGTCCGGCGTCTCGGTCATGGTCGAGCCTGCGATAGGTTCCATCAGCTGATTGCGCCCGCCGGTTCCCTAGACGAATGCCTCATGGGGATAGCACCAGCGCCAGTCCTCGCCGGGCTCCAGGGAACGAACGATTGGATGCGACTCGGTGGCGTGAGCCCGGGCGTGCCGCATAGGTGAAGAATCACAACACCCGACGTGGCCGCAGGAGAGACACAAACGCAGATGAACCCACGGAGTGCCCAAAGACAGACACTCCTCGCAGCCCTGCGGTGTGCGGACCCGCACCGGACGAATCTGTGCAAGATGTGGGTCAAGTATTCCGCGAATCATGTTGCCTCCTCCTAAGCCGGTCCGCCCATGGATCCGGCATCGCCGCGACAGCTGGCAATAAGCATTGCGTTGGCACTGACCGGCGGCATAGGGCGCCGGCGTGGGACGAGGCGAGTGGGTGCACCTGTTAAGGCACAGTAGTAGACCCGGCCCACTGGCCTGTCAAGTGGCGTCCGGGAGATCCGGGTCGAGCAGGGAAGTAGACGATGGCGGGATCCAGGCGGTCTGCTGGTTCGACGGGATCAGGCTGACCGGGATTAGGCCCCGCAAGCCAGAAGCTCTACCGCCAAGGTGTACTGCCCAGGCAGGTTAGTTAGGCGGCTGATGGGCGGGTGGCCTCCGATTGCGGTGTGGGGTCTGTGGACTCGTCCATGTCTGTCAAACCGCGTTCATCGTTGCCGCTGAGTCGGTGAGCGTCCGGGGCCGCCAACGAGCGGCCTCCGGGATCTGGGAGGCGGTGAGGGACCTGCGGGCGTCGACGCCAAGATTGTTGCTGCGTACCAGAGCGTTGAGCGCATTGACTGATCGGGTGCGGTCACCGCTCATGGAACTGCGGGCGGTGGTCAGGATCCCCGGTGCGTTTGTCCACGTGGTGCAGTCGGGTCAGCCGGCACAGGACCGCATGCACTGTCGAGGCGGGCATGCCCAGCTTTGCCCCTAGCGACCGGCCCCAGCCGTTGCTTCCAGCGCAGATGCACGACCTTGCGAACGAGCCGCTGCGGGGTCCGGTTCGTCACGGGTGCATTGGCGTGGGACATGAGGACCTCCTGGTCGCCTCCGCGGTTGTCTAGGCAACTCCACTGTGCAGCCGGAGGTCCTCACTCATCCGTCAACGACTCCAGCGAGTCATCGCCTTTCAGCCCATCGAGAGCCTTGTATCAGGGCTTTCGCCCAACCTGCGCAGTCCGACACCAGAGGCGATCAGGAGTACTCCGAGGAGAATTGCGAAGAACGAGAGCAGCCCCAGGAGACTAAGTATGCCTGCGCCGGGAAGAATCACCAGGAAGAGTCCGAAGAGGGTGGTGATGATACCTGTGATCAGCCAGAGCCACCATGACCCGAAAGTACTTTTGACTTCAATAGCCAGCGCTATTTGGGAGGCGCCGAGCATAACCGCCCACAGGCCAATAACGATTGTCAGCGAGAGGGCGGTGATGTCTGGCCAGACGAACGCGACGAGACCCGCGAGCACAGAGATGATGCCGCCCACTAGTTGCCATACGGACCGGCGCCTCTTGCGCGTGATGTAGTGCACGATGTTGGTTACGCCGTCCAAGACAGCGTAGATTCCGAAGAGGATCACCAGTGCGAGTACGGAGACACCGGGCCAGAGGACAACCAGAATGCCGAATAGAACGGCCGCAATGCCCCGGATAATCAACGCAGTTCCTGATCCCTTAGACAGTTGTTGTGCCAATGGGTCGGCCATGGCCACACCTCTGTTCCTGGAATTGATGTAATCGTAGTCTTGCTGGCCGGGGCCACACGAAAGGGTTTATCCCGCCGTTGCGGTGCTGCCCAGTGTGACTTTCACTGATTTTGTGTCCTGCCCGCGCTGAAACCCGATGTCAGACTGCTGGCCTGGCTCTTTCTTGCGGACAGCGGCAAGAAGGTCGGTCACACTGGCGATCTTCTGCCCGTCGAACTGGGTGATGATGTCACCTGGCTGTAATCCCGCTTTGGCTGCCGGTCCCCCTTGGGTAACTGCGATGACCAGCGCGCCCGAGGTTGTGGGGAGGTTAAAGCGGTTTGCGATCTCCGGGGAGATGTCGGTCGGAATGATTCCAAGGACCGGGTGTGTGGCAACTCCACTCTTGAGTATCTGGTCCGCTACGTCGGTCACGGTGGCCGCGGGAGTCACGAACCCGATCGACACGGCGCCCGAACTGGGTGGCAGATACGCTTCTGAGAGTCCGATGATCTCCGAGCTGCTGTTGACCACGGCCCCACCGGAATTGCCCGGGGAGATGGGCGCGTCCGTCTGGATAAGGTCAATAAGCCCCTGGGGCGATCCTTCGGACGGTGGCACATTGCGGTGAAGGGCGGAAACAATGCCCGCCGTGACGGTCTGCTCCAGCCCCAGTGGACTGCCGATAACAACCGCCAGCTGCCCAACTGCGGGAAGCGCCGTCGAGAACTTGGCGGCCGGAAGGTTGCCCCGGTCAGCCTTCACCACTGCCACATCGGTTGGGTCGTCAACACCGACGACGGTGGCCGACGCCTGGGATCCGTCCGCGAAGTGGATCCGGACGCTCTTGAACGGCTTCTTTTGCTGGTCCTCCACCACGTGGGCGTCCGTGACGATGGTGCCGTCGCTGCGGTAGACCACTCCGCTGCCGATTCCGCCTGATGTTTCGATCGTGACCACAGAGGGCTCGACTTCCCTTACGATCCTAGGAACGGCTGAAAGGTCCCCTGTGGAACTGGAACCCCCAGCGCTGGCGGATTGTGATGCCGGAGCCGGAGGCGACCCTGTGCACGCCGACCCGAATATGAGTAACCCCGCGCCGAGGGCGGCGGACCAGGCCCTCCTGCGTCCCGGCGCTGGGAGCGAGCCCGTTCCCTCGGCAGCCGTTGCGCTGCTCATATTCATTGGATTCCCGTTGCTTTCTCTGGCTGTTTACGGAAATAGGTAACGGGTTGAGTCTCCTCTACCGCGGTGACCTCCGCATGGCCCCGGAACGCCTAAAAGCCGCCCGCATTTGAATCCGCCAGGTCAACTCAGCTACCTCGTGCGCGCTTCGCTCTCCCGCGTGGCCGGGGTCTGCAATCCCCGCGCCAGAAGCGGGTGGCGTGCGTACAAGTTGAGGCGGGTCTCCGGGTCAGCAGGGCGCGGCTGTCGTTTTTGGACCGGCAAGCCGGAGGCGAGCCAGAGCTGCGTCGGTCGCGGGCGATGACCTGCAGTCTCTCCGCAGCTGAGGGACTCGTTCGTGGGCGACATATGTGTGGCGGCCGATCCTCGAATAATTGCAGCGCTTTAGAGGATACGCCCGGTGAATTAGTCCTGGTAGGTCAATTCGCTCGAGCATGTTGGACCCTATGGGGCCATGTCGTCGCTCGCGTCCAAGGGCAGACTCGACCCTATAAGGCCCCATGACAAGCCCTTTGAGCCTCGTGGCCCAGCAGGACTGGGCGTGGAGTCATGCGGTGCAACTTCGGGCGGACGTCGCCACAGGACCGGTCGCCCTCTAAGACCGGAGTGAGTCATGGCCAAAGCAGTAGGAATTGATCTCGGAACAACCAACTCGGTGATCGCCGTCTGGGAAGGCGGGGAAGCCCGCGTCATACCCAACGCGGAAGGAGCCCGGACCACTCCGTCAGTTGTGGCGTACACGGACAGCGGTGAACGCCTTGTGGGGCAACTGGCCCGGCGGCAGGCGATTCTGAACCCCAAGGGAACCATCACGTCGGCCAAGCGGTTTATCGGCCGGCACTATGATGAGATCTCGGATGAAGCCAAGGCCGTGAGTTTCGACGTCGTAGCGGACGACAACGGCGTGGCGCGTTTTCAGGTTCAGGGCAAGAAGGTCGCACCCGAAGAGGTGAGCGCGCTCGTCCTCCGCAAGCTAGTGGACGACGCCGCGAAGCAGTTGGGCGAAAAGATAACGGAGGCCGTTATTACGGTTCCCGCGTACTTTAACGACGCACAGCGCACCGCGACCAAGGACGCGGGCAAGATTGCCGGGCTGGAAGTCCTGCGCATCATCAACGAACCCACTGCCGCGGCCCTGGCCTACGGCATTGACAAGCGTGAGCATGAGACGGTGCTGGTGTTCGACCTGGGCGGCGGAACCTTCGATGTGAGCCTCTTGGACGTCGGCGACGGGGTAGTGGAGGTCCGCTCAACCGCGGGCGACTCACACCTCGGTGGCGACGATTTTGACCGCCGGCTTGTCGACTACCTCGCCGATGACTTCCAGAAGGAGTCCGGCATCGATCTCCGATCGGACCCCCAGGCATTGCAGCGTCTGTTCGAAGCGGCCGAGAAGGCCAAGGTTGAACTCAGTTCGGTCGCCCAGACGCAGGTCAATCTTCCCTTTGTTACGGCCGATGCGACGGGCCCCAAGCACCTGACCACCACCATCCGGCGGTCCGTCTTCGAGGACCTTACCCACGACCTCGTCGAGCGCACGATGGGGCCGGTGCAGCAGGCGATGACGGACGCCAAAGTCACGGCCAATGACATCGACGAAGTGATTCTGGTGGGCGGCTCCACCCGCATTCCTGCCGTACAGAACCTCGTGCGGCGGCTGACGGGCGGCAAAGAGCCGAATATGAGCGTCAATCCGGACGAAGTGGTGGCCATCGGCGCGGCGATCCAGGCCGGCGTGCTCAAGGGCGAGGTCTCCGATGTCCTGCTGCTGGATGTCGTACCGCTTTCCCTGGGTGTTGAGACCCGAGGCGGCGTCATGACCAAGATCATCGAACGCAACACGACCATCCCCGCCCGGCGCAGTGAGGTCTTCTCCACAGCGGAGGACAACCAGCCCGCCGTTGACGTGGTGGTCCTCCAGGGCGAGCGTGAGCTGGCGGCGGACAACCGGGTGCTGGGACGGTTCCAGCTGAGCGATATCCGTCCGGCGCCTCGCGGGGAACCGCAGGTGGAGGTCACGTTCGACGTCGATGCCAACGGCATTCTGAACGTCACCGCGCGTGACAAGGACACGGGCAAGGAGCAGGGCATCACCATCAGTGAAGGCTCCAACCTCGACGCCAAGGAAGTCGAGCGCATGATTGCCGAGGCGGAATCCCACAGGAGCGAGGACGTGCAGAACCGGGAGCGGATCGATACTCTCAACGAGCTCGATGCGGTGGCCTACCGCGTTGAGCGGACGGTGAACGAACTCGGTGACGCGGTCCAGGCGCACGACAAAGCCCGGGCGGAACTGCTGATCGGGCAGGCACGCGATGCGGTCAGCAACCAGGCGGAGGTGTCGACGGCGAGGGAACTCATCTCCGAGCTTCAGCAACTGCAGGCGGCGCTGAGTGCCTCGGCTGCCTCCGCGGCGACTGCAGGGGCGGCCCAGGGAGCCGCATCTCAATCCGGAGCGTCGAACGCCGTAGATGACGATGACATAGTCGATGCAGAATTCGATCGTGGCTAGGAGTGGCCATGAGCGACCAGGCAGGGCCGGCTGAGCAGGCCCATCCAGGAAGTGACGCGGCAGCGGCGGCCGCACCCGATGAGAAGGAAACCGAAGCGGCAGCACATGCGGAAGCGCTGGCCAAGATGGAGGACCAGTGGCGTCGCGCGTTGGCCGACAACGACAACCTGCGGAAGCGCGCCGTCCGCGACGGCACCCAGCAACGGGCCCAGGAGCGCGCCGCGGTTGCCTTGGCATGGTTACCGATTTTGGACAATCTCGAACTGGCCCTGGCCCACGCACCGGCGGGGGCGGAGGACCCGCTCGTGGAGGGCATAGCCTCAATCCGGAAACAGGCCATCGATACCTTGGCCCGTTTGGGCTATCCCCGGATCGACGCCGAGAACGTCCCCTTCGATCCCCGCGTCCATGAGGTTGTCAGCGTGGTGGAAACTGACGACGTTCCCCCTGGGACCCTAGTAAGCGTGCTGCGTCCTGGCTACGGAGGCCCTGACAACGCTCTCCGGCCAGCCGCCGTCGTGGTGAGCCGGGCGGTGACCCCGGACCGTGGCTAAGGATCACTACTCGGTTCTCGGAGTCCCGCGCACAGCGAAGCCCGACGAAATCCAGCGCGCCTACCGCAAACTGGCAAGGAAATACCATCCGGACGTCAACCGCGAGCCGGATGCCGCCGATAAGTTCAAGGAGATAGGCGAGGCCTACGACACCTTGTCGGATCCCGAGACCAGGACGCGTTATGACCGGTTCGGCGCCGACTACCGGCAGTACGCAGGCAGCGGCGTCAGCCCGGGGGGCAGCGGCGGGCGTTGGGGTTCAGGGGGCCCCCGGCCCGGCCCGCGGCCTGGCCCGCGCCCGGGACGCGGCGGGTACGGCAACGCCGACGTCGATATGGGAGGCGACGTCGATTGGGAGGATCTGCTCGGGGGCTGGTTCCGGCAACAGGCAGGGGGCCCGGCCCAGGGTGCTGACCACGAAGCAGAGCTATGGCTGACCCTCGAAGAAGCTGTCCGTGGCGGAAAGCGCACCATCAGGCTGGCCCAGCCGGACGGTGAGACCCGCAATTATGACGTCGACGTGCCTGCCGGCGTGCTGGATGGGCAGCGTATCCGTCTGGCCGGGGAAGGCGCTACGGGCCGCGAAGGGGGCCCACCCGGCGACCTCCTACTGACCGCGCGGATCCAGCCCGACTCCAGGTACCGGCTTAAAGGCCGGGACATCTACTTCGACCTCCCGGTGACGCCCTCGGAGGCCGCACTCGGGTCCAAGATCAAGGCAAGGGCGCCAGCGGGCGCGGTGACCATCACCGTGCCCGAAGGCTCCTCCAGCGGCCGCCGGCTGCGGCTGCGAGGGCAGGGCATGCCCAACCCGCGTGGATTACCGGGGAACCTGTACGCGGAGATCAAGATCATGGTGCCCCCGAGCCTTAACAGGGAGGAGCGCAAGCTGTACGAGAAACTGGCCAGCGCCTCCGACTTTAGTCCCAGGGAGGAGGGATGAGCCGAGTGTATGCGCTCGCTTACCCGTGGCGCCTAAATCTTGAGGCGGTGGCACGCAGCAGCGGAGTCCACCCCGACGTCGTCATGCGGTTCGTAGATCTGGATTTGATTCGCCCACTGGGCGATGCCCCGGGCGGGCCCTGGTTCAGCCCGCGGGCCCCGGAGCTCATAGCGCACGTCATGAGACTCCATTCGGAGTTGTCGCTGAACTACGCGGCAATCCCGTTGGTACTCGATCTGTTGGTGCGGGTTGACTCGCTTGAACGACGACTGGTTGAAATCACGCAGATCGAAGGGACCGGTTCACGATGAACATGGAGAGTTTGACGCAAAAGTCGCAGGAGGCCTTGGCAGAGGCTCAGCGGATAGCCCAACGCAGTGGGCACACTGAGACCGACGGCGAACACCTGCTGTTGGCCCTGCTGGAGCAGGAAAATGGCCTTGTCCCGCGCCTGCTCGTGGGCATGCAGGTGGATGTGGATGAGTTGAAGGCTGCTGTTGAAACCGAGCTGAGGCGCAAGCCAAAGGTCACCGGCCCGGGGGCAGCGCCGGGGCAGGTGTACGTGAGCCGCAGGCTCGGCACACTCCTCGATGCCGCGGAACGTGAAGCCAAACGGCTCAAGGACGAGTACGTTTCGGTGGAACACCTACTGGTCGCGTTGGCGGAGGAAGGCCGGTCCACGGCAGCCGGCAGGGTGCTGGCCGAGCATGGAATCACCCGCGAGGCGTTCCTCTCTGTCCTGACCCAGATCAGGGGAAACCAGCGCGTCACCTCGGCAACGCCGGAGCAGACCTACGAGGCGCTGGAGAAATACGGCCGCGATCTGGTGGCGGATGCCCGCACCGGAAAGCTGGACCCGGTCATCGGCCGCGACGCGGAAATCCGGCGCGTCGTCCAGATTCTTTCGCGCAAGACCAAAAACAATCCGGTGCTTATCGGCGAGCCTGGAGTCGGCAAGACCGCCATTGTTGAGGGACTGGCCCAGCGGATCGTCCGGCAGGATGTGCCGGAAGGGTTGAAGGACAAGACCATCTTCTCCCTCGACCTGAGCGCCCTCGTGGCAGGCGCCAAGTACCGCGGCGAGTTCGAGGAGCGGCTGAAGGCGGTGCTGGCCGAGGTTCTGGCGGCAGAAGGCAGGATCCTGCTCTTCGTCGACGAGCTGCACACCGTCGTCGGCGCCGGAGCGACCGAGGGATCAATGGACGCCGGGAACATGCTGAAGCCAATGCTGGCCCGCGGGGAGCTGCACATGATCGGGGCGACCACCCTCGACGAATACCGTAAACACATCGAGTCGGACGCGGCCCTAGAACGCCGCTTCCAGCCGGTCCTCGTTGAGGAACCCGACGTGGAGGATGCCATATCCATCCTCCGCGGGCTGCGGGAACGGCTGGAGGTGTTCCACGGCGTGCGGATCCAGGATAGCGCTTTGGTGGCCGCGGCCACCCTGTCCCACCGGTACATCACTGACCGCTTCCTCCCGGACAAGGCCATTGACCTCGTGGATGAGGCGTGCGCCCGGCTGCGGACGGAAATTGATTCGATGCCGGCGGAACTGGATGAGCTCACCCGAAAGGTCACGCGGCTTGAAATAGAAGAGGCGGCACTCTCCAAGGAGACCGATCCGGCCAGCAAGACCCGGCTCGAGGAGCTGAGGCGTGAATTGGCGGACCTGCGCGCCGAGGCAGACGCGAAGAGAGCCCAATGGGAAGCCGAGCGCCAGGCGATCCACAAGCTGCAGGAAATCCGCAGTGAACTGGAGCGGGTGCGCCAGGAGGCCGAGGAAGCCGAGCGAAACTACGACCTCAACCGGGCGGCGGAGCTACGCTACGGCAGATTGGCCGACCTCGAACGGCGGCTGGCCGCCGAGGAGGAACGGCTGACCGCGAAACAGGGTGAAAAACGCTTGCTCCGCGAGGTTGTGACGGAGGACGAGATCGCCGACATCGTCGCAGCCTGGACAGGCATACCAGTCGCAAGGCTGAAGCAGGGCGAACGTGAAAAAGTCCTGCACCTGGATGAAATTCTTCGCGCCCGTGTTGTGGGGCAGGAAGAAGCGATTAGCGCGGTGTCGGACGCCATCATCCGCGCCCGCTCCGGTATCCGGGATCCCCGCCGGCCCATCGGCTCCTTCATCTTCCTCGGTCCGACAGGCGTCGGGAAGACCGAGCTTGCAAAGGCTCTGGCTGCGGCGCTCTTCGACAGCGAGAACGCAATGATCCGGCTGGACATGAGTGAGTACCAGGAGCGCCACACCGTGAGCCGCCTGCTGGGGGCGCCTCCTGGCTACATCGGTTACGACGAAGGCGGTCAGCTCACGGAAGCGGTGCGCCGGAAGCCGTACTCGGTGGTGCTGTTCGATGAGGTGGAAAAGGCCCATCCGGACATTTTCAACACCTTGCTGCAGGTGCTCGACGATGGAAGGATTACGGACTCGCAGGGCCGGACCGTCGATTTCCGCAATACCGTGATCATCATGACCTCCAATATCGGCTCCCAGTATCTTCTGGAGGGTTCGGCCGAAGGCGGGGCGATCACCGAGGAGGCGCGCGGCATGGTGATGGGCGAGCTCCGGGCGCATTTCCGCCCCGAGTTCCTCAACCGCGTGGACGATACGGTCCTGTTCGCGCCGCTGGGACTGCCGCAAATCGAACGCATCGTTGATCTGCAGTTCCAGCAGCTGCGGCAGCGGCTGGCCGAGCAGCAAATAGAGCTGCACCTGACCGAGGATGCGCGCCTTCTGATAGCTGAACGCGGCTTCGATCCGATCTACGGAGCCCGGCCCCTGCGCCGCTACATTTCCCATGTGGTGGAAACACAGGTGGGCCGGGCCTTGCTGCGTGGCAGCATCGCGGAAGGCGGAGTGGTCACGGTGACCGCAGCCGGAGGGGAACTAGTGGTTGACTACAGCACGATGGAGCTGGAAGAGGCCGGAACGGCATGAACAAGGCCATCATCAAATGTCCCCATTGCGGCAAATCCAACCGCGTTCCGGCCGTCGCCGACGGCCGGCCACGCTGCGGGAGTTGCCACCGGGAGCTTCCCTGGGTGGTTGAAGCGGGCGACGAGGACTTCGGCGAGATCGCCGAACGGTCCGGCGTTCCGGTACTGGTGGACTTTTGGGCGGTGTGGTGCGGACCCTGCCGGATGGTGAGCCCCGTGCTGGACCAGTTGGCACACGAACGCGCTGGGCAGATCAAACTTGTGAAGGTCGACGTGGACCACTCGCCACAGCTCTCCGCCAGATTCGCCATTCAGGCAGTGCCAACGTTGATGGTCATCGTCGACGGCAAGATCGTCGCGAGGCAGGCCGGCGCAGCTCCCGCACCGGTGCTGAGATCCTGGTTGGAGGGGGCACTCACGAAGTAGCTCAAGGACAGCGGACGACGGCGGGCGGTTTCCCGTCATCGTCCCTTATGGCCGCGGGTGTCCAAGTTTCAGATGGTTGGATTGGGTTCGGGGCGCGCCTTTTGGGGCGTCTGCACTGTCGAGGATGCTAGGGCTCCAACTTTGGGGGCTTCCCGGCATCCGATGACGGGCAAGCGCTGCGAGCAGCGCGCAGGCGATGTAGGCCCCCAGCACCACGCACCATCCAGCCATGAAGCCGTTGAACGCAGTCAGCAGCCCTCCCATGGCCAAGGGCCCGGCGGCGAAGCCGAGATACAGCCCGACCGCCACCCGGCCGGAGGCTGCGCCCACCTTGCCGGGAGGGACATCGCGCATCATGCCCGCCATGACCACCACGTTTATTGCGAGACCCATGGCCCCGTGCAGAAGCACCCCGCACCAGAGCAGGACGCCTGACTGCGTCGGACCTGCGGCCAGCAGGAGGGCCGCGCCGGCGGCGGCACCCAGACCCAATGTGACTAGCAGCGTGAACGAACTGCCCTTTCCCACGATCCGCTGTCCCCACACAATGCGGGACGCCACGCCGACGACGCCGGCAACTGCCGCCGTCAGCCCCCCGAGGACGAGGGAGAAGCCGACTTCACGTTGCGCGAACAGGGGGAGATACACGTTGGTCGCCTGGATGCCGAAACCGGAAAGCAGAGCGTAGGCCGCGTAAACCCAGACTGTGCCCGGAAGGCGCACTTTGCCGCCTTTCGCTGCGCCGGCAGCCCGCGGAGAAGTAGCGCGTCCTGCCGACACAACGTCCGGCGATGGTGCCGTGGATCGCACGGCAGCCGGGGAATCCGGGACAGCGGACGCCGGGCCCGCGGACACCGGAATCAACTGCCAGGCCACGATGAGGAGGACCAGGGCAAGGGCGCTGCTGAATCCGGCCGCGCTCCGCCACCCCGCCACTAAGGCCACAGCGGGGAAGGCGATCCCGGCCAGGAACTGGCTACCCTGCACGCCGGACTGCTTGACCCCGATCCAGCCCGCTCGTCTGTGCGCAGGCACATGGTCCATCACCAGGCGGTTGGTGGCCGGGTTGGAGAGTGCTTGGGCGGCACCTGAAAGAACCACGGCCGCCACCAGCCCGAGGAAGTTGCCGGATATTGCAACCAGCACCATCGCCACTGCCGCGCCGCCGAAAATCAGGCAGATCTGGGTCCTGCCCCGCATCCGGTCGCTGAAACGGCCGAACACGCCCGAACTGACCCCGGCAGCCAGAAAACAGACGGTGGCAAGCAGCCCGAACTCGCCTGGCGATATCTGCAGGCTGTCGATGACCAAGCTGCTGGTCGCGCTCAGGCCGTACATCAGGAGCGGCCCCACGCCCATGGCGCAGCTCAGCACGAACAGCAGTCCCGCCGCCGGTTTCTGCTGCCGCTTGGCTGCTATGACTCTGCCCTGACGACAACCTTGACCTCGTCGGGGCGTTCGTTGACGAAGTACATGGCGACCATGCCGATGAGCGGTCCGACGGCGAGAGTGCCCAAGGCGGCCATGAAGTTGTTGCTGGTCGCGGCGAAGACGGCGCCGACCGCGACGGGCACGAGGACGCTGCCGAGCTGCCACACCGCGTTGGTGAGGCCGGCCGCGGTTCCGACCATCTCGCTGCTGACGAGCCGGGGGATCAGGGCCACGATCAGCGGCAGGTAGCAGTAGGCGGACAGACCCAGCAGCGGCGCGGCGATGAGGAACGCCGGAACGGTGTCCAGCATGCCAAAGACGATCAGCATCACGGCGAAGCAGCCCAGCACGATCATCGTGGGCACCCGGCGGGCACCGTTGAACCGGTCCGCCACGAGCCCGATGATCGGTTTGCCGAACACGCCCAGGGCGGCGAAGAGTGCCACGATGATGCCGGCGGTGGCCGGGGCCACGCCGTGGCCCTTGATCATCAGGGCGTTGGACCAGATCACGAAGCCGTATGTTCCCCAGAATCCGCCGAAACCGGCCAGACCGACGAGCAGCAGGTTGCGGTTGCCCGAGAGGGTGCGCCAGGCGGACGGACGTTTGGGGCTGCCAGCGGGATCGGTGGCGATCGCCACGACGGGACCGGGGCGCAGGACGAGGTGGCAGATGATGCCGGACACAATCGAGATCGCGCCGAACAGGTGGTAGGAGGCGCCCCAGCCTGACTGGGCGATCAGGAACGGCACGGCAAAGTTGGCGATCACGACGCCCAGCGACGTCGCCGACGTGAAGATGCCCATCACCTTGCCGAGTTCCTCCGGGCGGAACCAGCTCGAGAGCAGCTTGATCCCGGCGGCATAGTCAGCGCCGGCAAAGAAGCCGACGACGCCCTGTACCGCGATGCCGACAACAGCGGAGGTGGTCGAGCCGAAGACCATCATGAAGGCGCCGGCGCCGATCATCGAGATCGTGATCAGGCGCCGGCCGCCGATCTTGTCGGTCAGGAACCCACCGCCGGCATTGGAGACGACGTACCCGATGTAGTAGGTCGTGGCGAAAATTCCCAGGCTGGCGAGCGGAACAGCCAGACTTTCACCCACGAAGACCGACGACGGCCCCCAGGTTGAGCGGTCCACGGACGTCATGGTGAAGGCAAACCAGCAAAGGAAGAGAACCGTCCAGCGGTATCCCTTACGGGTCGTGGGTGGGGACGAGAGGGACGAGGTCAAGGCTGTTGTCACGTCGAAACTTCCTGTCAGCTATGCGGCAGTGGGCGTGGAAATAACGCCCGTGCGCGGAGGATGTTGCGGCGCTTCCGGGGCTGGCCCCACGGGTGGGAGGGCTCACGGGGCATCGTCGTCCCCGCGGTCCCGTACGGGCGTCGCATTGAAAGAATCTAGCAACGGTGATCAGCGTCACGCAAGAAAAACGTCCATTAAGAGTTCAAATGCGCGCAAAGCGGACGTAGATCGCCGGCTCAGGACTCGATGCCGCTCCTGAGCTCCAGCGAGATCCGACCGGCGCACTCCTGCAGGCGGGGAACGAACTCGGCGGTCATGACCCGCTGGGGCATGGCGGCGCTGTGCAGGGACGCGCTCAGGGCCGCCGCGACGGAGCCATCCCGGGCATAGAGCGGGACAGCGACTGCGCGGACGCCGACGTCGAGCAGCTGGTCCACGTAACTCCAGCCCTGCTCCCGGACCGCGTCCAGCGCAAGGGCAAGATCTTCCCGTTCGGCGGCATCCAGATGATGCGCCCCCTGGCCGTGCTCGGCGCTGTCCAGATAAGCGACCAGCCTCTCCGGAGGCAGCGATGCCAGCAATACCCGGCCCAGCCCCGTCCGGTGGGCGGAGATCCGCGATCCCACTCTGATCGCGACAGCCAGCGCACTGGGGGCATTTACCCGGTGGACGTAGCGGACGTCAGGGCCATCCAGCACGGCCACCGAAACGGAGGCGCCCAGCGCGCGGGCAAGCCGCTCCGCATGGGGGCGCACGACGTCGGCCAGCGAGAGCTTTGGCAGGTAGGAATACCCCAGCTCAAGGACCTTCGGCGTGAGCTCGTACTGCCGCCCGGAGGAGGTGACATAGCCCAGGTCGACAAGGGTGTGCAGGAAGCGGCGCGTTGCGGACCGGGGGAGCCCGCAGCGCTTCGCCACCTCCGTCAGGTTCATCGTGGGATGGTCAGCGCCGAACGCGCTCAGTACGGCGATGCCCCGCTCCAGCGACTGGACCAGATCCTTGGGGCGGGCACCCCGCAGCCCGGCCCTCGCGGGGTCTTCCGAGACGGCGAAGCCTTCGTGACGCATACTTTGCCCTCTTTCGGTTCAGGCTTTCAGTTCAGGGGGTCGCTGGATCGAGTGTACCGGGATGCGGGCTTGACGCCTCGGGGTAAGCGGTGTCACAGTTCTACATAACGCGCAGTTGCGCGGCATGCGGACGCACAAGCGGTTTCCCCCACGCTGCACAACCATGCTGCCCCTGCCGTTCCACCGATCTTCCTGAAAGGGCCATCATGCTGACCGAAGAACAGAACACCCTCCTGACCCAGACCGGAGCCGATACGCCGATGGGCCGGCTCTTCCGCCGCTACTGGATTCCGGCGCTGCTGGCCGAGGAGCTGCCCGAGGCCGACTGCCCGCCGGTACGCGTGAAGCTGCTCGGCGAACAGCTGATCGCCTTCCGCGACACCAAGGGCCGCCTTGGCCTCCTTGACGAGTTCTGCGCCCACCGCACCGCCTCGCTGTTCTTCGGACGCAACGAGGAATGCGGCCTGCGCTGCGCCTACCACGGTTGGAAGTACGACGTCGAGGGCAACCTCGTGGACATGCCTTCTGAGCCCGAGGACTCCAAGTTCAAATCCCGCATCAAGCAGAAGGCCTACCCCTGCGTGGAACGCGGCGGCGTCATCTGGACCTACATGGGCCCGGCCGACCAGCAGCCCGAACTGCCCGAACTGGAATGGGCCATGCTGGGCGAGGGACAGCGGTTCATCTCCAAGCGCCTGCAGGAGACCAACCACATGCAGGCCATGGAGGGCGGCATCGACTCCAGCCACGTCTCCTTCGCGCACCGCTTCAACCTCGACGACGATCCGATGCACTCCGGCACCGAGGGCAACAAATACCTCAAGGCGGACACCCGGCCCAAGTTCGAGGTCGTCGAGAGCGACGGCGGCCTGCTGATCGGCGCGCGCCGCAACGCCAACGACGAGGAATACTACTGGCGCATCACGCAGTGGATCATGCCCTTCTACACGATCATTCCCCCGTTCGGCACGCACAACCCGCTCGGCGGCCACGCCTGGATCCCGATCGACGACGAAAACTGCTGGGCCTGGAGCTGGAACTACCACCCCACCCGGGACCTCACCGAGACGGAGCTGGAATCCATGCGCAACGGCGACGGCATCCACGCCAAGTACATTCCCGGCACCTACCGCACCCTGGCCAACAAGAACAACGACTACCTGATGGACCGTGAGGCCCAGCGCCAGAAAAAGTCGTTCTCCGGCATCGAAGGCATCGCCGCGCAGGACTTCTCGCTCCAGGAAAGCATGGGCAGCATCGCGGACCGCACCAAGGAGCGCCTCGGCACGTCCGACGCGGCCATCATCCTCGCCCGCCGCCGCCTCATCGCGGCCCTGGACCACCTCGACGACGAGACCCTGCCGGGCATGGCAGTAGCGGACCAGCGCGTCCGTTCCACCTCCGTCCTGCTGCCCAAGGAAACGCCGTTCCACGAAGGCGCCCGCGACGCCCTCGTCGTGGTCGAGGGGGAAAACTTCGTCTCGATCTAGCCCGCCAAACCCCGTCCACACCGCTTATTGGAAGAGGCTGTACCTCCCGTGAAGAACCACCACTCCACCTCCGTTGCCCTGCCTGAACCCGGACCCGCCGCCGGGCCGGTGACAGGACGCCCGGACCGGGTCCGGGCCGCCGTTTCACTGCCCGAAGCGGCGACCGAGGTCAGGTACCTGGACACCGCCGGCGCCATCGGCGCCGTCGGCTGGCTGCGCGTCGAATCCTCCGCAGTGTGCGGGACGGATGTCAGCCTCTACCAAGCGGGGCTGGACTGGCCCACGGTCATGGGGCACCACGTGGTCGGCCGGATCACCGCGCTGGATCCGGACCGTGCGCTGGCCTGGGGTGTGACGGTGGGGGACTTGGTGGCACTGGAAGAGTACCTGCCGTGCCAACGCCCCGACTGTGCGGCATGCTCCATCCCGGGCCGCTACCGCATGTGCCCGGAGTCGGACCTATGGAAGGGCCGGCGCCGGGTGGGATTGATCTCCGCCGAAGAGGGCTCCGGCCTGTACGGGGGCAACGCCGAGTACATGCAGCTGAACACCAACAGCATCGTGCACCGGCTGCCTTCGGAGCTGGATCCGGACCTCGCGTCCTGGACCCAGCCCTTTGCCAACGCCGTGGACTGGACGATCAACGCCGGCGGAGCCCGCGAGGGCTCCACCGTCGTTGTTATCGGTCCGGGCTACCACGGCGTCGCCGCCGTCGCCGCGGCCCGGGCCGTGGGCGCAAAGAAGATCGTCGCCGTCGGCCGTTCCTCCCAACGGCTGGCGATCGCCGAAGCCCTCGGCGCCGTGCCGGTCATCAACGACGACGGTGCGGACCTGGGAACCCTGATCGACTCTGCCACCGGCGGCAACGGCACGGACCTCATCCTGGATACTGTCGGGCTGGGCAGGGCGGTCACGTCCGCCGCAGCCGGAACGCTGCGCAAACTCGGGCGGCTGGTCCTCGCAGGCCTCGGGCCGGTCCCCGTCTCCGAGGTGGACCTCAAGGCGCTGATCCGCGGCGCGAACACCATCACCGGGGTCCGCGGCCGCTCACCCGAGGCCGTGCGGCAGAGCATCGATCTCCTCGCCGCCGGCACCTCGGGGCTTGAGCTGGTCCCCGCCACCCACGTGCCCCTGGAAGAGGTCGGCGACATGCTCGACCGCCTCGCTGCCGGGAACGGCCCGGCCAGCCCGCACGTGGTCATCCGCCCCCAGCCGGCCGGGACGCCGTCGCCAAACACGTCCTCCCGGCAGGCCCACACACAGACAAGGAACCTCAATCGATGACCTCCACCCCCACGCGCCTCTCCTACGAGGCCCGGATCCTGGTGGCGCCGCTTGGCGCGTCCGGAAATGCCATGGTGCAGGCCATGGCCGCCGGCAACCTCACCAACATCCGCATCGTCGCGGACGCCGGCCAGTCCGCAGCCTCCGTCCGGGACATCCAAGGCGCCGTTGGAACTGAATTCACGGAGACCATGGCCGATCTGGCCGCCTCCGCGGACATGATGATCCTGCTCGGCTCCGACCTGACCGAGGTGCCCTCTGCCTTTGTCGCGACGGTGGCTCGTGCCGCCCGCGCCAACGGCGTCCTTCTGGCCGGCATCCTGGTGGACCAGCATAACTGGGAATCCGCCCGGGGTGCCTACGCCATGGCGGTGCTCCGCCGGGAACTGGACATGCTCGTCTCCGTTCGGGAGATCGGACTCGCCACAGCCTTTATCGACGTCCTCAAGGGCGGACACCGCAAACCCGCTGACGCCGGCACCGCGCCCCGCGCCGCCACCCCGGCAACCAACGCAGAAATCGAAAACAGCACCGGAAGGGGCACAGTATGAGCACCGAAATCACCGAACTACTGGTCCGCGCCCAGCGCCTGGAATCCGACGCCGTCCTGTCCCTGGTTTTGGAACATCCGGACGGGAGCGAACTGCCTGTCTGGACCCCTGGTGCCCATATCGACGTCGTCCTGCCCTCCGGCACCGTGCGGCAGTACAGCATCTGCTCGGATCCCGCCGAAAAGACGCAGTACCGGATCGCCGTGCTCAATGACCCCAACAGCCGCGGCGGATCGCGTGAAATTCACGAAACCGTGCGCACCGGCAGCCTGCTGCCGTATCGCGGGCCGCGAAACCACTTCGAACTTGAACCGGCGCCGCACTACCTGCTCATCGCCGGCGGCATCGGCATCACGCCGATCCTGGCCATGGCGCGGCAGATCGCGCAGGGCGACGCCGGCCTGACCGTGCTCTATGGCGGCAGGACCCGGACGTCGATGGCCTTCCTGGACGAGTTGGCAGGTCTCGGCGGAACCGTGAGCATCATTCCGAAGGATGAATCCGGCTATCCGGATTTGGACGGGGCCATGGCAGCCGCGCCGGCCGGGACCGCCGTGTACTGCTGCGGGCCCGAGCCACTGATCCGCGCCGTTGAACAGGCCTGCGAGCGCCACCTGGGCGCTGACGCGATGCACTTCGAACGCTTCGGCGCCGCGGCTACCCCTGCTGCAGCGGAGGCCGGATCCGGGGCCGCCGGCCTCAAGGACGTAGGGACGGCTGAGGGACTGGCGGAATTCGAGGTGGAACTCAAGCAGAGCAACCGCGTGCTGAAGGTGCCCGCCGACCGCACCCTGCTCGAGGTCGTCCGCGACGCGAACCCCTCGATCCTCTTCTCCTGCGAGGAGGGTTTCTGCGGCTCCTGCGAAACCAAGGTGCTGGCCGGAATTCCGGACCACCGCGACACGATCCTCAGCAAGGCGGACCGCGAGAAGAACGAGACGATGATGCTGTGCGTCGGCCGGTCCAAGACGCCGCTGCTGGTGCTGGACGCCTGACCCGGGTTCAGCAGCACCTAAACCGGACGTCAAAGCATGACGTCGGCCGGCCGATCGCCGTCGTCGGAGTTATCCGCCGGCGGCGAGGTGGTTTCCGATGGCCGCCGCCGGCAGGGGACCGGCTTTCCCCGTGTCCGCATCATCGCGTTTGTCCGTCCACTAATTCCGAGTCAGCGCCGCTGGCATCGCCGGGGGATGTGATGCCAGTGGCTCGCGGTGGATGGGTTCGGCCGTCTCGGTCAGCGGACGGCCGCTGCCGCCCCACATCCCGGAGATGATCTCTGCGGCGATTGATACCGCCGTCTCCTCCGGTGTTCTGGCGCCGAGGTCCAGGCCGATCGGAGAACGCAGCCGGGCTAGCTCTTCCTCCAACAGGCCGTTTTCACGAAGCCGGGCGAGCCGGATATCGTGCGTGCGCCGGCTTCCCATGGCTCCGACATAGCCCGCCTGTGTGCGCAGCGCCAACTCGAGGAGCGGTACATCGAACTTGGGGTCATGGGTCAGGACGCAGAGGACCGTCCGTTCGTCCACCTCTGTTTCGGCGAGGTATTTGTGCGGCCATGCGACAACCACCTCATCGGCTGCTGCGAACCGCGCCCTGGTGGCGAAGATGGGCCTAGCATCGCACACGGTCACGTGGTATCCGAGAAACTTTCCGATGCGTGCGACTGCCGCGGCGAAATCGATGGCACCGAACACGATCATGCGCGGCGGGGGTGCTAGGGATTCGACAAAGACGGTCAGCTCGTCGGATCGCCGCTCTCCGTGCGGACCCAGATGCAACACCCCGGTGGTGCCGTGTTCCAGCATGCCCCGCGCACCGTCTGCCGCTGCCTGGTCCAGCCGTTCGTGGCCGAGCGAGCCGAAGGCGGCCGACGGCGTGACAACGAGGCGGCGTCCGGCGGATGCGGCGCCGTCAACAACGGTGACGACGGCGATTGGTCGGCGTTCGCGTACCGACTCGATGACGTCCCCCAAACCGGGGAAGGTTCCGGCGTCGACGACCTGGACGAAGAGCTCCAGGATACCGCCGCACGTCAGTCCTGCCGAAAACGCGTTGTCGTCGGAAACACCGTAGCGGACGAGCTGCGGAACACCGGTTTCAAGGACCTCCCGGGCTACCTCGTAGACGGCGCCTTCGACGCATCCTCCCGATACGCTGCCGATGACCTCTCCGGTTTCGAAGACGGCCATCGATGCACCGATGGGGCGCGGCGACGAGCTCCAGGTGCGCACAACGGTGGCTACCGCGAAGCGCCTTCCTTCCCGGTAGCACGGTGCAATGTCATCGAGAATATCGCGCATGCTGGGTCTCCTTCCGGTTCGGCCGGTTTACGTTGAAAAAGCGGGGCGCCACCCGGTTGCCTGTCACGCGAGCGAGCCTGCCCGGCGTCCGAATACCGCACCCGAGGTCAGCCCGGAACCGCCAGGATAATTGCCGCTGAACAGCCCGCCGACCATTTCGCCGCAGACGTACAGGCCAGCGATGGGGGCGCCGTCGTCCTTGAGCACCCTGCCGTGGTCGTCGGCGCGCAGTCCGCCGAAGGTGAAGGTGATTCCGCACGTCACCGGGAAAGCGTAGAAGGGCCCCGTGGCGATCCGGACAGCCCAGTTGCTCTTCGGAGGCTGGACAGCCGACGAGCGTCCGTCCTTGATGCTGGCATCGAAGGGCCGCTCTGTGTTGATGTTGGCGTTGAAGGCTTGCACCGTGTTGACGAAGGTCTCGCTGTCGACGCCCATCAGCGCTGCCAATTCCTCCAGCGAATCGGCAACGTGCACACTGGCTCCGTCGCTGTCATACTCCTCGGTGCGCAGCATGGGCCTCGTCGTCGAATCGTAGACCTGGAAGGCCCGGCCCTCGGGCTGCTTCAGGATCTCGGCGCCGTACTTGGCGTAGGTGAAGTTGCGGTAATCGCTGCCTTCGTCGATGAACCGTTCACCCTTCACATTGACAACGATGCCGAGGAAGTAGCCGCCGCGCGTCAGTTGGTTGGTCAGGGTGCGGCTGCCGGTCTCGGGAGCGTTGGCATCCCACGCCACACTGTGGCACGTGTTCCAGTCGCCGTACGGCGCCGCGCCGGCCGCGAGGGCGGCGCGCAGCATGTCGCCGGTGTTGAGCGGATTGCCCCTGACCTTCGCACGTTCCCACCCCTCACCGAGGTATTCCCGACGCATCTGGGCGTCTGCCTCGAATCCGCCCGCGGCGAGGATCACCGAATCTGCCCGGAGTTCGACCGTCTGCCCTTCCGCATCCTCATAAACGACGCCGTGTACGGCGTCTTCCTCGATCAGCAGTGATCGGCCCGCGGCCTCGTACCGGACCTCCACGCCGAGGCGTGCGGCGGCCGCGGCGTGCTGCTCGATCAGGCCGATTCCTCCTCCGACCGATCCGACGGCAAGGCCCCCCCAAAACCGCTGCCGGCCCGTGGCATCGGGATAGGCCTGGCGCTCGTACATCAGGCGGAAACGCAGCCCGTGGCCCTGCAGCCAGCGCAGCGTGTCCGTGCCGTTGCCGACCAGCACATCGGTCAGCATCTGGTCGTTGCGGCCGTTGGTCACGCGCTTCATGTCCAGCTGAAAGTCGGAAGGGCTGTAGCTCGGCAAATCGGTGGCCGTATGCCGGTCATCGGGTTCGATCAGGTCGCCAATGTCATGCAGCCCGTCGTGGGTGATGCGGAAGGCCCCCGCGGTGTAGTAACTGTTGCCGCCGCGGGCGGCGCGGTTCGCCTTCTCCAGCAGGACTACGCGGCGGCCGCGCTCGGCCGCGGCGATGGCGGCGCTGAATCCGGCATTACCTCCGCCGACAACGACGACGTCTGTTCGGTCTTCAAGGGTCACTTCGCGCTCCTTCAGGGGCTGGTTACGTAAATACGAGGGAATACTTTGGTATACATGACGGCCTAGACGGGTGCCCGTTCGTCCGCGATGGGCGTTCAGGGGGTGAGGATCAGACGGGCGCGCGTGGACTTGCTGGATAGCGTGTCAACGGCAGTCCGCCACTCGTCGAGGGCGAAGGTCTCGCTCCGGGGTGCGGTCAGGCGCCCCTGGGAATACAGCTCGAAGATGTTTTCGAAGCAGCGTTCCATAAGTTCCGGGGCCCGTTTCCGGTAGTCGCTGATTTGCAGGCCCGATACTTCGATGTTCTTAAGCATCGGGTAGTTCATCTTGAGCGTGGGGATCCGCCCGGCAGCGAAGCCCACGATGACCAGGCGGCCGCGCCAGGCAACCGCACGGACCGCGCCATCGAAGGCGTCGCCGCCGATGGCGTCGATGACGATATCCACGCCGCGGCCGGCAGTCAGCTCCAGCACACGGTCCCGCAGGCTGTCGCGCAGGTTCGGTCCCGACTGTAGAACGTAGTCGTCGGCTCCGAGCGATGCGACTTCGTCGAATCTGGAGGCTTTGGAAACTCCGGCCAGCACGATGCCGGCTCCGAGGGCCCGTGCGAGTTGCACCGCCGCTCCGCCGACCGCTCCGGTGCCCCCGAGTACAAGCACGGACTCACCCGCCGCGAGCCGGCCTCGTTCGATGAGGGCCATCCAGGCCGTGTCAAATGCCAGCGACATGGCGGCGGCGTCGACAAATCCGAGGTCGGGTGGAAGGCGGTAGGCTTGGTCGCCGCGGATCACGCACTTCTCGGCGTAGCCGCCGTACTCTGCCATTCCGAGCACCCGGTCACCGACCTTGAGGTGGCCAACCCGCGCTCCAACGGCGCTGACCCGTCCGGCCGGACCCTTGCCTGGCGTGTATGGCAGCGCCGGACGGAACTGATAGGCGCCGCGCATCGTGACTAGGTCGACGTAGTTCACGGGCGCGGCCGCGACGTCGATCACGATTTCGTCGTCGGCCGGGACCGGCACATCGGAAGACACCACACCGGCCGCGTCCAGATTGTCGAAGGCCCAGACCTGGATCGCCCGCATCCCGGCGCTCATCGGACGGCCGCCGTGAAGCGGATGGGCGTGGGAGTGATCTCTCCAGATTCCATTTGTGCGATGAGGCGGCGCTTGTCGAGCTTGCCCGAGGGCAGGAGGGGAATGGAGTCGACGACCTGCAGGAATTCGGGCATGTCGTATTTGGACAGGCCCTCCTGGTCGAGAAACGCCAACAGGTCCTCGGGGTCAGGATCGGAAAGCCCGGCGCGGGTGACCACGAGACACACGCGTTCTCCGAGCCGATCATCAGGCACGGGAATCGCGGCTGCCTTGCCAACCGCCTCGAACTGTGAGGCGAGGTTTTCGATCTTTGCAGGGAAAATGTTGTGCCCTCCCCGGATAATGACGTCCTTCTTGCGTCCGGTAATTCGGATATAGCCTTCTTCGTCGGCCCATCCCAGGTCGCCGGTCAAGAACCAGCCATCGGACGTGAACGATGAATCGGTGGCCGCCTGGTCGTCGAAATACCCCAGCATGACGCTCGGGCCGCGCCCGACGATCTGTCCGACGGTGCCCGGGGGGACTTCAACGGAGGCATCCGTGGGGCTAACGATCTTGGCCTGGTGCCCGCTATACGGGCGCCCTGAACTGCCGACAATGAGCGCCGGGTCATCATCGGGAAGCGTGTAGTGGTGGGAGCCGGCTTCGGTCATGCCGTAGCCGCTTTGCGGGATGACGCCGGCCGCGATGAGGCGTTTGGCAACGTCGGTCGGGATTGCGGCACCGGAAATTCGGAATCCCGCGAGGTCGGGTAGTGCGTTGATGTCCCCGCGTTCGAGTTCTGCGAGCAAGTCGATGGCGTGGGTCGGTACGCCGAAGACAAATGTGGCGCCGGTATCAGCGATGCGCCGGGCCACGCTTTGCCCGCGCCGCAGATCGTGCGCCACGAGCGTTCCGCCGCCGGTCAGCGCCAGCAGCATGGCGCCGAAGCCGAGATTGTGGCTCAAAGGTGAGAGGGAGTAGATCACCATGTCGGCGTCGAGGTTCCAGTCGTTGGCCAGCGCGCGGACCGGGGCAAGCAGCGTGTTGCTCGAGTGCATGACTCCCTTAGGCTGGCCGGTGGTCCCCGACGTGAACGCCAGGTAGACGATCGATTCGGGATCGCTGTGTCGGTCTTCGTCCGCTGCGGGGGACGCACACTCGGGGAACAGCGTCTCGGCTGCGTCGGCGGGCTCGAGCCGGATGCGCACCCGGAGGGAATCAATCTCGTCCAGGCGGGAAAAGATGTCTGCGCGGTGGCTGTCGGCACCGTAGCCCGGCTGTCCGATGAACGCCCTCGCGCTGGTCCGCTGCGCCAGGGTAATAACCTCTCCCACTGTGTGGTCGCGGTGCAGCGACGGGCAGGCGATGTACCCGTTACGCGAGCAGGCGAGCAGGACCACGGCGACCTCGGCTCGGCTTGGCAACCATACGGCGACCCGGTCCCCGCTGCTCAGGCCGGCGTCTGCCAGATGCCCGGCGAGGCGGTCCGCGGCGTCGAGCAGCATTCGGTAGCTGATGCTCCGTGACCGTTCCACAACAGCCACCTTGTCGGGGCGTTCAGACGCTGCCTTTCGGGTGCGGTCGTAGACCGTCTCATCCTGCCAGTGGCCGGCGGCGTAGTATTCGCGCACCTGCGGCAGGTCGAGGCGTGTAAGCATTCGGTTTGTCATCGTTGTCCTGTCCTTCGGAGGGCCGTGGTCGGGATCAACTCTTGTCACGACCGAAGAGGCCGGGGACGTTGCGGCCGACGGAGCGCGTTAGCGCACCGACTACCAGGCCGATCCCTCCGATCGCTTCCGCGGGCTTAGCCGCGGCGAGTGGTGAAATGCTGGCGCCGGCTGACCCCGCCTGAGCTGCAAGTGCAGGTTCCGACTCGGCGGATATGCGGGCTTCAAGATTCCGGGCGAAGTCCTCGGCGATGCGCTGCGCCACGTCCTTCATCACCCCGCGGCCGAACTGCGCGATCTTTCCGCTCACTCGAAGGTCGGACACGATGGTGACCCGGGTGGCCTCCTCCGAGGCGGCGTGAACCTGGGCCGTCACCGTAGCGTCTGTGGCGCCGCGTCCGCGCTGGTCCTTCGCCTTGCCGGCGATGACAAGCACCATCTCGTCGCGGTCGCGGTCCTGGATCGTGGCGAGGCCCTCGAGGGTGAGTGCGAGCGGCCCCAGTTTGATGGTCACGTGGCCTTTGTACTCATCGTCCGAGATCTTGGCGTCGATCTGTGCTCCTGGGATGCATTCCACGACTTCCTCGGTGCGCAGCAGGTAGTCCCACACCTTGCGATGAGGTGCGGCAACGGTGAACTCAGTGTCGATTTGCATGGCGCTCCTAAGTGCTCGTATACAACTGTATGATCAAGTATACAGACGTGTTCAAAGTGCGTCCAGAGTGATCTGGATCTCTTCGATGTCGTCTGTGCGCTGCACCGCCAGTGCCAGCGCGATCCTTGCCTGCCAAGGTGCCATCGCGGGGGCGGTTACCCGCCGCGCGGCCTTCATCGCCGGCGAGCGGGAGACGCGTCCGGACTGCACCCGCGTGCTCTGGCACACCACCACGCCCTGGGCGGCAGCGGCGTCGAGTGCGTCGCTCTCCGCGGGAGTGGGGCGGCCCGCGCCGGTGCCGGCGCTGACAATCCCTCGCGCGCCGGCACCGACGGCCGCCTCGATCAGCGCGCCGTCGGCGCCGACGTAGGAGAGGACGACGTCGACACGGGGCATCCCGGCGATGTCGCCGACGTCGAAGGCGGGTATGGCATTGGTGGCGTGGAGGTGGCTCAACCGGATCTCGCCGTCGGCATCGACGTGGCCGAGCGGTCCGAGGCCGGGAGCCGCGAAGGCGTTGACCCGGAAAGTTGCGGTCTTGGTGGCGTCCCGGGCTGCGAACACAGTGTCGTTGAGCATCACCAGGACGCCGTGACCGCGGGCCTGGGCCGAGCCGGCGAGCCGCACGGCTTGGAGGAGGTTGACTGCGCCGTCACTGCCCAGGCCGTTCGCTGGGCGCATGGCGCCCACGAGGACAACTGGGATCCTGGTGCTGATCGTGAGGCTGAGCAGGAAGGCGGTCTCCTCAAGGGTGTTTGTCCCGTGCGTGATGACGATCCCGTCGTACATGCCGTCCGCGGCCAGCTCCCGGACCGTCGCAGCGAGCAGCGACCAGTCGGCGGTCGACAGCGCATAACTGGGCATCCGGACGAAGGGTACCTGAACGACGTCGGCAACCGTTTCGAGTTCCGGCAGGGCAGCCAAGAGGCCGCCGTCGGGAAGTCTGTCCTTCGTTTCGGTGTACCAGGCCAGGTCGAGTCTCGACGCGCCGACGGCATCGATCGTGCCGCCCGTGGAGATGAGGGCGACACGGGGCAGGCCGCTCATCGTTGCCCGCCTCGGCCGTGATCGACAATGTCCGCGGGTGAGGCCCACCACACGTCGGTGCGCGAGGCCAGCCGCGCCATGAGGTCACGGAGTGCGCGCGCCCTGAAGGGCTCGCCGCAAAGCCAGGGGTGCAGGTGCAGGCACAGCATCCGGGGGGACCGGACGCTGTCCGCGGCCAAGACATCGACGGCTTCGAGCACAGCGCGTGCGTACGAGTTTGGGGCGATGCCCCGAACGAACATCGAGGACAGATCACTGAGTTCCCAGGAGACGGGCAAGCTCCACAGATCGCCCGCGCCCGTGACGGCGTAGGGCTGCTCATCGTTCGCCCAGTCCGCGACGTAGTCCACCCCGTGGCGGGCAAGAATGCTTGGTGTGCGGAAGGACTGGGAGCCCTGGGGGCTCATCCACCCGCGGGGTCTGGTCCCGATGGCACTTTCTAGCCGGTCGAGGGTCTGACCGATGTAGTGGTCTTCTTCCGGCTCCGACATCAGGCTGCTGATCGCGCGGCTGGAGCTCAGTCCGCCGGCAAGGATCTCCACAGCCTCGTCCTGCAACAGCGACAGCACCCGCGGATAGTGCTCGGCCGTGAGGACATCCACGGCAGCAGCCCATGGCACGGCAGCCTCCCGCAGAATCGCCGCCAGCCGGAAAAGCCCTGCCCGGTGCCCGAATTCCCGGTGGGACATGCGGGGAAAGTCAGGATGGGGCGCTAGTCCGCGTCCCCCAGGCACCCCGACAGCCGGCGCGCTGTATTCCCATTCGGCTGCCCGGACGTCGACGACGACGCTGAGCGCGAGGCCAGGAGGGGCAAGCTGGCGCCGGTCGGGCCTGGCCGGGAGGGGTGTGTACGGAAACCAGTCGTGGTCGTAGCCTGGCGCGGCCGCGGTCAGCGGGCGCACGATGTTGAGTTCCGGCCGGCTCATGCCCGCACCACCCCAGTCGCGCGCTGCAGGTCGTGGTCGTAAGCCGTCTGCCGGTAATGGGCGACTATGTCAGATGCGGTCGCGAACCACACGTCGTCATGGGCGCGCAGATGGGCCAGGACACGATCGAGATGGCCGGCGCGGTGCGGCTGTCCGATTGTGAACGGGTGCAGGGACAGGCACATCATACGTCCGATGTTCTCCTCGCGCTCGTGGAGCTCCTCGAACTGGGCGAGGAGGTACTCGGCATACTCGGGACCTTCCACGTGCGAGCGCATCAGCAGGGGCGCATCGTTGAGGGCGTAGGTGTAGGGCAGGGCAACCAGAGGGTGGCCGGAGCGGGTGATGAGCGGGGCCGGCCGTTCGTCGTGGACCCAGTCTGCGTGGAACGTCATGCCGAGTTCGGCCATCAGGTCCGGCGTCCAGGCGTTGCCAGTGATGTTCGGTCCCAGCATGCCGGAGAAATTGCTGCCCGTGTGCCGCCGCAGCACCTCGTTGCATTCCTCCAGGAAAGCCCTCTCTTCCGCCTCGTCCATCCCCGTCAGGTATCGGGTGTTGTAGAGCCCATGGCTCATGTGGTCCCAGCCGCGTGCGGCCATGGCCTCGGCGATCTCCGGGTAATGGTCAAGGACGGCGACGTTGAGGGACGTCGTGCACGGGATCTCGTGGCGGTCGAGGACCTCCAGCATCCGCCAGAAGCCGACCCGGTTGCCGTAGTCGTGGTAGGTGTATTTCCGTACGTCGGGGTGTGGCGTGCGGGGGTAGGGGTCCACCGCGCCGGCCGGCGGAAGGTACTCGTAGTGCTCAATATTGGGCACCACCCAGACGGCAAGCCGAGCGCCGCCCGGCCACAATGGGGCCGGGCGGTCGACGATGGCATCGTAGGGCAGGCGGTCGTGGATCGGCGCAAACGGCCGGTCGTGGTCCCAGGTCATCACTGTTCTCCTAGCATGTTCAGGACGCGGCGCACCCGGCGCCCCCGGGCGTGGATTCCCGGTTGCGGCTGCAGATCCGGATTGCCTCATTGATGGCCTCGTAAGAGCCGCATCGGCACAGATGGCCTTGAAGCCCGTCCTCAACTTGCTGCCGCGTCAGTTCGCCTTCTGTTTGGTCGAGCAGAGCCTGTGCACTGGCCAGGAACCCGGGTGTGCAAAACGAGCATTGGAAGGCCTGGGATTCAATGAACTGCTCCTGCAGTCCGCTGAGCGTCTCCCCGGACGCGGCGCCCTCCACCGTCCGTATAGTACGGCCGTCCATGGCATACAGGGGCAGGATGCAGCTGCTCACCGGTTCGCCGTCGAGCAGCACGGTGCAGGTTCCGCAGACGCCCAAGCCGCAGGTTTCCCGCACCCCGTACAGGCCGCGGGCGCGCAGGGCCGAGACGGTCGAGTCGGCAGGGTCACCCTGCAGGGTCACGTCCTCGCCATTGATCCGGCATGTCACCAGGATTTCGTCGTTCATGTCTTTCATCGTTCCTCCATGGCGTCGATCACTCGTTCCGGTGTGATGGGAAGCCGCCGCACGCGGTGACCGGTGGCGTTTGCGACGGCGTTGCCGATTGCTGCGATAACCGGCGGAAGCACGGTCTCTCCGAGGCCATGCACGGTGGACTCGCCTTCGTCCTCTAGCAGCGCGATCTCCAGCTTGTGTGGCATATCGCCCATTGTGGTGATCGCGTAGTCGGAGAGGTTGGGGTTGGTGAGGAGGCCGTCCTCGAAGATCAGCTCCTCGTACAGCGCATGGCCGATGCCGAAGACGATGCTGCCATGCATCTGCAGCCGGGCAAGCTTCGGATTAATCACAGTACCGGCGTGTGCCGCGGCGTAGACGTGCTGGAGGTAGACCTTGCCGGTGCCGAGGTCCACCTCAAGCTCAACGGCGGCGCTTCCCTGGTGCCAGTGGTCGCTCGCCAGCCCCTGGCCCGTCTCGGGGTCCAGACCGCCGGACGTAAGAACTTCGCCCTCGCCCAGGATGCTGCCCGTGCGCGTATCGTGGAAGACCTCCTGGATGCTGAGGCTGGCCTCCGGAACGTCGATGACTTCGATCCGTCCGTTGCGCAACCGCAGCTTGTCGCCTGTGAAGCCCAAAAGCGGGGCGGCACGCTCGATGAGCTTGTTGCGGACCTCATGGGCGGCTTTGGTGACGGCGCCGCCCATCGCGCGGGTAGTTCGGCTAGAGCTTGTCGTCTGGTCGTACGGCGTGTAGGCGGTGTCGGGGGTGGTCACGTTGACACGGCTGATGTCCACTTCCAGCGCCTGCGCGGCGAACTGCGCCAGCACGGTGTGGGCTCCCTGTCCCATTTCGATGGCCGAGGAGAGTACCTGAACGGACCCGTCGGCGTCGAGCCGCACCGCCGCATGGGTCGTCGACGGGGTGATGGTCGACTTCAGGACGACAGCCAGGCCCTTGGCCCGGACCCGGTCCGGCGAGACGGTTGTCCGCACACCGTCCGACCAGGAGACGGCCTCGGCGGCCATGTCGAGGAGCTCACCGTAGCTTGCTTCAGTCATGATCTCACCGGTCGCGAACTCGTCACCCGCGCGGAGCAGGTTTTTATGCCGCAGCGCGACAGGGTCCATGTCGAGGGCGGAAGCGATCTGGTCCATCTGGCTTTCGTATCCCCAAGCGGCCTGCGAAACGCCGTAGCCGCGGTAGGCGCCTGCCGGAACCTGGTTGGTGTACAGCGCATACGAGTCGATCCGGACGTTCGGGATGCGGTAGGGCCCGACGCAGCTGTAGCCGCCGTTCTTAATGAGCCTGGGACTGATGTCCGCATAGGCCCCGCCGTTGAAGTGCACCACAACGTCGCGGCCGATGATGGTGCCGTCGTTCATCACGGCAGACCGCATATGGATGCGCGCGGCGTGCTTGGTCGTGGTGGAGAACTCCTCCTCCCGGGAGAGAACGAGCTTGACCGGACGGCGACACTTCCAGGCCAGGACAGCGGTGATGGGCTCGAACTTTGCATAGGTCTTGCCTCCGTAGCCGCCCCCGATAGGCGGCACTGTGACGCGGACCTTCGAGCTGGGCATCCCGAACATTTCGCACAGCGTGTCGCGGACGGCGAATGGCGCCTGGCTGCTCGTGAGGACGTCCAGCTTGCCATGGGCGTAGGTGGCGAGGACCACATGGGGCTCCATGGTGACATGCTCGACGGCGGGGCTGTGGTAGACGTCCTCGATGATTACGTCGGCTTCCGCGAAAGCGCGGTCGACGTCGCCCTTGCGGACCTGGAACTTCGTGCAGACGTTGCCTTCGCGTCCGAGGAGTTTGATGTCCGAGTAGCTGCGTTCCCGCGGCCGCGGCGGCGTGTCGTGCACGTGGACGGCGTCGGCGGCGAGTGCATCGTCGATCGATGCGATAACCGGCAGTTCGTTGTACTCCACCTCGATCAGCCCGACGGCTTCCCGCGCGATCTCAAGGGTCTCAGCGACGACCGCGGCGACTGGGTCCCCGGCAAAGCGGACTTTGCGCGCGCAGATGACCGGCTGGTCGTTGATGACCGGCCCGAAGTGCCGGAGGGGAGCACCTGGCACGTCGAAGTCCGCCGCGGTGAGCACGGCGACGACGCCCTCCAGTTCCTCGGCGGCGGACACGTCAACCGAGACGATTTCGGCGTGTGGCACTGTGCTGTGCAGAATGGCCGCGTGAACCATTCCGGGCACCTCGGCATTGAGGGCAAAGTTGATGCTTCCGTCCACCCGGGAACGGGCCTCGTACATGTCGATCGGGGTGCCGATGCTGGAGCCAAGCCCAACCCTGACAGCCCCGGCTTCATTGATCGCAGCGTGATTGATCACAGCTTCGTGGCTCCGTTCACATAGTCGTCATTCATCTCGCGCAGCGCCCTCTCGATCAGGACCCGGGTGACGCGCCTGCGGTAGCTCGAGGAGCCGCGGGCGTCATCAATGGGGTCGATGCCTTCCGCGTAGGACCGTGCGATATGGTCCCAGGTTTCGTCACCCGGTTCCGCCCCCTCGCACTCCTCGAGGACCGACCGGATGCTGAACGGCGTTGCCGTGGCGCCGGCGATCTGCACGTCAACGCTACGGAACCGGCCGGCGTCGTCGGTCGACACCGAGGCGGCGACGCCGACGCACGGCCGGTCCTCTGAGGAGCGGCTAACGTACTTGAGGTAGTTGGTGCGGGTGCTGGCGTCCGGCCTCGGGATGATGACTTCCACTGCCAGTTCGTTGTGCTCCAGGCTTGTCTCGTAGTAGTCGACCAGCAGATCGGTGAGCGCAATCAGACGCTCACCTTGCGGGCCCGCGACGCGCACCTGGCAGCCGAGCGTCGTCAGGATGGCGGGCGGATCGGAGGCATAGTCCGCCTCGCAGACGTTCCCCGCGATGGTCGCGCGATTGCGCACCCGGTGGTTGGCCACCATGCCCAGCGCCTGGGTCAAGGTCGGTAGCAGCGTCTGCAGTTCGGCCGAGCGTTCCACGGTGCGGAGCGTTGTGAGTGCGCCAATGCGGATCTCTGTGTCGTCGGCCTGGATGTAGTCGAGCCCCTCAACACGGTCAAGCGCGATGAACCCGGTGGGGAAGACGAGGCCGTTGCGGAGCATCAGCATGAGGGCGGTACCGCCGGAGATAATCTTCGCGTCGTCGTCCGAGGCCTCCAGCATCGCCAACGTCTCCGGAACGCTCGTCGGTCTCAGCACCTGCATGTCTGGTTCCGTTCCTCTGGGTTTCGGTGTCCGGTCACGATCAGCCCGCCAGGATCGTGGTCGGATCTGGCAGGCCGTCCTTTGAGAACACGCCGTATTTGATGCATGCGTCGTACCAGGCCTGAAGCGAGGCCTTGTTGGGCATGCCGGAAGGCCAGTTGCCCATGGAGATTTCCTTCGCTACCGTCGCGTCCATTTTCAGGAACGTGGGTATGTAGGCGCGGACCTCGTCAACGTGTTCGGTGGCATAAATCCGTGACTTTTCCAAGGCACGGCGGAACCCGTCGACCGTCTTCGCCTTCTCTGCGATGACCTTCTCGCTGGTGAACCAGGAAGACATGAAGACGTCGGGAAGAACCTCACGATAGGGCGCTGAGAGGATGCGCGCCCCGCCTTTTACGGCCTGGCTCAGGAAAGGCTCGGCGACATGGGCGACCTCGATGCGTCCGCTGGCCAGCGCCGCCGGCATATCCGGGAAGCCGACCTCAACGAACTTAACTGTTCCGAGGTCGACGCCGGCCTTCTCCAGCGCGACGCGGTCGGCGACCTCGACCATGTTCTTTAGGCCGTTGACAGCGACAGTGCTGCCGCCAAGATCCGCGAGCGACTTGGCGCCGTTGTTCGGCCCGACCACGATGGCTTCATCCGGCGGGGCAGGGTTCGTCCCGGCGCTGCTGGCCGCCGCTACGATCTTGATGGGCAAGCCCCGGGCCCGCGCGGTCATCAGTGACACATTGTTGGAGAATGCAAAGTCGTACTGGCCGCTGACCACCGCCGGCACCAGTGCCGCCCCGCCCTGGGCGCTCGCGAGCTTGACATTGAGGCCCTCTTCCTTGAAGAACCCCTTCTCGACACCTAGGGCCAGAACAGTGTTGCTGACGATCGGTAGGGTGCCGACAGTGATCTCGGTGAGCGCGCTGGTGCCGCCGTCGGAGGCCGCTGGCCCGCCGCATCCGGCGAGGAATAAGGAGGCCGCCCCCAGTGCGGCGGTGAGGGCGAGTCGATTTTTCATCGTGTGTAACCTCTCTGGCTGTAATTGGCTTGCGGGAATCGGGTTGCAGGATTCCGGGACGCTTTCACTAGTTCGTCCCGACGATCTGGTTGTAGACGTGGTTACGCAGCTGGCTGTAGGCCGGAAGCGCCTTGGTTTCGGTCTGGCTCCGCGGCCGGGGCAGCGGGACATCGAGGTGCTCGCGGACCACGCACGGCGGCGCGCTGAGGATAACGATCCGGTCGGCCAGGTACACCGCCTCGTCGATGTCGTGGGTGACGAAGATGATGGTGATCCCGTACTTGGCCGTGAGCTCGAGCAGGAGGTCCTCCAGCTCAATCCGGGTCTGCGCGTCCACCGAAGCGAACGGCTCGTCCATGAGCAGGATTTCAGGGCGGTAGGCGATTGCGCGGGCAATCGCAACGCGCTGCTGCATGCCCCCGGAGAGCTGCCAGGGGTACTTGTCTTCGTGGCCCTGCAGCCCGACGGCGGCGAGTGCTTCCCGGACGGCGGCGGCCCGCTCGGCGCTGCGGTGAAGTTTGCGCAGCGGTAGCTCGACATTGCGCCGCACCGATATCCAGGGAAACAGCGAGCGGTTGTACTCCTGGAACACCAGGCCCATCTGCCGCGGCGGGCCGGTGATGGCTTTCCCGTGCAGGTTCACTGCGCCGCCGGTCGGCGGCATGAGGCCGGAGAGGCATCGCAGCAGGGTCGTCTTCCCGCATCCGGACGGTCCTACGATGGATACGAATTCGCCCTGCGCCGCTGTGAAGCTGACGTCGCTGACCGCGACGTGCGCGGTGCTGCCGGAGCCGTAAGTCTTCTGCAGGTTCTTGACGTCGATAATCATCGTGGTTTGTTCCTGCCTGGTGGTTTCGTGAATAGCTGTCATGCGTCTCGTGTGCTCGCTTTCAGACCGTGGTGCCACCGGAGCGTAAAGTGCTCGACACCGAGGAAGATCAAATTGACGACGTAGCCGACGACGCCGAGCATCAGTAGCCCGGCCCACATGTCGGTGATGACAAACATCCGCTGTGACTGGAGGATCGAGTAGCCGATGCCGTCGGTGCTGCCCACCATTTCGGCCACGACCATGAGGATGAGCGCCAGGGCGAGGCTGGCGCGCAGGCCTGAAAAGATGCTCGGTGCGGCGGCCGGAAGCACAACTCTGAAGAGTCGCTCAGCCCGCGAAAACTGGAAACTGCGGGAGACGTCATGCAGGATCGGCTCCACGGAAGCCGCCCCTGCTGCCGTGTTCAGGATGATGGGGAAGGAGCAGCCGAGTGCGATGACGAAAATCTGCATCGGCGCCCCGACTCCGAAGACGATGAGGCCGAACGGCACCAGCACGACGGCGGGCAGGGCGCGCAGGAAGTCGATGCCTGGGCCAAGGAGCCGACGGGCCCAGGACGACACGCCGATGGCGAGCCCTACGCTGATGCCGGTTACGGCGGCGAGCAAGTAGCCCGCCAGCATCCGGCCGAGGCTCGGAATGACATGTTCGACGAAGCCTTGCCCAACCCACACCTCGCGGAAGCTCTCCAGGATGGCGGCAAGGGGAGGGAAGTACAGGGAGGTGGAGCCAGCTGAGAGCACGTACCACGCTCCAAGCACCGCCACAGTGGTTGCTATTTCGAGGCCAAGCAGGCCTGGTTTGCGCCCTCTCATGCGGCTGCCTCCCGGTGGCTGGGGTGCCAGCGTAAAAGCCGGCGTTCGACTGCGACGATGATGGATCCTGTGATGTAGCTGAGGAGTCCTGCAGCGAAGATCAATGCGTACATGCGAACACTTGATCCTGCGCTCTGCGCCGCCAGGATGGCCGTGCCCAGGCCCGGTCCTCCTGCGATGAGTTCGGCCGTTACCGCGATCACGATGGCCAGCGCCGACGCCAGTCGCACACCCGTCGCTATGGACGGTGCGGCGCTGGGCAGGGTGACGTGCCAGAAGACCTCGGCGCGAGTGAAACCAAAGGAGCGCGCGGTGTCCCGGGCGACCGAATCTGTCTCACGGACCCCGTAGACGGTCTGGAACAGGATCGGCCAGAACGTCGCGAATACGACCAGGAACACTTTCATGTCGGTCGTGATGCCGAAGATCAGCACGGCCAGCGGGATCAGTGCGACGGCGGGGATCGGGCGCAAGAACTCGATCAGGAAACGACTCGCGCTGTAGGCATAGACGTTGCTGCCGATCAGGATGCCCGCGGCGACCGCGGCAACCACGGCGATCAGTAGGCCAACGGCCCATGCCAGCATTGTTGATTGAACGTCGTTCCAGAACGGCGCGGTAAACAGCGTCGAGACGAAATCCGCGAGGACGTTCGAGGCTGGCGGCAGGAAGCTGGACGGCACCAGTTCGATCCGCGGAGCGATTTCCCAGATGGCCAGCGCCATGACAATACCCGGCCAACTGGCTGTCCGGGTGGCCATTTTTAGCCGGCCCAACATGCTTTCCGAAATTCTCATGCGGTCACTGTATACGCATGGATGCGGAAAAATGCATAGTTTTTGAAAAACTTTTTTCCGGAGCGAGTTATTTAGCCGCAGGTGGGGGCTGGCGCGGGAGTTCCAAGACAAGTTGCGTGCAGGTAAACCAGGCTACGCGGCGCGGCTCGACGTCGGTCCGGACGCGGTCCACCTCAACGTTCACCACCACGGTACGCCGGCCTTGATGTACGAGTGATGCTCGGGCCCGGAGCGCGTCTCCTGTGGCTGCCGCGCCGGTGAGATTGCAGGAGAAATCCACGGTCACGTAGTGTTGCGAGCCCAATGCCGCCTCGGTTGCCCACCCAGCCGTGGCATCTGCGAGCACTGCATAAACGCCGCCTTGAACGCTTCCTTGCTGATTGAGGTTTTCGGGCCTGACGATCATCTCCGCCTCGGCCCAACCGGGGCTTGACCCCACCAGTTTGATACCTAGCACGGCAAGCGCACAGTCGTTGGGAATTGCCGAATCCATGAGCTTCGCTCCTTGCAATACGGGGAAATGGATACTACTGTACACAGTAGGTCCGAGGGGGCAATCGCGTCATGCTGGTTATGAACATGAACGTCCCATGGCTTTCCATAATCCAAAGAGAACTCAGCAGGGGAGATGTCCTCATCCATGGCAACCAGGACACGGGCGGCCGAAACAGGCCCCGGCAATACACCGCAGATCGACCGCCGCCGCAGTGCGTACGAACGAATCAAGCAGGCCATCGTCTCTGGAGACTTCAAGCCCGGCGAACCGCTAGTAGAGACGGTACTCGCCGAATGGTGTGAAGTGAGCCGGACCCCCATCCGTGAAGCCCTCACGCGCCTGGAGCAGGACGGGATCGTTGTTCGCACCGACCGCGGCCTGATGGTACGGGACGACAGCCCCGAGGACGTGCTAGACCTGTACGAGACCCGCATCGTGCTTGAGGCAACTGCCGCGCGGGTGGCATCCGAACGACGCACTTTCCACGACCTGCTTCAGATGCACGAACTGGCGGACCACATGAACACGATGGATACCAGCGACCCGCGGGCCATGGCCGCGGCGAACGACCGCTTCCACCGCTCGGTGTGGCGCGCCAGTCACAACCGCTCGCTGGTTGACCTGCTCGACCGGCTGAGTCTTCACCTGGGACGGTACCCTGCGACGACGTTGTCATTTCCCGGCCGCTGGGAGCGGGCGAACGATCAACACGCCGCGATCATTGACGCCATCGAGGCCCGCGCCGGCGATCTGGCGGCTGAGCGCGCCGTCGAGCACTTCACGGAGTCCCGCAACATTCGCCTCAAACTATGGACCAGCCGGGCGCCGGAATAGGGGCCGCATCCCGTCAGGGCGCCCGAATCCACATCGGCCAATTCAAAGGATCGTGTTTGATGAAAGCCTGCAACACCCCCGGATCTCGTTGCTGTGACTCCGCCACCACGGCGGTCGCGGCGTGCCGGGGGCGCTAGTGGGACATGGCGGCCACCTGTCCGGATTGATATTCGTCGCCGGCAAAGGCCGCCGTCTTGGAGCCGTACCAAAAGCCCTGCTGCGCTATCGGAACCAATATTTCATCGAGCGACTTGCCAGGATCTTCCACGAATCTGGCTGCTCGCCGATCATCGCGGTCCTTGGTTGCGGCGCAGATGAGGTTCTGGAATCAGCGCACTTAAGCAATGCCAGCGCTGTCTTGAATTCCGATTGGGCCAGTGGCATGGCCTCTTCATTTCGACGAGGCATCGCGGCGCTCCAAGACCTCGAGGGCGACATCCTGGTCTCGGTCGTCGATCAGCCAGATGTCTCGACTGAAACAATCACGCGACTCCGGTCTGTACACCGTCCGGGTCGAATCACAGTCCCTCTTTTCTCCCAGCAGCCGGGCCATCCGGTCCTGTTCGACCCCGTCCTTGCGCGGAGAGCAGCAGCCATGGCAACAGGCGATATCGGAGCTCGAAAATTCATTCAGACGCATCCGGAAGTAGTGACGTACGTCGATTGCAGCGACCTTGGATCAGGGATGGACATCGACACACCTGAGGACCTGCAATTGTTAGCCGAAGGTCTCCGCCAGCGGGAGGAAATTTGTGTCGGCGACGGTAGCCAGGCATGAAAATTTCTCTGGGGCTGCCGCTGCCGGGAGCTGGCGCGCTTGCTTCGGGTGTCTCCAGTTCCCGCGCCACACCTCTCGTGCCGGCGTCGCTCGTCGGCCTCGCGGACAAGTATGGGAGGCGCGCGACGGATATGCGACTCTCCCTAACGGACAAGTGCAATCTGCGCTGCACCTACTGCATGCCCGCCGACGGCCTGGACTGGCTGACCAAACAGCACGTCATGACAGGCAACGAGATAGTCCGGCTGGTCCGGATCGGCGTTGAACAGCTCGGCATCAGGGAACTCCGGTTGACCGGGGGCGAACCCTTGGTGAGGGCGGATCTGGTGAACATCATCCGTGCCATCCGGACCAGCCATGCGGACCTTCCCATATCCCTGACAACAAATGCCCTAGGCCTGGAAAAGAAGGCCCAGGCACTCAAGGACGCAGGCCTGACCCGGATTAACGTCTCACTGGATTCACTGCATCCGGACACCTTTGCCCAGCTGACCCGCCGGCCCGTCCTGAACCGTGTTATGGCCGGTGTTGAAGAAGCAGATCGAGTGGGACTCGGGCTGATCAAAATCAACGCTGTACTGATGCGCGGTGTTAACGACAACGAGGCCCCCCAGCTGCTTGACTGGGCGCTGACCCGTGGTTTCGAACTGCGGTTCATCGAGCAGATGCCGCTGGATGCCGATCATGGCTGGACCCGGAAAGGCATGATCTCCGCCGCGGAGATCCGGCAACTGCTGGAACCCGATTTCGTCCTCACGCCAGATCGGCGACAGCGCGAAGGCGCCCCCGCCGAACGATGGGAAGTACGACGGCGGGGTGCGGGTGGCGCGCCGGGCGTCAAAGTCGCGGGGACCGTAGGAATCATCGCTTCTGTCACCGAACCGTTCTGCTCGGACTGCCGCCGAACACGCATTACGGCCGAGGGCAAAGTGCGCAGCTGCCTCTTCTCGCACGAGGAGACTGACTTGCTGGGCCTGCTCCGGGCGGAAGCGGACGACGGCGTAATAGCACGCCGTTGGCAGGAAGCCATGTGGGGCAAACCGAAAGCCCATGGCATGGACAACACGGGATTGGACTCAGCGGACTATGTACAGCCCGAACGTACTATGAGCGCGATCGGTGGCTAGATATCCCGGATTGAAACGATGGTGGTGCCGGACAGAATGGAGTGGGAATGCTGATCAGATACTTCGCCGCGGCGAAAGCCGCAGCCGGCATCGAGCAGGAAACGCTGGAGTTTTCCGACGGTGCTGCCCTGACCGACGTCATCTACCATCTCATTGAGCTGCACCCGGGGACCGGGGCGGGTCACACGCCGACCTTGGCCAAAATTCTTGCGAGGAGCAGCTTCCTACGCAACGAAGTGGCACTGAGGGACTTCGACGCGCCATTGGGTCGCGCCGACGTCATCGACATTCTTCCGCCCTTCGCCGGCGGGTGAAGACAGCGGGCACATACCCGAAGACCAAATGGAATTGCGGGCGGCCGAAGAAGTGAGAGTCCGAATTTGTTCTCACTGTGCCTTCTGTTGGCGTTTGCCAAAATCACCGCCTGACGAGTATCCACAGGGCGGAATCGAGGGCGGATCAGTCGTGCTGCCGCTATTGCCATATCTGCGGACACCCAGAGGAACGGAATGAACATTAGCGTTGTAGTGAAGGCCACGATCTCCGAGGCGCCGCTGAAAATGGAGATGGCACTGGCCGCGGTGCAGTCGACGGACTGTGGCGCCGTGGTTTCCTTCAGCGGGGTCGTGCGCAACCACGACGGCGGCCGGGACGTGGATGAGCTGACATACATCGGCCATCCCAGCGCCCCGGAGGTCATAAGACAGGTTGCGGCTGAGATCGCGGCCGGGCACGATGGCGTGCGGCTCTGGGCAGCGCACCGTGTAGGTCCCCTGGCCATCGGGGAGGCAGCCTTGATAGCCTCAGCTGCGGCGCCACACCGCAGCCAAGCATTTGCTGCCTGCTCCGAGCTCGTGGACACCATCAAGGAACGCGTACCGATCTGGAAGGAGCAATTCTTCAGCGACGGCTGCGCGGAATGGGTTGGCGTGTGGGGATAACATGACCGCCACTAACACAGCGGAGGATTAGGACCGGCGTGGCCCCGGAGATGACCTGGCGGACGTTGCTACCAGGACGAAGGGCGACTAACCGGGCCGTTGACATAGCTGTTCGCCTGGGACAGAAAGGGGTCTCGCTGCTGCGTCCTCTGCGCGTCGGGATGGTCCCATGTGGAAGCAGGGGCATCCCGTTTTAACTATTCGGATGGGATGCCGTCACGCGGACAAGGGCGGCTTGGGCATTGTGGCGGCGAACGGTGTCAGCTGTCGCGTGACGACCGCCCGTACCCGCCGACCGCACTCTGCTCGACGTCGTCCGCGACGCGAACCCCTCGATCCTCTTCTCCTGCGAGGAGGGCGTCGGCGAACCGTGCGAAACCAAGGTGCTGGCCGGAATTCCGGACCACCGCGGCACGATCCTCAGCAAGGCGAACCGCGAAAAGGGCCGATCCCCCGATCGTCGGCGGCGGAGTTATCCGTCGGCGGCTAGGTCTTTTTCGATGGCTGCCGCCGCCGTCAGCAGGCGGGGCAAAATAGTGTCGGGCAGGCTTTCGGCGCTTACGCGCGTCGCGTGTGCGGAGACGTTCAGCGCCGCGATTATGCCGCCCCCCGCATCCCGCACCGGGACGGCAATGGACCGCAGCCCCTCGGCCAGCTCCTGATCGGCAAGGGACCAGCCGTGCCCCCGTGCCGCGGTGATCCTCTTCCGGATTTCCTCGCGGTCGATCGCCGTGTTGCCGGTCAGGCTTTCCGGCACCAGGGCTTCCAGATACTCATCCAGCGTCTCGTCGGTGAGCCCGGAGAGCAGGACGCGGCCGGTCGCCGTCGCGTAGGCGGGCAGGCTGGTGCCGATGATGATGTTGACGGTGAGGACGCGGTCGGCGTGGACCCGGTCGATGTAGATCACCCGGCCCTGATGCAGCACCGTTAAGGATGCGGTCTCGCCAACCTGCTGCACCAGCGACGCGAGGTGCGGATGGGCCACCGCCAGCAGATTGTGGCTGAGCAGATATGCATCGCCGATCTCCAGCACGGCCGGCCGCAGGGAATAGCCGCTGGAGTCATAGGACAGATAACCCAGGTATTCCAGGGTGAGAATGAAACGCCGCGCCGCGGTCCTGGTGATCCCGACGAGCTCGGCAACATCGGAGACCGACAATGGCCTGTCCTGGGTGCTGAAGGCCTTCAGTACGGACAAACCCCGGGCCAACGCCTCGACATGGTCCGGGTCGTTCTTCTTCAAGAGGGAGGCGGTCTCCGGGAGGCTTTGCACTATCCGAATCTATCTCATCCGCGGCGCGTTTATTGGCCGCTCTGGTGAGGACTAGGGACCAGACGGCGCTAGGAGGGCGTGGGCGGGCAATCACTGCCGCACCGGCGGTATCTCCGAAAATTCTCTGCTGGGCAGACGGGATTACGTGCATGCGCGATCAACCCCTTTCGCCTGATTATTTGACGCCGATAAGGGACCTTCCGTCCGCCGCGGCAGAGGGCGCCTGATGCAGCGGTTGACCGGATTTCCGTTCCGGGAGGCTCCTAGCACGGAATGCCGAAAGCCGCACCCAGTTTGGGGAGTGGGCCCGCAATGCTCGGAACTGGCCCAATTTGGGGTGTGTCTGCCACGCTTCCGGCTACGGATGGGGTTGTATGTGGGTCGGATTGGGCCGGATGCCGGATGTTTCCGCGGGAGTCCAGTGTTTGCGGGGGAGGGAATGCAGCTCGAGTCCCACCTTGGGCACATCATTCCCCCTCGTCAGAGGGGGTTTTTGCTTTCAGGCGCGGTTGTCACGTCGTACGAAGGACATTCGCTTAGTGCGGGGTCCTTCGTGGCTGTCCTGGCGGGACAGTTGCAGTGGAACGCCGGAAGATTTTCGCGCCGTCGCAGTGCAGGAACAGGGCGCGTCCGCGCCCTTCGTCCTGGATGAGCCAAAGCACACTGCCGTCCGGTGAGAGCATGTCGACGTGACCCGAAGCGATTTCTTCGCCGTGGTGGTAGATGGTTACTTGATCGGAGCGGGCTAATTTTGTCCAGTTTGGAATCGGGGCCGGGAGCATGGCTTCTGGGTGATGGCGGCGGATAGTCATAAGTGGTCCTTGGGGATGAGGCTGCCGGATGTTCGGTTCGGGGCTGCGGGAGACGGTGCGCCAAGACGAGTGCGGGGACCGCCGAAAGACGGTCCCCGCGCCTCTGGCTTGCAGGTTGGCTATCGTGGTGCGAGTTCGGCTGTTATCTCTGCGGCGAGAGGTGCGGCCGGGGGCGCGAGGTTGCGGCGCTGTTCGCGGCGTTCCATGGCGGCGGCCAGCAGTCCGAGTGCGATGTTGACGATCATGAAGCCCAGTGCTGCGACGATCTGTGCTTGGAGCAGTGAGCGGCTGTAGTACGTGCCGATCACGGTGGCGCTGCGCAGCAGTTCAAGATATCCGCCGAGCACGAACGCAAGTGCGGTGCCCTTGAAGAGGATCACCATCTGGCTCACGAGGGCCGGGCTCATGGACCGCAGCGCTTGGGGCAGGAGCACCAGTTGCATGGTCCGGATCCCAGAGAACCCCAGGGCGTAAGCTGCTTCCGTTTGCCCGGCGGGAATGGCCCTGATTCCTGAGCGGAGGAGATCTCCCACGACGGCGCTACTGAAGAGCGTCAGGGCGATGACGAGGAACCAGAAGTCGGAGAATTTCAGCCCATAGGACGGAAGGACCAAGGACGTGAAGTAGAGCAGCAGGAGGAGCGGCACGCTGGCGAAGACGTCGGTAAACACCCGGCAGGCGATGCGGATGGTTTTGCGGCGCGAAAGCAGGCCGAAGGCGAGCAACGAGCCAAAGAGCAGGGACAGGGCCATGCCGACGGCCGCTGCGCGCAGGTTGTTGGCAAGTCCTTCTCCCAGGAGCGCCCACAGCCCCCATTGCGTGAATGGTTTCCAGGCCGCGGCGCTGAATTCCCCGTGTGACTCGAGTAATTCGTACACCGTGTACGCGCCGAGGGCCAGAGCGGCAACGCAGATGATTTCGATGATGGTGTGGCGGCGCCGGGCGCGGGGGCCTGGCGTGTCGAAGAGTGTCTTGGTAGTCATCGGCTGAACGCCGCCTTTCGGTCAATCATGGCCACGAGCCGGCCGACGATGAGCCCGATCAGCAGGTAGCTGACGGCCGCTCCGCTGAAGATCAGGAACGGCTGGGCCTGGTCGACGGCGGCCTTGTTGGTGGCGAAGGTCAGGTCGGCCACGCCGACCAAGGCGGCGACCGAGGTGTTTTTGATCATGGTGATCAGCACGTTTCCCAGGGGCTGGACGACCGTCCCGAAGGCCTGGGGCAGTATCAGGTGCTGCATGGCCGGGCGGGGGCCGAACCCGAGGGCGCGGAGGGCTTCCAATTCGCCGGAGGCGACGGTGTTGAGGCCGGACCGGAGGGTTTCACTGACGAACGGCGCCGTGTAGAGGACCAGGACTATCGCCGCCGAGGCGAAAAGAGAGTACTGGATGCCCAAGAGCGGGAGCCCGAAGACGAACAGGACCATCTGGACCGGAAGCGGAATGTTGCGAAAGACGGTGACGTAGGCGGCTGCGGCAACGTTGAGCGTGCGGATCGGGCTGACCCGCATTGCCGTCAGCATGGTTCCGAGTGCCAACGCCCCTGTCCAGCCCAGCACGGTGAGTCCGAGGGTGACCAGGACTCCGCTGGTGAAATCGGCGGCATAGCCGGAGAGGAAGGACATGATGACTGCCTAGAGGGTGATGTGCGGTGCGGTGACGTCTGCGGGGCGCACGGCGCCGAGGGTGCTGTCGTAGGCCTTCTTCCACTCGCCGTTGTCGGCGATCTTCTTGAGGAAGCCGTCGAGGTAGTCGTGCCACGCGGTGTCGTCCTTGGCGGATCCGATCGCGTATTCCTCTGTTGCGAGGTAGTCTCCGACGATCTTGAAGTCGCCCTTGTTCTGCTCGATCAGGCCGAGAAGGAGGGACTCGTTGGTGACGACCGCGTCGACCCGCTTTTGCTTCAACGCCTGCGCGCATTCGCTGTAGGTGCCGAAGAGGGTGAGTTTTGCCTGGGGGGCCAGCGTGGGAAGGAGCTGGGCGGCCCGTGCGCCGGTGGTGGTGCAGACGGGTTTGCCGTTGAGGTCGTCCTTGGTGGAGATGGATGATTCGTCGTCGCGGACCATCATGGAGACGCCGCTTTCCAGGTAGGGGCCGGCAAAGGAGACCACTTTTTTCCGTTCGTCGGTGACGGCGTAGGAGGCCAGTATCAGGTCGACTTTGTTCTGCTGGAGGAAGGCCTCGCGGTTGGCCGTGACGGCTTCGACGTATTCGATGTTGTCCTCGCTGCCGGTCAGGTCTTTGGCGATGCGCTTTGCCAGCTCGATGTCCAGGCCTTCCATCTGCCCGCTGACCGGGTTTTTGACGCCGAACATGGGCTGATCGAATTTCACGCCGACGATGACTTTGCCGCGCTGCTGGATCTTGCTCATGGTCGTTCCGGCGGCGAAGCTCTGCACCGGGGTGCTGCTGGCGGGCGATGGGGAACTGCCGCAGGCGGTGGCGCCGAGGGCAAGGGTTGCGGCGATCGCGACGGGGGCAAGGATGCGGAGGGTTTTCATGATTGTCCTTTTGGTGTGGGCGTCGGCGTCTGTGCCGTGTCCGAGTTGGAGGGGAGGGGGTTAGTGCACGGAGGAGAGAAAGCTGCGGGCCCGGTCGCTCTCGGGTGCGGAGAAGAAGGTTTCGGGGTCTGCCGTTTCGACGATGGCGCCATCGGCCATGAAGATGATGCGGTCTGCGCAGGACCGTGCAAAGGACATTTCATGGGTGACGACGAGCATGGTGGTGCCGCGTTCGGCCAGCTGGCGCATGGTGGCAAGGACGTCCTGGGTGGACTCCGGGTCCAGGGCTGAGGTGGGCTCGTCGAAAAGGATTACTTTGGGGTCCATGGCGAGGGCCCTGGCAATGGCGGCTCGTTGGGATTGTCCGCCGGAGAGCTGCGCGGGGAAAGCATTGGCTTTCGCCCCGATACCCACCATGTCAAGGAGTTCGCGGGCGCGCTGTTCGGCTGCGGCTTTGCTCTGGCCCAGGATCTTCCTTGGGGCAAGCGTGATGTTGTCCAGGATGGTCCGGTTGGAGAACAGATTGAATGACTGGAAGACCATGCCGACTTCGGTGCGGAATTTGAAGAGTTCCCGCCCTTCGGCCGGCTGCGGTGCACCGTCGACGAGGATCTGTCCGCTGTCAATGGTTTCCAGACGGTTGATGGTCCGGCACAGCGTGGATTTGCCGGAGCCGGAGGGGCCGAGGACGACGACGACTTCTCCACGCCTGACGCTGAGGTTGATGTTGCGCAGAGCGTGCAGGTTGCCGAAGTGTTTTTCCACGGCCCGGAATTCGACGACGACGTCGCTTTCCGCAGGCAGTATTGAGGCGGTTTCGGGCATGGGGTATTCCTGTCTTGGGTTGCGGTGACGAGGTCTTCTGAACGAAAACCTGTTGAAAAGTGAGGCCGTGCGGGCCGGTTAGGGGAGGCCGAGCTCCCGAAGGGTGTTTGCCACCCGTTTTTCCTGCTGCCTGAGGAAGGCACGGAAGGAGTCGCCGGTGGTGAAGGCGTCCTCCCAGCCGTTGTCGGACAGCGCCTGTTTCCAGGCCGGGGAATCATGAAGCCGGGTCAGCGCCTCGATGAGTCTGTTCTGGTCCGCCTCGGACAAGCCCGGAGGAGCGAGGACTCCGCGCCAGTTCGTGAAGACCAGGTCGATCCCGGATTCGCGGAGGGTGGGTGCCTGGATCCGTGCCTGGCGCTTTTGACCGGAAACGGCCAGTACTCGCAGTTGCCCGGAAGCGATCTGCTCCGCGTACTCGGCCAGACCCGAGGTTCCGAAGGTGACCTTCTTCTCCAGCAGTGCCGGCAAGAGCTCACCTCCGCCGGCATAGGGGCGGTAGTTCACATCTTTGATCCGGATGCCTGCGGTGCGTGCCAGTTCCATCGGGAAGAGGTGATCCGGACCGCCGACGGCCGAGCCGCCCCCCACCGTGATGGTTGCCGGTGAGGCTTTCCACGCTGCGACCAAATCCCCGACCGTCCGGTACGGCGAATCCGATCGGACCAGGATGCCCTCGGATTCCTCAAGCATTCTGGCGACGGAGGTGGCATCCGAGACGCTGATCTTGGAGCCGATTGCGTAGCCGGAACCGACAACGCCCAGCCCCATCATCATCATGAGGCTGGGGTTTCCTGTCTCATTCATCAGCCGGGCCATGGCAACGGTGCCGCCGTCCCCCGTGACGTTGAAAATTTCGATGTGTCCGGCGATTCCGGAATCTTCCATTACGCGGGCCGCGATCCGGGCGGTGATGTCGTACCCGCCGCCGGGGCTGTTCGGGACCATCATGCGGGTGGCGGATACCGTCTCGATGCCCGGGGCGGACGATCCACAGGCACTCAAAGCCAGGAGCAGCGCGACGGCTGCGGCTCTTGCGTACTTGGACAGGCTCATCTTGCTCCTCACCTCCTTGTGGTGTCCGCCGGGCCTTGATGGCGTGGCTACTATCAAAGAGTGACTCATGCCATGTCCGATGTCACGGTTAGCGAATCAATGGAGGTTGTGGTCTTTGTGGTCACGTTCACTGCTGGGTAGACGCATCACCTTGTCGGGGCAGTTTCTGCTCCTGCAGCTTGGCGTGATCACCATCGTGCTGCTGGCGGTCACGATGGTCTCGGTGACTCAGTCACGGGCGGAGTTCGTCGAAGTCCGCGGGCAGAGGATGTTGGCGATCGCAGAAAATCTGGCGTCGACGCCGCTGGTCCGTGACGATATCACTGCGCCTCAGGCCTCCATCATGCTCGCGCCGGATGTGGACAAGTCCCGTGCCCTCTCTGGTGCGTCGGTGGTCGCCGTGACTGACGCGAAGGGGACCGTCATTGCGTCCTCGGATCCGCAAACAGTGGGGGACACTTTGGACCTGGCCGCGGACCGGTCCCCTCTTGGTCGGTCGTGGACCGGCGACCTGACGCTGGGCGGCCGGCAGACCATTGGAGCCCGGGTCCCGGTCCTTCAAGCAGACGGAACTGTCAACGGTGTCGCCCTGGTGGCCGAAGAGTACCCTCCCTACGGCAGCGCACTGGCCGCAGCCGTGCCGGATCTGATGCTCTTCCTCGGAATGGGAGCCGCACTGGGCCTTGCCGGCTCCTGGCTCTTGTCACGTCTCATCCGCAGACGCACCAGAGGGCTGGAGCCGGACGAGATCGCCGAACTGGCAGACAACCGTGAAGCCCTCCTCTACAGCATCCGCGAAGGCGTGATCGGCGTCGGACTGGACGGCAAAATCACCCTGCTGAACCAGACTGCGACTGACTTGCTGGGACTCCCGCCCGACGCCGCCGGGACGCCCGTCAAGGAGTTGCCGCTGGACGGGCACGTCCAAGGCCTGCTGCTCGAGACCACCAACGGTGAGGAAACGATGGCAGTTAGCGGATCGCGACTCCTCGTGCTCAACCGACGCACGGTCGGAAGCCGCGGCCGCCCGATGGGAACTGTCACCACCCTGCGTGACCGGACCGAACTGGCCGAATTGGAAAGCCGGCTCGCAGCGAACCAGAGCATCACTGAAACGCTCCGCGCCCAGACGCACGAGTTCCTAAACCAGCTCCACACCGTGTCGGGTCTGGTCCAGCTGGGCGAATTTGCGGAAGTAAGGACCTTTATCGGGACTCTGACCCGCCGCCGCGCGGAGATAAACGACGAAATAGCCCAGCGCATCAAGGACCCCTCCGTCGCCGCGCTGCTCGTGGCCAAAACAAGCCTCGCCGCCGAATCCGGCATCGAACTTCGACTTTCCAGCGCATCACATCTGAGTCCGCTGGAGCCCTCTCTGGCAGCCGACGCCATCACCGTTCTGGGGAACTTCATCGACAACGCCGTCGATGCCATCGCCGGCCTTACCGACGTCACGGTCCTCGTCGACGTCAGCGACAATGATTCCATGATCACCATCCGAGTTAGTGACCCCGGACCCGGAGTTCCGGAAGACCTAGAGCAGCGCATCTTCACTCGCGGCTTCAGCACCAAACCCGCATCTGCGTCCGGGCGTGGCGTGGGCCTGGCCCTGGTCCGCCTCGTATGTTCCAAACGGCACGGCTACGTGGCGGTCCGCAACGACGCCGGGGCCGTCTTCGAAGCCACGCTTCCGTACGCCACCGTGGTCCATGATTGACGTTCTCGTCGTCGAGGACGACTTCATGGTGGCCCGGATCCACACCCGGTTCGTTGAGCAGACTCCTGGCTTCCAAGTGGTTGGAACAGCGTCCACCGGGAAGGACGCAAGAGACGCTGTCCAGGAGCTTCGCCCGGACCTGGTCCTCCTGGACGTGCATCTGCCCGACATCAGCGGCCTTGAGCTGCTCCGCGAGCTGCGCGCCGCGCGGGTGCCGGTCGGTGTCATCATCATCACCGCCGCCACGGAAGCCCACAGCGTGCGCGAGGCCCTGGAGGGCGGTGCAGCCCACTACATCATCAAACCCTTCGAATACGAGGACCTCCTCGCGCAGCTTCGACGATTCCAGGAACGCCACGATGCGTTGAACCAGGCCAAAGCGACGGGTCAGGACGACATCAACAAGATCTTCGGATATTCAGCCCGACCATTGGCCGAGGTCATCCACCGCCTGCCTAAGGGTTTGAGCACCGAAACGGCCACGCTAGTCGCGGCATCGCTCGAGGGTGGTGGCGAAATTTCCGCCTCCGACTGCGCGGACACTACCGGACTCTCTCGTGTAAGCGTCAGACGCTATCTCGAATATTTTGTCGAAACGGGTCAGGCTGCCGTCCGTCTGGAGTACGGCCGCGCAGGACGCCCGGAGAGAAAATACCGGCGTCAGTGAGCCGTGGAGCAGGACATATTCTCCGCCAGCCGGAGTCGCTGAACACGGTCGCATCTGACGACTGACCAGCGCACAGGGCGGTCATCGCGCTGGTTAGGCCTGCCTTTCGGATGTGATGCAGCCTGGCTTCGGGATTGAAATGGTTTAGGCTGCGCGTCGGGCGAAGGAGCGGCTGAAGTCCTGTCCGGACTGCACCAGGCTGCGTGCGCTGTGGCGCCGGTTCTGTTCGTAGTCCTGGAGTGCCTGGGCGGTGCATGAGTGAATGACGCACGACCGAGCCTGCCACGCTTCCCGTCTGCCGCAGGAGGGAGTGACGGCGCGGCTGGAATTGATGCCCAGCAAGGGGCAAAGGAGGGAGAAGATCGCCTGCGGCATTGGACCGCCAGGCTGCAAGCTCATGATTTCGCGGCACATGATGGCTTTGGCATGGTCGTGACCCATTTCACCGTTGCCCCCTTGTGCTGTTCATCACTCGGCGATGTCCTCCGCCCACAGCTCAGGGTGTTCGTCCTGGAAGGTGCGCATCATCTCAACGCAGCGGGCGTCATTCAACAACACCACTTCGACGCCGCGTGAGCGCAGAAGATCGAATTCGCCGGGGAACGTCTCGGCTTCACCCACCACCACGCGCGGAATCTTGAACTGGATGATGGTCCCACTACACATCGCACACGGCGCCAGGGTGGTGTAGAGGGTTGTGTCCCGGTAACTCTTCTGGCGTCCGGCAGCCCGCAGCGCTGACATCTCGCCGTGGGCGATTGGATCACCTTGCTGCACACGCTCGTTGTGGCCGCTGGCAATTACTTCCCCGCCGCGGGCCAAGGCGGCGCCGATCGGAATGCCGCCCGCGCGCAGGCTCTTCTGTGCGGCCTCGTAGGCAGCCTCAAAGGCCGCATCTGTGGTGGTTCGTTCAGTTTCGGACATGGGTGCAGTCTAGATCGCGCCTCAAAGAATTGGGCAGGTGCCCTACCGGAGTCGGTGACGCGGTCCCGCCCCGCCCGCTGATCGACGGAAAACCAACGCACGGCGTGGGCGCTGATGGTTCTGTGCTCTGGATCAACGGTTACAGGCATGACTTCAGCACGGAGGCGGCATTGATCTCGTCGTGGGTGTGGCCGCCGGCGATGACTCATTGAACCCAGTGCCGGGCTGATTGCCATGCATCGCGTCAGGCGCTAGCTAGACGCCGGGTCCGTGGGCTGTGAGAATCGGGCTAGCGTTGCGGGTGCTGAGACCGGCGGCGGACTGGGCTAGACAGCCGAGCCTGGAGGGCGACCGCCGCCGGCCCGATCATTGTCCCTGTGCGACCTTGGAAAAAACGGGAGCGAATCTTATTCCGGTGGGCACGGCCCGATGATGCGCAGGGTCAGGTGCCGTCTGCGCGCTTCGGCAGTGCGGGGTCGTGGGGGGTGAAGTCTCGCCTCAGGGCCACGGAGTCCGGGCCGATTCTGGCGATGTCGTCCCACTGGACGATGTCCCGGACCCAGCGTTCCACCCAGTCGGCATCCAGGCTGCTGCCGCGGACGCCGAGGCGGATGACGATACCGACGTCTGCGACGTCCTTCCACGGGATCCGGATCAGGCGGGACGACGGCGGGCGGCCGCCGAAGATTCTGGTCCCGAGCGCCGGGCCGGTCAGCAGGGCGGTGAGCGACGGCGGGGCGGTGCCCGGGGGGGATCGGGACGCCCGGTTCCAGACCCTCGATTTCGACGTCGTCCGCGGTGGTGACGGGGACGCCGTCGGTGTCGAGGACCTGCCGGTCCAGCAGGTGCAGCTGGGCGTCGAGTATCCGGCCGGCAACCGGCGGGTGCGGGGAGAGGGCTCCGTCGGGGTTCATGAGCCGGCTCCCGTGATGGTCATGAGGGGGATGGCCGCGACGGAGGCGACCAGAATGATCAGCAGGTAGATCATCGCCAGGAGATTAACGGGGCGGATGTTGACGTGCTGGCCCATGTACTGGAGGTCGTTGGCGACAATCAGGATGGGCAGGTAGGTCAGCGGGAGCGCAATGGCGGAAAAGACCACGGAGTACTCGGTGACCAGCACCGGATCAACACCCGTGGCGAGAACCCCTACGCCGATGACGAGGCAGAGCATCATCGACAGGTGGAAGCGGGCGGCGCGGACGGGTCGGCGGAATTTGCCCCAGGACCAGCCAAAGAACTGGGCCAGGGTGTAGCCGCTGGACAGCGTGGTTTCCAGGGCCGCGCCGAAGGTGGCAGCCAGGATTCCCACAATGACGAAGGCGAGGGCCAGTTTCCCGCCACCCTCGGCCACCGGAAGCACCACCTGTGAGAGGGAAGTGACCGCGACGCCGGCCGGCAGCAGGACAACGGCGGCACAGGCAGCGATCGACACGGACAACAGGCCGCCCAAGGGGAACCCGACCAGGACATTGGACCGCGCCTGTGCCAGGTCCTTGACCGACCAGCCCTCCTCCACCGCGCCGGAGGAGAAGAAAAAGACCCCGTAGGGCGTCATGGCGGCGCCGAACAGCGCGACGGCGTAGACCACCAGACACAGGCCCAGCAGCCCAGCGACGTTCTCCATGATGGCGAACTTTACCCGCCAGATCACTATCCACACCGCCACGACGGCCACCGGAATCCATAACAGGTACTGGACGCTGCTGGCGAGCTGGAGGGCAAGGGCGATACCGCCGATTTCGGCGGTCACCGTCATGAGGTTGATGAAGAAGGACGCGCCAAGATTGGCCAGTCCGGCGCGGGCGCCGAGCCGTTCACGGATGACCTCGAAGGTGGCCCGCCCGGATGCGGCCGCGACCCGGCCGGACATTTTGGCGAACAGGCAGATGCCGACCACGCCGACCAGGACAAGCCAGGCCAGCGACAGGCCGAAGCGCGATCCGACGACGGAGTTGGTCACCAGGTCGCCGATGTCCACGAACCCGCCGATCGCTGTCAGGACGCCCAGTGCAAGGCCCAGCAGCTTCTTCACCCGGCACCGAGCCGGGTCGAGAGCTCCTCAAGGTCCCGGGCCGAGGCGGCAAGCAGGCGTTCAGCCTCCGCGGCGGCAGGGCTTCCGTCGGTGCTGTCGACCGCTTCCTGGGCCGTGAATGCCGGTAACGCAGCGGAGGAGTTGATGTCCTTGACCATGTCGCCGAGTGCGGTAGTCGCGGCCGCGCTGGTCAGCTGTCCGGATGATTCCAAGTCCAAGGCCAGCCGGGCCGTGGCGACAGCGGAATCGGCGTCCTTGACCACCTTGGATAGTGTCTCCTGGCCGCCGCTGCCGCAACCGGCAAGCAGCAGGCACCCTGCCAGGCCCAGAAGACACGGCCCGGCCAAGGTTCGGGCCTTCCGCTGATACAGCCGAGCGGGCTCGCCCTGGGCTTGAGGAGTTCCCTGTGCGGCTAGGACCGCCGCTGTCTCGAAAAGCCGTCCAACAACAGGCAGTCTCACGACACCGAATTGTGCGGGATTAAGAGAACCTGCGGCGGCTCGGAAGATCCGTAAATGGGCCGCTGAGAACGGATACAACCCAAGCCCTCGTGGCCGCATCAGTCAGGCCATAAAGCAGGCCTTCGACGCCGCCCAAGGCTAGCCAGAGCTCAGCGGGATGGATGTCCTGACCCGATATGGGCGATGTCATCGGCTACACGTATGCGCTGTTATCGGCGGTTGCGTAGCGAAATTCCCGGTGACAGTTGATGTATCTCCCATCGCCCAACCTTCGGACAGAGGGTTGCCGGCCGGGGCCTGGCTCCTGGGAAAATCGCCAGCCGAGCTCGCGCTCAGGGAAGATGAGCTCCGTCGCTACCTTAAGATCCATGCCGTCAACGTGACACAGCCTGCGAGGTCGGTAGCCGTAATTCCCTTAGAACAGCGGCCAGGGCACCGCCGGCATCTCACCGCTCGGAGCCGGTAACCGCCCTGCCAAGCGCAACCGGGCGCAGCGCGCGGCGAGCGAGGCGATTTCTTCGGCGCTGAGCAAGTCCGCCAGGTTTCGGCCCAGCCCGCCGTGCAGTCCTTGGCTGACACGATCTATGCCGTCGCGTTCCTCAGCGGTCAGAGCGTCTCCCAGCCATCCCCACAGCACGGTGCGCAGCTTGTGGTCACGGTGAAAGGTGAGCCCATGGTCCACGCCGTGCCGGTGTCCGTCCGTCATGGCAAGAATGTGGTCGCCTTTGCGGTCGGCGTTGTTGACGACCATGTCGAACACCGCCATGCGTCTGAGCGCCGGCGAGTCTTCGTGAACGAGGGTGACCATCCGTCCGTTCTCATCTCGTCCCTCGAGAACGTGTTTCCAGCCCGTCTCGGGCACGTGGTCCGTCGCGACCAGCTTCACGGCGCTTTGGGCGGGGTCTTGCTCCTGCCAGAGCGGCACCATTCCCTCGCCCATCGGACCATCGCGCAGCCAGGTGTGCGGCACGATGTCCCAGCCGAAGACCTCCGAGACCAGGTAGGCGGCCACCTCCCGGTGAGCCAGGGTGCCGTGGGGAAAATCCCACAGCGGACTTTCGCCTGCTATCGGCTTATAGACGACCATCACGTCGCCGATGCTGCCCAGAAATGTGGCGTTTGAAGCCGTCGTGATGCGGCCGGTGAGCGTCAGTTCGGCGGTCAGTAGGTCCGGCGCTGGCATCAGACCTCGGGAAGGGTGCAGATGTGCCCGTCGGCGTCTATGGGGTAACCGCAGAGCGGGCACGTCGGACGCCCGGCGCCCACGATCTCACGGGTGCGCTTGGCGAATGCGCGGGCAGTGCCGACCGGCATTCGCACCAGCAGCATTTCGGGTTCGTTAGCGCCGTCCTCATCAAGCGATCCGTCGTTGTCATCAGCATCGACATCGGTGATCGGGTAGGCCTCTATTACGACCTGGGCCGTGGTTGGGTCCCACCCTAAGCTCATGGCTCCGGTGCGAAACTGCTCCTGAACGGCCTCGAGCTGGTCATTGTCGACAAGTTCAATGGGAGTACTCGTGGGAACGCTGAAGGGGTTTCCCTCGACGGTGATGAGCTGGTCGAGAATTTCGTCGATCCTCTCCGCGAGCAGAGCCGACTGCTGCTTCTCCAGGGCAATGCTCACGATCTGCGTCCCTGCACGCACCTGCAGGTAGAACGTGCGCGCCCCCGGAAGGCCGATGGTGCCAACGACGACCCGATCAGGCCAGGCAAACTCATGAACACGTGTAGGCATGTCAGTATTCTAGGCACATGAGGTTCATGGCGCCTTTTGCCCTGCACCGCCGCCCACCGGCGCATCGCCAGCGTGGATGCCGTTCGACAGCCACGACAGATCACCCGCGTCGGTGTTGGTCGCGTAGACGCTCGGCCGGCTAGTGCCATAGCGCACGATCGATACGGAAGCGGGGCCCACGTTAATGCGCTGGAACAGGTCAAGATGCATGCCGAGCGCGTCGGCGAGGATTGACTTGATGATGTCACCGTGACTCACCGCCACCCACACGGCCCCCGGCCCGTACTCGGCTTCGAAGGCTGCATCGTGGCGTCGAATCGCGGCCACCGACCGAGCCTGCATCGCGGCCATGGATTCACCGCCGGGAAAGACGACGGCGGACGGTTGTGACTGCACAACCGGCCACAATTCCTCGGTCGCGAGATCACTGAGCGTGCGGCCCTGCCACTGGCCGTAATCGCACTCGGTGAGATCGAGATCGACCGGTGCGTACGGCGTGCCAGCCTGGCGATCGAGGATGAGCTGGGCGGTCTGCTGACAACGCTCAAGAGGGCTCGACACCACCCCGACCAGGGGCACGGCCGCGAGCCGGTCTCCGGTCAGAGCCGCCTGGTCCCGCCCGATCTGGTCCAGGCTGACGCCGACGGCCCGGCCGGCCAGCAGTCCAGTGGCATTGGCTGTGGTGCGGCCGTGCCGCACGAGAATAACTGTCGCCATCCACCCAGCCTAACCACCCGCTCGATGGCGGTGTGAACCGTGCCGGGTCGCGCGTCGAACAGGCAGATAAAGCACTGGCGGAACCCTTCAAGCACGCCGGCGCGCTCAAGGCCGCCCAGACGGACTCGGCACGCATCGGCCAGCTCATGGCCGACGCAGCATAACCGGAAGAACCGGCGCAGCCAGAACCCGCGGCCGAAGCCGACCCCCGTTTGGAGGACGTCCTGTACCCGCTGCGCGTCGGATCCAGTAGTTTCCGCCCTCTCAGAGCGGCGCTGGCCGTGGTCGCCACTCAGCTGCTCGCCCATTGGGTCACGGCGGAGTAACCATGCAGTCCATCCATCCCGGGTACTTCCTCCCCGTGGTCGCCGGGCCTTTTGTCGCAAGCATCGGATTCACAACGGTTCACGCTCCCGAAGCAGCCCTTGCCGCCTTCGGCGCCGGTGCGTTCTTCTGGTCGGTCTTAGGAACGGTCGTGACGGTCAGGCTGTGGACCGGCGGTCCGCTGCCGGCATCCGCCGTTCGCGCGCTGTCTGCCTACCTGGCCGCGCCCGCGACGGCAAGTGTCGCCTGGCACGTGTCACACCGCGGGGGCGCCGGCAGCCTCGAATGGGGCCTCACCGGAGTGCTGCTCATGATGCTGCTCATGCAGGCGCTCCTGATCAGGATTTATCGCGCGCTGCCGTTTTCGACTCTGTTCTGGGTGTTCACTTTCCCGGTGGCCACGACCAGCAATTACGCCAATCCGCTGGTTCACCGCTTCCACTGTCCCGGGGCGGGAAATCTACTCATGGGCAATTCTCGCCCTGTCCAGCACCTTTATTCTGGTGATCGCAGCCCGCACTCTTGCCGGACTGATCCGTCGGCCCACTCCCGCCGTTCAGGACGAGGGCTGCGGGCCGGCCGCCCGAGTCGGCCAACTGCGAAAACCCCTTGCCGCTCGGGAAACGGTCTCGCCCAGCCCCTCAGCTGTCCCACTTCAGTGACGCACGGGACCTGGCGCCGGAGGCAATCCCGCGCCGTGCCCAGGCCCCAGGTATGTGATGCCGTCCGGGGTGATACCGACGTCGATGAGGGTGACCCGTTCGTTTGGTGTGTCATTGGGGGTGTGGAAGACGAGGCAGTCCTGCCCGTTTGTTGTGTGGAGGATCATCCCGTGGCCGCCGTTGCCGGCCCCAGAGGGTTTCATCGTGCTGCACCCAGGGTCCGGTGATCAGTCCGCTTGCTGAGGTGGCGACACCGAGGGTGTAGCCGTTTTTCCCGTGGCTTGACCACAGCATCCTCAGCGGCGTCCCTGGTGCCTGAACCACGAAGGGTCCGTCGGTGAAGCGCGGATCCTTCGCAAGATTCAGCTCCTCCGGGGGTTCGCCGCCGTCGGGGAACCGCATCGGCACGCTCCAGCTGGCCGACGATGCTCTGAAGAGGAGAATAGGCTCGGCCACCGGGGATTTCAGATCGGGAGAAAGTCGAAGGGCGTACATCTCCCCGTCAGAGATTCCCGCTTCTCCACGGGGCGTTCCTTCGGCTCCGCGGCCATAGATGAGCCAGGGGTTACCGTCAGCATCGACATGAAGGGTTCCGTCGACGCAGGGCTGGCCGATCGGAGTGACGGGGCCGTCGCTCCACGGTTCGAATGGGCCGGTCGCATCATCCGGGACGAGTACCGCGACCCCACGTGGACGGGTGTGCGCCGACTTAGCGAAGGTCGCGAACATGTAGAACCTGCCGTTGTGGATGTGCACCTTGGGGCCCAGAACTGGGTATCCGACCAGAATCCGGCAGGTGGTCTGAACGGAGGAAACGGACCATTCCAATTGACCAGGTCGTCGCTGGTGTAGCACTCGAACCCGGTAGCCGTCCCACCCCATGGATTCTCATCAGTGGTCCCGAAAAGGACGAACTTACCCGGTATCGACTCCAGAATGAACGGGTCGCGCATCCGGATCTCGGATAGACGGTGAGTCGCCGCGGGCGCAGAAACAGTAGTGTCTGAAATACCTGATGCCATCGTCAATAAATCCTTCTTCTGCTCTAGGTGGGTCAGGCCCGTTGACCATCAACTCGACGTGACCGCTGATACCGGGAGCTCCGGTGCCCCAGCATCGAACTATGACGAAGGGGGCGCGCCCACTATCCAACGGTCATTTCATTGGTTGGCAGGCCGGGCCGCCCTGTTTCGCAGCGATGGCTTGCTGGCAGGGGCGCCCATGTCTTCCATGTAGCCCTTCCAGGTCTTGCCGGTGGAACTGAGTTGGCCCGCAAAGGTGGGAACCGAGACCGGTGCACACAGCCGGTACCTTTCACCTGGCCGGGCTCGGATGTTCCGGTTTGTTTGAACTTGGCATATACCGGGCGCCCGAGGCGTGTCATTGTATTCGAGCCTTGCCCGAAGATCTGGGCCAGATAGTTGGGGAAGACGCTCCTGCGGGTCTCAGGAATTCACCGGCCCACTGCTGGGCCGCTTTTGGAGACCGTGCCCGATGTGGAAACGGACGCTCGCCGAGTACCTGAGCGCCGTCAAAGGCGCGCCGAACTCCTCGGCAGACACGAAGCCAGGATCCACACCCCGCCTGGCCGCCCAGCTGCACTAACCATTGACCACTGCACGAGTCGAGTGACAGCTCAGCCAAGCCCGGTGCCGGCGACACTTCGCCTTGGCCGGGCGCGCTTCTTCCTGCCTCAGCGTGCTGCTTTCCTGGCCTCGTTGCGTCCGTGGACAACATGGCAGCGAACGCAAGCGTGGGATCCTCACCGGGCCGGAAGTCCGTGGACTTTCCCGTTCCGGCTGTTCGAGAATCGAAATGTGCCCCCGACCGAGCAGTACGGGCTCTTCTTCGAACGCGACCTCCCGCCGCGTCGTTCCCTGCGCGCCGCGTGGTTGCTGGCGTTGTTCCTGGGCTTCACCGGCGCGGACCGGTTCTACCTTCACAAGCCTGTCACCGGCACCCTGAAGCTGTTGACGATCGGCGGAGCGGGTATCTGGTGGCTCATTGACCTGTTCCGGATCACCAATGAATTCGCGGCCGACGGTGCATCCATGCCACTGCTGGGGACCAACTCCGAGCGCCGGGGCCTGCGCCTGGCCTCGATCGTCGTGGCTGCCGCCCTGGTGGGTGCGGTGGCCTACGTCACCGCGGCCCCCGTCACCGGGACAATCACCGCCACCGTCACCGCCTTGAACGCACTGCTGAACCCGGCCACTCCGCCTCCGGTGAAAGAGTTGGTCACCGTCGCGGAGGCCTCCGCCACCAAACCCCCGGGGCGGGTGGTAACCGTCACCGGCAACCTCCACATTGAGTACACTTTCACAGGGCCGGCTGTCGCCTACCTCCAACCCGCGAAGGGACCGGCGGTCACTGTTCTTTCCCTCGTCAAGGGCCGTGCCGGGGCGGTCGGCGTCACCCTGCGGCCAGGGACCTACACGCTGATCGTCAGCACTACCGGCATGCTCTGGCACCTCACGGCCAAGGAATACCGGCTGACCGGGTAGCGGTGCGTGCCGACGCGGGTAGTGCATCCGCGGCGCCCATTTGGCGAATCCCCGGCCATAGCAGCCGGCCCGGGCCTGTTCGTTCGGCTCAGGAGACATGCTATGCCGCGCCTAGACGTGCAACGCTAGACTCGCAGAGTCCAGGTCCCGCTTGTCTCGTTCGCTGCGCGGTCAGGAGGGTCGTAGCGGGACAAAGCCGATGACCAGCGTGCGCGACGTCGTCAGCGGCTCCTTCTCTTGGCTTGGACAGCGGTGTTGCTGTGTAGTCCTTCATGGCCGGGGCGCTTGGAACTGCATGACTTGCAGTGACTTGGGATCAAATCCTCATAGGTCGGCCACGGGTCTCCAGCCCACCGCGCCTTCTATCACGGACACCAGCCCGGCGTATCATCCACTACCGCGGACTCGAAGCCTGGCTGGAAGGCTACGAAACCCTCGACACCGTCTTGGAGCCGGGAATGGCGGTCACCATCGAACCCAGGATCATCGTCCGCGGTGGCCCCATGAGCCTGAGAGAGCGCCGTTTTACTGTGCTCAGTTTTGTGCAGTCTGTTCACTGAAAACTTCGTCGGAGATATTGTTCTGATTCAAGACGTCAAAAGCAGCTGATCCGTCACAGCCGAGTCCAGTTCCCACCCCAATCCCACCGCTGGTCCGCACGACGGTACCGTGCCGCCTCCGCCCTGCATCGATGTCACAAGGCGTTGCAGGGGCCGCTCCCAAACAACAGAGCGCAGGCGGACCGCAGATCCTCGATCTCGGACCTGCGGTCGTCCAGTTTTCGTTGATGAGCTCGCTGTTGGTCGGTGACACGGTCTATATCGGCTCCCGCAACCTGCCCGAGCCACCATCGCACAGTCAATCGTCGCCACCACCAGCACCGTGTACTTCGGTACGGGCAGCACGCTCGGTGGCGGAAACGGATCGAGCCCTGCACGGCTGTTTGCCTTCGATCGGACCACGAAAGCGTCCACAAATATCCTGCCGTCAGAGATGGCAACTGGCGTGTCCGTGACCTCCCTGAGCGTTTTGGACGGACAGCTGGGAGCCGGCGTCAAGGGTCCTGGGAAGTCCGTACTGATCAATCTGGCCGATCACTCCAAATACACGATCATCCCGAAGACCGCCGTCATGTTCCGGCAGCTTGGAAATCAGGTGTTCTTCGTCAAGGAACCGGGCGTCTGGTCGTACAACACGACGACGAAGAAGATGACGCAGATCCTCACGGAGGACGTGGGCGCCATGTGGGGCTTGGACGTCAGCTGGGGTGCTCATCGGATCGCCTCCTCTCAGTCCGCCGCGGAGGGTCCCGCGCCGAGCGGCCTGCCCGCGGCCGCGATCTCTCCGCGGAGGGCTTTGAGCGCGGGGACGTAGATTTCCGAGAATGTCGGGAAGGGCTGGATCGTGTCCCTGAGGACTTCGA
>NZ_JBHVTV010000013.1:0-108552 GCF_042884475.1 Arthrobacter sp. NPDC058130
CCGTCAATGCGGTTGCCGTAGAGGGCGTTGAAGGCCTTGCAGCCGAGGCGCTCACCGATCCCGGCGACGACGTCGACGTTGTCCAGGAATTCGGCCGAGCGTGCCGGCCAGGAGACCAGGCCGCGGTCACCACCGGGCATGTCGCCGGCGTTGAAGTTCAGTCCGGTGAGCTGCACGCCGGCGTCGGTGATGGCGTTCTCGAACCGGGTGACCTGGGCGTCGGTGGGGACGGAGGTCTCGAAGGGCCACCAGAATTCGACGGCGTCAAAACCGGCGGCCTTCGCGGCGGCGGGGCGTTCGAGCAGGGGGAGCTCCGTCAGGAGGATGGAGCAGTTCACGGAGTACTTCATCGTGGTCCTTTCAGCGAGAGTTGGGTTGGCTTTCTTGAGATCGGGTCTTGATCGAATTCCGAATGGATTCCAAATCGCGGAGAACCGTTATTGATAGGTGGCAATATTGTCAGTCCGGCTGCGCTTGCAGCCCAGCTTGTCCAATGCCTTCTACTGCCGCTCTCTCGTCATTGTCTGAGGTGTCTCCTGAAACGCCCACTGCGCCGACGATCGCCCCTTCGGCGGACCGGACCAGGACCCCGCCCGGCACAGCGATCAGCGCCGAACCAATAGCCTGGGATGCGCCGATGATGAAGTATGGCTGCTCCTCAGCCCTTTTCATCAGTGCCCGCGACCCGCTGCCCAGCGAGATTGCGCCGAAAGCCTTCGCATGGGCTATTTCGAACCGTTTGTTGGACGAACCGTCTTCCCTTTCAGCCGCGATGACATGGCCTCCGGCGTCGAGCACCACCACGGCCAGTGGCTTCAGTCCTGAGTCCTTGCCCACGGATAGGGCAGCAGCGATAATCTGCCGCGCCAAGTCAATTCCTATGCTCATGCGATCACCTCGGCAAGGGCCCTCAGCTTCACGAGTTGTCTGTGCCGATGGAGTATGGGTTCCGTGTAACCGCTGGGCTGGGATGTCCCTTCGAAAACAAGTTCGCTGGCGGCAAGAAAGGCGTCGCCGTCGTAGCCGGGAGACATGCTTCGGTAGCCGGGGTCAGACGCATTTTGCCCGTCGACGATCACAGCCATCCGCCGGAGTGAATCACGAACCTGCTCTGGGCTGACGAGCCCATGAAGCAGCCAATTGGCGACATGCTGCGAGGAAATCCTGCACGTTGCCCTGTCTTCCATCAGAGCTATGTCGTGGATATCCGGAACCTTGGAGCATCCGACGCCCGCGTCAACCCAACGAACCACGTAACCGAGTATTGACTGCAGGTTATTATCCAGCTCCTCCTGCTTCTCGGCTGTTGAGTAGGCAGTCTTGGCAAGCGGTATGACGAGGAGTTCGCCTAGCGGTAGCGATGAAGCTCTTGCCATGATTTCACGCTGCGCGCTGAAGACATCGACCTCGTGGTAGTGAAGCGCGTGCAGTGTGGCGGCTGTCGGTGAGGGCACCCAGGCGGTGGTGGCCCCGGCTTGGGGGTGTGCAATCTTTTCGGCCAGCATTGCTGACATGCGATCTGGCATGGCCCACATCCCTTTCCCGATTTGAGCCCGTCCGGACAGTCCTGCGCCGAGGCCGATCCGGACGTTGGAGTCCTCGTAGGCTTGGATCCAGCGCTGCGTTCTCATTTCCGCTTTGCGGACGAAGGGGCCTGCGTGCATCGATGTGTGCATCTCATCGCCGGTGCGATCGAGGAATCCAGTATTGATGAAGGCGATACGTTCGCGGGCGGCACCTATGCATGCCCGCAGGTTTACCGAAGTCCGTCGCTCCTCGTCCATGATTCCGAGCTTGATTGTTCCTGCCGGCATGTCCAGAAGCCGCTCCACTCTCTCGAAGAGCTCGACAGTGAAGGCGACCTCGTCGGGGCCATGCATTTTTGGTTTGACTACATACATTGAACCGGTTCGTGAGTTTTTAAGTGCGCCCAATCCTCTGATGTCGTGCAGCGAACCCAGCGCCGTGAATATCGCGTCGAGAACGCCCTCGGGTACTTCGTCGCCGCTTTCGTCGATGATCGCATCGGAGGTCATCAAATGGCCGACCTGGCGGATGAACAGGAGCGAACGACCCGGCAGGCGACGAGATTCGCCCTCCGGTGTTAAGTAGTCGCGGTCAACTTCAAGCACTCGCTCAAAGGTCGACCCGTTCTTCGTTACTGTTTCCGACAACGTTCCGCGCATCAGCTCAAGCCAATTGCGGTATCCGATGACCTTGTCATCGGCGTCCACCGCCGCGACGGAATCCTCAAGGTCCATGATCGTCGTCACCGCAGATTCCAGGATGATGTCCTTGATCTTCGCGATATCCGCGGCACCGACAGGATCCGCACCGTCAAAGAGGATTTCGAAATGGAGCCCGTTGTTGACGAAAATGATGGCTTCGGGAGAGGACGGTACCCCGCGATATCCGACTAATTGCCCGGCGTCGGCCAGCTCGTGGCGTGTCCCCGGTGCCGTGAGAACAGTGAGTCGCCCATCATCGATCACGTACGAAACGGCCTCCTCATGGGAACCCTCCGCAAGCGGAATCGCTGTGTCCAGGAAGCGGCGGGCTGCGGCGACCACAGCGGAACCCCGCACGGGATTGTAGGAATCCCCGGCCCTGAGGGACCCGGTTTGATCGATCGCGTCCGTTCCATACAGGGCGTCGTAGAGGGAGCCCCAACGGGCGTTGGCGGCATTGACTGCGAACCGTCGATTCAACAAAGGAACTACGAGTTGCGGACCTGCCTGGCGGCTGATTTCCGCATCGACACCGTCTGTTGACACCGTCACATCTGCCGGATCGTCCTGCACAAGGTAGCCGATCTGCCGCAGAAACTCTTCGTAGGCCCGAGGATTCACCTCACCCGGAGATTTCGCATGGTACTCATCTATACGGGTCTGCAGCCGCTGGCGTTCGTCGAGCAGTTCGCGATTTCGTGCCCGCAAATCGCGAACGATCGAGGCAGTACCTTTCCAGAACTGTTCGGTCTCAATCCCGGTTCCTGGCAGGGCTTCTTTTTCAGCAAACTCGACCAGCGTGGAGGCGATGGACAGGCCCTCAATGGTGATGCGTTGGTTCATGGCTCTCCTTCAAGATTTTCTATTGCCGTCGTGGGCTGGCAGGTCAGTAGCCAGCCTGTTTGTCCACGACGTTGATCAGCTGTGCCCCTTGCCCGAAACGTTCAAGATTGTCCAGGAAGATCGCCGTTTGCCTCTCCAACAGGGCGCCCGTTGTGGCGCCGTTATGCGGTGTGACGATGACGTTGGGCAGGTCCCAGAACGGGCTCTGGTCGGGTAGGGGTTCCACTCCATGGGCGTCCAGGCCGGCGGCGCGGATCTGACCCTGTTGAAGGGCGGCCAACAAATCATCATCGTTGATGATGCCGCCGCGCGAGATGCAGACAAGATTCGCCGTAGGCTTCATGGCCGCGAAGACCCCTGCGTCGAAAACTCCTTTGGTTGTCTCCGTGAGCGGCGCCGTGATGACGATGTGATCGCATTCGCTGGCAAATTCGTGGAGCTGATCCAGAGAATACAGGTGGTCGATTCCCGGTGTAGGAAGCTCTGCACGGCGTCGGAGGCCAACCACACGCATGTGGAAGGCCTTCGCCTTGCTTGCCAGGTCCATTCCAGACCTACCCAACCCAAATATTCCGACGGTCGTCCCCGCCAGCTCTCCGTGGCGGTACCTGTCCCATCGGTGCTCTTGCTGTGCCTTAGCCCATCGGGGGACGTCTCGGTCCAGCATCAGCAGCAGGAGCATGGCATGTTCAGCCAGAGGGACGGCGCCGTTTCCGGCGGATGAGGTCAGAACGACTGGGCCATTCACCAGTTCTGGAAATAAGGCGTTGTCGGGTCCGGCCAGCCAGCTGTGCACCCATTGAAGGCGGGGCGCCATCTGCAGTTCAGATGGTGACACGGGGCCGGCTATGGCCACGACATCATCGAGTTCCCGGCCTATTTGGGGCGCGTCGCCCGCATATCGGATGGTGAACGGGCCAGCCAGGGCCTCGGCCCGGCCGTGGTGTTCTGCCTTCAGGAAACCCTTGATGAGGATAGTGCCGGCGCTCACGGGGCGCCCCTTTCCTGGGACTTCTGCTCCGACCAGACCAGGACCTCAAATCGGTCAACAACAGGAAGGTCCACCACGAGGTCGGCCCCATCCACGCGTGCAGAAAGGTCAGCTTCTGAAACCAGGGTCCGCGCGCGGCCCCCGGCCCCGCCGGGAATGCGAAGCGTGGCTCCGCTGACCGAAGCGTAGGCCCCGTAGCCGTTGCTTCGTGCCCCGGAATGGTTGATCAGGTGGTAAACCCTTTTTCCTGGGCATTGGGCTGCCGTGATTTCAACGAACTCGGGCAGTGTCGTATCGATGAAAAGATCGCCCCGCAGGTCATTCAGCGATTCCTCCAAGGCGCTTCGTATATCGGCCAAGGCAAGGTCTTTGTGGGCGCGTCCAATTGACCAAGTGTGGGTCAACGCCCGACCTTTGCCCCACGTGTTTCCTAAGATGGCCGGCTCGGCCGAGGGTTCGTGCCCGTAGCAGTATTCCGGCGGTCCGAAACGGGCCGGTGGCACGAGGACGGCTGCGGCGGTTGCAGTATTTGAGGGAACGACGTGGTGAGCCTTGCCGTGCAGGGGGATAACGGCTCCCTGGCCGTCTTGAGCATAGGCCGAGAGCAGCTGGGCGTCTTCATCGCTGGCGACGATGGCTTCCACGCCGATGCTGCGGGGTAGACAGTCAGCGTTTTCAACATCTGAAAGAGTCGCCAGGAGTGCTCCTCCGGACTCAACCCAGCTGTCGATCAGCGCTACTGCGCCCGCGGCAAGTCCGGATCCTAGGGGTAGAACCATGAGTTCATAGCGTTCTAATTGCGAAGTAGACAAACGCTGCAGGTGTTCGGCTTCAATGACATCGAAGGGCATGTGTAGTTCCTGGAGGGCGGTGTAGAGCCCGCGGAACTCGTTTACCTGCGCCGGGATCGGCCCTCTCTCCATGTGCTCGGCGGGAGAAACGAGCAGCACTTTGGATGCTGTGCTCAGCTCAGCGTAGGTGTCGTCGTTTGCCTGGTGGAAGCGCGTGATTTCCGCGGCAAGTCCCACCGCGCCGTACTCGATGGCGTGGGGTGGACCCATGATGTAGGTCGAGATTGAACCTCCTCGGGACATCGCTTGGATAAGGTACTGGGCAAAACGTTCGGGATGTTCTGCCGCCATTCGGTAGGGGAAATCCAGGAATGCCACACAATTGACGAGGACGGGCGTTTCCGGGGCCCGTGTGAAAGCGGCGCTTACGGACTCAGCGGTCTGGTGCGGCCAGAACTCACGTCCGACGGCGTTGTTGGCCTCGACATACCGCATGTCTGCGGTGTCGTGAAGGATAAGCGGTGCCCCGCTCTTCCGTTCAGCAATATGTGCCCGGATCCGTCCGCCGATATCCAGTATGTTTTGAGTCGCCCAGGCTTTCCATCGTTGATAGTTGGCATCCTGAGGACCCTTCGGAAGGTGTTCCCCGGTTTCCTTGGCCCACGCCTTTGCGCAGGTTTCACAGTGGCAGGGCCCAAGGTATTCATGGGCGTAGTTCATTTCGCTGTACATGAACCAGTTGATAAAGAATCCGTCCACGTCGTACCGTGTCAGGACTTCATCGAGGATGGTGAACACTTCCTCCTGGAAGTAGCCCGCGCTTGGGCAGGTCGTAACCAGATCGTTGAATATCTGGTGTTTGCCGTCGGCGCTGACGTATAGCCAATCGGGGTTTGCAGCAGCCATATGGGGCAGCACTTTGGAGAAGTCCATGCGGGCAAGTAGTTTCAGCCCACGATCGTGGGCTGCTTTGACAGCGTCAAGGACGATGTCGCCGGAGGGCCTCAGATCCAGGTTGGGATTGGGCGTCTGAGATGCAAGGTCACTGGGGTAGCTGGCATAGATTCCGCCCGTGTTGAGCAGCCAGGCATCAGCCCCGTGAGCTTTAACAAAATCAGCGACACTGTCGGCGTCCAGCCCCGCGTCGATGAGGCGCAGATTTGTTTGCATCATCCGGAACGGAGCACGCCACCAGTCCGGCCCGGCCATTCGGGCGGGCGCGGTTTGGCTAAGGATCGCTGACATTACTGGTCCCCTGCGTCGATCATGAAGACGACGGCGTCACGCGCCGGCAGCGTCACCACGAATTCGTGCGGTCCGATTCGGCGGACTGCATCGTCCCCGCCGCGGTGCAGACGGGGAACGGCACCCGAAGACAGGTCTTCGCGCACAGAGATGACCGCTTCACGCTGGCTGCGAGTAGGGTTTAGGACCCACACGGCAAGCTGGCCATCTGCGCGATGCAGGCGCACAATAATGTCTGCGTCGTCCGTTGATGCCTGCGGGCTCACACCGGCCCAGTCCACCATCCACGCGAAAATATCCCGTGAGGCAGGGTCTTCGTGCCGGGCATATCCAATTCCCGGGTGGGACCCCAACAGGAGCGTCTGACCGTTTCCGGATGAATTTTCGACGACGGCTGTACGGCCGTCATCGTGGGTTCCCAGGGCCGTGCCGGTCGTTGTTTCGTACCACTGGCGGTTCCCGCCTATGCGAAGTTCGCCCTTTGGGGTGGACATGGTTGTTTGGTCCAGTAGGTCCGGAACGAATTCCACATCCACTTCGCGCACTCCAAACAGTTCATCCAGAGCACGGCCGGGTTGGCGTGGCTGTACCCATCCGTTCTGGCCGAAGTAGCCGGGGCAGGCCTCGGAGATGAGGCGACCTCCAGCTTCAACCCACCGGCGCAGCGTCGAAACAGTCTCGTCCTTGAGCATGAGGGGGTAAGGAAGGTATACCGCCTTGTAGCCGCTGTCGATGAGGTCATCTACGTGAACGAAGTCTGCACGGATACCGTTGTCGAAGAATGCTCGCCAGGCCCCGGAAGCAGCGTCGTGGTATTCAGCCGAGCTGACCCAATGATTCGCCAGTCCAGCACCCGTGGAGGCGTTTAACTGCTGAGCATAGGCGAGGTCCTGCGACTCGGGGACAACGACGATGGCGACGTCGGCCTGCCACGGCCGGGCCTCCCACAGTTCTGATCGTGCCGGGGCATTGACCCACTCCGCCATGTCAGCGACGGCAGCGGATCTGGGCGTGCGTTCGCCATCCATGCCGTAGGGGCCGAAGGCACCAAACAGGGGCCCGTTGAGCAGTGGCCGCCACCGCAGGTAAAACAGACCAGAAGCACCGTGGGCGAAGCTGGTCAGGTTCCAGTAGCGGATGTCGTCGGGTGAGGCGATTCGTCCGTCATCCCGAGATCGGCCCACGACCTGCGGCTGCAGCCAAAGCGGACCGCCCTGAAGTTCGGCATGCCAGAATGGCTTCCCACGCGATGCCGAGCGGGTCAGATCAAGGGCCAGGGGCTGGCGCCATGCTTCGTCGCCATGCCGTGCGGGTACGAAGGTCATGCCATAGAGATCGACGTCGTTTGCGGCCCGCCAGTCATCGGCACCGCGGGAGGACGCGTGCCCAAGGGTCGCGGCGACTCCATGGGCGATGATGCTGTTGGACGGGTCGAGATTCCGGATCAGGTCTATGCGCCAGCGCATGAGGCGGTAGGCATTGTCGCGGCGGAATTCTAGCCAGTCGAGTACATCTCCGTAGGCGTAGCCCCCGCGGGGCGGGACGATGTCTTCGAAGGAGGTAACGTGGCGTCCCCATGCGGCGCCAAGAGCTTCAGGTCCACCGTATTTCGCCGCCAGCCATTGGCGGAAACGGTCCGCCGTGGCATCGCAGTAGCAGGCGTCTTCCTCGTAGTTGCACTCGTTCCAGACGTCATATCCGGTGAGGGAGGCGCGGTCCCGATACCGGGTGACCAGGCGTGTGAGGAATTCGCCCGCGAGTTCGCGTGCGTCCTCGTTGTCAAGGCAAACCCCTGGATTGCCGCCGATGGCGCTGGAGTCGAACATTCCGGACTCCACGGCGGAACCATTACGCCGCTGGTACCTCGTGTGTGGCAACCGCTTGAACACCCACTCCGGCGCGGTCTTGGTGAGTTCGGCAATGACGGTTTCCAGCCCGTTGCGTTCTGCGAGGTCGAACTGCGCGTCGAAGTCATCCCATTCCCAGCGATCGGGTGCCGGCTGGATGACAGACCACATGAACCAGTGCCGGAACGCCGTCATCCCGTCCTCGGCTGCAACCGCGTAATCGCGTTCCCAGTCTTGCCGGGGCGGGTTGGACTTCCGGTAGTAGACGGCCCCGTAAGCGATCTGACGGGGCTGCTTGGCCACCTGTGAATCTGACATGTTGCGCTGGACTCCTTATTATTTCCGCGATAGCTGCGGACCGAAACTGAAACAAAGTGTGTTGCCGGGAACCGGCTCGCCGCGTCTGAAGACTTTCGATTCGACGCTGGTGTCAGGGTGCCTGGGCGGAGGCCCAGGCACCCTGACGTTTCACAGCCCACGGACTATGACCGGTGTACGCCTCACCGGCCCCTGGCCCGCGCTCCGGATGGGGGGGATTGTCAGAACGCCGCGCCGCGGGGGAGTGGCCTGGGCTGGCTTTCCACCCGTGACAGGGGTGTTTCCCACTCTTGGGCTTCTGGAGTCTTTTCCCATGCCTCAAGGTCGAACAGGCCGATGCCGCGGCCGTAGCCCGCTTCGTCGCTTTGCAGCCCCAGCATGAAGGCCATCGTTTTGCCATCCGGGCTGATGTTTGAATTGACGGCGCGCCAGGAGTGGTCGTCGGGCATCCGGGTCATTCGTACCCGACGCATGGATCCATCCAGCTTCAGCTTCCAGAGATCCTTGGGCGGATAGGGCTTGTCCACGTCACAGGAGGATTCCAGGCAAATGTGCTCGTTGTCGGGGAAGATCCCCTCGGGTTCGTTGTGCCGGTTCGTTTCGTCGACGTAGGTGCGCACTCGGCCTGTGACTAGGTTGACGCCGCGGGTTACGGAGTTGTACTCGGCACGGTCTCCACGCTCAGGGCCCTGGTACTCGGCGAAGATAATTTCGGTGTCATCGAAGCGGAAGTCCTGTGGTTCGCACCAGCGGTACTGGCCGCCGGTGTAGACGACGCGGTCCGGGCCAAGGTGCGGGCGGCCATCGGCGCCATATTCAATGTCCCGGACATGGATCTGGTAGGTGAACTTGGGCAGTTCAGGGTTCTGGTGGTAGCCCTGAAGGTAAGAGATGGTCGGACTGGTCCACGAGACGGCGAGGCCTTCCTGGATGAACGTATCATCAAGGGGTGTGGGGGGGAGGTGCCTGTCTGCGGGCATCCACCAGATCTCCGACTCGTGGATGCGGCTGGTGATCCGGTCCTTGAATTCCTTGGGCCCCACGAGGAGGTAGTCGCCGTTGTGCATGACCAGGACGCGGAGGAACGAGTGGTATTCGCCGTGCTCGGTGATGTTAATGGATTCGCCGGTTTCCAGGTCGTACTCGAAGGCGTCGCCGTAGTTCTTCCCGATAAAGGCAAGTTTGCGGCCGTCGGGGTACCAGTAGGGCCGTTCGCCCCACTCGGTCACTTTGGTGTGGAAGGGCGGCGGGTTGTCGAGAACATGTGGAATGGTGAGCGGTTTGTGTTCCCGTAGCCAGTCGCGCTTTGCTGACTCCATGTCTTCGATGTCCATAGGATTCCTATCTCTTGTCTTTTCGTAGGTTTGTTGGGTTAGGCCGGATGGGCGCAGGGTTCAGGCCGCCGCCAAGGACGCCGCTGAGCTCCAGTGCGGCTGCCCGGAGGGACGCGACGATTGACGACTCGCGTTCGGCGGTCATCCGGGAGGTTGGTCCTGATACCGAGACCGCCATGGGGACAACAGCACCGGGCACGCCCATCGCGTAGCAGCGGACCCCCATTTCCTGTTCGCCTTCGTCGACCGCGTACCCGCGGCCGCGGATCAGGGCCAGTTCCTGCCTCATGGCCTCGAAATCGACGATGGTGGTCTCGGTGTACCGGAGCATTTTGTTGCCCTGCAGCAGCTGTATCGCTTTGTCGTCGTCCAGTTGCGCAAGAATTGCCTTGCCCACCCCTGTGGAGTGCAGCGGGACGCGTTTGCCCACTTCGATGAACATCCGCATTTGGCGCCGCCCCGGGACCTGGCCGATGTAGGTCACCATGTCACCGTCCAGCGTCGCCAGGTTGGCCGTTTCGTTGATCTTCGCTTCCAGGCGTGAGAGGACGGGGCGGGCCCATTCAGCGAAGAAACCTGAAGCCTTGCCGCCCAGTAACGCCAGGGAGGGCCCTAAGGCGTATCTGCGCGAGGGCAGCTGCCGGACGTACCCCATTTTTGTGAGCGTGCGAATCAGTCGGTGTGCTGTTGGGAGTGCGACCCCAAGGTCGGTGGCCAGTTCGGAGATGCCTGCTTCTCCGCCCGATGCGCCCATCCGCTCGAGCAACGCGAAGGTCCGCTGAACGGACTGCACCCCGGTCACTGCACCTTTCGGATCCACGGGGCCACCTCCTGTGGGCGGGAGCATCAGAGTTTCAGGCATGCGGCTCAGGCTCCGGTGCCGCGGAGAGCAGCGCGTTCATGGCGTCGTTGCGCCTGCGCCAAGGGGTCAGGCACGGGAGACGCCATCAGGAGCTTCTGCGTGTACGGGTGCTGGGGGGTTGAGGTGACCGTGTCCCCGTCTCCGTATTCGACTATTTCCCCGTGCAGCATGACGGCTACGCGATGGCTGATGTACCGCACAACCTCCAGGTCGTGGGAAACGAAGAGGTACGCCACACCGGTGGCCTCCTGAATCTCAATGAAGAGATCGAGGATGCGCGCCTGGTTGGACAGGTCGAGGGCAGAAACTGGTTCATCGCAAACGATCAGTGACGGTTCGAGCGCCAGTGCCCGGGCGATCGCGATGCGCTGGCGTTGCCCGCCGGAGAACTCGCGGGGTAGGCGCCGTCCCGCATCCCGCGGAAGATTCACCCTGTCCAGCAATTCGGTAACCCGGTTTCGGGCCTCCGCGCCTGCGAGTCCGCGTGCACGCAGCGGTTCCGAAAGAATGTCGGCGATTTCCATCGAAGGGTTCAGCGAGTTGTACGGATCCTGGAAAACCACCTGGAGGTCGCTGGACATGCCGCGGCGTTCACGTCGGGAAAGGTGGGTAATGTCCCGGCCGCGAAAGTGGATGCTGCCGGCGGCGACCGGGGCAAGCCCGAGCACTGCCCTGCCGAGGGTAGTCTTGCCGGATCCGGACTCACCGACCAGGCCCACGGTCTCGCCGGGGCGGATGTCGAGAGAGACGCGCTTCAAGGCTTGGAAGGGCTTTCCTCTGAAGTGCCGGCTCCGGAATTCGACCTCGAGGTCTTGGACCCTGAGCAATTCCCCGCTGCGCTCAGTTAGCGTGCTCAATGTATGACCTCCGTGTTGTCGCGCTGGACCCGTGCGGGCCGGCCATGAAGTGTGGAGTTGAGAAGCATCTGTGTGTATTCGTGACGCGGGTTGGAGAAGATCGAGGTCACGTCGTTCTGTTCGATGATTTTTCCGGATTTCATCACCACTACCCGGTCGCAGACGTCTGCTACGACACCGAAGTTGTGCGTCACGAGCATGACTGCGAGACCCCGGGACTTCTGTAGGCGGCGCAGGATTTCCAGGATTTCGGCCTGGACCGTGACGTCCAGCGCCGTAGTGGGTTCGTCCGCGATGATCAGCTGCGGGTCGCACGAGACGGCCCCGGCGATAAGGACCCGCTGGGCCATGCCGCCGCTGATTTCGTGCGGGTAGGAATCATAGACGCGCTGCGGATCGGAAATGTTGACCTGCTTCAGCAGGTCAAGGGCGCGCTTCTTGGCTTCGTCCCGTGAAATGCCGAGTTTGATCCGGATTGGTTCGGCCAATTGGCTTCCGATCCGGGCGGAGGGGTCGAGGTTACTCATCGGTTCCTGGGGGATGTAGGCGATCTCTACGCCCCGCAGTTTGGTCATTTCCTTCTCATCGGCGGTGGTGATCTCGTTTCCCGCCAACCAGACACGGCCCGCGGCGATCTTTCCTCCGTAGGGAAGGAGCCGAAGCACAGCCAGCGCCGTCTGCGTTTTGCCTGAACCGGACTCACCAACCACCCCAAGCATTTCCCCGGCGCGAACATCGAACGAAACTCCGTCAACGACTTTCGTCAGCGTTCCGTCTTTACGGTCGTAGCCGACAACCAGACCGTCGACCCTCATCAGCACGTCCGGACTGATCTCCGGTTTTGCCTCTGGCGTTGCGGACTGGGCTTTGTCCTGGACACGCCCAGTTGACTTTCCGCGGGGGGCACGGCGGCGTTTGGCCTGCGGCGCGAGGTCCTCCATGGCGTCACGCAGCGCGTTGCCCAGCAGCATGAGACTCGCCACCGTAATGCCAATCGCAAGCCCCGGCCAGATGAAAGAGGTGGGCGCCTGGTAGATGGCGCGGAAGGCATCCTGCAGCATTCCGCCCCAGGTCGGAACGGCGGGGTCACCCAGACCGATGAAGTCCAGGCCTGACTGCACAATGATCGCGACACTCATGATGAGTACGAAGTGGATGACGATTGGCGCACGCACCGCCGAAAGGATATGGCGGGAGATGATCCGGGAGTCGGACAGCCCGGCAACCTTGGCCGCGTCGACGTACAGGTTTTTCCGGACCTGGATGACCATGTTGCGTGTCAGGCGGAAGAAGCTCGGTGCCAGCATGATTCCCAGGACTGACATGGCGATATAGGCGTTGGGCCCTGTCACCGTGTAGAGGGCGACGAGCACGATCATGCTCGGCAGCACCATCACAAGATCGGAAATGCCGCCACCAATCAGGTCGAAGCTCTTGCCGCGGTAGCCGGCAACGAGACCGAAGCCCACACCGACGACGGCGGCAACGGCAGCCGCAATGAGGGCACCGACAAGGGTCAGGCGCGTGCCATAGATTAGCCTGGCGAAGACATCCCGGCCGGCACTGTCGCCGCCCAGGAGGTAGCCTCCACCCGGAACAGCATTAATGCGGTTCAGGCTCGCCATCCCGGGTTCGTTCCAGGTAATGAAAGGCGCGAAAACAGCGCAGAACACGAGGAGGGCCAAAATGGCCAGGGCCGCTACGCCAAGCGGGCGGTGCAGGAATCTCCGGACCAGGCCGCTCCTGCCCTCTGCAGCAGCAGTCGTGGCGTCGTTAAAACTGATAGTCGTCGATTCACTCATGACTCAATTCGTGCCTTCGGGTTGATGAAGCCGTTGAGGATATCGATGGCAAGATTCACGATGACCACAACAACGGTCATCGTCACCATCACGCCCACCACGACGGGGATGTCATTTTTTAGGGTCGAGTCCACTGCCAGGGACCCCATTCCATTGATTGCGTAGACGCGCTCGATGATGACGGCCCCGCCCACCAGCGAGATGAACTGCAGCGACAGCACAGTCAGGGCCGGTGGGGCCGCGTTGCGCAGCACATGTCCCCATAGGACACGTCGGCCGGAGAGGCCACGGGCGCGAAGAGTCCTGATGTAGTCCTGTTCGAGCACGGAAATGACAGCTGAGCGGACTTGCTGCGCCGTTGCACTGCTCGCGCCGATGGACAGCGCGGTAACAGGCAGGATGACTGACGAGAACCATGCGGAGGGTGATTTGGCGAAGGGGACGAAACCGGTGGCCGGCAGGACATGCAGTGAAATGGCGAACACCAGCACAAGAACAAGAGCAACCCAGAAGCTGGGTAGTGCCAGGCCAATGACGGAGACGAACTGCAGAGCACTGTCGATCCAGCCCCGCTTCACCGCAGCCAGCACTCCGACGCAGACGCTGAATATTGTCACCAGCACAATGGACAGCACGACGATTGACAGGGTAACGGAAAGCCTCTGAAGGATGGTTGTCAGAACATCCTGTGACGTGTACCAGGATGTTCCCAGGTCGCCGTGGACCGCGCCGGCCAGCCAGCCGAGGTATTGCTGCCATAGAGGCTGGTCGAGCCCCAGCTCTGCGGCCTTCGCAGCCACAGCCTCAGGACTTGCCTCGCCACCGAGGACCTGGTCAGCGATGTTGGATCCGCCGCTATAGATCAGGGCATAGGTGACGGTTGAGACCCCGAGCAGCAAAGCGACGCCCATAAGCACTCGCTTGACTATAAAGTGCAACATTCATTGCCTCCTCGCAATGGTTTCTTGTTCGGTGTTGGGGATACTCCAATTCGGTATCCCCAACACCTGGGGCCAGCTCAGGAAGTCGGCCGGTATGTCCGGAGTTCGGGCGTGGTGGCCCAGGGCGTGTACGTAAAGTCGAACGTGTTGTCGGTCACAAAGAGGGAATTGATCCGGTACCACGGAGCGAAGTACGCCTGCTCCACGATGTACGTGCTGACGGCGCCCATCGCATCCTTATACGCTTTATCGTCGCCATAGGCTGCCCGGGCCTTGTCGATCAGCGCAGTCAGTTCAGGACTCTGTGTGTGGAAGGAGTTCCAGGTGGCCTTGGCCGGGAGGGTCTTCTCCACGTTGCGCCACGCGTCGCCGGAGGTGAGCTGCATCCAGAAGGCCGAGAACTTACCGGACTTCATGACCGAGTTGTACTGATCGGGTACGACCTGCTGGGTCTTCACGCGGATTCCCACGTCAGCGAGCTGCTGGACCATGACGGGCTGAACCCCGCTGCGGAAGTCGAACGCGGGCAGGACAAGATCAAAACCGTCCGCGTACCCCGCCTCCTTGAGCAGTTCCTTGGCCTTGGCAGGATCGAATGGGTAACGGTTGTCCAGCTCGGGGACGTAACCGACGTTGCCGGGGATGAAGATCTGGCTTGTGGTTACACCCTGGCCGAGTTCAATGTTGTCGAGGAATGATTTGCGGTCCAGCGCATAGTTGATGGCCTGCCGCACGCGGACGTCGGACAGTGCCGGCGTCATCTTGCCCTCCCGGTCGACCAGCATCAGGCCGCGCCAGTCAACCGCCTGGGATCCCACCTTCAGGCCGCTGGACTCGAGTTCCTGGCGCGCTGCTGGATCGTACACGCCGCCGTTAACCTGATGGGACTTCACGGCGTTGACCCTTGCCGAGGCCTCGTTGATCGGGAGGAGGTCGATTTCGTCATAGGGGAAACTTTTGGTGTTCCAATACGCGGGGTTGCGCTTGAAGACATACTGGGACGCCGCGACCGTGCGAGAGTCGTCAAGGATGTAGGGGCCGGAACCTGCGGGTTTGGTCGCAATGTCTTTCGTACCGACGTTCTTCGGGTTACCGATGGCCCCGCCCATGGTGGTGAGGTAGCCGACGAATGCCGGGTCAGCTTCCTTCAGCTTGTACACGGCCGTCTTTTCATCCACAACCTGCACGTCGGCCAGATGCGTCATCATGATGCTGCTGCTGCCGGAGTTGTCCCGGAGAGCAAGAGCGTTGACTTTGAGGGCCTCGGCGGTCAGCTTCGAACCGTCAGAGAACTTCACGTCGTCCCGGAGTTTGACTGTCAACTCGGTTTTGTCCGAATTGTAGGACCACTCGGTCGCCAGATTGGGTTCGGGCTTGAGCGTCTCATAATTCAATTTGAGCACCGTGTCGTACACGGCCTGCCAGTAATTGTCCTTCGCCCCGCCAGAAAGCTGGGCCGGGTCGAAGGTGTCATTGTCCACCGCCACTGCGAGCTTGAGTTCCGTTGCAGTAGTGCCTTGTGTGTCAGTCGAGCCTGCCCCGCACCCGACCAGGGACATTGCGAGAACAGTAGCCCCGATGGTCGCCAGCCTAAGTCGATACGTCTTCATCTGACCTCCTTGTCAAAAAGTTTGGATTTCCGGTGGTGTGACTTGCCTCACCGGTCGTGAGAAATACTGTACACACTTTTTGGAGCCTTGGAAAGCACTTTTCGCCTTGCGGAAGTTCGCCCCTGCGGCACATCGGGCCACGATGGTCTTTCATGTGGAAACAAAGTGCATACACAGCAGGGGAGCGGAATACGATGGGAGGTGCCGTGCCCGCTGCTCCGATAGCAACAGGGGCCGACCACATCGCCGGGTCCGGCGGGCATCGCTGCGGTGCCGGCTATGCCAAGGAAGTTGTCGTGGCGAGGCGCGGGCCGGGACCGTCAGCACCCTCCAGAATCGGTGGGCGCTGTTGTCAGGCGTCGTGCTGAACTCCTTGACCAAGCGATTGAGGCGGCCTCGGACTTCCGACCGGCCCATTCTCTTCGTTCGTCTGTCCATAAGGGACTTTGCTGCTGACGGGAACGGTGAAGATCGAGTGTCCGTGCCGGGTCACCAGGATGCCCTGGCTGCCATCTTTCATGGCGTGCTGGCGCGCCGCGTCCACTGCGGCGTTCAGCTCTTGTTCGATCTCGTGTGGTTCATTGGCCTCGACAAAAAACGTTCGGCTGGCCTCAATGGTGCTGATCATCCTGTGATTCCTGACTATTGGCGCCTAGGAGGATCGGGGCCCGTGTTGTGGCCGGCCAATCCGGAGAAATTACTGGTGGGACGCCAGTTCGATGCCCGGTGTCACCGCGGAGATATCCTCGAGGGCGTCGTTCATGGATTTGAAGGCAGCTTCGTTGCCTGGCCGGGAGGTCTCACCCGAGAATTGGAGCGACCGAAACAAAGTAAAGCGGGCCACCTTCGTTTGGAGTTCCGCGCTAAGGTCTTCGATTTCAGCCAAAAGATAATCCCGCCAAGGTTCGGAGCCTGGTGCGGCGGCGGAGTGCCTGGCACTGGAAGGGGCGAAGGTACTCGCTTGGCGCACGCAGCCCCCGTAAACGTCCCGCTTGCTCATGGGGCGGGAGCCCGGGGGTCTCATCTGGCAGAGGCGATGAAGTAAGCGGAACGGGGGCCCTCTTAGCCGCAGGTCCGCGCTGTTCCGCGTGTGTGTCCGTGAGGTCCGGCGGAGGTGCGGCTGGGGTCTGCAGAGAGGGATGTGGACCCTGAATGGATGCAGTTCTGATACTTGGGTAACCTGGCATCGTGCATGGCGTCCTCCCGGATAGCTCTCCGACCAAGGGGCGCTACCGGGGTCCGGGGCAACACATGAAGTTTATCCGACATCCGGCCATGGGGATAGGCTCGGTGTCCGCTGACGAAGTGCGGGTCCAGTATCCAGTCCGCGCGGCGCGAGACAACCGAGGACTCCGGTCCGGCGCATGGTGTGTTTTTGCGGCCCGCAGTCCAGGAAGAGCCGGGTCCAGAATATTCGGGTTCCCCGACGTGGCCCACGGGCATCCTTGAGGGGAATACTACGCCGTCGGCGTGCGTTGAATTTCCGTCAGATAAGAACGCCAGAAATGAGAATGACCAAAAGTGGCCACCGATTACGACGAAGTACGTTCCGACGTCAGGGAATCACAGCAACGCTCGCTCGAGGCGCTGCAGTCCGCGAACGCCCCGGATGCCCAGACCGTCGTCCGTGAGCTGGACGAATCGGACGCACTCGACGACGCCATGACTCCCGGAGGGGAGTTTGTCGCCGAGGAACTGATTGTCCAGGTAGTTCCCCAGGGCGAGGACGAGTTCACCTGCTATTCCTGTTTTCTGGTCCGGCACCGGTCCCAGCTCGCGCGTGAAAAGGACGGCCACTCTTACTGCATCGAGTGCGAGGGCTAGGACGATCCCGCACAGATGCCGAGAAGCAACAGCCTTGACGCCTGGACGACCATCGCTGTGCCTGCCATCGATCGACCCGTCCTCGTGGGGGCTACCACTGGCCTACCGGGATGAGTAGTTTGGACCCCATCCGCGCCGATCCGGACGTACCGGCAGCCCACCAGGACGGAACATGATGAACTCTGCGTCCGTACCTCCACGGTCAGGGCTACCCTTGCTGGCAGGATCTACATCGAGGAACATGGTCCGCCGTCTTGAACGGGCGCACCTCGAAGCCAGCAATTAACCCATCAGTGCGCTCCTGCGTCCAATCTGGGAAAGTGCGCCGAGCATGGAAAGCCCGAGCTGAAGTCGTTCCAGGCCGCGGGACCGTGCCGCCGCCCCTGTCTTGACCCCGATGTAAGACAAGTCGTCCGGAAGTTTTGTCAGCACTGCATGGAGCGCGTCGCGGCTGAGCAGGGATTCTGGCTCATCCGCTGAGAGGCCCAGGTGCGCGTCTTCCCATTCGGCGCTGCGTTTGGTCGCGAGGGGACCCGCTCCCGAGAAGGCGAACCCTCCCAGCCCTGCACCTACGATTTGGATGTGGTCACACGGCGTGGTCGCATTACGGCCCTCAATGGCAGACCTGCCCCAGTTGAGGAGATGGCGTATGCGCTGGGCATTCGAAGCCGCCACTGAACGTACAGCCGCCACCTCTTCTTCCAGAGCAAGATAACCCTTCTGCGGTGTCTGGCCGGCAATGAGGGCATCCGAGTGCTCAACGAGCAGTTCGATATTTCCCCAGTCCCAAGTAGCGATTTCCGCGAGAGACTCTGTGAAAGCTGACAGGCGGGACCGGTCCGCGCGCGGAGCGGATTGGAGTGCGAAGGCCCGCACAGAGTCCGGCCCAAGACGTTCCTGCAGTCGCAGCGTCGCCTCTCGCGCATCGGCAATGTCCGCCAGGGCAAGTTGGCGGCCCCCGCGATCTACCGATGCCAGGCCGTAGTGCGGGCTGGATGTGAGGGCGCCTAGGGTCATTGACATGGCACTGATGGTGTTTGACCACTCGGGATCGAGCAGGTCGGCCATCCTGTCCAGGCCATGGGGATGCAACGTGCCGCCAATGACGGGGAGCTCCAGCCCACCGATTCGAGGTTCTGATCGGAGTGCCGAGTACCAGAGGTCTTCGGCTGTGGCGTCATCAGCGAGCCCTGCGGGAGCAGCGTTGTAGGCGGAGTAAACAATGGCTGTCATGGTTTCTTCTTTCCCCTGCTCATGCAGTGGCCAAGATCTCGCGGGATTCTTTGATGCGATCCTCTGCAAACTCGATACCAAAGCCGGGGCGTGAGGGCAGCGCAAAACTTCCACCGACCGGCGCGGGGGTATCCACCTCGAAGAAATGCCGTTCGGGCATGTGATGGAAAAGGTATTCGACGCGGGGGCAGGTTTCTGGGGATTGGCTGGCTACGAGGTGCAGTGCGGCATGGATCCCATGACCGTGGGGGATCACAGGGACCCCGTATGTTTCGGCCAGGGCACACATCCGCGCCAGTTCTGTGACGCCGCCGCACCACTCCGGGTCCACCTGAAGGACGGTGAGCAGCCCGCGCTGAAGGAACGGCAGGATGTCGTGGCGGTCGTAGAGGTGTTCGCCGGTTGCCAGCGGAATCGATGTGGAGGCACGGAGCTGGGCGAAGGACTCTATGGAGCCGGTGGCGAATGGTTCCTCGAGCCAGTCCGGGTGCAGGTGCTCTACGCGAGTGCACCACCGTCGGGCGTAGGTGGGGTCCCAGCTCATGAAGGCGTCGAACATGAGCGCGGAACGATGGCCAACAGTTCCGCGCGTTCGTTCCACGAGGGCCACGTTGCGGTTCATTCCCTCGACGCCCTGTCCCGGGCCGTCCGCGAAAAACCATTTCTGCGCTGTGTAACCTTCGTCGAGCAGTCGAGCTGCTGTACGCTCCACTTCCCCCTCTCCGTGGAACGTACCGAGAGTACTGGCGTAGGCGGGAATCCGGCTGCGTCCGGATCCGCCGAGCAGTTGCCAGACGGGGAGTCCAAGAAGCCGCCCCCGCAGGTCCCACAGGGCGTTATCGACGGCGCTGATGGCAATTTTGCGGTTGCCGTGGCGGGAGTGCCGGTTCCCGCGTTGGAGCACCTCCCAGACGTACGAGTTCGCCAGGGCGTCAAGGCCGAGGAGTGAGGTGGCCATGCCTTCCTTCAGTGGAGCCACGGCTTCCTGGTCGATGGGTCCATACCGCCCGGTTACCCCGGCGGTGGTGCCGATCTCAAGGTAGAGGGAGGTCTTGCGTCGCGGGTTTGGAGACGCCGGCCATCCCTCGGCGGGATGGTGGTGGGTGTAGACGCTAAGGGGGCGAGAGTGCGGGGGGTATCCCCGGTCTGACGGATCGGCGGGCAGCAGCGCCGACAGCTCGATCATCCGGACCGAGGAGATCTTTGCTTGGATCATGGATTGGCCTTTCGAAATATGGTCATGCGGACGGCACCTGAGTAGGGCATCCAGTCGTCAAACATGGTTCACCGCCGTTGTCAGGCCGCTTGAGCCTGCAACCCGGAACCCTCAATTCCTTCGATGGCCGCTTTCTCGTCGTTGTCAGAGTGGTCGCCCGAAACGCCAACGGCCCCGATCAGGTCGCCCGTATTGGACCGGACCAACACGCCACCTGGCACGGCGACCAGTCCCCAACCGATGGCCTGGGAGGCGCCGCGAGGACGAAATACGGCTGCTCCTCGGCTCTGTTCATCAGCGCCCGTGAGCCGATACCCAAAGAGACGGCTCCGAATGCCTTCGCGTGGGCGATTTCGAATCTTTTATTCGATGATCCGTCCTGTCTTTCTGCGGCGATGAGGTGGCCGCCGGCGTCAAGCACGACGGGTCGGGAATGGGCCAGAAACTGGCGCGCACTATGCGTGGCCCAGTTTGCGAGCTCGTTAGACTGCGGCTTCCAGGTCTGGTGAGTGAGGTTCAGCCGCAGCCCCGTCGCTAAGACCACCGGTAATCATCCGGACAGCTGACATGACCGCACTGGGCTCAAATCCGGGCTTGAGGCCCGACAGCACCGCGATTGCGGTGATTGAAAGGTGCTGTGCCATGAGCTCGGCGGCCCGTTCGCGATCCCCGTCAATGACTGCCTGCAGGAGTCGCTCGTGCTCCCCGTGCCGGTCGGCCAACGAGCCTGGTGTATCGGACCTATAAACCCGCCAGTAACGCTCGCTGTGAGCTGCGAAAGATGCAATGGTCCGTCCAACGAACGAACTCGACCGCGAGATGAGAACGGCATGAAAACGGCGATGAAGGGTCGTCCACGACTCAAAATCTTCCCCGACCGCAGCGCGGTTCATTGCTTTAAGAAGTCGGCGTCCTTCGCGCAGCTCCTCAGGTGTGAGGCGACCGGACGTCATGTGCACACCAAGGCACTCCAGGGAGATCCGGGCAGCATACAACGAGTCGAGAGCCTCCGGCTCAAACTTACTCACCTTTGCCCGCTGGTTGACGTCGGCCTCAATCAGGCCTTCTTCCTGCAACATGCGGAAAGCTTCGCGCAGAGGCGTCCTGCTGACTGCCAGCAATACTGCCAGTTCAGACTGCTTCAGAACCGTGTCCGGCGGAAGAATCCCGGACATGATCAAGCCCCGGAGGTAGGTGTGGATCGCCACGCTTGTCTGCCGGGGGTCGCTGACCATGGGCATGGGATGCCCGGCCATCAGAGCACTGACTGTCATGGCCCTAATGATAGCCGAAATGTGTACGCAGTGTTGGTATTTTCGCACGTTCGATATATGCGCAAAAAGACCGAAACGGCGGGGCTAAGGGAGTCGTTTTGGGGGAATGCGACCGCTGGCAGTGCGTTGACGTGTAGACACTATTGGCCTAATCTGCTTGAAAGCGTTCATTTAATTCCAACATACGGAATTAATTTTTCATTCGCTGCCCTGCTCTACGGACTGAATCATCCTGTAGCCCAGTTGCGGACCCAGCGCTGGTTGATGAAATCACAACTCTGAACCCCCACGACTCCTCGGAAGGTCGCATCATGTCCCACATGGCCGATGTCGCATCCAGCCCCTCTGACCCAATTGCGCGTCCCTCTGCGGCTTTGACGGCACACCCTCGCGCAACCACAGACTCGCAGGCCCGAACCAGCGCGTCGTCGGACAGGTCGGGCTTTGTACCTCCCTCGCTGCCGGACGCTGTCATCCAATGCCTGTCGGTGAACGACGTTGTCGATGCGCTTCGTATAGCCCATGCTCACCAGGTTCCGATAGTCCCGCGGGGTGCTGGCACAGGGCTGGCGGCCGGAGCCAGCGCACGGGCAGGGGAAGTCGTGGTGGATCTCTCGCAGATGGACCAGATATTGGACATCGACCCGGTAGAGATGATTGCCATCGTCCAGCCTGGCGTGCTCAATGCTGCCGTCAACGCCGCTGCCGCCGAATATGGACTCTTCTACGCACCTGACCCTGCAAGTACCGCCATATGCTCCATCGGCGGAAACATTGCGACAAATGCAGGCGGGATGTGGTGTGCCAAGTACGGTGTTACCCGCGAATCCGTGCTTGGGCTGCGCGTTGTGCTTGCCGATGGCCGGATCCTCCGCACGGGTCGCAATACCATCAAGGGTGTTACCGGCTACGACCTTAACGCCCTCTTTGTCGGTTCGGAAGGCACCCTTGGCATCGTGGTTGAGGCCACCCTGCGGCTGCGCCCCCGGCCCGTTCGGACAGAAACACTTGCCGCCTACTTCCCCGACATCGAGACCGCAGGCCGGGCCGCCTCAGCAATAACGGCAGCACGCATACAGCCAGCAATCCTGGAGCTCATGGATGGGCCAACAATGGAAGCGGTCGACCAAGCCGAGGGAACGAGTCATCGATCGCTGGGGGGAGCATTCCTCCTGGCGCAAACAGACGGATACGGCGCACACCTCGAGCTCGATGAAATCGTGCGCGCCATCGAACCCTTCGCAACCTCCGTTAACCGTGCAGGGGACGCTGCGGAGGCTGCGTCCCTTGTGAAGGCAAGGCGGGATGCAATCCCTGCCCTGGAAAAGCTGGGCCGGGTATCCATTGGTGACATCGCAGTACCACGGAACAAGCTCGCAGAGGCCTTTTCAGGCCTCGAGGAAATCGCTGCCCGTAACCATGTACGCATCTTCAGCGTCGCCCACGCCGCCGACGGCAACTTGCACCCCATGATCGTCGTGGCACCCGGCGAGTCCATCACCGAAGGTCCGGCCAAAGCGGCTCTGGCAGATATGTTTCATCTCGCACAACGTCTGGGTGGAACCCTCACTGGAGAACATGGCGTGGGGCTACTCAAGCGAGAGTGGATCCGCGAAGAACTCGGGGCCACTTCACTGGATATTCAGCACGCCATTAAAACGGTCCTTGACCCGACACGAATCCTGAATCCCGGAAAAGGTATCTAAAACTTGCCTTGGTGAACTCCGGGATAAGGACACTACGCCCATGTCCAAAAGCAGCGCTGCGGCCTCAGGGAGCAGGCAATGATAAGTAACCTTCTGCTGGCCGCCGCTGCCGGGGCGCAAAAGAGCATGAACCGCCGTGCCACCGGAGACTGATTATGAGTAGCGTGCGGTACTCACGGCCAACAACTCAAGATCGGAGAGAACGAACATGAGCAGGCCCACCTCCCACCGCCAAAGCGCTCCACGATCGGGCGTGGGGTCGCAATCGGCGTGGCGCTTGCGGAACATCGAGAGTCTGCTTGAGGACCTGAGAGTCAACGGCCCCGCCACTCAGCGCCAACTGGCCGAACGGACCGGGTTCTCAACGGCCACCATCTCTAATCTCGTCAATATTTTGCGTGCCGACCATCGAGTTCGAACGCAGTCCGTCATCAGTTCCGGGCGGCGAGCTGTCCTTGTCGACAGCAGCGAAGTGGAATCAAAAAATGTGACCATCAGGGCGTCCTCCGGGCTTTAGCCACACGGCATGCTTTGGGTCCGGGTCCCCTAGCCCTGCCGGCAAGAGTGGGCTCCCGGACTTACTCGTCTAAAGCCGGTGGCTTTTGTCCGCAGCGGGGCTGTTACACATGGCCCGGCGGCACCTTACATCAATGCAAGTGACCAACAAGGTAGATATATGAGACGCGCTAAGATCGTGGCCACGTTCGGACCGGCAATCGCAAGCTTCGACAACACGCTTGCCGTGCTGGAAGCCGGCGTCGACGTGGCCCGCATGAACATGAGCCACGGGGATTACTCCGTGCACGACAACACCTACGAAAACGTCCGCAAGGCTGCGGCACAGCTCGGCAAGGCCGTCGCCGTCATGGCCGACCTGCAGGGCCCCAAGATCCGCCTGGGCCGCTTCGTCGACGGGCCGCACCTGCTTGCCGGTGGTGACACGTTCACGATCACCACCGAGGACGTTCCGGGCACCAAGGACATCTGCTCCACGACGCTCAAGAGCCTCACCGAGGACGTCAACCCGGGCGATGCCCTGCTGATCGACGACGGCAAGGTGGCCCTGCGCGCCATCGACGTTGACGACGTCAAGGTCGTTGCGCAGGTCATTGTGGGCGGGTATGTCTCGAACAACAAGGGCATCAACCTGCCCGGCGTGGCCGTCAACGTCCCGGCACTGAGCGAAAAGGACGAGGACGACCTCCGCTGGGCCATGCGCCGCGGCGTGGACATGGTTGCCCTGTCCTTCGTCAGGGACGCTGCTGACATCAAGCGCGTCCACGAGATCATGGATGAGGAAGGCCGCCGCGTGCCGGTGATCGCCAAGATCGAGAAGCCGCAGGCCGTGGACCAGCTGCCCGGGATCATCGACGCGTTCGACGCCATCATGGTGGCCCGTGGTGACCTCGGCGTGGAACTTCCCCTCGAGGAAGTGCCGATCGTGCAGAAGCGCGCCATTGAACTGGCCCGCCGCTGGGCCAAGCCGGTCATCGTGGCCACCCAGGTCCTCGAGTCCATGATCGAGAACCCGCGCCCGACCCGCGCCGAAGCCTCCGACTGCGCCAACGCCGTGCTCGACGGCGCCGACGCGGTCATGCTCTCCGGCGAGACCAGCGTGGGCAAGTACCCGATCAAGACGGTCAAGACCATGGCCCGGATCATCGAGTCCACCGAAGAGCACGGCCTCGAGCGCGTCCCCCCGCTGGGCACCAAGCCCAAGACCCGCGGCGGTGCCATCACCCGCGCCGCCGTCGAGATCGCCGACCAGCTGGAGGCAAAGTACATCTGTGCCTTCACCCAGTCCGGTGACTCCGCACGGCGCCTGTCCCGGCTGCGCCCGATCAAGCCGGTCTTCGCCTTCACCCCGGTGGAGCACGTCTGGAACCAGCTGGCACTGACCTGGGGCATCCAGCCGGTCCTGGTCCCGATGGTTGGCCACACGGACGAGATGACGGCCCAGGTTGACCGCAGCCTGCTGGAGCTGGACATCGTCGAGGACGGCGACCTGGTGGTCATCGCCGCCGGTTCGCCTCCCGGAAAAGCCGGCTCGACCAACCTGCTGAAGGTCCACAAGGTGGGCGACCCCGCCGACAACATCGGCCCTGGCGAAGCAGCCGGCAACAAGGACAAGCTCGGCCCGTGGCCGGAAAGAAGAAGAAAGCACAGCTCTTGAGCCACCATTCCGCGCGCCACCACTGAGCGCAGGCAAGAACTACGATCATTTGGGAAGGAAGACCGTGCCGAAAGATGATAAATCGTGTCCTGATATCGAGGCCTTCTACTCACTCGAGTCTTCCCTGCGGGCCGGCGATCACGTGGAAGTCTACGACTCAAGTGGCATGGTGAACATGGACGGGATGATTGAGACAATAGCTCCGCATCTGGGCATTCTGTGGATCCAAACCGATGCCGGGGAACGACGGTTGCTGGACCTCCAAGAGCACTCGGTGCTCCCAAAAAGGGGCACGCGGAGCCCAGATTGGCACTATCTGGTCACCTGACCACAGCCATGCCTCGGCCTAGGATGTTGGCCAATTCAGCAGGGCCACACCCCCCGAACTGACAGACTTCAGGATTTCTGAAGTGCAAGGCTGCGAAGACGGGCTTCAACCGGAATAAAGGAGTAGATGTTGGGACGGGTGCACGAGGAGCGCCACCTGAACTCTGTTCCTGGGCACCAGGAACCACCCAGGCAAATTCCACCAATGGAGGATCCCGAAAGACCAGCAGTACACCAGGAGCCTTCTGATTTCCCGTCGCGCCGGGATGCACAATGCGCTTTTGACAAGAACCCCCAAGTGGATGAAAGCAAACACTCGGACAGGGCGCCGATAACTCTGCGCACCCCCAGCCCGACACTAGGCGAAGAGGAAGTAGCCGCAAGCATCACCGACCTACGGCGGGCTGTCCGAAGCGGCGTGGCGGATGGCGACTTCGCTCTGCTATTTCTCTGGATCAGGTTCTGGTCAAATGGGGGACGTGCCTGCACGGCGGAGATGAATGCCTTTCTCTACGATTTGCAGCCACTGTCCGAAACTGACGTGCTCGTACTTGTGTCCGTGGTCAATGAACTACAAAGCGCATAACGACACCGCTGATCAGCGTTGAGCTGCGTGAGCACACTCGCAGCTATCGCCATCGTTCCCACAGACTGACGGAGTCTGGAAGTAACAGAGCCGCCCTCGCAAACTCCACACAGGAAGACGGCCACCCCGATAGCGATCGCGATCCAAGCGATCGGCCCGACGGCCCAGCCCGGACCGCTCCCGGTCGTACCGCCGCCAGCCCGAGATGAACCACGGGATGAGGCCCGGCGGGAGGAGGAAGCGTCACCTGCGCACTATCGAGTGAGGTCGCGCCCCGTGAGGGAGACGGCCATGGTGCACCTACAGATCTGTCTCCTAGTCGATGTCGGTGCTGTCAACAGCGGCCAGAAAAAGCGCAAGTACGTGGCCACGGCCGAACAGTGCCTGCGAAGCCTAGATGCTCAGTCAGCACTCAGCCCGTGCAACTTCGGTTGCGCCTGAGCCAGCCAGGGTTTTGAGAATGGGGGCGAGCTCCGCGCGCTGCTCGCTGGTCAGCCGCTGCAGGACCAGGCTGTGCCGGGCCACGGCATCGGACATCTGGTCGCGCAACGTGGTGCCGGCTTCGGTCAGCGCCAGGAGCTTGATTCGCCGGTCGTCACCCTGGACCCGGGCAATGAGGCCCCGCTCCTCCAGCTGGTCGGCCAGGCTGGTGATGTAGGAGCGGTCGCATGCCAGGCCGTTGGCGAGCTCCCGCATGGGTGCCGGGGAGTCGAGCAGCAGTACGGCCCGTGCCAGATGCACCGGTATGCCGAACGGGGCAATCGACTGAGCAAAGTTGGCCTTGGCTTGCTCCGCGACAGCCACCAATAGCTGCGACAGCCGTCGCGACTCCTCGTACATGTCCTGCAACTGCGTCATGCAGTACAGAATACATCAACAACTCATTAGTTGACTTACTCACGCAATTAAGCCATGCTCGATTTGCGTGAGTCAGTCAACGATCTACCTTGTAAATCAATTGGTGGCTCACGCCGAGGCTTCCACCTAGGTGCCGGCGCTCCACCCCTTCCGGGTGGCAGTCAAGTCACTGCATCACTTCAAGGAGATTCCATGACTTCGCCCTTTGATCCATTCACGCTCGGTTCGATCAAGCTCAAGAACCGGATCGTAATGGCCCCCATGACCCGCAGCCGTGCCTACGGCGAGGGCGCAACCCCGACTGACCTAATGGCCACGTACTACGCCCAGCGCGCGAGTGCCGGGCTCATCATCAGTGAAGGTGTCCAGCCGTCCGTGGCCGGGCAGGGCTATCCGGACACCCCCGGCCTGCACTCCGCGGAGCAGGTGCAGGCGTGGAAGAAGGTCGCGGAGGCGGTACACGCCGCCGATGGCGTCATCTTCGCCCAACTCATGCACACCGGCCGCGTCGGGGATCCGGACCTGCTGCCGGGCGGGATGACCGTCGTCGGCCCCTCCGAAATCGCGGCCGAAGGGCAGATCTACACGCACGCTGGGATGAAGCCCTTCGCGACACCCCGGGCCCTCACAGAGAACGAGATTCTCGAGACTGTCGCCGATTTCGCGACGGCGGCACGCAACGCGATCGAGGCCGGGTTCGACGGCGTCGAGATTCACGGCGCCAACGGCTACCTCATCCAGCAGTTCATCTCCTCCAACGCGAACCAGCGCACCGACTCCTGGGGCGGCAGCATCGCCGGCCGGGTGGCTTTTCCGCTCGCAGTCGCCAAAGCCGTCGCCGACGCCATCGGTGCAGAAAAAGTCGGCATCCGGCTTTCTCCCGCGAACCCGCTGCACGACATTACTGAAGACGATCTCGAGAACACGTACAGCACCCTCATCGCAGGGCTTGCTGAACTTGGTCTGGCTTATGTGCATATCCTGGAATCTCCCGGGCAGCGCCCGCTCACGCAGACCCTGCGCAGCCTGTGGCCCGGCGCCCTCATCCTTAACCCCGCCACCCACCCGGCACCGACCGGCCTTGACGAACTGGCGCTGGTTGAGGACGGGACAGCGGAACTGCTCGCCTACGGCGCGCTGTTCCTGGCCAACCCCGACCTGCCCGTGCGGCTCGAGGCCGGGGGTCCCTTCAACACCCCGGAGCGCACCGGATTCTTCGGCGGCGACCACCACGGCTACACCGATTACCCGACTCTCAACTAGGCCTGATCAACAGCGCCTCCAGGCCAGCGGAAAGCCCGGCCCGTTCCTCCCTGCCACGTTGCCGGGCGGGGCGATCCGGACGCAGGACCGCCCTATTAGGCTTCGCAACACCAACATTGGTCCGCCGAAACATCCGCACCGGGAGACCGCGAATCGGCTCTGAGCCCGTCAGGGAACCCCGATGACAAGGCACGAGGCACCTCCGGATCCAACCGGAGGTGCCCCGCGCCCGCGCAGATTTCGACCACCAGTGCACAGCAATGAACAATTTATTAGGAGAAAAATGTCTGAGCAAGAACCTGTCCTCGTCGTCGGGGCAACCGGATCGCTGGGCGGTCAGGTCGTCGACCGGCTCCTTGCCCGGGGCAAGAAAGTGCGTGCACTCGTCCGCCCCACCTCGAATGCGGGCAGACTCGAAGCCAAGGGTGTCGAGATTGCCCGCGGCGACATGCTCGACTTGGAATCGCTCATCGCAGCGATGACCGGCGCCGCGGCCGTAATTACCACGGCTGCCGGTTACACCGGGAACAACAAGAACGCCCATGAGATCGACACCCTCGGCAACACCAATCTCGCCGTCGCCGCCAGCAAAGTCGGAGTGAAACGCTTTGTGCTGACCAGCATCCTCACAAGTGATCAGACACCCGATGTGCCGCACTTCTGGCACAAGAAGCTCGCCGAAGACAAGCTCGAAGAACTTGGCGTTCCGTTCGTTGCGCTGCGACCCGGAGCATTCTTCGACCAGATCGCCCAACTCGGCGGCGACCCGTTCGAGAAGGGCCGCATCATCTGGCTCGGCTCCAAGAACGTTCCCCTGACGTTCGTCCTGACCAGCGACCTCGCGACCTACCTCGCGGAAGCAGTCGATGCGAACGTCGCAGACGGAGAACGCATCGATCTGGGCTGGACCCGCCCGACCAGCATGCGCGAAAGCGCCGACGTGGCGTCGCGACTGAGGAATAAGAAGATCAGGGTCCTTGCCATGCCCACCGGACTGCTCCGAGCCGTAGGGAAAATCGTGGGGAAATCCGCACCGCTCATGAGCGACATGGGAGGCATGGCGGCCTGGTTCGACAGCGGCCGATACGTCGCTAACACAACGCGCCAGACAGAACTTTTCGGTCCCGCGCCAACTCCGGAAGACGCCATCACACGGTTCGCCGCCGGACTCGGCCACTAACGAGCGCGCCTCTGAAGTTCGCAGCGGTCCCGGGAAAGTCTGAGGCAGCGGGGGAGCGCTCCTGTTCTGAGTCTCCGGTGCGACGGGTTTCACACCGATGGGAGAGAGCCTGAGCTGTGCGGTGGACTCCACCGGCCCCCTTGGCAAGCTGCGATCTATGAGGGCGCGCCGTCGCAGGAATCCGGTATTTCTGCCGGTCGGAGGTATAGATTTCGACGTTCCCTCATCTGTCGTGAACGACCCACTCCGCGCGGCTCAGGAATCCCATTGCCGGGTGCTTGCGCAGCGCGTCGAGGCCCTCCGGAGGGCCCACCACTAGGAGGCCCACGGGCTGACCTCGGCGTACTAGGTGCTGAAAGGCGGCCACCAGTACGGGTACTCCTGGCGGGAGCGGCGCGACGACGTCACGGAGGATAAGGAAGCCGGTTTCCTGTGGTGGGAAGGGTGTGCCCCCGGCCTGATCGGCGGAGAGTTCGTACAAGGGCCAGCCGGCGGCGTCAGCGGCATGGCGAGCCAAGTCAATGACCTCGTCGCTGGCCGTCGTGTCCCCGCACTGTGCCAGAGTTAGCAGCCCGGGCGCGCCCGGGCCGTCGGCTAGTGACTCTGTCAACTCCTCGGCCCACTCCGCTATGTTCATGCTCATCACCCTAATCGACTCGACTGGAGCCACAGCGGGCATGATTTCGGGCGACAAGGATCCAAGAAGCAAGTTCGGACGGGCGGCCGAGCAGTGACCTCAGGCGGCGGCGCGGACGTCATGCGCCATCCTCGCGGTGCGAAGCGGCCACCGACCATGTGGGCCGGCTCGAGAATCGCTGGGTAAGGACGCATAGCAGTGTGCGCGAGACTTGCCAAGGCCACTCTCCATGGGTCCGACTGAGGCGAGGTGTAGCGCTTTTCACCCCTCCAGGTTTGGGCTAGAGTCGCGTATCGATGCACCTCTGGTGAACGAGGAGAAATAGGGGATGGCCCCACCTGCAGAACGCTCAGACGAGAACAACGATGGCCAACTTCTACCTGATTATTCGCGGGAAACTGTTGCCGCTGTGTTCCGCGCCCTGGAGAGCGTCGAGGCGGACGTTTCACCCCAGCTGGTCCGGTCGGTGCAGGCGACGATCAACGCGGTCAAGCGTGTCGGACGTGAGTTCGGGTTTCTGACGGCGAGTGAAGTCCGGGACGCCCTCGGTCCTGGGAACGAGGCGGAAGCGCATGATTTCGCGCTGCGGTACAGGGGCCAGGAGTTGTACCCGAAATTCCTATTTGAACAGTCATCCAGCGGTAATGGGTCGGTAAGAGTTCGCCCGCTCATGCAGGACCTGAAGACGATCGCGGACGAGTACAGCTGGGACGGTGCTGACGTTGTCCTGTGGATGACATCTCCGACGACATGGTTTGCTGACGAGGGCCGCCCAGTCGATCATCTAGATGAACCTGCCCGGGTACTGGCCGCGTTCGAAGACGAAGCCGGGGCCCGGTGGTGAACGCAGCGCACCGGTCGGGGACGCCCAGGAACTGGAACCCGAAGAGGGATAAGCACCTGCACTTCTACTCCGAATCCCTCGATATGAATTTTTCGGTCTCCCGGCTCGACTGGTTCGACTGGTACGAGGCTTTGACGGCCGCCTCCCCGCACCTGGCCAGCGTGGACGTGCTCGCCACCCTGCTCGAGAAAGCCACAATCGAGACCCGGTGCCCGGACGACCCCTCGTACGACATGCCTTGGTACGAACGGGAGAATTACATCGCCCAAGCGGTCATCACCGCCGGGTGGGCCGCCCCGAGCCGCCAGCCGGCACAGGAACGCATCCCACCGGCAGGGGAGCAGCCCTATTTCCGTTCCCAGTCCGGGAACGTGGAGTACCCCGTGAGCCAGCTGGACTGGAGCGGCTGGTATGCGACCGTAACAAGCGTGAACCCGCAACTGGATGACCTGCATCTACTCGGCGAGCTCATCCATGCAACGTCATATGTCGCACAGAAAGCCGGCATGCCCGAGCCTGAACAACACCGCTACCTCGCTCGCGCTATCGTTACCGCCGGATGGATGCCGAGTTCCCAAAGAAGGCGCTGACGCAAACTGGTTTCGTTTTACATGGTGTCCAGATCCCGGGCATGGATCCAAATACCCAGGCGGGAGAACTCAACCGGGGTTCCGGATCTAATTCTGGCCAGCGACCTCTCTGTGGCGTTCGGCAGGGTCGTGACAACCCACTCTTCCGCCAAGGGCTTCGGTTGCGTCCACGGAGGCTTGGGGATTCCGAGCCGTTCGCATTCACGGCCAATGACCGCTGCAAGCAGTGTGTCCCACCGTAGGGATCCGGTGGAGCCCGGTGGTATCAGGAATTCCTCATGATTCGACGGTGATGTCTGACGGAAGTCATTGATGGCGGTGACCATGACCCGGAAGGCGAAATCAAGCTCTCCGTGCTCCAGCTCGCGCTTGATGATCTCGGCGGTCCTCCTCGAGCTCAGGCGGTGTTCGTCCTTCATGGCCATGATCACACGATAGCCAAGGCAGACAGGACTCCGCATTTGCAGTTGCTGCGATTACGGCCGCGGATATGCTGGTCTAGTGGCGGCCTTGTGGGCTACGATCCTGAGGCGTTACAGCTCGGATCCACCGAACGCGACCTTCAAGGTGTGTTCAGGTCACGAACAGCTCCCGAGTTCAATATCCAGCCAATCAGAAACACGACCGCCCCGGAACGATCGGACCCGGTAGAGCCAGAGCTGCCAACAGTCAGGGAGTGGGGCGGAAGCCGCGCACCAAGGAAACATCGAGGCGGCACATGACGATGGGAAATCCGCTGGCCCCGGAGATCCGGATTGCCGCAGCCGGCGCAGCACGGCAACACGCTGCCCACAGAGCGCCAGGGTGACTGTCGGGTGTGCAATCGCATCGGCTATAGACGCGGCGCATTAGGGGCGGTGGCGAAGGTTGGCTTTGCCGGCTGCGTCTCAAATTGAGCGTTTTTGTTTGTAGTGGCCAGCGCCGTTACGGCGGTTCGGTGGCCCTGGTCTCGGTTCCCCATGCGGGAGGTTGTACCTGGATGGGCCCCAAATCGTCCGTCGTCTCGTCGGTGAGTTTGTTCACGTCGCGATAATAGTCTGCGTCGACGGTGGCCCGGATGCGAAGGACGTCGTCCTTTGTCAGGAATGGTCTTTTCACCCGTCACCTTCATAATCTAGGCGAATCCGCCTTGTTCGATCGCGCCCAAGGCGTCCAAGAGAGGGCCGGAGCCATCGAGGGCGAGAACGTCCATGGGCCGTGCCCCACCAAGGAATGGCTCGGACCCCTGAAGCCACAGTAGGGCAGCCTCCGGAGTCATCAGGCTGAGCATCTGGCTCACCAGGGCATGGTCATCCCGGCCGAGCGCAGAATTGACGATGACTTCGACGTCCTCTATGGCTGTCATAGCGACCAGCGTAGACCCTGATTGTCTCTTCAATAAGTGGCGTTGCAGCGTGGCGTACCTCAGGCCTGCCCACGTTCTTGGGCGTTCGCTAACATCGCAAATGCCCAGAGGGGCGACGGATATCCAACGAAGAAGGAATCTGAGAAATCGGTGATGATGCCACTGCTGCGAACCCGGCCGCCCGCCGCGCGTACCGCCACCCATCATGCAGAAGACCGCGATCACGAATCCGTTGTGGTGCCGGCGCCGGTCTCCCATTGGCGTAGCGCGGAAGTCCGGCGGCGCCTAGTATGTGATGCAGAGGAGCCGACCGGGAGCTAACCAATCGACCCTCGGATGTGGGCGCGTCACTAACGCCACCAGTGCTCAATTGCCTTGAGTACTAGCGGCATCAGGGCCGAGATTAGCACCGCACAGGTTCCTAGCCGGCGGCGGTCTTTCTCGGCCCTTCCCATCCAGCCGTTGAACCGCAGGCACCTTTGTCGCTGTGAAGTCATCGTCCTGGCGGAGGAAGTGGCAAGCCGCGGTGGCGCCGGAAAGAAGCGCACTGTTGGGCTGCTCGGGAAGGGCTGGGAAGGCTTTCGTCCAGGCCGCGGGAGTTGGCGAGTTGGTACTTGGCCGGCTCGTGTTCCCGCAGCCGCTTATGGGGCGGGCTGGACGAGCGTGTCCGGAATCACCGCTATTTCTTAATTTACTGGCCCACAGTTCATGTGCCGAAGCCGACGCAGATATGGAGCCTGGCGATCCAGAACCCTGTTTGGCTGGCGTTACGCGGTGTACTTAGCAGGGAACGGCTGTTTTCGGCGGATCTCGAAGTTGCGCGGCGTCGACGGGGATTCAGGGGAAACGGCGACCGTCAGCCTGCGCCCAAAAGTCGCTCGACCGCCCTAACTGTGGCGTGGAGAAGCGGTTTGGGTTGGCTTGAGGTCCGGTTCGCACGCGATTCTCGTTGGGGCGCTTGGGTGTCTTATCAGGCCTCCGAGGAGCCGTTCGGCGGTGGCTATGTGGTCCAAGCGCATGACGGCGTCCCCGCGAAGCATTTTTACTGTGCTGTCGTACGTTTGTCCGGTCATGGATGAGTAGGACTTGATGGAGATTCCTGTCTCGGCTATCCGACGCAGGATACGGTATGAAAACTCGTGTTGCAGCTGTGAAGCGAGGCACTGCCTGGCTGCGGTTTCGTTTTCCGGGGAGGTCCACAGGATCCGTTCCCGCTTCCCAAATTCGGCGGGGTCAGCGGCGAACCCTTTAGGCGTGTAGCGGGGGTTGCTCACGGTGTGCCGTCGACATTAATGCTAATAGCCATACCCCATGGTACCGTGACTTCGGCTGGATACATCATGTCCACCGCAAGGATAGCATGCTCGTTGACGGGATACAAGCCGTTGTGTAGCAACGTCATTCAGTGCACAGAAAGGCACATTCGACTCTATGAAAAGCCGCCACGAGGCGGCACTGGATACACCGAAGGCCCCCGAATTGCGGATGCGTTGGCGCGCATCTTCAGGGGGCCCTCAGGAAAACGTCTTGTTGGATGACGTTCTTGATGCTACCCAGTTTGTCCCGGGTATGCAACGCGTGGATTCAGTGCGCCCTTTTACAGCCCTCAGTATCTTTTTGTCAGGCGATGCCGCGGCCGCCCCCAGTCCGAACGGCTCCGCTGGCTATGGGCTGTGCCGTCATCACGGCGGGCTCCGGTTCATTTGCGGGGGGCCCTCGTGAATCAGGGGAGCACAAGCGCTGTCGTCTCGACCTACGAACCCAAACCAGGCCGCGTGCCCGCGGAAGCGTGGTCGGCTATCGGTCCGTTCGTGCGGGAAGTAGCCGGACGACTTGGATACCTAAGCCCCGAAACGATGAAGAACTACATCCACGCGATCGCCTATTACGTCTTCTGGGCTTACGAGCGCGGTCTGTTGCTCGATGTCGAGATAGTCTTCACCCCGTCCAGGGTGCAGCACTACATCCAGACGGCCACAACTCATCTGGTCCCCAGTTCGCGGGCTTCCCACCGTGCGGCCCTCGTCAGGGTGGGACGTGAGGTCACGCGCCGGGCGCCGTGGCCGCCTCCGGGGGTGAGCTTTGAAATGCGTCAGCTTCAGCCGCCGTACTCCCCGTCGGAGGTCGAACTGTATCTTCAAATGGCGGGACAGCTGTCGACGAAGTTCAAGCGCCGGGTCGCGACGGCGCAGCTTTGTCTGGGTTTAGGCGCGGGGCTGCACGCCCAGGAATATATGACGATGGGTCTGGAGCATCTAGTTCTGCACGGGGACGTTTTCATGTTGGACATCCCAGGGGCAAAGGCACGCAAAGTACCTATGCACCAGCGGTACGCGGATCTTCTCCTTGAAATCGGCGACCGGCACCCCCGCGAGCCTTTTATTGCCCCATTGACGGACACTGCACCGTCTGAGCGGCTTGACAAGGTCCTTGGCGTGATCAAATACCCAGGAGTTTGGCGTCCAACGACCACCAGATTGCGGACAACGTGGTTGGTGCGGATGCTGCGCAGCGGCTGCAATTTGGCCGAAGTCATGTACATGTCCGGTCTTCAGGGCACGAAGTCCCTCATTGACCTTGTGCCGTACATCGACTTCAGAAACGCGCAGGACTGGTTTGCAGAGGCGGCGACCTTTCATGACTGAACCACTGGACGTCCGTCACCTCGGCAATGCCCCTCGGCTGACCGAAGCGCAGGCCTACGCTGCTGCGCTTGACTGGTGCGCCCGGCTGAACCTTCCGAAACTCGTCATCGACTACGAAACATCCCGGACCGGGCCCAAGCGGAAAGTCCCGTTCAAGGCCCTCCTTGTCGGTGCCGTGTTCCACATGCTTCACCGCAATCCCTTGAGCCTGCACATGAGCGCCGTTGCCCAGGAAATCGAACTGCTCAGCCGGCAGCGTAAGAAGGAACTCGGCGTAAAGGGCGCCGCCACTGCAAAGAACGTGTGGCAGACCAAATCATCCCTTCTGCAACTGCTGACGAGGTTCACCATGGACGAAGAACCATGGGTTGATCCGGCCACGGGGGAAGTCCTTGACGAGGCCAGGATCAGCCGTAATGCGATCTCGTCCTTCGACCTATTCATCAATTGGATGATTGCCGCTTCTATACCCGAAGACCTTGTATCGCCTGAGGGAACAGCCATTGACGGCACAGGGGTGGAGGCCTACGCCCTGTACCGCCGACCAATCCAGCCGGCGGGGCGTGCGGGCAAGCCCGGAAAAGGCAAGGAGAACGGCGGATCCGGGGGCATCCCGGATCCGGGCCCGCGGCGGTGCGCGGACCTGGATGCGCGCTGGGGTAAGAAAACGGCCACGGACAACCATCCGAAGGAGATGTACTTCGGATATGAAGCCCACTTCGCGGTCGACGCCTACCCTCAAGGAACCGTTGACGCCCCGCGGGTCCTTAGATCATTCGTGCTGGTACCAGCCAGTTCGGACCGCGCAGCCGCGGCAGTGGCCGCACTGGACATTATCAAAAAGGTAGCCGCCGAAGGCTACCGGCTCTCAAGGGTCTACATAGACAGAGGCTATTCGATGCTTAAGGCCGAAAACGTGCAACTGCCTCTCTGGCAAAGGGGGCTTTCTCCGGTCTTCGACCTGGCTCAAAACCAGAAGACAACACAGCCAAGCACCCACAGCGGAACGATCTTCATCGACGGCGGGTTGTTTTCCGAAGCCCTCCCCGAGAAGCTCAGAAAGCTGCCCTCGCCCCGCGAATCGGGAATCAGTTCCGAGGAAAGTGCAAAGCGTGCAAAAAGCTTCGATGAGCGAAACGACTACGCCTACCGTCCACACGGTGCGCGCGACCCGGAAACCGGTCGACAACGATTCAAAGGACCCGCTACCGCTGGAAAGCTCCGCTGCCCCAACAACGCTGAGTCGATGCGCGTTGACTACAAATACGAAACCAACTGCGCCCCGGACACCGCAGAGACAAAATGCGGCTGCTCGGGAACGGTCACGGTAGGACCGGAGGAACACGCGCGTGAATCCCAGTGGCCACTGTTCGGAACGACAGCTTGGCTCAAACTTTACGGCGCCCGGAACGCGGTGGAGTCCTTTAACGCTGACGTCAGGACGAACAAGCTCAACTGGCGACGCGGCTACGTCAAAACCTTCAACCGTCCCCGGACCGGTTTCCTCCTGGCAATCTCATTGGTCGCCCTGAACTACTGGATCGTACGCGACTGGGCCTTCAAACGACGGCTACAAAGCCCCTGGGGCGGAGAGCACTGGGACTTCGGCCCCGAGCCAAAGAAAACCCGGGCACGCCGGACCAAGCTCATAACGGACCAACCGGATAGCTAGCCGCACCCTTCGACGATGACCCCGGAGCCTTGAGGCACCGGGGTCATCGGCGTGCGATCAAACAGATTCCGGAGTTGCCGCGGCTCCCGGGCGGTATAGCGTTACACGTCCGTTAGGGGTCCGCGGGCAAGAATCTGACGTTGGGGCCTTCGCCCAAAGAAAAATTCCCCCGGGCAAGATGCCCGGGGGAATTCGTAATCACTGGCGGGGGTAATTCGTAAAACCCCCCTTGGCGGTGACGGTGGGATTTGAACCCACGTTGGCTTTTACACCAAACAACATTTCGAGTGTTGCACCTTCGGCCGCTCGGACACGTCACCAACCTGACTAGGGTACCGGAGCAAGGCGCCCATCCACAAAACGAGCCGCAACGGCGGCCAAATAACACCGCGCCCGCGCGCGGCACCCTTCCCCACGAACGGGAAGGGGCACTAGATTCGTAAGCACAATGATGATTTCTGAACGGCACGCCGAGGCCACCGCCTATTGGACCGTCGGCCCGGAACAGGGCGAGCTCCGGAGTGAGGAACTGCCCGCCCGCGGGCCCGGCGAGGCGCTGGTCCGGACCCTGTATTCGGGCATCAGCAAGGGCACCGAGCTGGTGGTCCATCACGCCAGCGTCCCGCCGTGCGTCGCCGGAGCCATGGCCGCCCCGAACCAGGAGGGGGACTTCCCGTACCCGGTGAAGTTCGGCTACCTCACCGTGGGGGTGGTCGAGGACGGCCCCGAGGGCTGGACCGGGAAGACCGTCTTTTGCCTCTACCCGCACCAGGACCGCTTCATCGTCCCTGTCGAATCGCTCACAGTGGTTCCCGACGGCGTCCCCGCCCGCCGCGCGGTGCTTACCGGCACGGTGGAAACCGCCGTCAACGGCCTCTGGGAGGCCGGACCCCGCCTGGGCGACAGGGTTGCCGTGATCGGGGCCGGACTGGTTGGCGGCATGGTGGCCAAGCTCCTGGCCGGGTTTCCGCTCGCGCGGCTGCAGCTGATCGACGTCGACCCCGCCAAACGCGCGTTCGCGGACGCTCTCGGAGTCGACTTCAGCCACCCGGATAACGCCCTCCCGGACTGCGACATCGTGATCCACTGCTCCGCCTCGCAGGAAGGCCTGCAGCGGAGCCTGCAGCTGGCCGGCGACGACGGCGACATCATCGAAATGTCCTGGTACGCCGACCGGAAAGTCACCCTCCCGCTGGGGGAGGATTTCCACGCCCGCCGCCTGTCCATCCGGGCCAGCCAGGTGGGGATGGTGGCCCGCGCCCGCCGGCACCGCCGCACCAACTCCGAGCGCCTCGCGCTCGCCGTGTCCCTGCTGCAGGACCCGCTCTTTGACGTCTTCCTCACCGGGACGTCGCCGTTCGCGGAACTCCCCGGCGTCGTCCAGCGGCTCGCCGACGGGACCCTGGATGCCCTGTGCCACGTCATCGAATACCCGGCCGCCGCAACCCCTCCGATCCAAGTCCAATCCACCAACGCACAGTCCGCCGAAGTCCAGTCCAGCGAAGTCCAGTCCAACGAAGCCACGAGGTAGCCCGTGTTCAGTCTGACCGTCCGCCGCAACTTCATGATCGCCCACAGCCTTCCCCGCGAAGTCTTCGGCCCCGCCCAGGGCCTGCACGGGGCCACGTTCGTCACGGAGGTGACCTTCCGCCGTCGTGAGCTCAATGACGACTCGATCGTGCTGGACATCGGCGCGGCCGGGGACGTGGTGGACGAAGTCCTTGAGGAGCTGAACTACCAAAACCTCGACGAGCACCCCGACTTCGCCGGCAAGCTGAGCACCACCGAGGCCCTCGCCCGGTACATCGCCGACGCCGTCGCCGCGCAGATCCGGGTCGGCAACGACGGGCGCGATCTCAGCGGACTGGACGTCACCCTGCGCGAAACCCCCGACGCCTGGGCCGGCTACTCGCTGGACTTCGACGCCAGCTAGGCGCAGCAGCAGATGCCACCGGCCAGTCCTCGCCTCCGGTTTGTGGTGCCCGGCAACGTCCGGCACAACTCCGGCGGCAACGTCTACAACGCGGCGCTCGCCCGGGAGCTGGCCGCCCTCGGCGTCGCGGTGGAAACCTGCCCGCTCGACGGCGACTGGCCCGGCGGCAGCGCGGGGGACCGACGGCGCCTGGCCGCGCTGCTGCGCCCGGCGCCAGGCGCCGGCGGCTCTGCGGGGTCCATCACGCTGGTCGATAGTCTCCTCGCCTGCGGGGCGCCCGCCGAACTGGAGGCGGCCGCGGCCGCCGGGCAGCCGGCCTGGATCCTGCTGCACATGCCCCTGCCGGATAATCCCGAGCGTGAACACCGGGCACTGCGGGCCGCGGCAGGCGTCATCTGCACCAGCCGCTCGGCCGCGGCCGGCATCGGCGCCCGGCACGGCCTCGAGAACTTGCAGGTGGCGCTGCCGGGTACCGCGGCCGCCCCGCCGGCGGCGGGAAGCCTGGCTGCCGGCTCCGGCGTGCCGCACTTTATCGCCGTGGCCGCGCTGCTGCCGAACAAGGACCAGTCGCTCCTGCTGCACGCCCTCGCCCGGCTCACCGACCTGCCCTGGACGGCGTCCCTCATCGGCTCGGACACCGCCCACCCTGCCTATGCTGCCCGGCTCCGGAACTCCGTGGAACATCTGGGCCTGGCCGGGCGCGTCGGTCTCCCGGGCGAGCTCCGCGGCCCGGCGCTGGATGCCGCATGGGACGCGGCCGATCTCAGCTTGCTGATTTCCCGGGCCGAAACCTACGGCCTTGTGGTCACAGAATCCCTGGCCCGCGGCATTCCCGTGGTGGTGCGCGACGGCACGGGAGCCGTCGAGGCGCTCGCCGCCGGGACCCCGCCCGGCGGGCAGGTGCCTAACAGTGCGGCGCCCGGCGCCCGGGCGCCCGGCGCCCCGGTGCCGGACTCGCAGCTGCCGGGCGCCGCCGTCGGCCTCGGAACGGACCCCGCCCCGCTGGCGGACCTGCTGCGCCGCTGGCTGGCCGACGCCGGACTCAGGAACCGCTGGCGGGACGCTGCAGCGGCCGCCCGGGGCCGGCTGCCCGGCTGGGACGCCACCGCCCGGACCGTTCTTGAGGCCCTGTCTGCGGAATCTGCGGAATCTCCTGCATCTGCGGAGTCGCCGGAAACCACAACCCGGGAAACCGGACGGCGCGGGTTGATACCGCGTCTTGATACCGCTGACAGTGAAGCTGTTGGAGAATGAGCCCATGAGCACCCACCCTGTCGCCACGCAATCGCCGTCGGTAGAAGAGCCGGTCAATCTGCCGGAGCCGCAGAGCCTGACCAGGGAGCGGCTCCGGGCGTGGTCCTGGCACCGGCAGGGCCTGGACGGCTCGCTGGCCGGCTGCACTGCGGAGCAGGTTTTCGACCGGGCAGGCTGGGCCCGGTCCGTGGGCGGGGCCAACCCGTACCTCACGCTCTTCGCCCGCGCAGGCATCCGCCGCGAACAGGTGGACGCCGACGTCCTTGCCCACCGGATCCTCGAACTACCCGTCGCACGCGGCTGCACCTACGTCCTGGGCCGGAAGGACTTCGCCTGGGCGCTGAAGCTGGGCAAGGACGCCGCCGAGGCCGTGCGGGTGCTCGGCCGGCTGGGCGTGGACCGAGGCGAAATCACGCTCCTGGAGGAGCAGGTGCTGCACGTGCTCGCCGAGGCGGAGGGGCCTATGGATCCGCGGCAGCTCAAGGAGGAACTGGGCGACTCCGTTCGGAACCTCGGCGAGGAAGGCAAGAAGAAGGGCGCCACCACCACCCTGCCCACCGCGCTCGGGATCCTTCAGTCGCAGGGCAAGATCCGCCGCGTCCCCGCCAACGGACGCCTGGACCAGCAGCGCTACGCCTACGAGCCCTGGGACCTGGCGCCCAGCGGCATCGACGACGACGCGGCGCGCACCGAACTGATCCGCCGCTACCTGGGCTGGACCGGGGGAGCCACGCTCAAGCAATCGCAGTGGTTCACCGGGTTCACGGTGGCACAAAGCAAGGCGGCGCTCGCCGCCGTCGGCGCCGTCGAGGTGCCCACCGCACTGCCCGCCGACCCAACCACATCGCAGGCCGCCTCCGGGGGTGACGCGCTGTGGATGCTGCCCGACGACGTCGGCCGCCTCGCCTCCTTCGACGAGCCGGCGGACGAACAGATCCAGCTGCTCGCCGGAACGGACTCCCTGTTCCTGCTGCGCCGCAACGCGGCGGACCTGCTCGCCGAGGAGGACCAGCACAAGCCTGCGCTGGAATCGCTCGCGCTGCAGGCCGATCTCCCGGACCACCCGATCCTGGACCGCGGCCGGATCATCGGACTCTGGCAGTACGAACCTGCCAAAGAGCGGATCGTGCCCTGGCTGTTCCACGGCCCCACACCCGCCGTGACGCAGCGGATCGCCGAGGTGGAGGCCTGGATCCGCGAGGACCTTGGGGATTTCCGGGCCTTCAGCCTGGACTCACCGGCTTCCCGGCAGAAGCGGACCGATGCGCTCGCGGCATCTGCAGAAGCCTCCGCGGCAGGGGCATCCGCCGCGGCGTCTTCCGGCGGGGCCGGGTAGCCGGAACGGATCAGGCGCGGTGCCCGGCGAAGAAGTCCCGCAGCAGCGCGGCGCACTCCTGCTCCCGGACCCCTGCAAACACTTCCACCCAGTGGTTGAGCCGGCGCTCGCGGAGGATGTCGAATACGGACCCCGCGGCTCCGGCCTTCTCGTCCCAGGCGCCGAACACCACGCGCGGGATCCTGGCCAAAACAATCGCCCCGGCGCACATTGCGCAGGGCTCCAGCGTGACCACCAGGGTGCAGTCCTCCAGCCGCCAGCCGTCGTCGCCCTTGCCCGCCAGGGCCCGGCTCGCCCGCAACCGCGCGGCGGCCTCCCGGATGGCGACCATCTCGGCATGGGCCGTCGGGTCCCCCAGCGCCTCGCGTTCGTTGCGCCCGGTGCCCAGCACCGAACCGTCCGGTCCGATCACGACCGCGCCGATCGGCACGTCCTCGGTGGCCAGGGCATTCCGGGCCTCCGCCAAGGCAAGGCTCATCCATTGGGCATGGCGGGGGTCAGGGGCAGTCATGGGTCAATGATAGTTTCGACCCTAAGCATGCTGTGCAGCTCGGCTGTGCAGCTTCCAGTAGCCACGTAGTCGGGAGACGGCCGTGACAACCAGAACAGAGAATTGGTTCATGCACCGCTGGGGCAAATGGGTGGTGCCGTACGCCGCGCTGTGGGTCACCATGCTGGTCGGCGGCGTGGTGATAGTGCTCCTGGCGCTGTTCAGTGCCGAGGTCTACGACAACGTGGTGGACGACGCCGGCCTGGCGAACCTGGACAAGCCGACGCTGGCGTTCATGGAGCAGTTGCGCAGCCCCGGCCTGGACGCCTTTGTCACCGGGTTCACCAACATCGGCGGCGGTATCGGCATGCCCATCCTGGCCAGCATCCTGACGGCGCTGCTGATCTACAAGTCCCGGACCTGGCGGCCCCTGATCCTGATCGGCGGTGCCGCCGCCGTCTCGGTGACCGCCACGAGCGTGGGCAAGAAGCTGATCGGCCGTACGCGGCCGGACCACGCCGACGCCGTACCGCCCTACGAGAACTCGCCGTCGTTCCCGAGCGGCCACACGCTCAACACCACGGTGGTGATCGCCCTCGTGGTGTACCTGGCGTGCCTGCAGATCAAGCGGACCAGTGCCCGGATTGCCTTGATCGCCGCCGGCGTGATCTTCATCGTGGCAATGGGCCTCAGCCGGGTGTTCCTGGGCCACCACTGGATGACCGACGTGATCATCGGGTGGGTGATCGGCCTGGCCTGGGTGGGGATCGTGATCCTGGCGCACCACCTGTTCCACGTGATGCGGCATCGGGAACACGCCGGCGAGGCACCCACGTTCGAGCATCCCGCCCACCTGCATGACGGCGCCGCCCGCGGCGCCGCCCGTGGCACAACACAGACCGACGCCGACGACGCCGATCCCCCCGGCCCCGCAGGCCGGTCCTCAGCGGCCGGGTGATAGTTTTGACCCATGCGCACTCTCGTTGTGGACCACCCGCTGGTCGCCCATAAGCTCACCGTTCTGCGGGACAAGAACACCCCGTCCCCGGTCTTCCGCCAGCTCACCGAGGAGCTTGTGACGCTTCTCGCCTACGAGGCCACGCGTGACGTCCGCACCGAACCGGTGACCATCGAGACGCCCGTCAGCACCACAATCGGCACCGCCTTCACCAAGCCGACCCCGCTGGTGGTCCCGATTCTCCGGGCCGGGCTCGGCATGCTCGAGGGCATGACCAAGCTGGTCCCCACCGCCGAGGTCGGCTTCCTGGGCATGGCGCGCGACGAAGAGACCCTGGACATCATCACGTACGCCGAGCGCCTCCCGGAAGACCTCACGGACCGCCAGATCTTTGTCCTCGACCCCATGCTGGCCACCGGCGGAACCTTGCGCGAGGCCATCAAGTTCCTCTTCAAGCGCGGCGCCTCGGACGTCACCTGCATCTGCCTCCTTGCCGCCCCCGAAGGCCTGGCCAAGCTGGAGGAAGAGCTGTCCGACGCCAACGTGACGATCGTCCTGGCCTCCATTGACGAGAAGCTCAACGCGAAGTCCTACATCGTGCCCGGCCTGGGCGACGCCGGAGACCGCCTGTACGGCATCGCCGGCTAGGGGCAGTTCCGCTCCGGTCCGCCCTTTCTGCGAGGCGCGGCGATCCCTTCCGCATCGCCGCGGTCCGCGCTAGCCTGAGCGCCATGGATTGGAAACTTGAACTGGTGTTTGTCCCGGTGTCCGATGTGGACCGGGCCAAGGATTTCTATGTCAACAAGGTGGGCTTCAACGCCGACTACGACGAGCGGCCCATGGAGGGGCTCAGGTTCGTGCAGCTGACACCGCCGGGCTCCGGGTGCTCGATTGCCATCGGCGAGGGCCTCAACGACGCCCCGCCCGGCACGGCGCCTAGCCTGCAGCTCGTGGTCAGCGACATCCAGGCCGCGCACAAGCAGCTCAAGGACAACGGAGTGGACGTCAGCGACGTCCACGTCGAGGACTGGGGACACTTCGTCCACTTCGCCGACCCCGACGGCAACAAATGGGCGGTGCAGTACATCCCCAGCCGGCCGAACGGCTGATTCCGCCCGGCTGCATGACGGATTCACTGCGCCTGTGACGCCGGCCCAGAGGGCAGGCGGGGCAATAAGGCAGGATGGAAGAATGAGCTTTCCCTCCCATGCCAGCACCACGACCCTGACCGCCCGTGCCGTCCTGTTCGACATGGACGGCACGCTGGTGGATTCCACCAGCATCGTGGAGCAGGTCTGGACCACTTTTGCCGGACGCTACGGCCTGGATATCGGCGAGATTCTGCGCACTTCCCATGGCGTCCAGGCCATGGACACGGTCCGCAGGTTCGCCCCGGCCGGGGCCGACATCCAGGCCCTCGCTGCCGAACTCGGCCGGATGGAACTCGCCGAGACCCGCGGCATTGTTTCGGTACCGGGCGCGCTGGAGCTGCTGGCCAGCCTCCCGCCGGATGCCGTGGCCCTGGTGACGTCCGCTTCCCGGGATCTGGCCGAGGTCCGGATGGCAGCCGCGGGGATCGGGATCCCCGCGGCCTCGGTCACCTCCGAGGACGTCTCGCAGGGCAAGCCCCACCCTGAGGGATACCTCCGGGCGGCCGCCCTGCTGGGTGTGGCCCCGGCCGACGCGGTGGTGTTCGAGGACGCCCCGGCCGGGATCGCCGCGGGAATCGCAGCCGGCATCCGGACCGTGGCTGTGGGGCCCAACGCCGGCGAACTGCCCGACGGTGTGCTCCACATTCCCGACTACTCCGAGGTCTCCGTGACCACCCACATCACGCCCGACGGCCTGCGCACCCTGTCCTTCACGTTCTAGGCCGCCCGCCTAGCCTGCCAGCAGGTACACGGTGGTCCCGCCCACGGTCTGGGCGGTGAAATTGGCCTGCACCCAGGCGGCAATCTGTGCAGCATCATCGGAACCGCTTTCGCCCTGCATCATGCGCCCGGCGATGAAGAAATGGATCTTCCCGTCGGCCACGTACTGCTGGAACTGTGCCAGCGTCGGCGCCGGGTCCGTGCCGTTGAATCCGCCCACAGCCATCACCGCGAGCTGGGTGGCCAGCTGGTAGCCGGCGGCGTTGTTGGACCCGACGACGGCGGCCGCCCAGGTGTAGGCGCCGGCATCTGTCTGCAGCGCGGTCACCAGGGCCGCCGACGGCGTGCTGGCCCCGAGCAGGCCGCCCATCCCGCCCATTCCGCCAGCCCCGCCCGCACCTTGGCCGCGGCTAACACCGACCGTGCCGTTCGCTCCCGCCGCACCGCCGAAGGCCGGCGGCATCCCGGCCCCGCCCCGGCCGGACACTGCCGGTCCGGCGCTGACGATCGACCCGCTGTGGGCGGTAGCCGCCGTGGACAGCGCGTACGCCAACGGTCCGGCGAGGGCGGCGACGACGGCGAGCCCCGCCGTCGTCCGCGCCATAACCAGGGCAGCCTTCGTTCCCGATCTTCTGGCCGGCCCGCCGGCTCCCGTGAGCCCCGGGGCCGCGGCGGCCAGCACCAGACCGGCGGCGGCGAGGGAGCCCAGGAGCACCAGCCAGCGCAGCCACGGAACGAACGTTGCCGTGCGGCCGAGGAGTTCGGAGGCCATGGCCCCCGCCGCCACGATCGCCACGGCGAGGACGGCGGCCGCCACGGGCTGGTCCCACCGCTGCCAGAGCAGGACGCCGCCGAGTCCGGCGAGGCCGGCGATCCCGGGGGCCAGCGCCACCATGTAGTACGGGTGGATGATCCCGGCCATGAAGCTGAACGTCAGGCCCGTGACGGCAACCCACGAGCCCCAGATGATCACGGAGGCCCGCACCGCGTCGGTGCGCGGCGCGCGGCGGCCCAACCAGAGCAACCCCGCTCCGAGCAGCAGCACCGAGGGCAGCAGCCAGGCGACCTGGCCGCCGAACTCGCTGTTGAAAAGCCGGAACAGCCCGGGCATGCCCCAGCCGTTGCCGCCGCCCACACTGCCGGTTTCATCGCCGTTCAGCCGGCCCAGGCCGTTGTAGCCGAGAGTCAGCTCCAGGATGGAGTTGTTCTGCGAGCCGCCGATATACGGCCGGTTCGCCGCGGGAATGAGTTCGACGGCGGCCAGCCACCACCCGGCCGCGACGGCCATCGCCGCGCCCGCGGCGAGCAGGTGAAGGACCCGTTTGCCGGCCGCCGCCGGCGCCCCGAGCAGGTAGGCGAGGGCAAAGCCGGGGACAACCAGCAGGACCTGCAGTTGCTTGGTGAGGAAACCGAAGCCCAGGAGCGCCCCGGCGAACAGGAGCCAGCGCAGCCGCGCATCCTGGATGGAGCGCAGCACCGCATAAGCGGCCGCGGTCATCAGCAGCACCAGCAGGGCATCGGGGTTGTTGAACCGGAAGATCAGCACGGCCACCGGTGTCAGCGCCATGACCGCACCGGTGAGGAGCCCTGCACGGTGCGCCAGCCGCGCGTCGGCCGTGGCGGGAGCCGCGGCCCGGCGCACGGCCAGATAGGCGAGCCAGACCGTGCCCACTCCCATGAGCGCCTGCGGCACGAGGACGCTCCAGGAGCTCAGCCCGAAGATCCGCACCGACAACCCCATCACCCACAGCGAGGCCGGCGGTTTGTCCACGGTGATGGCGTTGGCGGCGTCGGAGGAGCCGAAAAACCAGGCCGTCCAATCCTGGGACCCGGCCTGGGCCGCCGCGGAGTAGAACGCGTTCGCCCAGCCGGAGGCGCCGAGGTTCCACACGTACAGCACGGCCGTGGCCAGGAGGAGGGCGGCGAGTTCCAGCCGCTGCTGCAGCTGCCGGGCGCCGCGGACGGTCAGTGCGGCGCGGAGGGTCCGTGCGCCGCCGGCGGCACGCCCGCCGCCGGCGGCCGGGGGCCCAAAGCGCCGGGGATGTTCCGGTGACCGCGGCTGCGGCGGGTCCGGCGTGCGGGCCGGCGCCGGGCCGGGGCGGGGGCTCAGGGTGTCAGTCATGGCGGCCTAGGCTCCCAGCTTGTAGACGGTGGTGTTGCCCACGGTCTGGGCCTGGTAGTTGGCCGCGACCCAAGTGGCGACCTCGGAGTTTCCCCCGCGGCCTCCGCCCATGCCGCCCATGCCGCCGGAGATGAAGTAGCCGATCTCGCCGCGGTCCACCATCGCCTGGAACTGTGCGAGCGTGGGGTAGGGGTCGCCGCCGTTCCAGCCGCCGAGTGCGATCACGCTGGTGCCGGTGGCGAGTTCCAGGCTGGCGGCCTGGGTGGCGCCGGAGACAATCGCGGACCACTTGGCGTCGGAGGACTTCAGCAGCGCTGTCAGCTCCGCCGATGCCGTTTCTCCGCCGGGGCCGCCGGCCGCCGCTCCGCCGGCGGTGCTGCCGGTGCTGCTGGCGATGCCGTCACGGCCGGTCCTGCCTGCCGCCCCGAAGCCGCCGCCCATCGCGGATGCGGTGGGACCGGACGTGGGGATCGAACCGGAATGCGGCTGGGCCACAGTCGCCAGCGTCCACGCGGTGCTCCCGAGCCCGCCGGCCAGCAATGCAAGGATCACGACGCCGGCCGTGGCGGCCTTGCGGAACCGTGCCGGAAGCGCGGCCAGGCTGTCCACCCGCACGAGCAGCGCCGCGGCGGCGAGCACGCCCAGGACCACGACGATCACCCGGAGACCAGGTAGCCAGGCCGGGTCGCGGCCCAAGAGCACGGCGGACCAGACCGAGGTGGCCAGTACTGCCACGGCCAGGACAATCCGCGCGGGCCAGTAGGCCCGGCCCCGCCACAGTTCGAGGGAGCCGATGCCGGCCAGGGCCGCAATCGCGGGGGCCAGGGCCACGGCGTAGTACGGATGGACGGTGCCGCTCATGAAGCTGAAGATTCCGGCGGTGACGATCAGCCAGCAGCCCCACAGCAGGAGCGCCGCACGGGACTTTGAGGTCCGGGCCTCGCGCCGGGTGAACCAGAGCCCGGCGGCTAGCAGGATCAGGGCGGCCGGCAGCAGCCAGGACACCTCACCGCCGAAACTGGTCCCGAACATGCGGGTGATCCCGGCCGTGCCGCCGAAGCCCACGTTCCCGTTGCCGCCCGGGCCGCCGGCATTGCCGCCGAAGCCGCCTCCGGGCATGCCCCCGCCGGACCCGGTGATCCGCCCCAGGCCGTTGTAGCCGAACGTGAGTTCCAGGAAGCTGTTGGTCTCCGAGCCTGCCATGTACGGGCGGACCGAGGTGGGGGTCAATTGGAACAGCCCAATGTAGCTTCCGGCCACCACCACAATGCCCGCGGCGGCGGCCAACAGGTGCAGGAGCCGGCGGCCGAGTGTGGTGGGTGCCGCCCACAGGTAGGCCAGTGCCAGTCCGGGAACGATCAGGAAGCCTTGCAGCATCTTGGACAGGAAGGCCAGGCCGATCACCGCGCCGGCCGCGGCGAGCCACTTCCAGCCGGCCTTCTCGATGGCGCGCGTGGTGAGGTAGGCGGCCAGCACCAGGCACACGGTCAGCATGGCGTCCGGGTTGTTGAACCGGAACATCAGGGCAGCCACCGGGGTCAGCGCCAGGGCGCCGCCGGCGAGCAGGCCAGCGGCCGGTCCGGACACCCGCTTGACGGTCAGGTACAGAAGCCCGACGGCGGCCACTCCCATGAGTGCCTGGGGAATGAGCATGCTCAACGCCGAGAAACCGAAGATCCGACCCAAGAGGGCGGGGATCCAGAGGGCGGCCGGCGGTTTGTCTACCGTGATGGCGTTGCCGGGGTCGAGGGAGCCGAAGAGCAGCGCGGTCCAGTCCTTGGTCCCGGCCTGAATCGCCGCGGCGTAGAAGGAGTTGGCGTAGCCGGTGGCTTCCAGGTTCCACAGGTACAACGCGGCGGTGACCACCAGCAGCAGCGCTGCGGAGGGCCGGACCCAGCGGGGCTGCCGTCCGAACAGCAGGCGGTCCCGGCGGCTCAGGGGTGCGGGCGGGTTGGGTGAGGGCACGTTGGGTGAGATCAGGGCCGTGCCGGTGTCCTCGGATGCCGGGACAGTCGTTTCCTGGTCCAGGGGCGGGCTGCCGGCCGTTGATCCGGCCTGGGCTCCGGCGGTGGGGCTGACGGTTGCCGTCATTTACTTGGCCTTTTCTGTGCGGGGGAGGGAAGCCTCAGCGGCGGCGGACGCCGCGACGGTGATGGCGGCGGCGGGCGTCGGAACGGTGCTTGCGTCGGGCGTCGGAACGGTGCTTGCGTCGGGCGCCGGAACGGTGTCGGTGCGCCGGGGGCGGAAGACCACGAGCCGGAAGAGCAGGAACTTCACCGCGGTGGCGGCCAGATTGGCGGCCGTGACCGTCAGCAGTTCGAGCCAGCGGTCCGGTGAGGCTCCCGACGTGGCGTGAACCAGGGCGAGTGCGCCCGAGGTCAGGGCCAGCCCGATCCCGAAAACCAGCAGCCCCTCGAAGTGGTGGCGTGCCGCCTGGCTGCTGCCCTGGATGCCGAACGTGAAGCGCCGGTTGGCCGCGGTGTTGACCACGGCGGTGGTGAGCAACGCGAAGAAGTTTGCCAGCTGCGGGTCCATGATCCCGCGGCAGAGCAGGAATATCGCCAGGTACGCCACGGTGGAGGCCACGCCGATGCTGCCGAAGCGGACCAGCTGCCCGAAGAGGCTTCCGCCGGGGCTTTGTTCCTGGGACCGCGAGGAGGCCGGCAGCGGTCCGCGGGCCAGGGCGGCGCGCAGTTCGGGGACAGGGATCCGGCCAGAAACCAGGTCCCGGCTCAACCGTGCCATGCCGCGCAGGTCCGCGAGGGCAGTCTGGACGATGTCCACGCTGGAATCGGGGTCGTCTGTCCAGTCCACCGGCACTTCGTGGACGCGCAGGCCGCACTTTTCCGCCAGCACGAGCAGTTCGGTGTCGAAGAACCAGGCGTTGTCCAGGGTGTGGGGGAGCAGTTGCCGGGCCACGTCCGCCCGGATCGCCTTGAACCCGCACTGGGCATCACTGAAATGGGCGCCCATGAGGGACTGCAGCAGGAAGTTGTAGCTGCGCGAGATGAACTCCCGCTTGGGTCCGCGGACCACGCGCGAGTTGCGGGTCAGCCGGGTGCCGATTGCCAGGTCGGAGTGCCCCGAAATGAGCGGGGCAAGCAGGGGGCCGAGGGCCGCCAGATCTGTGGAAAGGTCCACGTCCATGTACGCCAGGACCGGCGACGGCGAGGAGAGCCACACCTTGCGAAGCGCATTTCCGCGGCCCTTTTCGGCCATATGGACCACCGTCACTTCCCGCAACTCCCGGGCCACGCGCTCCGCCGTCTTGAGCGTTCCGTCGGTGCTGGCGTTGTCCGCCACCGTGATGCGGAAAGAGTGCGGGAAGGCGCCGAGAAGGTACGCGTGGAGCCGGCGCAGGCACGCTTCAAGGTCCCGTTCCTCGTTGAAGACCGGGATCGTGACGTCCAGCAAGGGTGTGCTTGCGCGCGTGTCAATGGGTGCGCGCCGGCCGCCGGGACTGGCAAGCGCTCCGGCGAACGGGCCCGGGGCGGGCGCGTCGGCCAAAGCAAGCCCTGACGGTGCAGGTCCGGACGGGGAGGGCGGTGCCGCCGGACCGGCCGGCGTCGCCGTGGAACGGGACAGGGTTCCTGTGGCCTGGTCTGTGAATGTCATGGCTCAACATTCCCGCCGGCCCATATGAGGGCTTTAGGGCCAAGCTGTGCGGGGGCTGTGGAAGTCCGGCGAGCCAGACCGGCCAGTCAAAACCAGTCCGGCCGCGGACGCACGGGAGGCCCCGGATCCACATGGATCCGGGGCCTCAACCACCCTGCCTGGGCAGTACGGCTAGTGCCGGTTTAGTACCAGTTGTGTGCGTAGTGGAAGTTCAGCGCGCCGCAGGGGGAGCCGTAGCGTTCCTTGACGTAGTTCAGGCCCCAGTTGATCTGGGTCCGGTAGTTGGTCATGTAGTCGGCACCGGCGCTCGCCATCTTCGAGGCGGGCAGGGACTGGACCACGCCGTAGGCGCCGCTGCTGGCGTTCGTGGCGGTGGTCTTCCAGTCCGATTCCTTGGTCCAGAGCTTCTGCAGGCACTGCATCTGGCCCGCAGCCCAGCCGTAGTTGCCCAGCTGGGACGCGGCGTAGGCCTGTGCTCCGGCAGGGTCGTCGACAGCCACCGGTGCGGGGGCGGGTACAGCTGCCGGTGCCGGCGCGGGGGCCGGAGCGGCTGCGGGAGCCGGCGCCGGGGCCGCTGCGGGGGCCGGGGCGGCTGCCGGGGCCGGCGCGGGAGCAGCAGGCGCCGGGGCGGCCGGGGCGGCAGCGGGCGCTTCGGCGGGCTTCGCCTCTGCGGCCTGGGCTGCCCCGCTGCTCTCCGCGGGGGCAGAGGGAGCAACCACCTGGACTCGTTCGAAGTTCAGCTTGGCCAGCGGGTCCGCGCTCATGGGCGTCTGGCTCGCAACGTTGGCGCGGGCGCCGGGCTCTGCCGCCTGGCTAGCGGCGGCGCCTCCCACCAGCAGCGCGCAGGCGGCGGTGACGACGGCGGCGCGGCGGGCAGTGATGCCGAGACCGCCCGCCAGCCTGGACAGGGCGGATGCCTGCTTGGCTGGTTCGGCGCGGTGGCGCGACTTGGGGGAGCGGGCATGGGAACCGCCGTCAGGGCGCGTTTGTACCTGGAATTCAGTCATGATGGGCCTCTCAACGCCGACGGAGTTAGCTGTCGGGTTCGGATGAGGTCATCCGGCCGCACGGAGAATCACGTGTCGGCTTCACCCCGAGGGCGCATGAATGCAGAATGCCCGGGAACTCTGGGTCCCCCGCCTCTGCCTGGTCCAGCGGAATCCGGGAAGCGGCAGAGTTTGGCGTCCATCCGGATATACGGCACAAATGGCGGCCGCACCCCAACGACGCTACAGGACCTCGGCGCTTAAGTCACATTTTGGTAACAGGAGTCACAGCGGCGGGGTGTCGGCTTGCGCGGGACTGACGGTGGAGGCGAGGCAGGATTTCCTGCGGGGACTACGCCGACGGCGGCGCCGCGGGCAGCCGCACCGCAAACTCCGTGCGTCCAGGCCGGGAGGTGACTTCAACGGTGCCCCCGTGGGCCTCCACGATCGACTGGACTATGGACAAGCCCAAACCGCTCGTGCCTTCCGACGTCGGGGTGGCAGCAGCCGCGCCGGCACCGCCAGGGCTGCCGGAAGAAACGCCGGGTGCACCGGAAGCGGCACCGGAAGCTGAGCTGGGGCCGGCCCCGGACCGGGCCCCCGCCGTCGCGACAACCGGCGCATTTGCCGGGGTGGCGGCGGGATTGGTGCGCGCGGCGTCGGCCCGGGCAAAGCGGGCGAAGACCCGGCCGATGAATTCCGGGGCGATGCCGCTGCCGTTGTCCGTCACGGTGACCACGGCGCTTCCGTCGGCCGAACGCATGACGCCCGTGACCACCTTGGTCCCTGGGTCCGTGTGCTTGCGCGCATTCGACAGGAGGTTGGCGAGGACCTGGTGAAGCTGGCTCGCATCGCCGCGGACCACCACGGGCTCCTCCGGAAGTTCCAGCTGCCAGACGCGGTCCGGAGCCATGACTTTCTCATCGCTCACCGTCTCGATGGCCAGCTGGGTGAGGTCGACGTCGCTGATCTTCAACGGCTGCCCCTCGTCCAGGCGCGCCAGCAGCAGCAGGTCCTCCACGAGGGTGGTCATCCGTTCGGACTGGCTTTGCACGCGGGCGAGGGATCTCTGGCCGTCGGGGGTGAAGTGCTCGGTCATCCGCATCAGCTCCGTGTAGCCGCGGATGGCCGTAAGCGGCGTGCGGAGTTCGTGCGAGGCGTCGGCGACGAACTGCCGCACCTTCATTTCACTATCCTGCCGCGCCTCGAGGGCGTTGGAGACGTTGTCCAGCATCTGGTTCAGCGCGTAACCTACGCTGCCCACCTCTGTTCCTTGGTGGGCGGCCGACGCCGGGACGCGCACCCCGAGGGCCACCTCGCCGGCGTCCAGCGGGAGGCGGGAGACCTTGGTGGCCACCTCGGACAGTTGTTCCAGCGGCTTCATGGTCCGCCGGATCAGGGCCGTGCCGGCAAGGCCGATCAGCACGAGTCCGCCAGCGGACACCACCACCATGGTCCAGACCAGCGAAGTCAGGGTATTTTCCTTTTCTGCCAACGGAAGACCGGTGACAATCACGTCGCCATAGGGTGTGCGGACGGCGGTGAGCCGGTAGGCGCCGGCCGAGAGGGTCCGGTCCACGGGCACACCGTTTGGGGTGAGCGCTAGGAGGACCGCGTTGTCGTCGGGGGAGAGGCTCTTGCGGGTGGCGTCCCCGGCCAGGAATCCGGGGTTGCTGACCTCGCCGTCCTGTATGCGGGCATTGAGCGTCCCGATGCCCTGGCCCCGGGCTTCGAGGGGGTCGGGGCGGCCGCCGCCGGTGCCGGGCAAGGGCCGGACGAACTCGCTGGACCGGTGCGAAGCGTTGCTGAGCTGGTCATCGAGCTGCCGGGTAAGGAACAGGTCCATCGAGGCATAGCTGAACAGTCCTACCGCGCCGCAGATGGCGACGAGCAGCGCCATGGCGACCAGGACTAGCCGGGTGCGCAAATGCCACGTAGACGGGTTGCGCCAGTCGCGTCCGGGGACGCGGGTCATGCCGGAAAGAGTGGGCACTGATCAGTCCGCCGGTTTCAGGACATAGCCGGCGCCGCGCACCGTGTGGATCATGGGAGCGTGGTTGGCGTCGACCTTCTTGCGGAGGTAGGAAATGTACAGTTCCACGATGTTCGCCTGCCCGCCGAAGTCATAGTCCCAGACCCGGTCTAGGATCTGGGCTTTGCTGATCACCCGTTTGGGGTTTTCCATGAGGTAGCGCAGCAGCTCGAACTGCGTGGCGGTCAGGTGCAGTTCCTCACCGGCCCGGGTGACTTCGCGGGTGTCGACATTGAGCACCAGGTCGCCCACCACCAGTTCGGCGGTGTCCATGGCGGCCACGCCGGAGCGCTGGACCAGCCGGTGCAGGCGCAGCAGGACCTCTTCCATGCTGAACGGCTTGGTGACGTAGTCATCGCCGCCGGCCGCCAGGCCGGTGATCCGGTCCTGGACGGCATCCTTCGCCGTCAGGAACAGCGCGGGCACTTCCGGCGCGAACGCGCGGATCCTGCTCAGCAGCTCGACGCCGTCGAACCCGGGCAGCATCACGTCCAGCACCAGTACGTCGGGGCGGAACTCTTTGGCGAGCCGGACCGCAGCGGGTCCGTCTGCCGCCACGGCCACTGACCAGCCGGCCATCCGCAGCCCCATGCTCATGAGTTCGGAGAGGCTGGGTTCGTCATCCACCACGAGGGCGCGGATGGGGGAGCCGTCCGGATGCGTGAGCTGGGGAAGGTTGTTGGTCATGGAGTGCGGAGTGGCCATGGGACAACTCTCCGATCTGCCGGTTAGGTGGGGCTTTGGGGACCCTGTGCGGCACCTGTGAATCCCAGCCTAGCGAGCTGGAAGACTTTACGGTGCCGGGTGGGGCACTGCGGCAGCACTGAATCCGTCCCTTCTTTGCCCTGCCCCAAAGGTCACAGGCCCGGCTGTCGGCCCGCACAGCCCAGGCACAGGATCGCTCAGCACTCTGGGGTGAATACCGATCCGCACCCAAAGGAGAAACACCATGAGCGGTCAGCATCCCGGAGCCGGTTCCGGCCCAGCCCCCGGCAACGCTGCGGCGCCCGCGCCTGTGACCACGCCCCAGGCGGCCGGACAGATGGACGCCGCACCGCAGGCGGCCGGGCAGTACGACGCAGGACGCCATGACGCAGGACGCCATGACGCAGGACCCTACGACGGTGGCCAGCCCGACGGCGGCCAGCTCGACGGCGGGTGGCCGGCAGCGGCCGCTGCGCCCGGCTGGGGTGCGCCCCCGGCTTCGAACGTTCCGACAACGGCGCCGGGGTGGGGCATGCCGCGGCAGGAGCAGGCGGTGCCCGCAGCTGCCGCCGGCTGGGGTGCGCGGGGAGCCGGTGCCAAGAAGCCTCGACGACGGCCCCCTGGACGCTCAAGCGCGGGCTCGTCGTCGCCGGGGCCGCAGCAGTCCTGGCAGCGGTACAGGTGCCGGGGTCTATGCCCTGACCTCAAGTTCAGCCGCAGCCGACGGGACGGCGGGCGCGGCCGCTGGCGGGGCTGCCGGTGGGGCGGCCGGCGGCCAGGGCTTCGCGCCCGGAATGCCCGGCTCGGCGCAGGGCGGGTTCGCGGGAGGCGGAATGCCCGGGCAGGGCGGTCCCGGCGACTTCGCCGCCGGTGGGATGGGCAGCGGATTCTCCTCGGCAGTGCATGCCGAATACGTCGTGCTGCAAGGCAGCGAGTACACCACCATGGCCGAGCAGTTGGGCGTTGTGAGCGAGGTCAGCTCCTCCTCCGTGACGGTCAAGAGCAGTGACGGGTTCACTCGCAGTTATGGCTTGGGCAGCGATGTGGTGGTGAGCAATCTGCAACAGCGGCGCCAGCAGGCTGGCGGGTCGGGCACACAGCTGAGCGTGGCGGATATCGTCGCGGGCGGAACGGTTCGGATCGTGGCGGCCAAGGACGGTTCCGGCTACACGGCGACCTCCGTCATGGTTGTCGCGGCTACCGCTACGGGCCAGTCCAACTAACCCGCTGCCGATGCCGACATTGCCTCCGTGCCAGGCGGCAATGTCGGCATGACCACTCCGTGGACCGCCTGGCTGGGAATCGCGGGAGCGTCCTGTTTTGCCGACTTGCCATGCTGTGAATTGTTTTGGCCATTCAGCGATTGCGGCCGAATAATATTCGGTAAACGCGGTCTTTTGACTCTTGGGTGGGAAAAACACTTGTTATTTTATTGCCCGGGGCAGAATTGTGACTTGCGCTACAATTTCCCGTTCTGTCTCACTATGTGGAACCTGCGGTCCATTGTTACTTGCACGTTCGCATTGTTACGTTGCACACTTCAATTGTGAACAAGAACTCAACAGCACCTGCAGCCGCAGCTATCTGGATCAGCACACCCGCTGTTACCGAGATGCGCTGTTGTCGAATGCACGCCTAACTTTTACACCCCTGAGAGTTTCTAGGCATTCGCCCCCCAGCCCAGAGTCGGGCGCCCCTCCCCAGTTTCATTGCGGGGAAAGAAGCATTCGAGCCGCGATGACGGCCATTCACATTGAGGTAAGCAATCCATGTCAGTTGCATCCGGATACGTCCACATCTCCGTCCGTAACGCTAGCAAGGCCGGTCAGCCCTCCGGGATCCGCCAGGGCTTTGGCGGCCGCTCGGCGTTCGCACCCGCCGGTTCCACCGGCAGCTTCCCGGCCCCCGGATATGCAGCACAGGGCTACAACCCTGACTCCTACGGCCAGCTCCGCGCCGTTCCGCCCGCACCAGCTACTGCCCCCACGCCGGTGATCGCGCCGGGCGCGGGCAGCCCGGTCCGTTCGGCCCCCAGCGACAACGTCGCCCGCGGCTTCGTGCTCTACATGGGGATCGACGAGGAAACCGCAGCGGCGGCCGGCACGTCAATCGCCAAGCTTGCCCAGGAAATCCGGGCCTACGCCCAGTCGCTCGTTGCCGGGGCAGAAAGCTATGCCGCCGTCGCCGTAGCGCCGGCCAGCGCCCCGGGTTCCGCCCTCGACGTCGTCCGTTCAACCTTTGGCGACCCGACCGCAGGGGCCCGGCAGCGGACCGAGACCGCCCGCCTGCAGCAGCCACAGGATCCGCGGCCCTCCGGCGTGCTGATCGATCTCGCCCGCCGTGAGGTGCACCTCGACGGCGAATCCCTGAACCTGACGTTCAAGGAATTCGAGCTCCTGAACTACCTCGTGGAGAACGGCACCCGCACCGTGGGCCGTGACGAGCTCCTCGAGGGCCTGTGGCGGAACGCCGAAGAGGTCCCGAACGAGCGGACCATCGACGTCCACATCCGCCGCCTGCGTTCCAAGCTCGGCCGCCTCGCCAACACCGTGCGCACCGTGCGCGGCCAGGGCTACCGCTTCTACGAGCACCCCGAGGTCGTAGTATGGGCCGCTCCGGAATACTCGATCTAGCCTATTCTTAGCGCAAAAGCGTCCGTCCCTGAACTGGGGCGGCCGCTTTCGCTGTCTCCCGTGCTCGCTGCACGCGCTCCGCGCGCCACTTTGCCGTGCCTTAGCGTTCGCTGGCTCCCTTGACCTCGCAAGCTCGGACAAGGAATCCGGCCAGCTCTCTTCCTCCTTCGTTCCTCAGTCGGCGATGCGGCACTACGCAAAGTGCCGCCCTCCGCGCTTGCTTGATGTGCCGCTGTGCTGCGGCGCCCTGACTCCCCGGAACCTGCCCTTGTGCGTGGGCTGGCTGACGGGCATGTGCCTCCGCGGCTGGGTTGTCCTGCATATGTCTCCGCCGCTTGGGGTGGTCGTTGGACCCTGTTGGCGCGGTGGGGTCCGGCGTAGTCTCTGAGCGTTGAGCCGACTATTGGAGGAAGAGATGTCTGTTGCGCGGATCACTACCCTGAGTGCGAACTCCAAGACCTCGTTTGATGCTGCCATCAAGGAGGGCATCGACCGGGCCAACAAGACCCTGCGCAATGTCACTGGCGCGTGGGTGAAGGAACAGAAGGTTGAAATCAGCGGCGGCGTGGTGGTTGCCTGGCATGTCGTGCTGGAGGTGACCTTCGTCCTCGAAGACTGAGCAGCCGCTGGCCGGAGGCAATCCTGGGGACCAGGCGCCGCACTAGGATTGGGGCATGAGCGAGCATCACATCAAGCGACTTGTGATCATGAGGCATGCCAAGTCCGACTGGCCCGGCGGGGTGGCCGATCACGAAAGGCCGCTTGAAGAGCGCGGCCACAAGGATGCCCCCGTCGCCGGAAAATGGCTGCTCAAACACGGCGTGGTCCCTGATTTCATCCTCTGCTCCAGCGCGCTGCGGACCCGCCAGACCTGCACGTGGGTGTGCCACGCGCTCGGGGACAAGGCTCCGACACCCAAGCTCGAGGACGGCCTGTATGCCGCGTCCGCCCTGCGCATGCTGGCGGTCATCAACCACGTCCCGGACACCGTGAACACGCTCATGGTGATATCGCACATGCCCGGGGTGCAGGACCTCGCCATGCATCTGGCGTCCCGCGACTCCGATCACGACGCCTATATGGACGCAGCCACGCGCTATCCCACCAGCGGGCTGACCATCCTGGAAACGGAGAAGTCATGGGCCGAACTGGACGGGCAGGATGCCAAGCTGACCCATTTCAAGGTTCCCCGCGCCAAATAGCCGCCGGCCGGCCGGACTAGGGTGCCGGAAACCATGGCTACCGGCCCCGTTCTGCGGTTTACTGTTGCTGATTGCTGACGTGGTTTGTCCAGCGGTTATAGGGGCAGGTTAGGCAACCGGAGAAGAGGGTGGGTCAACGTGGATTCAGGGCAGCTCATAGGAATTGTTATCGGCATCGTTGTGGTGCTGGCCATTGTTGCGGTGGCAGTCATGATCAGCCGCAAGCGCAAGGTGGCCGCGGACCGGAACAAAGCTGCCGAGATGCGTGAACAGGCCAAGGCTGACGAATTCTCCGCGCGGGAACGTGAGGCCAAGGCAGCGCGGGCCGAGGCCGACGCGCAGGAGGCCGCCCTCGAGGCCGAGCGCAAGCGGAAGGAAGCCCTCGGTACCAAGGAAGAAGCCCAAAACGTCCGCTCCGGCGCACAGGAGCAACTGCGCAAGGCCGATGAAATCGACCCCGACGTCGTCACATCCGAACGAGACGACGCGGCCGGGGAAACGCCGACAACCCGGGCGGACTTGCGCTCAGACAGGGCAGGCGCCAGCCCGGTTTCCGGCGATCAGGTGCCCGGCGAGCACACGTCCGGCGACCAGCGCAGCCGCGAGGACGTGACCCGCAGCGACACCACCCCGGGGCCGGATACCACCCCCCGGGACGACCGGCCAAGAAACCTCTAAGCCTCCGGGAGCCCGGACTCAGCGGCGGGCGGAGGTCCGGGCGGGAGACTTGGCGGTGGGCGGCTTCGCGGGTGACTTTGCCGCGGGCGACTTTCCGGAAGGCGCCCTGACTGGGGCCTTGACCGGTGCTTTCACTGGTGCCTGCACCGCTGACTTGGCTGCGGGCCGGGCGGGGGCCCGCGGAGCCGCCGGGCGCGGGGCTGTACCCCTCGGCGTGGGACGTGACGCGGACGGCCGCGGGCTGGCGGACCTGGCTCCCGCGCCCCGCGCGGCGGCCGCCGGGCGGCGCCGCTGAGCATAGCCCGGGGTACGCCGGCCATGGCTCCTTCCGGGCAGGACGGTGCCGGCGAACAGCAGCAGCAACGTGACGGCTCCTGCGGCCGCAGCGAGATAGAAGTACAAATCCGGATGCGCGGAATCAACGCGTGTGGACAGGGCATCGGGATCGGGGTTGAAGGCCAGTCCCCACTGGCGCAGGAATGCGACCCCGAATGCGATGAACAGGGTGCTGCCGATCCCGCTCGCGACCAGCGTCTTGTGCCGGCGCCGGACCACCACCTCCGCCACGCAGGCCACATAGGCCGTGGCGGCAGCCCCAATGAACCACACAAGCACCCATTCGTGGAGGGTGACCCCGGTCAGGACCAGGAGTGCCAGGGCGGTGAGGAACGCTCCGATGGCGATCTTTCCGTTGGTACCCATGTGACGCATGTGAACAATCATGCCTGAGCGGGCGGCTGCTTCACGACGTAGCCGCGCATGGAGGACATAATTGCCGCCACACTTTGCTGCCTGGTCCGCTCCGGGTTGTACGTCTGGCGGTCCAGGCCCACCACGAAGCAGGCCCCAAAGATGGCCGTCTCAAGGCTGCCCCGGGATACGGCGGGGTCCACCGGATAGACGGCGGCCACACCGTCTATGGCGGTGCCGATCACCGCGAGCAGGCGTCCGCGGAGCTCCGCGAACGTGTCCTGCCATTCGCTGGGGGTCCGCCAGTTTTCGCTGACCCAAAGCCGGGCGAAGGACGGGTACTCGGCCATGAAGTCCATGGCCTGGCCGATCATCTCCTCCATGGCGGCCAGGGGATCGGCGGAGTCGTCCCGGACGCTCAGGAGCCGTGCCATGAGGATGTCCACGCCGTGGCGCAGCAGCTGGGCAATCAGGTCCGACTTGCTGCCAAAGTTGTAATACACCGTTCCCTTGGACACGCCGGCCGCCGTGGCGATCTCGTCGACCGTCACGCCCGCCGCGCCCCGCTCTCCGATCAGCTCCATGGACGCCTCGAACAGTTTCTGCTTCGTGGCGTTCGTGCGGGCGGGGCGGAGCTTTTTCTCAGCGTCCCCGGAGCCTGCCGGGCTGCCGCCGCTGTGGCTGGTGGTCATACGGCGATCTCCGGTTTCAGCGTCTTGAGGGTCCAGTATTTGTTCTTGCGGACGGCAATCGTGGACATTGCCAGTCCCAGCAAAGTGTAGCCAACCAGTCCCAGCATGGTGGGCAGGATGATCGCCAGGTCCGCGCCGTAGATCAGGTGCCGCATACCGCTGACCACGTAGCCCATTGGCAGGACCTGGTGCACCACATGCAGCGGCTCGGGCGTGGTCTGCCACGGGAACGTGCCGCCCGAGGAGACCAGCTGCAGCACCAGCAGGATGAGCACCACGAGCTTGCCGGGCGAGCCCAGCAGCGCCACCACGCCCTGGATGATGGCGCTGAACGCCATTGCGGCCGCCAGCATGAGGAACCACATCAGCACGGGGTGCGCGGGGTCCAGTCCGAGGCCCACATCCACCACCAGGGTCAGCAGGCTCGCCTGAACGGCGGACACCGCCAGGAACGGAAGCCAACCGCCGGCCGCAATCTTCCAGGCCGGTGCATTGGAGGCCAGTGCGCGCTGGGTGACCGGGCGCATCGCCTGGACCAGCATGAAGATGCCGATCCACAGGGCCAGCGTGAGGAAGAACGGTGCCAGCCCGGCGCCGTAGGACCCGGCCTTGGCCTGCGAGACGTTGCTGACGGCGACGGGGTCGGCCATGACCTTGGAGAGGCTGTCCTTCTGGGCGTCGTCGGGGTTGGGGACCTTGCCGGCGCCCTGGGCGAGTTCCGCGGCGAGCGTTCCCGCCCCGTCGGCGGCTGTCGCGGCGCCGCTTTCCAGCTGCGCCGCGCCGTCGTCGAGTTTCTGGGCACCCTGCGCCAGCTTGCCGGTGCCATCGACGGCGTTCTGCTCGCCGGCGGCGAGGGCCGCCGAACCGCCGGCGAGCTGGTCCGCCCCCGCCGAGGCCTTGCCGACGGCGTCGCTGAGGGCGGGCGCGGCGCCGGCCAGTTGCGCGGCGCCGTCGCTGACGGCGGCGGACCCGTCCGCCAGCTTCTGCACCTGGGCAGCGGCAGCCTGCAATTTGGCGGCGGCTGCAGAAGCCGCCGTGGACGCGGCGGGCGGAGCGGGCGGCGCGGCGGTCGCGTCGACGTCGGCCACTACCTTGTCGGCCTGCTCCTGGCTCAGGACGCCGGCGGCGACCAGGCGGCCGGTGGAGGCAACCACCCTGCTCCGCTGGCCTTGCGCGGCGGCTTGCTGCGCGGCCTGTTCCGCGGCGGCGAGCTGTCCGGGGATGGCCTGGACTGTGTTGTTAAGCGCGGTGTTGAGGGCGGCGTTGCCCGCGGCCACCTGGGCGGCGCCGTCGGCCAGCTTTTGTGCGTCGGCGGGCAGCGCTGCCGTCTTGTTGTTGAGCTGGGTGAGGCCGCTGCTGAGCTGGCTGGCCCCGTTGCTGAGCGAGTTGGCGCCGTCCCGCAGCTTGACTTGGCCGTTGTACAGCTCGGCGGCGCCGGCTTTGAGTTCGCCCGTGCCCCGGTGCAGGGTGACAGTGCCGTCGTGGACCCGGGCGACGCCGTCGGCCAGTTGGCCTGCGCCGTCGGCGGCCTTGAGCATCTGCGTGTGGATGGTGCCGAACCCGGTGAGGAGTTTGTTGGCGGTTTCCTCGCCCACCTCCTTGGCGACCGTCGTGTGCACGGCGGTGGTCAGCTTGTCCACGATGGTGCTCAGGAGGTAGTTGTTGGCATCGTTGGTGGTGACATTGAGCATGGCCTGGTTGGCGGCGTCGAAGCTGCCGGGGGAGACCAGGTTTTCGGAGAAGTCCTTTGGGATTTTCAGGGCGAACGCATAGGTGCCGTTGCTGACGCCCTGGTCCGCTTCCTCCGTGCTGGCGACTGTCTTCCAGTTGAAGACGTGGCCGTCCACGAGGCTTTCGGCCACCTTTCGGCCGGCCTCCAGCCGTGTGCCGTCCGCAGACTCCGCGCCGGAATCCTGGACCACCAGGGCAGCATCGATCTGGTTCAGCTTGCCGTACGGATCCCAGTTGGCGTAGAGGTAGACGGCACCGTAGAGCAGGGGAACCAGGGCCAGGGCCAGGATAGTCAGCTTGGGCAGCAGACCCCCGGTCATGCGTTTGAGCTCGGAGCGGGCCAGCCGCAGCACAGTCACTTTGCGTCCTCTGTTTCAGGTAGGAGGGTTTCGGGGGTTTCAGGTAGCTCGTCTGTGTGGGGTTCGGCCCGCAGGACGGCGTTTCCGATCGCGGCGGCGGGCCCGGTCCAGCCGTCGGGGATGCGGGTGACGGTGGCGACGACGGCGAGCGGCCGGCCGGCGTCTTGCGCGAGTTCCTGCAGCCGCGGAAGCCAGTCGCCGGCATCGCCGCTGTGCCGGTCGGGGGAGTCCACCACCAGGAGATCGGTGTCCGGATTGGCCAGGGCGAGTGCCGTGAGGAGCCCGGTCCGCCGACCGGCCGGCAGCTGCTCGGTCCACAGCCCGGCGATATCTTCGAAATTGTTGAGCTTTAGCCAGGGCGTGCTGCGCAGAATGCCCCGCCGGCGGCGCGGCAGCAGGGACAGGTCTTCCGTGACGAGGTCGCGGACGCTCAGGTGCTGTTCGGGCTCGTTGACGCCGGGGGAGTCGACCACGGTGCTGGCCTGCCGGAGCACCTTGATCCGGGCGTTTCCGTCCCAGTTCACGATCCCGGAGGAGGGCCTCATGCGTCCGCTGAGGGCCAGGGCCAGGGCCGTCCGCTGATCCTGGCGCACACCCTCGACGAGCAGGAGCTCACCCCGTGCGGCCTCCAACGAGGTGGGCGGCAGCAGGTCATCCCTCCGGCCGGTCACGGAGAGCTGTTGTACGCAGAGCAAAGCAGGCCTTTCGCAGAAACGATGTCTGCCTCAAGGCTAACTGAACTGACCAGTCAGTTCAAATAGAATGGTCCGGGGGTGATGAACGAGACGTGCCGGCAGCCCGTGCGGCAGGCCGAAACTGCAGACCGGGTCGCGGCCTGGGCTGCTGTGCCGGATGCGTCTTGGGCCGCTTCAGAGGCCGTATTCCTCCAGTAGGCGGAGCCAGACCTCGCTGATGGTGGGATAGGAGGGCACGGCGTGCCACAGCCGGTCCAGCGGCACTTCCCCCACCACCGCAATAGTGGCCGCGTGCAGGAGTTCAGCCACATCCGGGCCGGCGAACGTGGCGCCCAGCAGCACCTTGCGGTCCTCATCGATGACCAGCTGCGCCCACCCTTCATAGTGCTCGGCGTGCAGGGAGGAGCCGGCCACCTGGATGGGAAGCTCCACGGTGGAGGCCCGGAAACCGTCCTTTTCCGCCTGCGCCAAGGTCCGGCCGACATTCGCCAGCTCCGGGTCGGTGAACACCACATTCGGCACCGCGTGGTCATAGGCGGTCTGGGCGAAGGGGGTCCACGGGGCCGGCTCGCCGGTGAGTTCGCCTTTGGCCCGGGCCGCGATGGCGTCTCCGGTGGCCCGGGCGCCGTACTTGCCCTGGTGGGTCAGCAAGGCTCGTCCGGCGGCGTCGCCGGCGGCGTAGAGCCACGGGCTGCCGGACACCTCGTTATCAGTTGCGCGGTGGACTAGTCCGGTGGAATCGGTGGTGATCCGGAGGGGCTTGCCCTCCGGCGCGGAGAGCCCGACGCTGTCCAGGCCGAGCCCTTCGAGGGAGGGGTGCCGTCCGGTGGTGACAAGCAGCTTGTCCGCCGTGACCGTATTTCCGTGGGCCGGGCCGGCGGCCGGACCGTCAGCGGAGCCCGCGTCCGTGCTGCCCGGGCGGTCCCCTTGGGGGCCGCCGTCGAGCACAACGGTGAGGGAACCGTCGTCGTTCTCACGCACGCTCCGCGTGCCGGTGTGCAGGCGAAGGTCCACGCCGTCGGCGCGCAGCCCGGCCGCCACCAGCTCGGCGGCCTGCTCCGGGAAAGCACCCAAGAGGCTGCCGCGGGCCACCAGGGTCACGGAGGCGCCAAGGCGGGCGTAGGCCTGGGCGAGTTCGACGCCGGCAACCCCGCCGCCGAGGATCGCAAGCCGCGCCGGAACCGTGCGGGCGGAGGTCGCCTCCCTAGTGGTCCAGTATTCGACGTCGTGAAGCCCCTCTACCGGCGGCTGGTTGGGGGTGGATCCCGTGGCGACCACCACGGCGTGCCGGGCTGTCAGCGTGTAGCTGTTGCCGTCCAGCCCTGCCACCTCCACCTGCCGCGGTGCGGTGATCCAGCCGTGGCCGCGGATCAGTTCGATCCCGGTATCCTCCACCCACTTGACCTGGCCGTCGTCCTGCCAATTCGAGGTGAAATAGTCCCGGCGCTTCAGGACGGCTGCCGGATCCAAGGTGCGGGTGACAGCTTCCTGGGCGCCGGGGACGGTCTGGGCGCCGTGCAGCGCGGTGCCCGGCCGCAGGAGTGCCTTCGACGGCATGCAGGCCCAGTACGAGCACTCGCCGCCGACCAGTTCGGCCTCGATAAGTACCGCCGTCAGGCCGCCCCGGACCACACGGTCCGCCACATTCTCGCCCACAGCGCCTGCGCCGATCACAATGACATCGAATTCCCGCTCAGGCTGTGCCGTCATGGCAACAGCCTACGCCGGGGCGACGGCCGGATCCGGACTGGCGCTCCGGGCCCTGCCGGTGCCGGGTTCCGGTGTAATGTGCCGGGCAATGCCCTTTGCAGGACCGGGCGCGGTCGCTACTGTTGGGACCATATTGGGGGAGGAGGCGGCCATGGCCGCAGGCAACATGACAATAGGCACTATGACAACCGGCGCAACTGCAACGGGCGCCGCAGTGAGAGGCAGTACAGCAAAAGGCGGCACAGCAAAAAGCGGCACAGTACCGCTGGCGAGATTCAGTGCCCAGACGCGGCTCCGTGCGCTGCAGTCCGACATCCTGGAGCTGATACTGGAGCGCGATCTTGTGCCCGGGGACCCGTTGCCCACGGAGAACGAGCTCACGTCCGCCCTGGGAGTTGGCCGCAACACGCTGCGGGAGTCCCTGAAGGCCCTCCAGGCGCTGGGGGTGATTGAAATCCGCCACGGCTTCGGCATGTTCGTGGCGCCCAGCAATTTCGAAGCCCTGACCGACGGGCTCACGTTCCGGGCCCGGCTGTCGCTGCGCCATCACGGCCAGGAGGCCCTGCAGCTCGTGGAGGTCCGGCAGGCGCTCGAATCCGGCCTGGTTGGCGCCGCCATGGATCGGATCAGCGCGGAACAGCTGGCCGCCGTGGAGGAATCCGTAGTCCGGATGGAGGCGTTGGCCGCTGCCGGGGAGCCGTTCATTGAGGCCGACGCGGAGTTCCACCGCAGGCTTTTCGAGCCGCTGAACAACGATCTCCTGATCAGCCTGATGGATGTCTTCTGGAAGGTCTACCGCAGGATCCACCTCGAACTTGGCGGTCCGTACGCCGTCGACCTCGTGGCAACGGCCGCGCAGCACCGGGGGATCTATGAGGCCGTCGCCTCCGCGGACAAGGCCCTCGCCGCCGAGCGGCTCAGCACCCATTTCGACGGGATCCGCACCATCATTACCCAGACGTCGGCCTGATCCCCGCTGCCCTGGCTGCGGTTGCCCCCGCGTGTGCGCGAAGCGCTTAAGCAAAAGATCCGCCCCGGCGAACCGGGGCGGATCTTTTTCTTCTGTGCGCCCAAAGGGATTCGAACCCCTGACCTTCTGTTCCGTAGACAGACGCTCTATCCAGCTGAGCTATGGGCGCATTCTCGGCTCTGGAGAACTTCTCGCTCCCCGAACCTCGAATTACTTTACGCGAGGCCGCGCCCAGTTACAAATCGAGGGGGGTGTAATTTAGCCGACTAGACCGGTCTACGTGACCTTAGTCACAAAAAGGGGCAGTTTCGGCCGGCAAGTTCCTTGAATTTCCGCGGTTTTTGATTTACACCACCCAAGTCATCCCATGTCCGGGCCAGAAATCGGACCCCCGGCTCGCCCTAGCATTTAGGCACACCACTGAACCCGAGGAAGGGAACCGTAATGGGAGATCTGGCGCGACTGCCGTTGCTTGAAAAAGCACCCACCACACATGCCGGTCTGCTGGCATGGGTAGAAGAGGTGGCTGAACTTACCCAGCCGGACCGGATCTACTGGGTTAACGGGTCGGACGAGGAAAACACTCGGCTCACCGACGAGCTCGTAGCCGCAGGCACCCTGACCCGGCTCAACGAGGAACTGTTCCCCAAATCCTTCGCGGCGTTCTCCGACCCCGCTGACGTGGCCCGCGTCGAGGAGCAGACCTTCATCTGCTCCGAGAAGGAACACGACGCCGGCTTCACCAACAACTGGATGGCCCCGGCGCAGATGAAGGAAAAGCTGCGCGGCCTGTTCGCCGGCTCCATGCGCGGCCGCACCATGTACGTGATCCCGTTCGTCATGGGCCACCTGGACGCCGAGGACCCCAAGTTCGGCGTCGAGATCACCGACAGTGCCTACGTTGTGGCCTCCATGCGCATCATGGCCACTATCGGCACCAAGGTCCTCGAGAAGATCACCGCGACCAACGCGTTCTTCGTCCCCGCACTGCACTCCCTGGGCGCCCCGCTGGCCCCCGGCCAGGCTGATGTCCCGTGGCCCTGCAACCCGGACAAGTGGATTGTCCACTTCCCGGAGGAACGCTCCATCTGGTCCTTCGGCTCCGGCTACGGCGGCAACGCCCTGCTCGGCAAGAAGTGCTTCGCCCTGCGCATCGCCTCGGTGATGGCCCGCGACGAAGGCTGGCTCGCCGAGCACATGCTCATCCTGAAGCTGACTTCGCCGGAGAAGAAGACGTACTACGTCTCGGCCGCCTTCCCCTCGGCCTGCGGCAAGACCAACCTTGCGTTGCTCGATCCCACTATTGAGGGCTGGAAGGTGGAGACCCTCGGTGACGACATCACCTGGATGCGGTTCGGCAAGGAAGGCGAGCTCCGCGCCGTCAACCCCGAGGCCGGACTCTTCGGGGTCGCTCCGGGCACCGGCTGGGGCACCAACCCCAACGCGATGCGCGCCATCGCCAAGGGCCACAGCATCTTCACCAACGTGGCGCTGACCGACGACGGCGGCGTGTGGTGGGAGGGCATGACCGAGGAAGTGCCCGCGCACCTCACCGACTGGCAGGGCAACTCCTGGACGCCGGATTCGGACAAGCCCGCCGCCCACCCGAACTCCCGCTTCTGCACGCCGATCGACCAGATCGACATGCTCGCCGAGGAGTACTACAACCCGGACGGCGTCGAGCTTTCAGCGATCCTCTTCGGCGGCCGCCGCAAGACCACCATCCCGCTGGTCACCGAAGCGCGCAGCTGGTCCAACGGCATATTCATGGGTTCCACCCTGTCCTCCGAGACCACCGCAGCCGCAGCCGGCGCCGTCGGCGTTGTCCGCCGGGATCCGATGGCCATGCTGCCCTTCATCGGCTACGACGCAGGCGATTACCTGAACCACTGGGTCAACTTGTCCGCCAAGGCCAACTCCCTTGGACAGAACCGGCTGCCCAAGATCTTCCTGGTCAACTGGTTCCGCCGCAATTCCGAGGGCGGATTCGCCTGGCCCGGATTTGGTGACAACGCCCGGGTCCTGAAGTGGGCCATCGAACGCCTCGAGGGCAAGGCCGACGCCGTGGAGACCCCCATCGGGTTCGTCCCCACCGCTGATGCGATCGACCTCAAGGGCCTGGACATGACCCCGGCCCAGGTTGAAGAGGCCGTCCGTGTCGACCCCGCGGAGTGGACCACCGAGCTGGCCTCGATCGAAGACTGGTTCGCCAACTTCGGCAGCTCGCTGCCTGAGGCGCTGCGCGCTGAACTCGCAGGACTGAAGGAGCGCATGGCTGCCGAGCAGTAGCAGCCGGCACAACAGCACCTATAACAGTGCAATAGCGACGGCGGCCCCGCATCTTCCCCAAGATGCGGGGCCGCCGTCGTCACATAGCTGGCAGACGTCGAGTCTGGCCGCACGGCTGGGATCGGGCCGAGATCGGTAATGAAGGTTCCGATGCGGTTTAGAAGTTGATCATGTGCCCGGTGAGTCCGTGGAAGCACTCCTGCAAGGCCTCGCTAAGGGTCGGGTGTGTATGGATGTTGCGTGCGAGTTCGGTGGCTGTCAGGTCCCATTTCTGGGCAAGGGTCAGTTCTGGCAGCAGTTCGGAGACATCGGGTCCGATGAGGTGTGCGCCGAGCAGTTCGCCGTGTTCGGCATCGGCGACGAGTTTGACGAATCCCGTGGTGTCGCCGAGGCCATGAGCTTTGCCATTGGCGCTGAATGGGAAGGTGCTGATCGTGACGTCGTGGCCCTCCTCGCGTGCCTGTTGTTCGGTCAGGCCGAAGCTGGCAACCTGTGGCTGGCAAAATGTGGCCCGCGGCATCATCCGGTAATCACCGATGGTCATGGTTTCAGCTCCGGCGATGGTCTCTGCCGCGACGACGCCCTGCGCTTCGGCGACGTGAGCGAGTTGGAGTTTGGCTGTCACGTCGCCGATTGCGTAGATGTGCGTGATGTTAGTGCGCATAAAGTCATCAATCGCGACCGCCCCGCGGTCCGTGAGCTCCACGCCCGTGTTTTCCAGGCCGAAGCCGGTGGTCATTGGCGCGAATCCGATCGACATCAGTACGCGGTCCGCTTCGATGCTTCCGGGGGCGCCGCTGCTTCCGGTGTAGGTGACGGTGACGGCGGAACCGTGATCGGTCACTTTTTCGACCTTTGTCGAGGTGAGGATCTTCACTCCCAGCCTCTTGTACTGTTTGGCGATGTCCTTGGAGATGTCCGAGTCTTCGTTGGGAAGGGCGCGGTCGAGAAATTCGATGATGGTTACTTCCACCCCGTAGTTGCGTAGGACGTACGCGAATTCCATCCCGATGGCGCCGGCCCCGACAATCACGATCGACCGGGGCAAGGTGCGGTCCAAGATTTGGCGCTCGTAGGTGACGACGTTGTCGCTGAGTTCGACTCCGGGCAGCAGCCGCACGGTCGACCCGGTGGCGATGATGGCGTTCTCGAAGGTAATGGTTGTCGTTTCGCCGGAGTTGAGGGCCACCGCAAGGGTGTGTCCGTCGATGAAGGAGCCGCGCCCGTCGTATTCGGAGATCGTGTTCTTCTTCATCAGGAAGTGCACGCCCTTGACCCGTCCATCGGCGACTTCGCGGCTGCGGTCGACGGCCGCGCCGAAGTCGAAGGTGACGTCCCCGGAGATTCCGAATGTTTTCGCTTGGGTGTGGAAAATGTGGGCGAGTTCTGCGTTGCGCAGCAAAGCCTTGGAGGGGATGCAACCAATGTTCAGGCAGACACCGCCCCAGTATTTCTCTTCCACGACAGCCACGGACAAACCGAGCTGAGCGGCGCGGATGGCCGCGACGTAGCCGCCCGGGCCGCCGCCGAGACACACGACATCAAAGTGTTCGCTCAATGCTAACAACTCTCCTCAAATGGCCGGCACGTCGTGGACCCGCCGGATTTGGGCTTAAACAGGTCTAGGCGTCGAAGCCGGGGGCCTTCTGCGGCGGCCCTGCGGCGCGGTCCACTATGGATTGTGCGATGACGTAAAGCTTTTGGTTCCTGTCATTGGAGGCGCGGGTGAGGAATTCAAAGGCCTCGTCCTTGCTGCAGCGGTTTTGCGCCATGATCACCCCGCAGGCCAGATCTATGACGGATCTGTTTTCCATGGCGGCTTTGAGATCATGGCCGCGCTGCTCCGCGGCGGCGATCTTGATGGCAAGTCGCAGGGCCTTGCTGGCCATCTCGGCGAAGAGCGCGGCACCGGCAACCACCTCCCCGGTGAACGCCCCGGGGACCGGGGAGAAGAAGTTCAGGACCGCTCCCCAGCTGTCGTCCGTGCTCATGGGGATACCCAGCGCGCTGCTGATACCGGCGGCGGTGAGCGCGGTGCGGTACTCGGGCCAGCGCGGATCGGAGGAGACATCACCGAGCAGGACCGGCACGCCCCCTTCCAAAGCATCTACGCATGGCCCGTCGCCCAGGGCCTGCTCGATTCTGTCCAACACGACGGCTCTGTCGCTGCTGCCCCCAATGGTTGCGGCGCGCTTGTGCCTGCGCAATGTCACCGCGCATTCGATGTTCACGCCGGTGGCGCTGGTCATCGAGGCGGCCGCGAAAGCGGTCATGCCGTCCAGGACGGACTTGATGTCCGCACTGCCGGCTATCAGGTTGATGAGCTGCTCGAAATCGTCCGCTAACTCCTCGGCTACCATGTCCTCAATCTAGAGACAGGGGGCGAGGACCACAACACCGGAATTCTGCTTTTTGGCGCCCACGGCCGTAGCACGCCTCGGCCGCGCATCGATCGAGCGGGAGTCCTCTGCCAACTCAGCCAGTGCCCGCGGCGGCGGCGGACGGAGGGTGTCCGCGGATGTGGCCCACCCCCGATAGTCGCTGGGCCACATCCGCGGGTTCTATTCCGTTCCGGTGCTGGTGCCGGAACGGCTGCCTCCGGCGTGGTCACGCCGCGGAGGCGGACCGGGGGCCGTTGACGGCGCCGGGGCAGCGGCAGGCCATGTTTGATGCAGACCAAGACCCTTTTGAGCTGAAATCCACGAGTAATCCTTGAAATGGTGGGACGGGTTGAGCGGGCCGGCGATAAACCAGAGGCCGGAGAGCTGGGAGCCGGTGCCGCGGCCGGATTTCCTACCTCCGGAAGTGGGCCAGTTTCTGTTCTTGCCTGCCCAGCTTTTCAATGGAGAGCTCCATCCGGTCGCCGTCACGAAGGTAGGGGAATTTCCCGGAGAGCGCCACTCCCTCTGGTGTGCCGGTGTTGATGACGTCGCCGGGATCAAGCACCAAATATTGAGACAGGTGCCAGATGATGTGGGCCACGGAAAAGAGCATGTCCGAGGTGTTGGAATCCTGCCGCGTCTCGCCGTTGACGGTGGAACGGAGCGAGAGTTGCTGTGGATCTCCCACTTCGTCCGCGGGCACCAGGGCCGGGCCCAGGGGGTTGAACGTTGCACAGCACTTGCCTTTGGACCACTGGCCCCCGGAGTGTTCCACCTGGTAGCTGCGCTCGGAGACATCATTGCTCACCGCGTAGCCGGCCACGTACTCCAGCGCCTCCTCAGGGGAAGCGAGGTAGGAGGCTTCTTTTCCGATGATGACGGCGAGCTCCACCTCCCAATCCACTTTGTCCGCTCCTTTCGGGATCACGACTTCGTCGTAGGCACCGATGACGGTGTTGGGGTGCTTGAAGAAGAGGATCGGGACGGAGGGGGCAGCATCGCCCGATTCTGCGGCGTGCGCAGCGTAGTTCTGACCGATGCAGAGCACAGCCCCCGGTTTTGCGACAGGGGCCCCGACGCGCATGGCGTTGGCGCCGGCCAGCTCCGGCAGCCCGGCATTCAGCGCCCTTCGGGCTCTGGCTATCCCGTCTGCGGCGAGGAAGGCGCCGTCGATATCGGTTGTCACCGAGCGCAGGTCAAAGTACTTTCCGTGCTGCGTGACAACCGGAATTTCCTGACCGGGCTCGCCGAGCCGCATGAGCTGCATGTGAATTGTCCTTGTTTGGGTTCTGCTACGTGAATTTCGAGGTCAGCCGGCGGCACCGGTGGGACTATCGAAGGCCGGGATCAGCAGGATGGCTCGCTGTGGCACGCTGGTCCCGGCCCTCATCTTTTAAGCCCAGCGGAGGACCAGCGGATCATGGCGTTTCGCCAGTTCGATGAGCTGGGAACGCGTGTCCGGATGAAGCTCCCCGATTGGTGCCCTGGTTTTGTCGCTGCCGATGATGTTGCCCTCCTTCATCAGCACTTTTGTCGCCCGCAGCCCGCACTGCCGGTTTTCGAAGTGGATGAAGGGGAGCAGGTCTTCCCAGTGACGAACCGCTTCGTCCCGCCGTCCGGCATGGAAATCCCTGACGATCTGGCCCAGCTCATCCGGCACCATGCAGCTGCTCATGGTGCCCTGGGCTCCGGCCTCAAGGTCCGGGATGAGGGTGATTGCTTCCTCTCCGTCGAAAGGTCCGGGCAGGTCATTGCCCGCTGCCGCTATCAGGGCGCGCAGTTTGTCCGCAGACTGGGGCATTTCGACTTTGACGTACTTGACCTGGGGGATTTCCCGGGCCAAGCGTGCCAGCAACGGTACGGACAGCACCGTTGGGCTCATCGGCGCATCCTGGATCATGATGTCGATCTCCACGCCGTCGGACACGCGCCGGAAGTACTCCACGATCGCCTCGTCGTCAACCTTCATCGTGGCGCCGAAGAACGGCGGCATGAGCATGAGAAGGGAGGCGCCCATTTCCTGGGCCCGCAGGTTGCGCTTACGGGCTATCCGGGCGCTGAAGTGGCTGGTCGTCACGCACACGGGGAGCCTGCCGGCGGCCTGGTCCAGGGTCGCGGCCAGGACGAGCTCGCGCTCCTGGTCCGTCAGGGAAAACTGTTCGGAGTAGTTGGCGAGGATGCAGACAGCGTCGGACCCTCCGTCCACCAGGTAGTCCACCACCCGGCGCTGGCCTTCGAGGTCCAGTTCTTCATTGTCGGTGAATATGGTGGGTGCTACTGGCATTACGCCCTTGATGACGCTCATGGTGTGGTGTTTTCCTTGCTCTTGAGTGTCACGTCAGGACTTGGCCAGCGCGGGGGCCAGCTCCGTCTCGTAGTCTTCGGCGTCAACGTCCCGGCCGTGCGGATCCCATTTGTTGACGAGGATGACCACGATGGCAATTGCCGGGACGACTGCGAGGACGAGCAGCGCCCGGGTGCCCCACGCGGCGGTGGCGAGCGGCCAGAACACGAGTCCAGCAATGGCGCCGAGGCGGATGCCGATCTGAGTGAAGCCTGTTCCGGCGCCCCGGAGCGACGTCGGGTAGGACATGGTGGCCATGGTCATGCCTTGGGCGCCGGGGCCGGCGGCGTGACAAAAGATGAGCAGGCCAATGACGATGGCTCCGACCCATGACCAGATTCCCTCGACATTGCTGAGGTTGCCGGCGATGACCATGCAGAGGAAGGTGCCGCAGAATCCGTACAGCGACAGTTTGCGGGGCCCAATCTTGCCGGACAGTTTCGCTCCCAGGAAGCCACCGGTGACGCCGAAGCAAAGGTTGAGGATCAGGGAGGAAATAATGTTCGTCATGACGTTCTGGGTGTGCAGCATCGCCAGCACGATTTGCCCGACGAAGAAGCCGACGGCGTAGTACTCCATGGCCTGGCCCGCGTTGATGACGCCGGCGAGGACCGTGCGTGCACGGTACTGCTTGCTGACGAGCTTGCCCCATGCCGCGGTCATCGTCATTTTGAACTGCTTGCGCTCTGCGCGGGGGTCGACAGCGTCAGGAGCAACTTCGGCGTCCACCCCGTAGGTCTTTTTGAGGATCTTTGCGGCTTCGTGGAGTCCGAGGTTCTGCGCGGCCCAGGAGGGCGATTCAGCCATATACTTCTGGCGGAAGACCATGATCAGGAGGGCCGGTACAGCGCCGAAGCCGACGACGATCCGCCACATGTGGTTTTCGCCCCAGTTCATGGACTGGAAAAGGAAGTACACGGGGATCAGCAGGGCAAACGTTGACGCGACGGCCACGTACCACATGGGCTGCCACAGGGAGACCGTGCCGCCCTTCTTTTTGCTGGACGCATATTCCGCGAGGAAGCTGAATGCCACCGGGAAGTCGACGCCGATGCCCACGCCCATGATGAACCTGGCGATGATCAGGGTCCACACGTCCGGCGCCAGGGCGCAGGCAATGGCGGCCACGACAAAGAACACCATGTCGGCCATGAAGACCTTGAAGCGTCCGAGCTTGTCCACGAAGTATCCGCCGACGACGGATCCGACCAGCGCGCCGACCATGATCGAAGCGGAGACAACCGCCAGCATGGCGGGCGTCAGATGGAAGTCTTTGGCGATATACGGCATCCCAAAGGCCAGCGAAGTGAAGTCGTACGCGTCCAGGAAGATGCCGCCCAGCGCGATCAGGGTGATGGCGAAGGACTTGCCTGTGCGCAGCTGACCGCTGTTGATCAGTGCTGTCACATCCTGGGCCGAACGCAGGACAATTCTTTTACCCGCCTGCACGGGAGAAACCGGACCGTCTGTCATTGACGTATTCCTTTCGTGGACACACTACCTTGTGTGTTCTAAATTTCGAACGTTGATCGAAGTGATGGCGAAACTGCTATCAGGTCATGGTGACTGGGATCACCCGAAAGTCTAGGGATGTCGGCAGGGGCGCGTCAAGAGGCGTGCCATTCTCGCCCAAAACGGGATGCTTGACCCCAACCCGGTGACCCGCGTCATGGTTGCATCGTTCCAGCAGTAGGACGCTAAACTAAATTTCGAACAACGAAGGAGTTGCACCAATGAACGATCGTCAAATACCCAAATGGTCTGAACTGCGCGAACTGTTGCAGTTCCGCAGGCTCGAGCTGGACCCGGTGGAGCGCAGGCTCGCCCGCGCCTTCACCATTGCGGACCTTCGCGAGGGGGCCAGAAAAACCACGCCGCGAGCGGTGTTTAACTACACCGACGGTGCGGCCGAAGAGGAGATCACGATCGCCCGCTGCCGCCAGGCTTTCCGGGACATCGAGTTCGTACCCTCGGTTCTTCGCGACGTTTCGAGCCCTGATCCGACCACTGAGATCTTCGGCAAGCAGTTGGCCTTCCCGCTCGTGCTCGCACCGACGGGTTACACCCGCATGATGCACAACGACGGCGAAAAGGCCGTGGCCAGGGTGGCTGCCCGCTACAACGTCCCGTACACGCTGTCTACGGTCGGGACCACGACGGTCGAAGACCTTGCCGAGGCCGCACCCGACGGCAACAACTGGTTCCAGCTCTATGTCGCCAAAGACCGGGCGAAAACAGTCGAACTTGTCGACCGGGTCATAGCGAGCGGCTACACCACCCTCATGGTGACTGTCGACACCCAGGTCGGAGGCTCAAGGGTCCGGGAACTGCGGGACGGGCTCACCATTCCGCCGGCGCTGTCCGTCGGAACCTTTGCCGACATGGCGACCCACCCGAGCTGGTGGTTCGACAAGCTGACCACTGCGCCGATCGAGTTTGCCTCGCTCCGCGGATTCTCCGGTAACTCTGCGGAGGTTGCGGATCAGATTTTCGACCCGGGGCTCACCTTTGAGGACATCGCCTGGCTTCGCACAGTGTGGCCCCACAAGCTCCTGGTCAAGGGCATCCAAAGCGTGGCCGACGCGGAGCGCGTCGTGGAGCTCGGCTGCGACGGCGTCGTGCTGTCCAATCACGGGGGGCGTCAGCTCGACCGCTCACCGACGGTACTGCGGATTCTTCCCGTCGTCCGCGAGCGCCTCGGCTCCGGTCCGGTCGTGCTGATCGACAGCGGCGTGATGTCCGGAAGCGACATCCTGGCGGCCGTCGGGCTCGGCGCCGACGCGGCAATGGTCGGCCGGGCATACCTGTACGGCCTGATGGCCGGAGGGGAACGAGGAGTGTCCCGCGCGCTGGAGATCCTTCGCGGCCAGTACGTCAGGTCCATGCAGTTGCTGGGCGTGAAGACGACCGCTGGCGTGAGCCGGGACCATGTCTCGTTTGTGGACTGACTCCGGTGCCGCGCACCGCCGTCGCGGTCCCGGCCCATCCAGGTCAGAGGTAACCAAGCTCCGCGCTGAGCTGTTCCGCGCCCTCCGAGGCAAAGGCGCCCCACTCTGCCGGGGAACGCTGGTTCCAGCGCATATCCGGGACCGAGATGCTGAGTGCGGCCACCACCGCTCCCGTGTGGTCCCGGATGGGAGCGGCCACACAGGAGACGTCCGGGTTGGACTCGCCCGCTTCAAAGGCCACGCCGCTGGCACGGATCTGGTCGAGTTGATTCGCCAGCACATGCGGCTCCGTAATGCTGCGGGGAGTCAGCTTGGCCAGTCCCTTCCGCAGGAGTCGGCTGCGTTCGGCCTCCGGCAGATGCGCCAGGAGCGCTTTGCCTACGGCGGTGCAACTGGCCGGAACCCGCCCGCCCATCCGGGAGACCATCCGCACGGACTGGGTGCTGTCGACTTTGCAGACGTAGACGACGTCGGGTCCTTCAAGAATCCCGACATGCACCGTTTCGTCGCACTGCCGGGCGACCGACTCCGCGACCCGCAGGCCAACGGAATGCAGGTCAAGCCGCTCGGCGAAGGCGTTGCCGAGCCGGAACACGCTAAGCCCCAGATGGTAGGTGGCGGTGATGTCGTCCCGTCGGAGGTACCTCCGCTCGGCCAGCGTCGTGAGGAGCTCGTGGACGGTGGTCCGCGGAAGGCCGGTCCGCTGGACGACTTCCGGAGCCGTCAACCCGTGGCGGGCATCCAGAAAAAGTTCCAAAACATCGAGACTCCGAAGGACAGCGGGAGTCAGACGTGCCACAGCAAAACCCTCTTTCTAGGCTCCGGATCTTCCAGGGCCGAAAATCCATAATACAACCCAAGTTCGAAATTTCGCACAGTGAACGAAAGTCGCCGCCGCAACCGTTCATGCGGCAGCGTGACATCCAGTGCGGAGCAGACAACCTACGGGCCGCAGGCCCCCGGAAGGAACAGAGCCATGACCACAACACTCGAGCAGGCCAACGACCAGATCGTCGCCGCGCACAATGCCTATGAGCAGGCCAAAGAGGTCTCCCCGCGGCAGCGCGCGGACTGGTTGGCAGAAATTGCCTCTGCCCTGGAAGCCAACGCCGATGAGCTGGTGGCCCTGGGGCAGCAGGAGACCCATCTTGACGAGGGCCGCCTCCGTTTCGAGCTGCGGCGGTCCGTGTTCCAACTTCGGCTGTTCATGGAGGAAATCATCCAGGGCGAACACCTGGGCGCCACCATCGACCACGCAGATCCGTCCTGGGGTATGGGCCCGAGGCCTGACATCCGGCGCGTCTCCGTACCCCTCGGCGTCGTGGGCGTTTTTGGCGCCTCCAACTTCCCCTTCGCTTTCAGTGTGATGGGCGGAGACAGCGCCTCGGCGCTTGCGGCGGGATGTGCAGTGGTGCACAAGGTGCATGAGGGGCACCTCCAGCTGGCTCTTCGGACCGGGGCCGTCGTTGAGGAAGCCCTCGTGAAGGCCGGGGCGCCGGCGGGGCTTTTCTCGACCGTCGTCGGCCGCCAGGCGGCGGAGACGCTGGTGGACCACCCGCTGGTGAAGGCCATTGGATTTACGGGCTCAACCGCCGGCGGCCGTGCGCTTTTCGACCGGGCCTCCCGGCGCCCCAGTCCCATCCCCTTTTACGGCGAACTGGGCAGCATCAATCCGGTCTTTGTCACCGAGGCGGCGTGGAGCGCGAGGCGCGAGCAGATCCTTACGGGTTACGCGGCATCGTTCACCATGGGCATGGGCCAGTTCTGCACAAAGCCCGGCCTGCTCTTCGCCCCGGTCGATGCCGCCGACGACATCGCGGAGGTCCTCCACCGGGAGCTCAGAACCAAGCAAGCCAGCCCGTTGCTCAGCCCGAGGCTGCGCGAGGGATTCGACAAGGCGCTCAATACCGTGCGCTCGACCCCGGGGGTTGATGTGCTGGTCGCCGGGGATGATTCCGAGGCGCCCCGGCCCACTGTACTTGTGACCACAGCGGAGGAAGTCCGGCAGCGGCCCGAAATTCTGGAGCAGGAGATGTTCGGCCCGGCGACCCTGCTCATCCGTTACACCCCCGGGACGGACCTGGCCGGCATCGCAGCCTTGCTGGACGGGCAGCTGACGGCCACCGTCCAGGCGGAGCCCGAAGAGGACGTCAATGAGTTGCTCTCTGTACTGCGTGAACGGTCAGGGCGCCTGCTCTGGAACGCCTGGCCCACCGGAGTGACCGTATCGTACGCGCAACACCACGGCGGCCCCTACCCCGCGACCACGGCCACCACAACGTCGGTCGGCACGGCAGCGATCGGCCGGTTCATGCGGCCCGTTGCGTACGACTCCTTTCCGTCCTCGCAGTTGCCCGAACCGCTGCGGGATGACAATCCGTGGCGGATCCGCCGCCGGGTTGACGGCGCCTGGGAGTCCGCTGCTGCAGGGGAGGCAAGCAAATGAGCCAGACGACGACGCCGCAGCAAATCCTTCCCGTCGACGCGGAGGACGCGATCCTCATCGGCCGGGTCTGGGACCCGGCCACTCAAGGCCCCCGGGTGGTTCATGTCCGGGGCGAAGAGGTTTACGATCTGACGCCCGAGGTCCGTACGGTCGCTGAACTCATGGAACATGAGGACCCGGCAAACAGGGTGCTGCGTGCCGCGGGCACTCCGCGCTGGACGCTCGCCGAAGTCGTGGAAGCGTCCGTCCAGCAGGACCGCAGCAGGCCCCACCTGCTGGCCCCGATCGATCTTCAGGTGGTCAAGGCCTGCGGAGTGACCTTTGTTGAGAGCATGATCGAAAGGGTCATCGAAGAGCGGTGCGGCGGTGATTTCAATCGGGCCGCAGAGGTCCGGAACACTGTCGCCGACGTCCTCGGCGGCAGCCTGCGCTCCCTTCGGCCCGGATCCGACCAGGCGCAGGAGGCCAAGAAAGTACTGACGGCCCAAGGGATGTGGTCACAGTATCTTGAAGTGGGTCTCGGGCCGGACCCTGAGGTGTTCACGAAAGCCCCGGTTCTGTCCTCTGTTGGGTATGGAACCGGCATAGGCATTCCCAGCTTCTCCTCTTGGAACAATCCGGAGCCCGAGCTGGTGCTTATCCTCGACTCTGCCGGCCGGGCCAGGGGCGCAACTTTGGGCAATGACGTGAACCTCCGGGACGTGGAGGGGCGCAGCGCTTTGTTGCTCGGCATGGCAAAGGACAACAACGCCTCCTGCGCCGTCGGCCCGTTCATCCGGCTGTTCCACGACGGCTTCACGCTGGACTCCCTCCGGACCGAAGAGATCACGCTCACGGTGGATGGAGAGGACGGTTACCGGCTGGAAGGCAGGAACAGCCTGGCACGCATCAGCCGCCCCTTCGAGGAACTGATCCGGGCCGCGCACGGCAGGCACCACCAGTACCCCGACGGGTTCGCGCTCTTCACAGGGACACTGTTCGCTCCCACCCAGGACCGGGACACGGAGGGCCTCGGCTTCACCCACAAGGACGGCGACCTCGTCACGATCAGCAGCCCCCTGCTTGGTGCGCTCATCAACCGGACCGGGCAAACGGAACAAATGCAACCTTGGACCTTCGGGATCAGGGCTCTCTTTGCCTACCTCGCAAACTTGTCCGAGACCGAGCCGCTACAGCTGAAGTAGAAGAGAGAAGATCATCGTGCCTTCCATCATTTCCATCCACTCCCAGGACGTCCGCTTCCCCACGTCGCTCGAGCTGGACGGTTCTGACGCAGTCAACGTCGACCCCGATTACTCCGCCGCCTACGTCGTCATCCGCACTGATGCGGGCGACGAGGGGCACGGCTTCGTCTTCAGCTGCGGCCGCGGCAACGAGATCCTCACGCTTGCGATCGATAGCTACGCCAAGCTGCTGCTGGGCCGCGACATCGACGAACTCATCTATGACCTTGGCGGGGCCTCGAAGCGCCTCATCCACGACTCCCAGCTCCGTTGGCTGGGCCCGGAAAAGGGCGTAACGCAGATGGCGTGCGGTGCGCTAGTGAGCGCGCTCTGGGACATCCGCGCACGGCGCGAAAACAAGCCGCTCTGGCTCCTGCTCAGTGAGATGCCGGCCGAGGAGATTGTCGACGTCGTCGACTTCACCCACATCCGGGACGCACTGAGCCCGGAGCAGGCATTGGACATCCTGCACGCGGGCGAGGACGGCAAGGCCGGCCGCATCGCGGCCCTCAAGACCGAGGGTTATCCGGCGTACACGACGTCGCCCGGCTGGCTCGGGTACAGCGACGAGAAGCTGGTCCGGCTCAGCAAGGAAGCGGCCGCCGACGGTTTTTCGATGATCAAGCTCAAGGTGGGCGGCGACATCAATGATGACCGCCGCCGGCTGGCCCTGGCCCGGCAGGCCGTCGGCGATCTGCCCATCGCCATCGACGCCAACCAGCGCTGGGAAGTCTCTGAAGCCATCGAATGGGTCAGGCAGCTCGGCGAGTTCAACCCCTATTGGATCGAGGAGCCCACCAGCACCGATGACATCCTGGGCCACGCGAAGATCCGCAAGGGCGTTTCTCCCGTGCGAGTGGCCACGGGCGAGGCCGTCGCCAGCCGCATGGTCTTCAAGCAGCTGCTGCAGGCCGGCGCCATCGACGTACTCCAGCTGGACGCCACCCGGGTGGGCGGCGTGAACGAAAACATCGCGAACCTCCTGCTCGCCGCCCGCTTCAACGTCCCGGTCTGCCCGCACGCCGGCGGGGTGGGGCTGTGCGAGCTCGTCCAGCACTTCTCCTTCTTCGACTACGCGGCCGTCAGCGGCAGCCAGGATGGACGCATGATCGAGTACGTGGACCATCTCCACGAGCACTTTGCCGAGCCGGTCCGGGTTGTCAACGGCCGCTACGCCGCACCGCGGCTGCCAGGCACCGGCGCCGAAATGCTCAGCACGTCCCGCTCCCGGTGGGAGTTCCCGGGCGGCGCGGGCTGGCTGGAGGTCGGGAACCGGGCCGCCGTTACGGGCGTGTGAGGTCAGGAAGCACCGGGTTAGTCCAGAACCGTCTCTGACCGCGGAGCGGCGCCCTCGTGCTGTCATCGATTGCTCCACAACGGCCCTTATGACGCGTCATAAGGGCCGTTGCGGAGCAATGGATGACTGTTTAGCTGGCCAGCCAGATGTCCGGGCCGAAGACCTCGTAGTGGACCTTCGTGGCCGGGATGCCGGCGTTGATGGCCTCGTTGCGGATGTTTTTCATGAACGGCAGCGGACCGCACAGGTACAGCGAGGCGTTGGCGGGCAGATCCACTTCGCGCAGGGACATGAAACCGCTCTTGGCCCCGGCCGCCGGCTGCTCGAGCCAGAGCTGAAGGTCGGCTCCGTCGAGGCGTTCGACGTCGTCGGTCATCTGGGAGCGCAGCGCCCAGCTGTCCAGCGTGCTTTCGGCGTGCAGGACCAGGACCTGGCGGTCCGAGCCGGACTCGGCGAGGGAGCGCAGAATGGACGCCGTGGGCGTGCAGCCAATGCCGGCCGAGGCCAGGACCACGGGACCGTCGCCGTCCTTGAGCGTGATTTCGCCGTATGGGTTGGAGATCTCGATGATGTCGCCGACCTGCACGTTGTTGTGCAGCACGGGGGAGACCTCGCCACCGTCGTCGAGCTTGGTGGTGAAGCTGCGGCTGGTGCCGGCGTCGCCGGAGAGGGAATACTGGCGGACCTGGCGCAGGCCGTCCGGCAGGGTGACTTTGACGCTGACGTACTGCCCGGCGAGGGCCTCGGTGATGGGGGTGTCGTCGGCCGGTTCCAGGGTGAAGGTCATGGAGCCGGTGCCGGCGGGGGTCTTGGCGGCAACCTTCCAGGGGGTCCACATCTTGCCGTTGGCCTGGGCTGCGTAGAGGCCCTTCTCGAGCTTGATGAGAGCGTCGGCCATGAGCCAGTAAACTTCGGTCCATGCTTCGGCGATTTGCGGGGTGATGACGAGTGCCAGATCGTCGGCGATGGCGGCGAAGAGGTGCTCGTAGACCACCTGGTACTGCGGCTCGGTGATGCCGAGGGAAGCGTGGCGGTGCGCGATGCGGGACAGTACGGTTTCCGGCAGAGTGCCCGGGTTGGTCACGAGGTGGCTCGCGAAAGCGGCGATGCTTCCGGCCAGGGCCTGCTGCTGGTTGCCGTTGCCCTGGTTGGAGCGGCTGAAGAGCCCGTCCAGCAGTTCGGGGTGGGCGGCGAAGAGGCGGGCGTAGAACTTGGGGGTGATCTCGCCGATCCGGGAACCGACCAGCGGCAGGGTGGCCTCGATGACCGGGAAGGACTTGTCCGAGAGCATGCTGACTCCTGAGGTAGTGGCCCGGGGTCTTCAACCGGACCGCGATGCAAATACTGTCATTTAAAATACGAGTATTTACACCTAAGTTCTACACGTTGTAGAAAACTGAGGCAAATCCGGCCATGGAATGCGGACGTGAAGGGCGTGCGAACCCGGCCTGGCGTGGAGGCCGGGACGGGCCCGGCGCAGGGCGCCTTGGGTGCCGGCGTCGGAGGCAGTGAAGGCGGGGCAGAGGGCGGGGCTAGAGTCCTGGGCGCATTCCGATCGCCTCAAAGACCGGTGCCATCTGCCGGGCGGTCGGCAGCGAGGCGATCTCGATCCCGTCGAGTTCGCGGTAAAACGCCTCGCGGGCCCGGGCAAGCGCGGCCCGGAGGCGGCATTCGGTGATGAGCGGGCAGGTCCGGCCGGTCGCCATGCAGTCCGCCGGGTCCAGGCGGGTGTCGAGCTGCCGCAGCAACTGGCCCACCGTGGCGGTCCGGCCGGCGGTGCTCAGCCTGGAGCCGCCGTTGCGGCCGCGTTCGACGTCGATCATGCCCAGGGTGCGCAGCTTCGCCATCGCCTTGCTGACGTGGTTGTACGGCGTGCCGACGGCGTCGGCGATGCTTTGGGTTGTCACGAGCTCGCCGTCCGGCGCGGCCGCGAGCACCAGCAGGGCCCGCAGGCTCACATCGGCGAACGCATTGATCTTCATATCCCAGCCTTAGGGCGGTCTAGTCCACCCAGATGGCGGGCTCGTTGGTGTCGGCGGCCAGTTGGCCGAATTCGAGTTCGTGCGTCGCGGCGTTCGCGGCGTAGGGCAGCACCGCGGCGAACAGGGAGCCGTCCTGGTGCTCGGCCGACACGTGAATGGCGTCCGAGTCCTGCTCCAGCAGCGTTATGTCACAGACGACGGCGGCGGCCCGGAACTCGTCCTTGTGCTGCCGGAGCAGCTCGTGGAGGTCCCGGATCATGGCGTCCGCGTCAAAGTCGGCGTCCGATCCGTCACTCGCGTCCGCCGGCGTCACGGCAATCAGCCGGACTTCGCCGTCGTTCTGCACCACCAGGGCGAACGGCAGGAAGCCGCCGTTGCGCTCCAGCTGCTCCTGCGCGGCGCCGACCCCGGTGCCGAGCAGGTTCTCCAGGTCCGTGGCGCTGGCTTCCGGCACGGAATCGCGCCAGGAAGCAGTGTTTCCGTTTGAGGACTCTTCGGGGTGTGCGGCCACGGCTAGCCCCGGACCAGCGCCAGGACGCGGTCGCGGACGCGTTCCATGGTGGCGGTGTCCGTGGCTTCGACGTTGAGGCGCAGGAACGGTTCGGTGTTGGACGGGCGGAGGTTGAACCAGTAGCTGCCGTCGGCGGCGATGAAGGTGCTGCCGTCGAGGTGGTCCACCTCAACGTCTTCACTGTCGAAGTCCTGCCGGACACGCTCGACGGCGGCGGCCTTGTCCTCGATTTCCGAGTTGATCTCGCCGGAGGACCGGTACGGTTCGTATTCCCGGCCGAGCTCGGAGAGCGGGCCCTGCTGCTCGCCAAGGGCGGCAAGGACGTGCATGGCTGCCAGCATGCCAGTGTCCGCGTTCCAGAAGTCGCGGAAGTAGAAGTGGGCCGAGTGCTCCCCGCCGAAAACGGCTCCTTCCGCGGCCATGTCGGCCTTGATGAAGGAGTGCCCCACACGGGTGCGGACGGCCCGGCCGCCGTGGCGTGCCACGAGTTCCGGAACGGCGCGGGAGGTCAGCAGGTTGTGGATGATGGTGGGCGTGGCTTCACCGAGGCCCTGGGCGCGGGCGATTTCGCGGCGGGCCACCATGCCGGTGATGGCCGACGGCGAGACGGGGTCACCCTTTTCGTCGATCACGAAGCAGCGGTCGGCGTCGCCGTCGAACGCCAGGCCGATGTCCGCGCCGTGCTCGACGACGGCGGCCTGAAGGTCGCGCAGGTTTTCCGGCTCCAGCGGGTTGGCCGGGTGGTTCGGGAAGGATCCGTCGAGCTCGAAGTACAGCGGCACGATGTCCAGGGGCAGCTTGGGCAGCAGGGCATCGCCAAGCACGGCCGGGGTGGTGAGGCCGGCCATGCCGTTTCCAGCATCCACCACGACCTTCAGCGGCCGTGAACCGCGCAGGTCCACCAGGGTGCGCAGGTACTCCGCGTAGCCCTTGAGGACGTCGTGCACGCCAATCAGGCCGGTGGTGCCGGCCGCGGGGATGGTGCCGGTGTTGAGGTATTCCTCGGCGCGGGCCTGGATTTCCTTGAGGCCGGTCTCGGAGGAGATCGGCACGGCGCCGGCCTTGGCCATCTTGATGCCGTTGTATTCGGCCGGGTTGTGGCTGGCGGTGAACGTGGCGCCGGCGGCGTTGAGCGCGCCGCACGCGTAGTACAGCTCGTCGGTGGAGATCAGGTCCAGCAGCTGGACGTTGGCTCCGCGGGCGGCAGCGCCGTTGGCGAAGGCTTTGGCGAACTCGGGGGAGGAAGGGCGCATGTCCCCGCCCACCAGCACGGTCTGGCCCGCAAGGTCCAGGACGTCGACGAAGGCGGCACCGACGGCTTCGACGATCTCGGCGGTGATGGATTGCCCCACGATTCCGCGCACGTCGTAGGCCTTGAACGAGGCCGAGAGGTCAAAAGTCTTTGTCTGGTCCGTAGTCACGCGTCTTATCTTACGTTGCGGCTCCAAGGCCCTGTGGAGGAGCGGTGCCGGTGCCGTTCCGGCAGGAATGTCCTTTGGTTTATCCACTTGGCCGGCGGCCGGGCTTCATGCCTGTCGGAGGGGGCTGGGATACTGAAGCAATGGCCAATAACCAGAACGCTGCACTCCTTCCCGCCTCCGACGCCGCGCTTGCCGCCGATTCCGCCGGTGTTTCCCGGACCCGGGAGCAGGCCCAGGGTGTGTTGCGGGAGCTCGTGGGCCACCCCGAGGCGGAGTTCCATGACGGCCAGTTCGAGGCCATCGAGGCACTGGTCGACGACGGCAGGCGGGCACTGGTGGTGCAGCGTACCGGCTGGGGGAAGTCGGCCGTGTACTTCGTCGCCTCCTTGCTGCTGCGCCGCCGCGGCGCCGGCCCCACCTTGATCGTGTCCCCGCTGCTGGCGCTCATGCGCGACCAGGTCGCGGCCGCCGCCCGGGCCGGCGTGCGGGCCGTCGCCATCAACTCCGCGAACCAGATGGAGTGGGACACCGTCCGCGAGCAGCTCGCCAACGACGAAGTGGATGTCCTGCTGGTCTCGCCGGAACGCCTCACCAACCCGTCCTTCCGGGAAAACCAGCTCCCCGAGCTCGTGCGCCGGACCGGGCTGCTGGTGATTGACGAGGCCCACTGCATCTCGGACTGGGGCCACGACTTCCGCCCCGACTACCGGCGCATCGCGGACCTCATCACCCAGCTGCCGGACACCGTCCCGGTGCTCGCCACCACCGCCACGGCCAACTCCCGGGTGGTGCATGACATCGAGGAGCAGCTCGGCGAGGACGTGCTGACCATCCGCGGCGCCCTGGGCCGGGATTCGCTCCGGCTGGGCGTCCTGACCCTGCCCGATTCCCGCGAACGGCTGGGCTGGCTCCTGACCCATTTGCAGGACCTGCAGGGCAGCGGCATCATCTACACGCTCACGGTCTCCGCGGCCGAGGACACCGCACGTCTCCTGGCCGAGGCGGGGCACGAGGTGCTCGCCTACACCGGCCGCACGGACCCCGCGGACCGGGAACGCGCCGAGCAGCTCCTGAAGGACAACCAGGTCAAGGCGCTCGTGGCCACATCCGCCCTCGGCATGGGCTTCGATAAACCGGACCTCGGCTTTGTGGTGCACCTGGGCGCGCCGTCCTCGCCGGTGGCGTACTACCAGCAGGTGGGCCGTGCCGGGCGTGGTGCGGCAAACGCCGATGTCCTGCTGTTGCCCGGGTCGGAGGACCGCGACATCTGGCAGTACTTTGCCACCGCGTCCATGCCGTCCGAGGAAAAGGCTGCCGCCGTCCTGACGGCCCTCGCCGAGGCCGGAACGGCGGTGTCGACCGTGGCGCTCGAGGCCCGGGTGGACCTGCGCCGCACGCCGCTGGAGCTGCTGTTGAAGGTCCTGGCCGTGGACGGCGCCGTCGAGCGCGTCGGCGGCGGCTGGCGCTCCACGGGACAGCCGTGGAACTACGACGCCGAGCGGTACAGCCGGATCGCCGAGGCCCGGGTGGATGAACAGGACTCGATGGTCATCTACCAGGACACCGCCGGGTGCCGGATGGAATACATCACCTCGGTGCTGGACGACGAAACAGCCCACGCGTGCGGCCGCTGCGACAACTGCGCGGGCCGCTGGTTCCGGGCCGATATCGCCCAGGCCGCCACGGAAGCCGCCGGGCAGACTCTCCGCCGGGCCGGCGTGGTCCTTGAGCCGCGGCTGCAGTGGCCCAGCGGCATGGACCGTCTGGGCGTGCCCGTGAAGGGAAAGATCAAGCCGGACGAGGCCCTCGCGGACGGCCGCGTGCTGGCGCGCCTGACGGACCTCGGCTGGGGCGGCGCACTCCGCGAGGCCTTCGCCGCCGGCGCGCCGGACCGGGCCGTGGGCCCCGGCATGCTGCAGGCCTGTGTCCAGGTGCTCCGGGAATGGGGCACGGGAGATGCCCGGACGCCGGGCTGGAGCGGGGCCGGCCGGCCGGCCGCGATCATCAGCCTGCCCTCGCGCGGGAAACCGCTGCTGGTGGACTCCCTGGCCCGCGGGATCTCCGAGATCGGCCGCATCCCGTATCTGGGCCAGCTGCAGCTCAACCACGGCGGCCCGACGGGCGCTCGCGGCGGCAACAGCGCCTACCGGCTCGCCGGAGTCTGGGACCGCCTGGCGGTGGGACCCGAGCTCGAGGACGCGCTGGCGGGAATCCGTGGCCAGAGCGTGATGCTGGTCGATGACCTCGTGGACAGCCGCTGGACCCTGACGGTCTCTGGGCGGGCTCTCAGGCTCGCCGGCGCCGGCGCCGTTCTGCCGCTGGTGCTCGGCCAGGCCGGCTGACCTCGGCCCCGGCGTTGCGGGGGAGGGCCAGGCTGTCCAGGGTGCTCAGGAGCATCAGGACCGCAATGGCCACGAACGCGGCCCGGTACGGCGCCGCCGGGTCACCGCTGGCGGAACCGGCGGCGACAGCGGCAGATCCCAGGACGTGGCTGCCCGCCTCGAAGACCCGCAGCAGCAGAGCCCCCACCGCGATCCCCGTCGCGGTGGAAAGCTGCACCAGCGTGGCGGAGACGGCGTTGGCGGACGGCAGCTGGGCCGGGACAACGTCCGCGTACTGGACCGAAGCGTAAGCCGAGAACCCGATCGAGCGGAACGCCCCGCTGGCCACCAGCACGGCGACAATCAGCGGCTCCGGCGTGCCGGCGTCGAGCAGTGCGCACAGCCCAAACGTGGCCGCGGAGGCCAAGGACGCGAACACCAGAACGGGCTTGAAACCGAACCGGCGGATCAGCGGCGTCGTGGCGGGCTTGATCCCGATGTTCCCCACGAACACGGCGGACACCATCGCCCCGGCGTGCAGCGGATCCCAGCCGAAACCGGCCTGGAACATCAGCGGCAGCAGGAACGGCACGGCGCTGATGGTCAGCCGGTACACAAAACCTCCCGTCGCCGTCGCCCGGAACGTCCGCGCGCCGAAGACGGACAGATTGAACAGCGGCGTGCTGGTCCGCCGCATCCATGTCACGGCTGCGGCCAGGAACAGCAGGCCCGCCACGATCCCGGCCGCCGCGAGCAGTCCGGCGTCCCGGCCGCCCGTCAGTTCCAGGCCGACCAGCAGGGAGCCCACCCCGAGCGTGGTCAGGGCCAGGCCCAGCCAGTCGAGGCGCCGCGTGCGGTCGCCGCCGACTGCCGGGACCAGGCGCAGCGCGGCCAGGAACGCCGCCAGGCCCAGGGGGAGGTTGACCAGGAAGATCCAATGCCAGGACAGGTAGGTGGTGAGCGCCCCACCCACGAGCGGGGCCAGGACCGGTGCCAGCAGCCCGGGCCACACCAGGAAGGCGGTGGCCCGCAGCAGGTCCTTCTTAGGAGTTCCGCGGAGCACCACCAGCGTGCCGACCGGGACCATCATCGCGCCGCCGGCGCCCTGCAGGACACGGCTCAGGGTCAGCATGGTGAGGTCCTGGCTGAGCGCGCACAGCAGTGATGCCGCCGTGAAGATTGCGATGGCGAGGCAGAATACGCGGCGCGCGCCGAGCCGCTCCGCGAGCCAGCTGCTGAGCGGGATGCCCATCGCCACCGTCATCAGGTAGGCCGTCATGGTGATGTTGACGTCGGCGGCCGGCACCGAAAAATCGGCGGCGATGCTGGGGATGGCCGTGGTCAGCACGGTCCCGTCGAGGAATTCCATGAAGAACGTCGCCGCCACCAGCAGGGCCAGCCGCGGGCTCCAGCTGTCCGCGGCCGGCCCGGCGCTGCCGGAGGAGCCTTTCATGCGGGGGTCCTCCACGTCCGGTTCACGCATGGCGGAGCGCCGGTTCAGATTCCAGCACGGCCATGGCGGCGTTGTGCCCGCCGATGGCACTGACGGCGCCGCCGCGCCGGGCACCGGAGCCGCAGAGCAGGATCTGCGGATCATCCGTTGCCACGCCCCAGCGGCGCGCCGGGGTGTCCAGCGGTTCGCCGTCCTCCACGAACGGCCAGTCGAGGCCGCCGTGGAAGATGTTTCCGCGGGGCATGCCGACGGCGCGTTCAATGTCCAGGGTGGTCTTGGTTTCGATGCAGGGCCGCCCGTCCGCGTCCGTCAGCAGCAGATTCTCGATGGGCTCAGCCAGGACCGAGTTCAGCGATGCCAGGACGGCGGATTGCAGTTCGGCGCGCCGGGCATCGTTGGTCTCCGCCGTGACCAGCCGATCCGGGACGTGCAGGCCAAACACCGTCAGCGTCTGGGCGCCCGCGGCCTGCAACTCCGGGGACAGGATGCTGGGGTCGGTCAGCGAATGGCAGTAGATCTCGCACGGCAGCGGCGAGGGCACGGATCCGGCGGCCGCGGTGCGGTAGGCGGCGTCGAGCTGGGACCACGTCTCGTTGATGTGGAACGTCCCGCCGAACGCGGCCTCCGGGCTGACCGATCCGTCCAGCAGCTCCGGGAGCCGCTTAAGCAGGAGGTTGACCTTGACCTGGGCGCCCTCGCGGCGATGGTTCGGGTTCCCGGCGGCGGCGGCCAGTCCGGGCGAAGCGGGGCCGGGGGCTCCCGGGGACGCGCCGCCGTCGGGCTGACCGCCGGGCTGCGGGCTGCGCAGTCTGTCGAGGACGGCGGGTGCCACATTGGACAGGACCCACGTGGCGGTTGCCGTGTGGTCCTGGCCGCCGTGGCGGTAGTCCACGGCGCCGCCGGGCCGGACGGCCGTGACGTCGGCCGAGGTCAGGATGGTCGCGCCGGCTTCGCGGGCGGCCCGCTCGAGCTCGCCGGACACGGCGCCCATGCCGCCGACCGGCACGTCCCAGTCGCCGGTCCCGCCGCCGATCAGGTGGTACAGGAAGCAGATGTTCTGCTGCAGGTCCTCGTCCTCAGCCCGGGCGAAGGTCCCGATCAGTGCATCCGTCAGGACCACGCCGCGGACCAGGTCGCTGCCCAGTTGCTTGCTGATGACCTGACCGATGGGGTGTTCGATCATGGTCTCCCACGCCTCGGCGGCCCCGGCCCGGGCGGCCAGCGACCGCGCTTCGGACCGCGGCAGCAGCGGCGACGTCATGGTCGGCCACAGGGCTTCTGTGAGCTTCCGGCAGGCGGCATAGAAGGCGGTGAAGGCGCGGAACTCGCCGTCGGGAGCGCCGACGACGGCGAAGGACGTCGCGGTGACGGCCTCGTCCCCGTTGTCCACCAGCAGGGCCCGGCTGCCGTCCGCGGGGTCCGGGGTGTAGGAGGAATAGCGGCGCCGCGCCAGCGTGATGCGCAGGCCGAGGTCCTCGATGATCTGCCGGGGCAGGAGGCTGACGAGATAGGAGTAGCGCGAGAGGCGGGCGTCGACGCCGTCGAACGCGTGCGCGGACACCGCGGCGCCGCCGGGGTGCTCCAGCTTTTCCAGGACCAGGACGTCCCGCCCGGCTTTGGCCAGGTACGCGGCCGCGGCCAGGCCGTTGTGGCCGCCGCCGACGATGATGGCGTCAAATTCCTTGTTGCCCGACACGGGGTTGCTCGACATGGGCCTATCCTGCCACCCGGATCCGCCGGCGGGCGCGCGGCGTCCGGCCACCGGACGAGGGTTGGGGCGCCCGGGAACGCAAAAGGCCCCGGTCCGAGGACCGGGGCCAAACGCGGAGACGGGGGGATTTGAACCCCCGGTGGAGTTGTGCCCCACACTTCATTAGCAGTGAAGCCCATTCGGCCGCTCTGGCACGTCTCCAATTGCTATTAACTAGCCAACCAAGGATACGCAGAAGGTGCCACGCAGTGCAAAACGGCCACTCCCAAGCAACGCGGGGTCACCTCCGGGCCCGTCCGGAGCGCCCCACAGGCGCGAAATGACCCCGCGTTGCCGGGTGCCGTCAGGGCTGCGGGATCAGTCCTCCCGGCCGGCCAGGGCACGCCACAGGAAGTGCTGGCTGCGGCTCTGCAGGGCCGCAGCCTGCCGGTTGTCCGAGGCGCCGGCGTGGCCGCCCTCAAGTGCCTCGTGGAACCAGACGTTGGGGATGCCCATGGCCTGCATGCGGGCCGCCATCTTCCGGGCCTGGACGGGCCCCACCCGGTCATCCGAGGTCGCCGTCCAGATGAACGTCTCGGGGTAGTCCACGCCGTCCTTGAGCAGGTGGTACGGGGAGAACGTCCGAAGGAATTCCCACTGCTCGGGGTCGTCGGGGTCGCCGTATTCGCCGATCCAGGAATAGCCGGCAGAGAGTTTGGTGTACCGGCGCATGTCCAGGAGCGGCACCCCGCAGGACACGGCGCCGAACAGTTCCGGGTACTGCGTGAGCATGTTGCCCACCAGCAGCCCGCCATTGGACCCGCCCACGCAGCCGAGCCGCTCCCTTGACGTGACACCGCGGGAGATCAGGTCCTTCGCCACGGCGGCGAAGTCCTCGTACGCGCGGTGCCGCTTGCCCTGCAGCGCGGCGCGGTGCCAGGCCGGCCCGTACTCGCCGCCGCCGCGGATGTTCGCCACGACGTAGACACCGCCGCGCCGGTGCGGGGCCGTGCCCTCGGCGCCGCTGGACTCCGCGGTGCGCCGCTCCAGCCACGCCCGGCCAATCGCGCCGCTGTACGAGGGGGTCCGCGAAATCTCGAAGCCCCCGTAGCCGGACAGCTGGGTCGGGTTCTGGCCGTCCAGGACCAGATCCTTGGCGGCCACCTGGAAGTACGGAATCCTGGTGCCGTCGCTGGACACCGCGAAGTGCTGCTGGACTTCGTAGTCGGCCTCGTTGAAGAACGACGGCGCGGTCCGGATCACCTCGTGTGTGCTGGTCACGCCGGCCCCGGAGCCACTGTCGCGGGCGAGTGTCCCGCGGGTCAGGGTAGTGGGCGTCGTGAAGCCGGTGGCCACGAGCCAGAAGTCGTTCCCTGCGCCTGGAGCCTCGCCCTCGGCCACCGAGGCGGCGCCCCCGGTGCCGTCGTCGTCCGAGCCGTCGGCGTCGTCTTCGTCATCCACGGCGAAGGCATTGACGTCGTGCAGGGGCGGGCAGGCGTCCAGCACGGTGGCCTCCCACGCGGCATCCGTCCCCGGCCGCCGCGGATCCAGGACGTGGATCTCGGAGGACACGTCCCGGAGCAGGTTCAGCAGCAGGAAGTCCCGCGTCCAGCTCCAGGACTGCAGGGAGGTGTGCGGATCGGGGGTGAAGAGCACTGCGAGTTCCCGGGAACCTGCCAGGAAGTCCTCGAACCCGGCCGCGAGCAGGGAACCGGCCGGGTGCGTGGTGCCGTTGACGGTCCAGTCGCGCTGCGGGCGGAACAGCAGCCATTCGCGGTGCGAGCTCAGGTTCACGTCTGCGGGCACGTCGAGCTGCACCCACTGACCGTCGCGCAGCACGGAGGTGTTCTTCTCGAAGAAACTGATCCAGTCGACCGCAAACGTGCGCTCGAAGCCCGGCGTGGAATCGTGGGCCACGATCGCCATCATGTGGTCCTCGGGGATGTCGAACAGCTGCTCGGCCTGCGCGAGGGAATCTCCACGGCGCAGCTTTACACCGGTCCGCGCGTACGACGAGGTGGTCCGGGGCAGGCCCTGCGCGGTGGTGGCGACGAGCAAGGTGTCCCCATCCAGCCAGGAGGCGTTGCCCTTGCCGGTGGGCAGGTCGAAGCCGCCGTCGGCGGGGTCCACGAAGCCGCGCGCCTCGACGTCGAACTCCCGGTGGCGGTTGGCGTCACCGCCGTCGGGGGAGAAGGCCAGCAGGGCCCGGCGGTGGGGTTCGCCCGGGGCCGGGCGGAGGAAGTTGGCGCCGTGAAAGACCCAGTCCTGGCCCTCGGCGGCGGCGAGGGCGTCGACATCCAGCAGGACATCCCACGCGGGAGTCCCGGCCCGGTAGCTGTCCCAGCTGGTCCGCCGCCACAGGCCCCTGGGGTTGTCGCGGTCCTTCCAAAAGTTGTAATACCACTCGCCGTGCTTGCCCACCATGGGGATCCGGTCAGTGGAGTCGAGGACCTCCAGGATCCTGCCTTCCAGGTCGGTGTACTCGGCATCCTCGAGGAGTTCCTCGGTGCGGGCGTTCTGTTCACGGACCCACGCCAGCTGTTCTTGGCCGTAGATGTCCTCCAGCCAGATGTTCTCGTCAACAGGTTCGGGGGAAGTCCCTCCAGTCGGGAGGGCGCCGGTGGCTTGGCCGGACGCGGACGGGTGATCAGCTTCTGTGGTGGTCATTTTTCAATCCAAGAACATCGGTGCGGCAGTAGCAAGTCACGCGGGCGTCAAGCCAGCGGCCGGGTTGCCGATACTCTGGATGCCGTGGGCACATCGCGAAGCAGCCGGACGGCACTGATAGGCGCCGGTCCCCGGGGCACGAGCGTGCTGGAACGGCTGCTCGCGAACTGGGTCTCCGCCGGCTCCGCGGGAACCCTGCACATCGACGTGATCGACCCTTACCCGGCAGGCCCCGGGCATGTCTGGCAGCCCGGACAGTCGCGGCTGTACCTGATGAACACGCAATCCTTCTACCCCACGGTCATCCCCGAGGACCGGGAGCTTGCCCCGCCGCTGGCCGGGCACACGTTCGACCAGTGGCGCGAACTCCAGCAACGGCGCCCGGTTCCAACACTTACTGACGAGGAACGGGCCGAGGTGTCAGGGCTCGGCGAGACGGACTTCCCCAGCCGCGCCCTGTACGGCCGCTACCTGCGGTGCACGCTCGAGGAGCTGCTCACCGCCCTGCCGGCCGGCGTCACCGTGGACTTCCACCAGGCGACGGCGGCGTCCGTCCGCCCTGCCGGGGGGCCCACTGGTCCGGCGGCCGAACCGGGGGAATTAGGCGAACAGACGGAATTTGCCGAACCGGTGGAATTAGCCGAACAGACGGAACCGCCGGCGCGGTTCGACGTCGTGCTCGACGACGGCACGGTGCTGACCGTCGACTCCGTGGTGCTGGCCATGGGGCATCTCGACGCGCAGTTGAACGCCGAACAGCGGGAGCTGCTCTCCGCAGCGGAGGAACTCGGGCTTCTGTACGTGCCGCCGGCGGCGCCGGCCGACGTCGACTGGTCCGTGGTGCCGGCCGGCAAGCCGGTCCTGGTGCGCGGCATGGGCCTGAACTTCTTTGACGTGATGGGACAACTGACTGAAGGGCGGGGCGGCCGGTTCCTTGCCGGGGAGGGCAACGGTGAGCTGACGTATGTGCCGTCCGGCCGCGAACCGCTGATCATCGCAGCCTCACGCCGCGGAACCCCCTACCGGGCGAAGGCGACCCTCACCGGCTACTACCCCGGCGCAGTCCAGCTGCGCTACTGCACCGAACGCGCGATCGCGAAGTTCGCTGGCTCCGGAATCCGGCCGTCATTCGACTACGACCTCTGGCCCCTTCTGCACCGGGACGCGATCTGGGCCTACTATTCGACGCTCGCGCGCTCGCAGCCCGACGCCATCCTGACCGACCCGGCCGAGTTCCTGCGCGCCCTGGAGGAGTCCCTGCGGCCGCACGCGCACTCAACCGGAAAGTGGGAGAACGCCGCGGATTCGGTGATTGCTGTCCATGTCCGGGCAACCGGCCGCCTGGACCTGCCCGGCCTCGCGGCGCCCCTGGCCGGGCGTTCGTTTGGCTCCCGGGCTGAACTGGACGCCGCCGTCGTCGACTACCTGCTCGACGACGCACGGCGCTCTGCACTGGGCGAGGACGACCCCGTGAAGATGGCGATCGGCGCCCTGCACCACGGCCGGGCGGTGCTCAAGACCGCTGTGGCCGACAGCGGCATCACTGACGAATCCTGGGTCGCGGGCCTCCGCGGCTGGTTCGAGTCCTTCGTGGAAGGCCTGGCGAGCGGCCCGCCGGCGCTGCGCGCAGCGCAGCTCGCGGCACTGGCTCGGGCGGGGGTGGTGCGTTTCGTGGGCCCGGACCCCAAGTTTGGCGTGGACCGCCGGGCCCGGACGTTCACGGCGGCGTCGCCCTGGGTGGGCGGCGAAACCGATGAAAGCGCCGGCGAAGAACCGGAGGGCGCCGGCAAACGTGGTGCGGAACGGGACTCTGTTGGTGCAGTCGCTGGGGGCGTGGGCTCCGTTGGTGCTGCTGGTGCTGCGGGTGGAGCTGTGGGTGGCGCCGCCATACTGAGCGCCGGTGCACGGGGCGGGGGAACGGCGAGGGCGCGGACCGAGAACGCCGTGCCGGGCGCAGTGTCCGCGGCGGCGATGATCGAGGCGCTGGCACCGGCCAACCGTGTGGCCGTCAACTCCTCGCCACTGCTGGAACAGCTGCTCGCCGAGGGGCTGGTGCGTCCGCGGCTCATGATGACCGTGGAGGGAACCCCGGTGCAGACCTCCGGGCTGGACGTGGTCGCACATCCGTATCGGCCTCTGGGGGCCAACGGGTCCGTGACCCCGGGACTGTATGTGCTCGGGCTCCAGCTCTCCGCCACGCAATGGGGCACGGCCATCGCCGCCGAGGCCCTGCCGAAGTCGGGCCCCGTCTACCGCAGCGGCCAGCGGACCCTGCGCGACGCCGACGAGATCGCCCGCGACATCCTGGCCCGCTAACCGCCCGCCCGCCCAAGAGTGGACATGCCCTCGCTTAGCGCCGGGCAATGGACAGTTGGTGCTTATGTCCAGTGCTGCGGGCCAGTGGTGGGCATGTGCCGTGGCTCGCCCGTCTCTGAAGAATGGACATGCCCTCCCTTGGCGCCGAGCAGAGGACTGCTGGTGCTTATGTCCGGTGCTGCGGGCCAGGGGTGGGCATGTCCAGCGGGTGGGGCTATGCGGCTACCCCTTCAGGCACTTCTGGTACTGGATCCACGCAATCGAATACCTGATCCAGCCGAAGACGTCGTACCACTTCTTCGGCGGGACCGGTGCGGTGCAGGTCGGCGGGACGGGCGTGCCGGCCGCGACCTTCACCGCCGCTTTCACCACGGTGCCGGATTCGACGGCGGTGAGCGCCAGGGTGCCCGTGCCCGCGGCGGCTCCGGCGGGAACCAACACGCTCACCGTGGCGGCGCCGGCGGTCACCGGAGCCGTGCCAAGGGACGTCACGGTACCGGCGGCATCCGTGAACTCGACGCGCAGCGAGGCATTCACCGGGCTGCCCAGCGAGGTGAGGTCCAGCTTCGAGACCGCCAGGGACATGGATTCCCCGCCCTTGACCTGGGCCGCCGTCGAGTTCACAACGGCCACCGAGCGGCGTGCGAAATCGGGCGAGACCGGGTTGTGGGCCTGCAGGTACTTGATCCATGCGTCGCGGTCCACGAGCCCGGAATCCTTGGTGCTGGCGCCATCCTTGAAGATGCGGAAGTTGTCGCCACCCGTGGCCAGGAAGTTGAACGTTCCGATCCGGTAGGACTTCGCCGGGTCGATCACAGCACCGTTGACCCGGATCGAGGTGATGCGGTCGCCGGCGGCGCGGGCGGCGTCGTAGGTGTAATTCACGTTCTTGGACAGGCCCAGCTGCTGGTAGGCGCGGCTGGGAACCGTGCCGTCCGGGTTGGTCTGCCACTGCTGCTCCAGCAGGGTCTTGAACTGCGCGCCCGTCAGGGACGTGGTCCACAGATTGTTCACGAACGGCAGCACCGCGTTGGCCTCGGCGTAGGTGATGGTGCCGTCCGGTGCGTAGTACAGCTCGTTGCGCAGACCGCCCGGATTGACGACGCCGATTTCGGCGGCGCCGAGTTCCGGCGCCTTCAGCGCATCCACCAGGGAGTCCGCCACCAGGTTGCCGAGGGTGGACTCGCTGGACCGGTCATCGCGCACGGCCGGGGAGCCCGCGAACGCCGTCGTGATGTCCGCCGTGACCTTGCCGACAGGTTGGTTGCCGACCACAGCGGCGTCGGCCAGGGCCTTGTCCACAATGGTCTTGACGGCCGCGACCCGGGGGTACTGCGCCACGAGATCGGCGGCGGGCTGCGCGGCACTCGTGGTGCGCTGGACGTTGCCGGCCTTGTAGCCGGTGACGGACATGGTCTTGGTGTCGATGGTCAGCTGGATCTGGCCGATGAACTCGCCGTAGTTTCCGGTCTGGACGATCGGGCGGGTCTTGCCGGTGGGCTGGCCGAACGAATCCAGGACCGGGGCGTCCCAGGAGTACTGCTTGTGGGTGTGGCCGTTGAAGATCGCGGCAACATCCGGGGTGACCTTCTGGACCATCTTGGCGAAGGGTCCGCCGGCGGCGATCTCCTGCTCCAACGTGGCGCCGTCGGGCGCGCCGGACCCGGCGCCGTCGTGGTTCTCCACAATGATGACGTCGGCCAGCTTGTCCGCCTTGATCTTCGCCGCGACCCGGTTGATGGCGTCGACGGGGTCACCGAACTCAAGGTCCGCGATGCCCGACGGCGTGACCAGGGAGGGCACTTCCTGCGTGACAGTGCCGATCACGGCGACCTTCACACCGTTCATGTCCAGGACCGTGTACTCGGGCAGGACCGGTGTGGTGGTGCCCTTCGTGTAGACGTTGGCGCCCAGGTACGGGAACTTGGCGTTGGTCCCGCCGGCGGTGACGCGGTCGCGCAGGTCCGCCCAGCCGCCGTCGAACTCGTGGTTGCCCACCGCGGATGTGCGCAACTCCAGCGCGTTCAGCACGTCGATGGTCGGCTGGTCCTTGGCGAAGGCCGAGGCGAACAGTGAGGCGCCGATGTTGTCGCCGGCCGAAATGAACGCCGTGGCGCCCGGGGCGGCGGCGGCACGCAGCTTCTCGATGGTCCCCGCGAAGAACACGGTGTTGGAGTCGATGCGGCCGTGGAAGTCGTTGATGCCCAGGAAATTCAGTTCCACACTGGCCGGGGTGACCGGTAAGTTCAGGCCCACCACCACCGGATCGTGGTCGCTCGCCCGGAACTGGTCCGGAGCGTAGTAATCGGTGACGTTGTTGTTGTAGCGGCTGTACTCCAGTGCCACGGACTCCACGGAGTTGATGTTCCAAATGTCAGCGCCGGTCACGGCGGCGTTGGCCGCCGGCGAGGCGAGAATGTGGTCCAGCGAGCCCACAAGGCCGCCGAAGAGGTAGGAATGCTTGGCGGAGCCGTCGGCGTTTTTGGCCTTGTCATCCTGGTTGACGTACCCGGCGCCCGTGAGGACGTTGATCGGGTCCTCCTTGGCATAGGAGTTGAAGTCACCGATCAAGAAGACCTTGTCCGTGCCCTTGGACTTCTGCAGTTCGTCAGAGAACGCCAGCAGTGACTTGGCCTGGGCGGTGCGGGCGAGGTTCGAGGCGCCCTGGCCCTTGTCGGTGTCCTCCGGCGTGGCGGCCGAGCCCTTGGACTTGAAGTGGTTGGCGATCGCGATGAACTTCTTGTCATCGGAGGCGCCCACGGGCTTGAAGACCTGGGCCATCGGCTTGCGGGCGCTGGCAAAGGCGACAGTGTCGTTGTGGATGATGGACTCGCCGATTGGCTCCGCGGCGGCCTTTTTGTAGATGAACGCGGTGCGGATCATGTCCTCGTCGGCCAGCGGCGGTGCGTTGGCGGGCGTGCGGACGTAGTCCCAGATCCCGGGGGTGGCGATGTTCAGCGCATCCACCAGCTTGGCGAGCGCATCGTCCCGGTTCTTGCCGAACTGGGCCGAGTTCTCGACCTCCATCAGGGTGACGACGTCGGCCCCGGACTTGGAGATGGCGGCGACGATCTTGTCCTGCTGCCGTTTGAGGTTCTCCGCGTTCGCGGCGCCGCGGACGTCGCAGCCGCCGCTGACGGTGATGGGGTTGCCCGCCCGGTCGTTGTAGAACTTGCAGCCCGGAACCTGGTCGCCGGTGGTGGGGAAGTAGTTGAGCACGTTGAAGGAGGCGAGTTTGAGGTTGCCTCCGACGGCGGCCGGGGCGTCCGCGCGGGTGGCGCCGAAGCTTGCGGGCTGCACGGCGTCCGCGTTGGCGGCCGTCAGCTGGGTCAGGGGCTGGAACTTCCAGGCGCTGTTCGCGTAGCTGAGCACCACGTTGGTTTTGAATGTCACCGGTGAGCCGACCCGCACGGGGTCCGCCGTGGTCAGGTACGGGAGCACCTGGGCCTTGGTGGCGGCGTCCTTGAGGAAGTTCGTGGTGGCGCCGTCGTCGAGCTTGATGCCGCGGGCGGCATTCGCGGCCACAGTCGCGGTGTATCCGGCGGAACCGAACGGCGCGACGGCGGTGGGCTGTTCCAACGCGGCGGTGCCGCCGGCCAGGCCGATCTCGCCGTACTGGTTCAGCGAGAAGTTGTCCGCCACGGTGACCGGGCCCTGCGGGGTGAGCAGCATGCCCTCGAGGGACTCACGGAAGGCCTCATCGGCGGGGAGCGCGAAGCCGGTGGCCTTGACCTCGGGGGCGGCCTCGGTGAGCTTCTTCAGATCGGCCGCCGCGGCAACACTCACCTGGGTCATGCCGAAGAATTCGCTGACGGCGCCGGTGAGCTCGACATAGTCGCCGATCCTGACGGAGTCCACCGTCGACGGCGAGTAGACGAACACAGCGTCCGACGCCGCGTGGTTGGCCGGCGTGAGATCGCCGCCTGTGCCGGGGGTCTGGATGTAGTAGCCGGCAAAGCCGCCGGTGGGGAACGTCGCAGTGACCCTGCCGCGGGTAGTGACCGATGATCCGGCCAGCGGGCTCGCGGCGCCGGTGCCCTGGATTTCGGCGATGGTCTTGCTGGCGGGGAGTGTGCCGGGGCCCGGGTCCACTGGCGGGTCGACCGGCGGGTCGACAGGGCCGGGACCCGCGCCATTGGCGGTCTTCGGCGTGATGGCAGCGTTGAGCGTGACGTCGGCGGAGTTGTTGTTGGTGTCCGCACCGTTGCTGCGGTTCAGGCTCTTGACGTCGGTGTTGCCCGACGGCGCAGCGGCGGCCTGGGCCTCGAAGGTGTTTGACGTGCCGTAGCCGAGCAGGTCCGCGACGTTGGCCGGTTCTATGACCGAGCCTGTTGACAACGGGTTGAGGGCGGCAGCCTGTTTGGCCAGCACGATTGTGCCGCCGGCCCCGGCCGGGTTGAACCCGGTGGCGGTGGCGTCCGCGGCGGGCAGCTCGGCGCCGGCCGTGCCGTTGCTGCCGCCCTTGAGCAGGTAGTAGCCCTTGGCGGGGATGCTGCCGGACAGGGCTGCCACCGAGCTTGGCGCCACCGCCGCCGTGGCCGAGCGGTACTGAAGGGACCAACCGTCCAGCGAGACGGGCGCGTCGGAGCCGTTGTAGAGCTCGACGAACTTGTTCTTGAAGGCCGCGCCGGAGCTTCCGCCGCTGAGGTAGGCCTCGTTGATGACCACCGGCGAGGTTCCGGTTGCTGCCGGCGAGGCCTCCGTGGCATTGGCCGGCACGGCCGCCAGCGGAGCCGCTATGAGCGCCGCCGATACGGCCGTGCCCAGCACTGTTTTCCAGGGTGTTGGTTTCATCCGCTCTAACTCTCATTAGGGTGCCCCGGGTAAGGGCAGTGCAGTTAAATGGCAGAGTGCAGTGCGTCCGCAGGGTGCAGCGGACAGTGGCCGGCCTGAACTCCTGGTCAAGTCGCGCCGGGCCCATCCAAACAGGGGTGAATGAACAACGTATGGATTAAACGTGCATTCGGCGGGACGTCCCCCAGCGAGACGAACCGCAGCCTTCCCGGAGCGGCTCGAGAGCCCCGGGCAACGGTGACTGGTGATGCGGGTGAGCGGTGTCCGGGTGCCTCCACCGGACGCTCCACAGCAGAATACCGGCCAGTAGCCCTTGGGGAAGGGTCTGGCCGGTATTTCCTACAACAATTTTTGTAATTATCTGGGCAGGGCCGTGGCCCTGGCAGGTTAAGCGTCGGCGGCGGGCTGGTTTCCCTGTCCGGTGTCAGCCACGATCTTGAACATCGCGCCCGTCGGATCGGCCAAAGTGGCGAGCCTGCCGAAGGGAGTGTCGTCGGGGCCATCGATCACCTTGGCGCCGAGGGACACTGCCTTCTCGATCGTGGCGTCGGCATCCTCAACGGCGAAGTAGACCTGCCAGTTGGACGGGACCTCGGCCGGGAGGTAAGCCGAAGCGTCCATGATCCCGGCCTTGGCAGCCTCCCCGGCGCCCAGTGTGGTGTAGCGGAATTCCGGGGTGTCGCTCATGACATCGGTGTCCCAGCCGAACACGTCCTGATAGAACTTGACGGCGGTGGCGTAGTCCTTGGTGTGGAGCTCGTGCCAGGCCGGGGCGCCGGGCTCGGCCGCCAGTTCATACCCCTTCATTTCGGCAGGCTGCCACACGCCCACCGACGCGCCGGTGGCGTCGGCGATCATGGCCATGCTGCCCTGCTCGGGGACATCCATGGGCTGCATGTAGACCTGGCCGCCGTGCTCGGTCGCGGCCTTGACGGTGGCCGCGGCGTCCTCCGAGCGCAGGTAGGTGGACCACATGTCCGGCCACGCGCCCTGATCTTCCTGCTTCTGCATCAGGCCGGCCACGGACTTTCCGTCCTTCCAGGCCGTGATGTAGCCGCCGTATTTTTCTTCATCGCCGGTTTGGTACGTCCAGCCAAACAGTGCACCGTAGAACGACTTGGCCTTTTCGGCGTCGGAAGTCATGAGGTCGATCCAGCACGGTGCGCCGTTGGAGTGGTCGGGTGTAGGCATGGGAGCTCCTGCTCTCTGTGGCGGCTCAGCCATGCAGGCGCGGCCGCCGGACTCTGTGTTTGATGGAGACGGTTTGCTGGAGGCTGTTTGGTAGAGACTGTTGGTGGAGACTGGGTGGGGACACAGAGAGACTATGACGGGGCACGGACAGTTTCAATGGGGAGGCGTCCGTCCGTGGCGTAATTCAGCGGAGTGCTGTGGGCGGACTGCTGAAGGCTTGCGCACAGCATGCGTCTAGAGCGATGCGTAGAGCCTGCCCGTTGAGGTCATGGTTCCGTCCAGGTTGAACATGGATGACGTGCCCATGATGGGATCGGTGATGGGACGGACCTTCCAGGCGAACCGTTCCACGTACGGCATTTTGCGCATGCCGGCCACGGTCTCGCGCATGAACTTCTCCACCATGGGGCGTGTGTAGATGCTCTTGCGCGTCTTCGTGGCCTTCCAGTCGGCGACGGCGTACTCGGTCACCCAGACGGGGCGCTGGTACTTCTCGTGCAGGGCGGCGACCTTGCGGAGGAAGCTGTCGGAGTTGGGCCAGGCGTAGCAGTGCATGGTCATGAAGTCGACGCGGAGGTTCTCCCGCTTGGCGCGGAGCATGAACTGCTCCAGCCAGGGCGAAGTCGAGCTGACGGTAGCCGGAGATCCCAGCCGCAGGCCTGTGGTCTGCAGCAGCGGCCACAGCCGGACAGCCTCATCGACGGACATGTTGGCCTGGTCGGGGTGGTCGGGTTCGTTGAAGCCGAGGAGGTTGCTGGTTTTGGTCTGGGGCAGTTCCCGGTTCACAAAGCCGAGAGCGTCCTGTTGGAGCAGTCGCCTGGCGTCTTTGATCATCGGGACGAAGGGTTTGCCCGTGTACGTCCGGGTTGCCTGCCAGGTGTAGTACCAGTCGGGGTTGAGGCCCCTGATCTGCCGGAAGGCCAGTGCGTCGCTGCCGCCGTTGGATACGCCTTTCAGCGCCCGGGCAGGAGTGGCAGCCTGGGCCGACCCGGCACCGGCAGCGATGGCGCCCGGGACCGCCAGGGCAGCCAGCGGGAGTGTGAGAAATTGTCGGCGTTCCATGTGTTCCTTCATCAGGTCGGGGCGTTGCCCGGGCCGCGCCGCGTGGCGGGCCCGTGTCGCTTCGGAGGCTAGCTTTTGTAGGCCGGATAGCCGGCGCGCAGCACGGCCAGGGCGGCGGTGTACCTGGCGCCGGCTGCCGCGAAGTCCGTAACGGTGGCCGCCAACCGGGCCTCGTTCCCGGCGACGGTCCGGGCATACTTGTTGCGAAGCGAGAGCGTGCTGGCCTTGTAGCCTGCTTCAGCCTTGGCATAGGCTTCCCGCAATTCGGCCTTCTTGACCGCGTAGTCGGCCTGGGACTTGGCATACGCGTCGCGGAGCGCCGCGATTCTTGCGTCGCGGGCAGGAGCTTCCTTGGCATAGGCCTTCTTCTGCCGGTCCCGGGCCGCCTCGTAATCGACTTTGGACTGGGTGTAGGCGACCCTGAGGGCTTCGATGCGGTCACCCTTGGCGCGGTATTCGGCGTCGTGTTGAGTCTTCAGCTGGGCTTTGGTCGCTACGTAATCTTCCCTGGATTTGACGTAGGCGTCCCGCAAAACTTTGATGCGGGCGTCCCTGGCCGGGGCTTCCTTGGCGTACGCCGCATTGAGGGCCGCGAGTTCGGCTTCGTAGCTGGCTACCGCCTTCGTGTAAGCCTCCCTCAAGGCATTCTTGGCGGCCATCGTGGTCGCAGCGGCATAATCCCGGGCATAGGCAACCTGCTTGGCGGCGCGCGCGGCTTTCGCTTTCGCAACGGCGGCGTCGTACGCCCCTCGCTTTACCCCGTAGTTCGCCATTTCGTTGGCGACGGCCTGATCAAACGCCGGCTTCCTGCGGTTGTTCGCTTCGGTCAGGTCGGAGACGATTTTGGAGTAGTCCTGGGTCTTGCGGTCGAAGGTAGCATTTTCGGCCGCGACGGCGGCGTCGAGGGCCGGCCGTTTCTTGTCCTGGGCCGCGCTGAGCGCTTCCAGGGCTTTCGTGTTAGCCGCAGCCTTGAGTCTGTAGGCTGCCTTTTCGGCTTCGACGGCTTTGTCGAGGGCCGGCCGTTTCGTGCTGTTCGCCGTGGTCAGCGCGGCGGACGCCTTCTGGTAGTCGGCGGACTTGGTAGCGAAGCCGGCTTTCTTGGCCGCCAGCGCTTTGTCCAGATTGGGCCGCAGGTTCTGCTGGAACGCCCTCTCGGCGGCTTGCCCGTCAACGAAGCGCTGCGCGGCGGCCTGGTAGTCAGCGGCCAGGATGGTGAAGGCTGCGTTGTAGGCGGCTCTGGTCATGGGAGCGCCGGTGAGCGCGGCCGCCGTGCGTGCGGGGCTGCTTGCGGCCGTTTGGGTGGCAGCGTTGGCCGCCGGAGCCACCGCCGCGGCACCAAAGGCGAGTGCAAGGCTGAGGCCAAAGATGCTGGTGATACTGGTGGTGGTCTTGTTCACGAGGCTGATCGTACAGGACCGCTTTGCCATTTCCGGGCCAGGATGCTAAGGGTGAGCCAAGACTGCGCTGATCTTGCGGAAAGCAGGCGACCGTCGGTCACAATTCGGCGCAAAGGCGGACTGCGGGGACGAGTGAGGCCGGCTGCGGCAATCTCTCGATTGTCTCAACCGGCCTCTGCACTGCCTCAAGCTGCACCAATTTCGAACCGCACAAACTGGCGCTCTCGCGGAAGGTAAGAGATTCGAACTCTTGGTACGGGGTCACCGCACACTGGTTTTCAAGACCAGCTCCATCGGCCGCTCGGACAACCTTCCCTAACGAGTAGTCTTTCATAGGCGGTCGGCTGCCACAAAAACCAAGAAAAACCGTTCGCTTGCGGACGCGTGCAACTCCCCGCCATATTCTGGGGAGTGTTGATAGGACCTGGTGACCGCGGCGAACGTGCGCGGAGCCAGTTAGGAATCGGGAGTACTCCATGAAGGCTGTCTACATCTCAGAGCCCGGCGGACCCGAGGTCCTGGAAGTCCGTGAGGTCCAGGCCCCCGTGGCCGGACCCGGCGAGGTGCTGATCGACGTCGTGGCCGCTGGCCTTAACCGTGCGGACGTGCAGCAGCGCAAGGGGTTCTACCCGCCGCCCCCGGGCGCCTCCGAGATCCCCGGACTGGAAGTCTCCGGCAGGATTGCCGGCTTCGGCCCGGGCGTGACCAAGGCATTCTCCGTGGGAGACAAGGTGGTGGCGTTGCTCGCCGGCGGCGGCTACGCCCAGCAGGTGGCCGTGCCCGCGGGACAGGTTCTGAGGATCCCCGACGGCGTGGACCTGGTCACGGCGGCATCGCTGCCCGAGGTCGCGGCGACGGTGTATTCCAACCTGATCATGACGGCGCAGCTGCAGCCGGGCGAAACTGTCCTCATCCATGGAGCCACGGGCGGTATCGGCACCATGGCCATCCAACTGGCCAAGGCCGTCGGTGCCCGGGTGGCCACGACGGCCGGCAACGCGGAGAAGATCGGCACGGCCAGGGCCTTCCTCGGCGCTGACATCGCCATCAACTACGCGGAGGAAGAGTTCCCGGCGAGCCTGCGCGCGCAGAACGGCGGCAAAGGCGCCGACGTCATTCTCGACGTCGTCGGGGCCAAGTACCTCGAGCAGAACATCGATGCGCTCGCCGACTACGGGCGCCTTGTGGTGATTGGGCTGCAGGGCGGCGCCAGGGCGGAACTGGACCTTGGGCAGCTGCTGCGGAAACGGGGCGCCATCATCGCCACCGCGCTGCGTCCGCGCCCGGTCGAGGAAAAGACCGTGATCATGAACGCCGTCCGCGACGCCGTGTGGCCGATGCTGACCGATGGCAGGATCAGGCCCCTCGTGGCCAAGACCTTCCCGCTGGACCAGGTCGCCGCCGCGCACACCTACTTCGATTCCGGCGATCACGTGGGCAAGGTCCTCTTGGTCATGTAGCGGCCGCCGCGGTACCGAACTGCCTAAGCCGCAGGCCGGAGGCGACTTATTCCGTCCGGAGCATGCGCTGTTTTGCGGCATGGGCGGCAATCACGATAGGTTGGGTCTATACGCGGTATACACGCGTCTTGGGGCGCGTGTATGCTGTGTGGTTTCCTGACCTCCGGGAGTGCCATGTCTATCCGCCACAGTCTCCTTGCCCTCTTGCAGGACCGCCCGCGCTATGGCTACCAGCTCAGAACAGAATTCGAGGACCGAACCGGTTCCTCCTGGCCGCTGAACATCGGGCAGGTCTACACCACCCTTGACCGGCTGGAACGCGACGGTCTGGTCCGCAACGACGGCGGCGACGGCGACGGGCACGTCATCTACAGCATCACCCCTGCCGGCCAGGCTGAAGTCAGCGACTGGTTCGCGGCCCCGGTGTCCCGCGCGAATCCGCCCCGCAATGAACTGGCCATCAAGCTCTCCCTCGGCCTCACGATTCCCGGAACCGACGTCGGCGCCATCATCCAGGCCCAGCGGGCCGTCTCCGTCCGCGCGCTGCAGGACTACACCAAGTCCCGCCGCGATACCGCCGGGCTCCAGCGCCCTGCCGACACGGCCAGACTCCTGGTGCTGGACTCCCTGATCTTCCAGACCGAGGCCGAAGTGCGCTGGCTGGACCTCTGCGAGGCCCGCATGATGCAGCTCAGCAACCTCCAGAGGTAACCGGCCGACCGCTCGTCGCGCCATCAGGGCCGCCTGGCGCAGGACCGACTCCAGATCGCGGCCCCATTGGTAGGGTGCGTGGGGCAGTTCTGTACCGGTGGACTCTGTACCGGTGGACTGCCCAGCTGGGTTTCTCAAGGAGGAGACATGGGCACAATGCCAGATGGCACACAAGGCGACGGCACACAACGCGACAACACAAACAACAGCACCTACAGCAGCACGCGCGGCACCGCACAGCTCGACGACGGGATCGATCCGGACCCGTCCCTCCCGCCGACGTCGGTGGATGAGTCGGTCCGTGATTCCGCGGACCGCACCTGGACGCCCGCCAAGATCGCGCTGTGGGCGGCCATAGCGCTGCTGGGCGGCGTCGCCTGGTTCATGCTCGCGATCATCCGTGGCGAGACCGTCAACGCCATCTGGTTTGTGTTCGCCTCGGTCTGCACGTACCTGATCGGCTACCGCTTCTACTCCAAGGTCATTGAGCGCTACCTGCTCAAACCCAACGACCGCCGCGCCACCCCGGCCGAATACAAGGCCGACGGCAAGGACTACGTCCGCACGGACCGCAACGTCCTGTTCGGCCACCACTTCGCCGCCATCGCCGGCGCAGGTCCCCTGGTGGGCCCCGTCATCGCGGCGCAGATGGGCTACCTGCCCGGCACGATCTGGATCATCATCGGCGTCGTCCTCGCGGGCGCCGTCCAGGACTATCTCGTCCTGTTCTTCTCCATGCGCCGCGGCGGGCGTTCCCTGGGCCAGATGGCCCGCGAGGAACTCGGCGTGATCGGCGGTACCGCCGCCCTGATCGCGACCCTGCTCATCATGGTGATCATCGTCGCCATCCTGGCCCTGGTGGTCGTCAACGCCCTCGGCGAAAGCCCGTGGGGCGTCTTCTCGGTAGGCATGACCATCCCGATCGCCCTCTTCATGGGCGTGTACCTGCGCTACATCCGGCCGGGCAAGGTCATGGAGGTCTCCCTCATCGGCTTCGTGCTGCTCATGGCCGCCATCGTCGGCGGCGGCGCGGTGGCAGGCACCGAATGGGGTGCCGCGTTCTTCCACCTGGACAAGGTCACCATCGCGTGGGGCCTCATCATCTACGGCTTCATCGCGGCGATCCTGCCGGTCTGGCTCCTCCTGGCGCCCCGCGACTACCTCTCCACCTTCATGAAGATCGGCGTGATCGTGATGCTGGCCCTGGCCATCATTGTGGTCCGCCCGGAGATCACCGTGCCGGCGTTCAGCGAGTTCGCCAGCCGCGACAACGGTCCGGTGTTCTCCGGCGCCTTGTTCCCGTTCCTCTTCGTCACGATCGCGTGCGGCGCCCTGTCCGGGTTCCACGCCCTGATCGCCTCCGGCACCACGCCGAAACTGATTGAGAAGGAACGCCAGACGCGCCTGATCGGCTACGGCGGCATGCTCATGGAATCCTTCGTGGCCATCATGGCCCTCGTGGCCGCAATCTCCATTGACCGCGGCATCTACTTCGCCATGAACGCCCCGGTGGCGCTCACCGGCGGGACCGTCGAGACCGCGGCGGCGTGGGTCAACAGCCTGGGCCTGTCCGGGGTCAACATCACGGCCGGCGATCTGGCGCAGACGGCCAAGGACGTGGGGGAGCAGAGCATCGTGTCCCGCTCGGGCGGTGCGCCCACCCTCGCCGTCGGCCTGGCCCACATCATGCAGCAGTTCATCGGCGGCACCGCGATGATGGCCTTCTGGTACCACTTCGCCATCATGTTCGAGGCCCTCTTCATCCTCACGGCGGTCGACGCCGGCACCCGGGTTGCCCGGTTCATGCTGCAGGACTCGATCGGTAACTTCGTCCCGAAGTTCAAGGAGCACTCCTGGCGTCCCGGCGCCTGGCTCTGCACCGCCGTCATGGTGGCGGCCTGGGGCGCGGTCCTGATCATGGGCGTCACCGACCCGCTGGGCGGCATCAACACCCTGTTCCCGCTGTTCGGCATCGCCAACCAGCTGCTCGCGGCCATCGCCCTCTCGGTCTGCCTGGCGATTGCCGCCAAACGCACCGCCCTGAAGTACCTGTGGATCGCGGCCGTGCCCCTGGCGTTCGCCGCCGTCGTGACCATCACGGCGAGCTTCTACAAGATCTTCTCGCCCGTTCCTGCGGTGGGGTACTTCGCCAACAACGCAGCCTTCGCCAAGGCGCTGGCGGACGGCAAGACCTCCTTCGGAACCGCCAAGACCCAGGCCGCCATGGAGGCCGTGGTCCGCAACACCATGATCCAGGGATGGCTGTCGATCATCTTCGTGGTGCTGAGCATCATCGTCATCATCACCGCAGTCATGGCGACCATCAAGGCCCTGCGGAACACCGCGGCGGGGCTCCCCAACGTCGAGCATGAAGACCCCGCCAGGGCCTCCCGCGTCTTCGCCCCCGCAGGTTTCGTTCCCACAGCGGCCGAACGCGAACTCGTGACCGAGTGGAACCAGCTCCCGGCCGGCGAACGGTTCGAAAAGTCCGGGCACCACTGATGCGGAACCTGACGTGAACGCGGTACTCGCCGGGTTCCGCGGATTCGCCGGGTACCTCGGCGGAGTCCTGGGCGCCGACGCCTACAAGAAGTACCTGCAGCACCACGAGGCCTCCGGGCACACCAGCCCGCCCCTGACAGAACGGGAGTTCTGGCGTGACCGGACCGACCGGCAGGACACCTCGCCCCAGGGGCGGTGCTGCTGAACCGGTGCTGCTGAGACGGCGCTACTGAGTCGGTGCCGCTGAGTGGGTGCCGCCCGACGGCGACGCCGAGCGGACCAGGGTGAGGGCAGAATGCCGCTGACCTGCGAAGAAACTGGACTTCGGCCCGGGCCGGGGAGGGGCGGCGGGGGGCCCCAAAGTTTTGGGCCGCGCCCCCCCCCGCCAGCGGGCGCCCCCCCCCCCCCCGCGGGCGCCGGGGTGTATTTATCCCGGAGGGAA
>NZ_JBHVTV010000013.1:108562-153507 GCF_042884475.1 Arthrobacter sp. NPDC058130
TCGCTAACCCGGGGCCGTTAATATCCCCCTGTAGCTCTAAAAAACTGGACCTCCGCCCGGGCCGGGGGGGGGCCCCCGCCCAAAAAACCGGGGCCGCCCGCCGCCCTCCGCTTCCAGCGGACGCCGGCACCGCGCCGGCTGACGCGTGAGAGTATGAAGCCATGAGCGATCAGCACGACACTCAGCCCGGCGCCCAACCTGCCGACGACGTGCCCGTCGAAGGCACGCCCGTGAACGACGGACGGCCGCTGACCGGGGCGCCCCTGGCATCTCCGGCTGCAATGCCAGCCGGCCACTCCGGTGGGCCCGGACCCGTACCCAGGCCGCCCCGGGGGAGCGAACTTCAGGACCTCGTGGACCAACCCGCGAAGGTCATGCGGATCGGCACGATGGTCAAGCAGCTGCTGGACGAAGTGAAGTCCGCCCCGCTGGACGACGCGGCCCGCGTCCGACTCGCTGAAATCCACGACCGTTCCATCAAGGAACTCGAGGACGGCCTGGCCCCGGAGCTCGTTGAGGAGCTCGAACGGATCAACCTTCCCTTTCCGGAGAACGCCACCCCGTCCGACGCGGAACTGAGGATAGCCCAGGCCCAGCTGGTCGGCTGGCTTGAGGGACTCTTCCACGGCATCCAGACGGCCATCGCGGCGCAGCACGCCGCCAGGGAGCACACCTATGCCCAGATGCAGCTGCGCCAACTGCCGCCCGGAACAGTGATCGCGCCGGGCGTCATCATCGGGGAGGACGGCGAACCGGTCCGGGCCGCAGCACCGCGTCGCGGCGCGGATTCCTCGGAGCCGCACGAACCCGTGGACCCGGACCACGGTCCGGGCCAGTACCTTTAGCGCGACCTTGGGCTTCTTCAGCGCAGCACGGCAAGGCCGCAGGGACGACGTCGAACTTGGCAAAGGGCTCTGGCGGCGCGCCCATGACCGGTTCAACCGCGGACTCGACAGGTACCACCAGGTCCTCGAGGGGTTCGAGGACGAGACGCTCTACGGAGAGCTCGTCGACATCGCCAACGAGCTCTCCGAGCTCGCGCCCCGTGTGCGGCAGGTCTGCGTGGAGGCCCAGCGGCGGTTTCCCAGCAACGGGCTGGATATCCCCGGCCCGCTGTCCGGTGTTCACCGTGCCCTGTCGACGGCAGGCAATTCCCTCGCCATGACCGCGGAGGCGGCCGCGATGCTCCGCCTCGCCGTCGGGCCCGTCCCGGCGGGGGCCGCCTCCGTGCGGCGGCGCGCCGAGTCCGTGGTGGAGCAGGTCCACGACGCCGAGCGGCGGCTTGCGGAGGCTGCCGGCGGCGGTCCGACCCCCACCTGAGCGGGCGGTCCGCAGCATCATGCTGGTGACGGCGGCTTCCGGCACTGCCGGCACTGCTGGCATTGGCGCTGCAGGCATTCCTGGTAGTCCCCGGTATTCCCGGTTAAGCGCCTAGCTTAGCTTCGCCCAATCGCTGGCCGGACGGCGCCGACATTGGCAGGATACTTATATGACTTTTTCACCGGAACTGACTTTCAATGACGGCAACACCATTCCCCAGCTTGGCTACGGGGTGTGGCAGGTTGAAGATGACGTGGCCGAAAAGGTGGTTGTCCAGGCGTTTGAGGCCGGCTTCCGCCACATCGACACGGCAAAGATCTACGGCAACGAAGCAGGCGTGGGCCGCGCCATTGAGCGCTCCGGCCTCAAGCCCGAGGAAATTTTCATCACCACCAAGCTGTGGAACGCGGACCAGGGCTACGAGTCCACCCTGAAGGCGTTCGAGGAATCCATGGAGCGCCTGGGTCTGGAGACCCTGGATCTGTACTTGATCCACTGGATGCAGCCCAAGCAGGACAAGTACGTTGACACCTGGAAGGCCCTCATCGAGCTCCAGAAGCAGGGCCGGGTCAAGACCATTGGCGTCTCCAACTTCACCAAGGAGGGGCTGCAGCGCCTGATCGATGAGACCGGCGTGGTTCCGGCCATCAACCAGATCGAGCTGCACCCGTTCTTCAGCCAGGCTGAACTGCGCCAGTTCAACGCTTCCAAGGGCATCCTCACCCAGGCCTGGTCGCCGCTGGGCCAGGGCGGCGAGCTCCTCGAGAGCCCGGTCATTTCCCAGATCGCCAGCAAGCACGGTGCCACCCCGGCCCAGGTTGTCATCGCCTGGCACCTGGCCATCGGCAACGTGGTCATCCCGAAGTCGGTGACCGAGTCCCGGATCCGCGAGAACTACGCGGCCCTGGACGTGACCCTGGACGAGACCGACATCCAGGCCATCAACGGCCTGGACCGTTCCGCCGAGGATGCTGGACGGATCGGCCCGGACCCGGCTGTTTCCGACTTCGCCTAGGCAACAGTCCCAAGACACCGGCAGAGCGGTTCATTGGCAGTGCGTTCATTGGCAGCACGGTGTCACCGGTAGCGGCCGGTTGAGCCAGCCGACGTTCGCACAGGGCCTTCACCCGCACGGGGTGGAGGCCCTTAGTGCTTCTGGGCTGGTAGTGCGTCCGGTCCAGCAGTGCGTCCGGTCAGGCGGCGCGTCCGGTCAGGCGGCGGCCCGGCGCTCGTTCGCCGGGATGGCATCGACGACGGCCCAGCCGTCTTCGTCCGTAACGCACCGGCTGGCGAAGCGGTCTGCGGCGCTGGCGTCGTCGAAGGACTCGGTGCGGATCCGGCCGCAGTCGGTGTCCAGGTAGGTGACCGTGAAGTACAGTCCGCCATCCTGAGCGTCGAAGTCCGGCTCGAAACCCGGCGCCAAACCCTGCTGGAATTTCTGGTTGTTCTCCATGATTCCAGTGTGCAACCGACCTCCGACAGTAATGCTTCACGCCTCCGGCGTGTTGCCGAGCCGCAGCACCCGTTCCCGCGCCAAGTCTTCCTTGCGGCGTTGCCGGTCCGCGGCCCGTGCCGTCTGCTGCACCAGGGCTGCTGCCAGCTCATGACGCTTCCTCGCCCCTTTGAGCTCGGCTTCCGCCGCGTCCAGGCGCCGCCTGAGTTCGCGCACCTCATCGGTCAGCCGGGCGGACGCCGCCGCCGCCTCCGCCAGCTCCGCCGCTGCGCGGCGGGCGTCGTCGTCGGCCTCCGAGGCGGCCTCTTCGGCCTCCTCCAGCGCGGCGCGCGCCCGTTCCACCGCCGACGGCGTGGGCGTCACCTGCGTTTTTCCGACGGCCCGGAGCCGGGGCTGTTCCGGTGACGGCTTTCCGCCGGCAGTATCGCCCCGATGGGCGGCCCGGACCGCCGGTTCGGCCCCGCGGACGCCTGCCCCGCCGCCGGCCGGTTTCCTCGCGGTTCCAGCGCCGGTCCCGGCGGCCGCGTGGCTGCCGGGGACAGCCACGGCGCCGGCGAGATCGACGACGTCGACCCCGTCCGCCGAGAGTGCCCGGAGCAGACAGCCGCTCTGCACGGCAGCTGCGGCCCCCGGATCGGCGGTGGCGGCCCGCAGGGTCTGCTCCACTTCCCCCGCCACGGCGGCGCTGATGGCACGTCCCTGCCGGGCTGCCAGGGCCTGTGCCGTCTTTGTCGCGGCGGCGAGAAGCTCGCGCCGCTGCTGGGCGAGAAGGCGGAGGGTCGCTGCATCCAGGGCGGCCTGCGCAGCCTGCATCGAGGCCCCCAGCCCAGCCAGCTCCTGCAGGGTCTCAGGGCTGTGCACCGCCAGCATGTTCACCGCCCACGCCGCCACCGAGGGTTTGGGCAGGGCACGGACTTCGGCCGCCAGAGCGCGCTGCTCTGCCGCACTGACGCCAACGGAGCCGACGTCTTTGGCCGCCGCCGTGCGTGCAGCCACGAAATCCCCGTATGGCAAGGCGTACAGGGGTCCGGCAATGCCCGCCAGCTCACGCGTTCCCATGCATGAATCATAAGAGTCCGCCCCGCAGGCGGGCACCGAGCCCCGGCCGAAGTCCAGAAAAAAGACAATCCGCAGGTCAGAGGCCTGTGGCACCGTCGAAGCCGCGCGAGGAAATATTGGCCAAAGTGGCTCGTTCCTGCCTGCGCCTTGGTACTTTTTGAAAGCCGATCCGCACTGCCCCCACCGGCCAGAAGGGGCCGTTGCATTCTGGCTGCGTTTGATTGCGCCACGGGTCGCACCGACACAAGCGTCGCACCCGCCCGCCACTCTCACGGAGGAACAGTGAAACCGTTTTCGAATCCGTCACACCGCGCCGGCGGAAGACCGCCGGCCGTGACTGCCGCGCTTCTTGGCTTCGCCATGGCTGCCGGGCTTGCCCTCACCGGCGTCGCAATGGTGACGCCGCCCCCGGCGGTTGGCGCCACATCGGCGCCGGCACCCACCGGCTGGCTGCACACTTCCGGCGGGGCGATCTTGGACTCGAACAACGCCCCGCACACGATCAAGGCCGCGTCCTGGTTCGGCATGGAAACTCCTGACTGCATGCCGCACGGCCTGTGGGGGACCCTGACCATCGACGACGCCCTGGCCAACATCAAGTCGATGGGATTCAACACCGTCCGGCTGCCTTTCTCCAATGAGTGCCTGGCCGCGACAACCATCAAGGGCAACCTGAATTACTGGGCCAACCGCGCCTATGCGCTGGAGGGCAAGACCCCGCTGGTCTTGATGGATACGGTCATCGCCCGCGCCAAGGCCAACGGCCTGCAGGTCATCCTGGACCGGCACCGGCCGTCTTCCGCCGACCAGTCCCCGCTCTGGTACACCTCTGCCTACCCGGAGTCGAAGTGGATCGCGGACTGGAAAATGCTCGCCGCCCGGTACAGGAACGATCCCACCGTCATCGGTGCCGACCTTCACAATGAGCCCGCCGGGGCGGCGACTTGGGGCGGAGCCGCCGCCACGGACTGGCAGGCGGCAGCCACTCGTGGTGGCAATGCCGTCCTGGCCGCAAACCCCAACCTGCTGATCATTGTCGAGGGCATCGAGAACCAGGGCAACGGCACCTCCACCTGGTGGGGCGGCGGCCTGGCCGACGTCAAGAACAAGCCGGTCACCCTGGCCACGCCCAACCGCGTGGTCTACTCCCCGCACGACTACCCTGCGTCGTTGTATGCGCAGAAGTGGTTCAGCGACGCTACCTACCCCAATAACCTGCCGGCCGTGTGGGACGCCAACTGGGGTTACATCCAGAAGCAGGGCATCGCACCGGTCCTGCTCGGCGAGTTTGGGACCGCGCTGCAGACGACGTCGGACAAACAGTGGATGGAGAAGATCGTCTCCTACCTCGGGACCAATTCCATGAGCTTCGCGTACTGGTCGTTCAACCCGAACAGCGGTATCACCGGAGGCCTCGTCCAGGCGGACTGGCGCACCCCGGAAGCTGCCAAACTGGCAGCGCTCGCACCCATCCTGAAGGGCACCCCGACGGCGTCACCGTCACCGTCTGCCTCCCCGACGCCGACCGTCGCGCCGTCGTCTAGCGCCACACCGTCGCCGACTGCCACTCCGACGCCGTCGCCGTCGCCGTCTCCCGTGCCGACGTCGGGCGGGTCCATCAGCGCGGTCTGGAAACTCGGCAGTTCATGGACCGGCGGCTACGTGGCCAATATCGAGGTCACCGGGCTCCGGGCTGCCCCTGGTTGGAGCGTGAGTTGGCCGGATCCGAACGTCACCCGGGTAGCCAATTCCTGGGGCATCAACTGTACGGTCGTCCCCAAAGTGTCGGTGACCTGCACCGGCTCGGACTGGGCCACCAAGATCTCGGCTGGCCAGAAACTGTCCGTGGGCCTGCAAGTGGATTCGCTGAAGGCCCCCGTCAATCCGGTGCTGACCCTGAAGTAGTTGTGAAGGCCCCCGGAAATTAATGGCGGGTTCTAACGGTCGTTGCAACACCCAGACTTTTGGGAGTTGCAACGACCGTGGTTCGTTTAAGCGGGGATTCATCCCGGCCCGTGCGGTATGGGCAGGATCAGAAGAAGGCGTTTTTCGAGGTTTTTGACCGTTTGGGGAGCACGACGGCGGCCGCTAGGGATCTCGGTTTCAATGCCGCGACATGTGCCGGCTGGGTCCGCATGGCCGGGCTGAAGAGCCGCGGGAAAACGGGGATCGGGCCGCACCCTGGGCGGGAGGAGTTCTTCCGGCTGCGCAGGGCCGGTGTCGGTCGCGGGGAAGCCGCCAAGACAGTGGGCGTGCATATCCGCACGGCGCGTGACTGGGACCGCGGAATCCGGAGGTCGAACAACCGCCTCTTTTACCCGGATGGGCGGGTGATCGATTACAAACAGGGAGTGACCACATTCCACTCGCCGGGCCCGGGCTCCCGGCCCGCGGCGGCGGAGAAGCCCGTCGACCCGCGCTTCCTGTCGCTGCAGGAACGGGAACTGATCCGGGACCTGTCCGCGGCCGGTTCTTCCATGAGGGCAATCGCGCAGGCGATGGGACGGGCGCCCTCGACCATCAGCCGGGAACTGGGCCGCAACAGCGATCCCCGTTTCGGTTACCTACCCCACGGCGCACAGCGGCAAGCCGCTGCCCGCCGGGCACGTCCCAAAACGGCCAAACTGGTAGCCGACCCGGCGCTGCGGGAGTATGTGCAGGCCAAATTGGGTCTGGAGTGGTCTCCGGAGCAAATATCGCACAGGCTGGTCACGGACTTTCCCGATGACCAGGAGATGCGAGTGAGCCCTGAGACGATCTACCAGAGCCTCTACCTGCAGGCCCGGGGCGGACTCAAACGCGAAATCCAGGCCGCCCTCCGCTCCGGCCGTGCCCGCCGGCGGCCCCGACAGGAACCGGGCCAACGCCAGCCCCGGTTCACGGACCCCATGGTCATGATCTCCGAACGGCCTCCCGAAATCGAGGACCGGGCCGTGCCCGGGCATTGGGAAGGGGACCTGATCACCGGGGCGCTGAACCAGTCCGCGATCGCCACTTTGGTCGAGCGCACGACCCGGTATGTGATGCTCGTGCACCTGATAGCGGACCACGGTGCCGAGGCGGTCCGGGACGGGCTGGTCGCCGCGATGAAAGACCTTCCCGCGCACCTGCGAGGATCCTTGACCTGGGACCAGGGAGCGGAAATGGCAGCCCACAAGTCTTTCAGCCTCGCCACGGACATGGACGTCTACTTCTGCGACCCGGCCAGCCCCTGGCAGCGCGGCTCAAACGAAAACACGAACGGGCTGCTGCGCCAGTACTTTCCCAAAGGCACCGACCTGTCCGTCTACGGTCCCGAAGATCTCGAGCTGGTCGCCCAGAAACTCAACGGCCGCCCACGCAAAACGCTCGGCTGGGAAACCCCAGCCGAGCGTCTGCGTGATTTACTACTAACCACCTAACCAACACGTGTTGCAACGACCCCTAGAAACCGCCAATGATTTCCGGGGGCCTTTTGCGTGCGAGGCGTCCCTCGTGGAGGCATCGCCGGGAATTCCGCCGAAATTAGACGCCCCAGGGATAGAAATGCCTCGTCTGTCCCGGCTAGTGTGTCCTCTGGGGTGCACTTGCCGGCTGTCGGCAGGTGCTGTCTTTTGGGGGAACAATTGAACACGAAGGTCTTCCGTCTCGGTGTCGCCGGGGCTCTCACCGCAATGTCACTGGCCGCCGTCGCCGTTCCTGCGCGCGCAGCAGACGGGACGTCGTGCAGCCCGATCGTGGATTTGGTAAAGGTCTGCACGGCGCCGGACGGGAGTCAGTATCCGGTGCTGGTCAACAGGGCCGTCGGTCCGCGGCCGATTATCGGCGGCGCCCTGTTGGTCGGCAACACGCTCAGCGTTTTTGATGGTGCCTGGGATCCCCGGGACGCGACGCTCACCCACCAGTGGCTGCGCAACGACGTACCGATCCTCGGCGCCACCGGCACCACGTATCGGCTGACCCGCGCGGATCTCGGAAAGGGCATCCGGGTCAAGACCACGGGCACAGCGCCGGACTACGCAAAGTCAAGCATGCAGTCCACCAAGACCGCCGCTGTCACGAACGCCGCCGGAGCCGTTCCTACGGTCCGGGCGGGGTATGTTGGCTTCGAATCCCTGGGCGCAGAAGAGGGTGAATACTGGCCCGTCGTCGTCGCCCAGCTGGGGGACTGGGGCCCGAGTGGCGTCCAGTTCCGGTATCAGTGGCTCCGTGACGGCTCGCCCATCCCTGGTGCCACCGCCCCAAGATTTGATAGGACAACGTGGGGCCCGACGGGGCTGCTCAGCCTCCGGGTCACCGGCTACGCCGCCGGCCTCGATCCGGTCTCCGTGACATCCGCAGCCAGCCGCGGCACCTTCACCCCCGAGAGGCCCGGCGCTGTGGTTACCGGCGGCACCGCGGTGGGGGACGTCCTCACCGCTGTCGACCTTCGCTGGTTTGACCACACCGACCGGAACACCGGCGATTGGAATGAGCACCGCTTCCAGTGGACGCGCGACGGCATCTGGATTCCCGACGCCAACGAACTGACCTATACGATCACCGCCGAGGACCAGGGCCACACCCTGGAGCTGGTGACCGAGTCTGGCGGGCTCGAGGCCAGCTCCAACTCAGTGACCGTCCCCCCGGCCGAGGGCACGGTCATCCCAGCGCCCCCGGCGCCCCCGGAGCCCACGAAGGTTGAGCTGAAGCCGCTGACGAACGTCACCAAGCCCGTACTGACTGGGACCGCCGTGACCGGCGCTCCGATGTCGGTGACGGCCGGCATGTGGTCCGAACCGGCCGACAACCTGACGGTCACCTACTACTGGCGGTCCCCGGACGGGACGGTACTGGCCACCGGGCCAACGTTCACCCCAAACATGACCCAGCTCGGGGTTACTGTCACCCTCCTCGTGACCGCCTCCGCTCCCGGCTACACCACCGCCTGGGCCAAGGTCACCGCCCCCAAGCCCGTGACCGCACCTGACCCCATCCAAACAAAGGCCCCGGCCATCCGTGGCACCGCGACCGTGAGGGAGAAGCTCACTGTCTCTTCCGGCACCTGGTCAGCTTTCACCCCGGGGCTGACCGAAACCCGCCAGTGGCTGCGTGACGGGGCCCCGATAGTCGGGGCAACCGGCCGGAGCTACACGCTGGTGGGCGTCGACTTCGGGAGGAAAATCTCTGTCCGCGTCACCTCCACGCTGGACGGCAGGACCCTGAAGACCCAGACGACTGACGCCTCGGCGAACGTGGCGGCCGCGGCCCTGAGCTCGGCCACGCCGACGATTTCCGGCACCGCCAGGGTCGGAACAGTCGTGACCGCGAAGCCAGGCACCTGGACCTGGGGTACTGCCTTAAAGTACCGCTGGCTGCGCAACGGAGTCCCGATCTCCGGGGCCACGGCTTCGACCTACAAGGTCCGGACGGCCGACCGGGACAACAAGATCACCGTCCGTGTCACGGGCTCCCTGCTCGGCTACACGACCGTCACCCAGACCAGCGGAGCGTACTTCGCCCGCTGACCAGCGCAATCATTGCCGAAAACCCTGTCTGGGCACTATGCTCGGCGGCGGGGGAGCCGGGGAACCGGCTCAAAGACTGGGGGAACAATTGAAAAACAAGACCATCCGCCTCGGCATCGCCGGGGCGCTCGCCGCGCTCTCGCTTGCGGGCCTCGCCGTTCCGGCGCAGGCCGACGAGGAAATGCATGCCATCCCGCCGGCACCCGCAGATCCATGCGGCCCGGTGGTCGACTTCGTCAGATTCTGTACGGCGCCGGACGGGCATCAGTACCCGATGCAGGTCAGCGGCGCCGTAGTGCCCGGCAAAAACGGAGCCCCCGGCATCGGCGGGGCCCTCCAAGTCGGCAGCACCCTGACCGTTGTTGACGGTGAATGGGATCCCGCGGACGCCACGCTCACGCACCAGTGGCTGCGCAACGATGTCCCCGTCCCGGGCGCCACCGGCCCCACCTACCTGCTCACCACGGCAGACCTCGGCAAGGGCATCCGGGTCAAGACCACGGCGGCAGCGCCGAGCTATGCAAAGACGACCCTGCAGTCCGCCAAAACCGCCCCCGTCACGAACGCCGGCGGCGCCGTCCCGTCGATCGTATATGCGGGGTACGTTGGTTTCTATTCACCGAGCACCAACCCGGATGAGCCCGGCCGCCTCGTGTATGCTGGGGGGTCTTTCAAGGGCGCTCCGGACATCCACTTCCAGTACCAGTGGCTTCGCGACGGCAAGCCCATCCCGGGTGCCACCGCGCAAAAGTTCGACACGACGGGCTGGGGTTCGAAGGCGCTGCTTAGCGTCAGGATCACCGGCCACGCTCCCGGGCTCAATCCGGCCACCGCGACCTCTTTACCGAAAGCCATTCCTCCCTACAGCGAACCCCCCGGCGCCGTGGTCACTGGCGGCACCGGCCTGGGGGACGTCCTCACCGCCGCTGATGATGTTCCCTGGTACTCCAGCCCGAGCAAGCCGCACACCTACAAGTGGCTGCGCGACGGCGTCGCGATTCCCGGAGCCACCGCGCTGACCTACAAGATCACTGCCCAGGACCAGGGCCGCACCCTGGTCCTGATGACCGACGAACTTTCGTACAACGGCTACTACCCCTACTCCAACCGGGTGACTGTGCCTGCGGCCGCGGGGGTGGAGCTGAAGGAACTGACGAACGTCACCAAGCCGGTCGTGACCGGGGACGCCGTGACCGGCTCTGTGATGAAGGTGACGGCCGGGACCTGGTCCGTGCCCTCCGACAAGCTGACATTCACCTATAACTGGCTCTCCTCAGACGGGGAGAAGCCGGTCAGTAGCGGGACTTTTACCCCGGACACGCCCCAAGTTGGCAGGACCCTCACCGTCCTCGTGACCGCGTCCGCTCCCGGCTACAAGACCGCCTGGGTAAAAGTCACCGCACCCAAGCCCGTGACCGCGCGTGCGTCGACGCGGACCATCACCGGGACCCTGACCGTCGGGTCGAAGGTGACCTTGACTCCCGACCCCTGGTATGACCGGTCGGGGATCACCTCGGACGTACAGTGGCTGCGCGACGGCGTCCGGATCGCCGGGGCCTACGGCTGGAGTTACATCCTGACGAAGGCCGACGCCGGCACGAAGCTCTCGGTCAGTGTGTCCCCGACTGCAACGGGCGGCAAGTACCAGACGCTCAACGCTTCGGCGAGGGTGGAGGGTCTGCCCCTGATTTCGGCCACGCCGACGATTTCCGGCACCGTCAAGGCCGGGAACGTCCTGACCGTGAAACGGGGCACCTGGACCTGGGGCACTGCCTTCACGTACCGCTGGCTGCGCAACGGCGTCGTCATCTCTGATGCCTACGCATCCACCTATAAGGTCCGGACCGCCGACAAGGGCACCAAGCTCACCGTCCGCGTCACGGGCTCCCGGTTCGGCTACACCACCGTCTCCAAGACCAGCGCGGCGCGCACCGCACAGTAGGACGGCCCGGTTGCGCTATCACTTAAAGCTCCTCTGGTGGCCCTGGAGCAGCGAGACGTGATAGCGCAACGGGTGCGGGGGGCGGGGCGGGGCGTGCAGTCCTGCAGCGCAGGCCATGAAGAACCGCAGTAATGAAAGAACCGCATGAACCCCCTACGCAAAGCCGCGGCCCTGGCCCTGCTGCTGCCAGCCGCCGCGCTCATTGCCTTGACCGGAGCCGCTTCCGCCACCGCTGAAAATGCCACCGGCGACCTGGACGCCGAAGGGCCGTCCGCCAGCCCCACAGCCAGCCCGACCGATAGGTCGCACGCGGAGCCTGACATGACCGACGTCGCCCCGGCGGCTCCGTTCGTGTGCCCCGAAGGTCATGTGCACGTCTTCTACAACGACGTGGACACGTGCGCCACGGTCGGCCCCGATGGCGAGCCCGATCCTGCCGGGATCGTCCTTGACCCCAGTGGCGGAGTCCTCAAGCCCGCCGGGTCGTCAGCTTCGGCCACGGACGAGACACCCGAACCCGCGGGCTCAGCGGTGCCGGCCCCCTCAACGCCATCTGCGGAGCCGACAACACAGGGACCCTCTGCCGCCGCGGAGGCGCCCTCTTCGGCGTCCGCGCAGGCTCCGTCGGCTTCCTCCGCTTCCTCGGCCACTCCAATCGCCGCGGAGGAGGCAGCCTCGGACATCGGCCCGGTGCTTGTGATTATCGGGGTCACCGTGGCCCTGTTGCTGGTCGCTGCCGGGGCCTTCGTTTGGGAGCGGCACCGCGAAGACACAGACAGCTGAACGGCCGGGTTCACGAAACTATACGCCGGATCGGTTGCACTTTCGACGGCGGTCCGCGGGCTAAGAATGCCCCCAATCCGCGGCGTATTGACGATCCCGTGGCTCCGGCGTAGACCATGCCGTATCAAACCAATCGCAGGCCGTTGCCTTGCGGCCTGCCGCCTGTGAGGAGAAGATCATGGCCGTCGCAGTCATCATGGAATTTGCCGGTGCCACGCTGGAGCAATACGACCAAGTCATAGGCAAGATGGGTCTCACGCCGGGAGGACCCGCGCCGGCCGGCGCCCTGGGACATTGGGTGGCCGCCACCGACGGCGGAATCCTCGTCACCGACCTGTGGCAGTCGAGGGAACTCTACGACGCCTTCGCGAAGGACCAGATCGGCCCCTACAGTGCCGAAGTCGGTATCCCCTCGCCGCCTACCGTGAAGTACCTGGACGTCCATAATTACTTCACGCCGGGAGCCGGCGCCTGACTGGGGAGAACGCGGGATAGTCATGAGGATTTGCCGGACCCTTAACCCGGTTGCACCGACCATCCACTTGAAGCGCCTGAACGCAGAAGTACCCCTCGCCGCCGGAGCGGAGAGGGGTACTTCCAGCCATGTCAGGCTGCCGGCTGTTCAGCCGGGCCACAGGGTGGGCTAGTCGGTCTCGGGGGCATTGGCGTCCTCTTCAGCCTCCGCGGCTTCGGCGGCAGCGTCGGCCGCCTCTTGGGCGGCTTCGTCAGCTGCCTCGGCGGCCCTCTTTGCTTCCGCCTTGGCCTTGGCTGCGGCAGCCTTAGCCGCGGCGGCTTCCTTCTTCTGCGCCGCGGAAGCCTTCTTCTCGATCACCTTCGCGATCTGGGCGGCTCGCTTGTCAGCTGCAACGCTTGCCGCGGCGGCCTTCTTCGCCGCGGCGGCAGCCTTCGCTGCGACACCCTTGGCCTTTGCCGCGGCAGCCTTCGCGGCGGCGGCCTGCTTCTTCAGGTCCGCTTTGGCCCTCCCTTCGGTGGCCTTGGCGGACACGGAGCCCGGGGCCTGGGTAGGAGCTGCGTTGGCAATGCCGGTTCCGGCTCCAGTGAGGACGGCGGCGGCCAGGACGACGGCGCCGAGCTTGGTGGCAAGTGACATTTAGTAGTGCTCCAATGAGATGCGGCCCGCCGGTGCGGGCAGAGGGGTCCGGGGATACCGGCTGCGCGTCAGCCTAGGTTGTCAGCGGACACCCCTTCAATCGGAATCCCGAATACTTGGCGAAACCTTCGCTAAACCTTCAATGCTTGAGAAGCCACGTCACGTGTGCGGAGGCGCCGCTTTGAGTCCAAGTGCGGTCGGCTCCCGACGGGGACAACACCGGAGTAGCGTGACAGAAGAAGCGAGGAGAGGCATGGACCATGCGCATTCTTCAGACATCCACTGATGCGCTCAACGTCACCCGGATCGACAGGATCGCCTATCTCAACGCCGACGAGCGGACATTTCTCACCACTACGACCGGCCGGCCGGACTTTGCCACACCCGGGCAAGGGGAACTCATTGCCGACATGGGGCGAACCGTACCCGTCACCTTGGCATATATCGATGACCAGCTCGAAGGGAGCCTCATCGTCGCGCGCCTGACGGATCTGATCGCAAACTACGACTGGCCTGTCATTAGATTCTCCGATGTTCGGGAAGACGCGCGGAAAATGGTCGCCGAGATCCGGTACCGAGAATCCGAGGAAGCCGCCGAACCCGACCGCACTGACCCGCACGAAGACTAATTCAGGTAGCGGGCGCCATCCCGCCGCACACAAGAGACCCGGGCTGTCCCCGGGGACGCGCGCGTGCCCGGGCGCTCAGACCAACCCGCTCTCTCCGAAACAAAAGAAACCCCCGGAAATCAATGATTTCCGGGGGTTCTGTTCGAGCTTCCTGCCAGAATCGAACTGGCGACCTTCTCATTACGAGTGAGACGCTCTACCAACTGAGCTAAGGAAGCAACCACATGAAAGCCCGGCGAACCGGGCGGATCATGCAAGAGACAACTGTAATAGAGTCCCGGCGTCCGGGTCAAAATGAGCCTCCGCAGCCGCCCGCAGGGCCGAAAGGCCGGACTTAGCAGACGGTGTTGTCCGCGGGGGCTTTTCCATCCACCAGGTAGTCGTCCACGGCGTTGCCGATGCAGCTGTTGGAGCGGCCGTAAGCCGTGTGGCCCTGGCCCTTCCACGTCAGCAGGGAAGCGTTCCCGAGCTGCTTGCGCAGGTTGGTGGCCCATTCCACGGGGGTGGCGGGATCGCCGGTGGTTCCAACTACAACAATCGGCGCCGCGCCCGTGTATTCGGCTGCGGCCGGGGTCCGGACGTTCTTGTAGGGCCAGTCCTTGCAGTTGCTTCCGCCGTAGGCGAAGTAGTAACCCAGCGTGGGCGATTCCTGGCGCAGCTTCTGGTCTTCGGCCCGCATTGAGGCGGTGTCGGACACCATGGGGTAGTCCAGGCAGTTGATGGCGTTGAAGGCAAAGGTGCTGTTCGAGGTGTAGGTGCCGCTGGGGTCCCGGTCGGCGCCGAAGTCGGCCAGCTGCAGCATTCCCGTGCCGTCGCCTTTCAAGGCTGTCGCGAGGGCCCGGGTGAGGATCGGCCAGTTTTTGTCGTTGTAGAGCGGAATGATGAGGCCGCTGACAAACGTCGAGCCCGAGACCTTTCGGCCGTCCTTCGCCGGCAACGGGTTCGCTTCGGCCGCGCTGATGGCGTCGTGGATCTGCTGGACGCCTTCCTCGGTGCTTCCGGTGAGCGGGCATCCGCTGGTCTGCTGGCACTTGGCCACGTAGGCGTGGAGGGCCTTGTCGAAGGCCACGGCCTGGCCGCTGGTCAGTTCCTCGTAGCTCAGCGACGGGTCAATGGCGCCGTCGAGGACCAGCCGGCCCACGTTGTCCGGGAACAGGGACGCATAGGTGGAGCCCAGGAGGGTTCCGTAGGAGTAGCCGAGGTAGTTCAGCTTCGCGTCGTTGACCACCCCGCGCAGGATGTCCAGGTCCTTTGCGGCGCTGACCGTATCGATGTGGGCCAGGACCGGGCCGGTCTTCTCCACACACTTGGCGGCGATGGCCTTGTTGTCCGTAAGGGCCGCGTCCAGTCCGGCGTCGGTATCCAGGGCATAGGTCTTGGCACGGGACGCGTCGCGTTCCTTGTCCGTGAGGCACGTGACCGGCGCGGAGCGCTTCACGCCTCGCGGATCGAAGCCCATGATGTCGTAGCCGGACCGGACCTTGTCCGAAATGTTGCTGTTGGCCGCGTCCCTGACGAAGTCGTAGCCGGAGCCGCCCGGGCCGCCCGGGTTGACCAGCAACGTGCCCTTCTTCTCGCCCTTGGTGGCGAGCTTGATGGCCGCCAGCTCGATGCGGTCGCCGTCGGGTTTGCTGTAGTCCAGCGGAACCTTGATCTTGGCGCACTGGAAGGCGCCGCCCTCACACTGCTTCCAGTCGACCTGCTGGGAGTAGTAGCTGCGCAGTTCCGCCGGTGCCGCGGCGACAATGGAGGGGTCCGCCTGTGCCGCCGCCCCGGATGTGGCGGCGCTCGACCCGCCGTTGCCCCCGCCGCCGAAAAGAGTGCATGAGGCCAGTGTCAGGGCCAGGGCCAGGGCACCGACGGCCCGCATGCCGATCGCCACGGATCGGGATCTTGCGGACTTGGGTCGAGCAGGCTTCATGCGGTTCTCCTTGGAGGAATAGGAACGAAAGCGTTGAGGCGATTGGATCGGCCGGGGATCGTCAAATAAGGCTGGAAGCCATGGACTCGATCGTCAGCAGCGGAGCCACGTTGGTGGTGGTGATCCGCGTGCGGGCCTTATTGATGGCGTCCATGCGCGCAAGGGTCACTTCGGCGGTGGAACGCGAGGCGAAGTCTTCGAGTTCGCTTCTGAGTTCAAGGTTGACCAGTTCCACGGCGTTCCCCATCTGGATGATCAGGACATCCCGGTAGAAGGACAGCAGGTCCGTCAGCGTGCGGTCAAGGGAATCAGTGATCGATCGCTTGGCGCGGCGCTTCTGGTCGTCCTCGAGTTGTTTGACCTGGCTCCGCATGGCCGGCGGCAGCGTGCCGCTTTCGGGAGCCCCGAGGGTGGCCAGCAGCGCGGCCTTCTCGGCGGCGTCGCGCTCGTCATTGGAGCTGTTGGCTTCCTCGGTGGCGATCTTGACCAGCTTCTCGGCCATCATGACCGCCGCCGTGACGCCCCGGAGGGACAGCGGAAACCGTACGGTCTCCAGGCGGCGCTCGCGGGCCTCGGGGTCCCGGGCCAGGCGGCGGGCGATCCCGACGTGGCTTTGCGCCGCGCGGGCAGCACGCTCGGCAACCGCCGGATCCACGCCGTCGCGCTTGACCAGCAAGGCCGCGACGGCGGCGGCGGGCGGAAGCCGCAGCGCCACTGCGCGGCAGCGGGAGCGGATGGTCACGAGGACATCGGCGGGGGAGGGCGCGCAGAGCATCCAGACGGTGCGGGGCGTGGGTTCCTCGATGGCCTTGAGCAGCACGTTGGTGGTCCGCTCGGCCATCCGGTCCGCGTCCTCCACGACGATGATCCGCCACCGGCCCGACGACGGGCGGTTCCCGGCAGTCGCCACGAGTTCGCGCGCCTCGTCAATGGTGATGGTGACCTTTTCCGTGCGCACGAACGCGACGTCGGAATGGGTTTCGCCGAGGATGGTCAGGCAGGCCGGGCATTCGCCGCAGCCGCGCCGGCCGACGTCCTCCTGGTCACAGTTCAGGGCCGCTGCGAAGGCCTTCGCGGCGTTGGAGCGGCCGGAGCCGGGCGGGCCGGTGAAAAGCCACGCGTGCGTCAGCCCCTCGCCTTGGGCCGCCTGGCGCAGCTGGGCCACGACGGCGTCCTGGCCCTGGAGGTCATCCCAGACGGTCATGCCGGGCTGCTTTGGGAAACGGCCAGCAGGGATTCGACGCGCTCGAGGATCCGGGCGGCGAGTTCGGCGACAGGCAGGCGGGCAGGAAGCACCAGATAGGCATCGGGCCGGGCCGCCGCCAAGTCCAGGAAGGCCGACCGGATCGTGGCATGGAATTCGTCGGCCTCGGATTCGAGGCGGTCTTCGGCGGCCTCGCCGGCGGTGCGCCGCTGCCGGCCGACGGCGGGGTCGACGTCGAGAAGTACCGTCAGGTCCGGCCGCAGGTCCGAGGTCGCCCACGCGTTGATGTCCCGGACCGCCTCCGTTCCCAAGCCGCGGCCGGCGCCCTGGTACGCGACCGAGGAGTCGATGTACCGGTCGGTGAGGACGATCTCGCCGCGTTCCAGGGCGGGCCGGATGACCTGCGTCGCGTGCGCGGCCCGGGACGCCGCGAAAATGAGGGCCTCGGTGTGGGCATCGATGTGGCCATGGCCGTGATCCAGCACGAGGGAACGCAGCTTCTCGCCGATCGCCGTGCCGCCCGGTTCCCTGGTCCGCCGCACCGTGAAGCCGCTTGATTCCAGGGCTTTGGCGAGTTCAGCCGCCTGCGTGGATTTGCCGGCACCGTCTCCGCCCTCGAAGGCAATGAACAGTCCGGGCAACGGTCGAGGGGACAGTTGAGGGGACGCTCCGGGGCTCTGGGTAGTCACCGTCCTAGACTACCGACAATCACCGACACTGCAGTGATAGGCGTAACGGCTTGGGCGCCCTGCGGGGAGCCCACGTACCCTGTCTCCATGAGTCTTTCTGAAGAGCAAGCCGCCGCGCTTTCCCCGGATTCCCTGGTTGTGGCGGCAGGGCGCCCGCCGCGCACCCGCGACGAACCGGTCAACCCGCCGCTGGTGCTGTCCTCGACCTACTTCGGCACGGGACCCCTGGGCGACGGCGACCGTGGCTACGGCCGCTATTCCAACCCCACCTGGGACCCCTTCGAAGAGGCGCTGGGCCAGTTGGAAGGCGCGGACCTGCCGGGCCTGCTCTACGCCTCGGGACTCGCCGCCGTCAGCTCGGCCCTATCCCTGGTGCCTGCTCAGGGCGTACTCGTCATGCCTTCCCACAGCTACGCCGGATCAGTCACCATGGCCACCGAACTGGCGGCCAAGGGATTCCTGGAGCTGCGGACGGTGGACATCGCGGACACCGACGCCGTGGTGGCCGCACTTGCCCCGGCCGGCGGGCGCGCCGCCAGCATGCTGTGGCTGGAGAGCCCCACCAACCCCATGCTCGGCGTCGCGGACATGCGGGCCCTAACCGCAGCGGCGCATGAGGCCGGCGCGATCGTCGTCACCGACAACACCTTTTCCACCCCCCTGGTGCAGCAGCCCCTGAGCCTGGGCTCCGACGTCGTGCTGCACTCTGTGACCAAATACCTCTCCGGCCACTCCGACGTCGTGCTCGGTGCGCTGGTCACCTCCGATGCCAGCCTCCGCGCCGAACTGCTGCACCACCGCACCATCCACGGCGGGATCGCCGGACCGTTCGAGGCATGGCTGGCGCTGCGCGGGCTCCGCACCCTGGCGCTGCGGATCGAGCGTTCGCAGGCCTCCGCCCAGGTCCTTGCCGAACGGCTCGACAGTCACCCGCGGGTAGCCGGCATCCGGTTCCCCGGGCTGGCCTCGGACCCCGGACATGTGCGGGCCAAGGAACAGATGAACGGGTTCGGTTCCATCCTGTGCATTGAGGTGGCCCCGTCTGCCGGGCTCACCGGTGCCGAGGCGGCGGACCGGATGATCCGCGCCCTGCACCTCTGGCTGCCCGCCACGTCCCTGGGCGGGGTGGAATCCCTGATCGAACGCCGGCGCCGGCACACGGCCGAGCCGGAGAGCGTCCCGGACAATCTGGTCCGGATGAGCGTGGGCATTGAGAACGTGGAAGACCTTTGGGCCGATTTGGAGCAGGCATTGGACACTCTGGACGGCTAGGCTGGGGGAGTGGACGGACGCATACTCATTTACTTTGTCGAATCCGGGATTTACCTGGTCCTGGCTGTGGTGGCTTTTGCCCTGGAGGCATGGGCGTTTTTCGATTGCCTCCGGCACAAGGCCAACGCGTTCGAAGCCGTCTCGAAGCGGACCAAGACCTTCTGGCTGGCGCTGACCGGCGGCGCGTTCGCCGTGGGCCTGTTCTCCCTGCTCTCGCAGCTGGGCAGCGGGGGCGGCGCCAGTTCGCTGGGCATCTTCGGCCTCGCAGCCGTGACGGCCGCGTCCGTATACCTTGCGGACGTCCGCCCCGCGGTCAAGGACGCCGGCCGCGGCCGCAACATGGGACCCTACGGCCCCTGGTGACCGCGGCCGCCTAAGCTCGTTCCGGCAGTCTAAGCTCGCCTAACTTTCCGGTGCCACTGCTTCCCAGCTGACCGTCACTTCGCCCAGCCGCCAGCGGGACGGGCCGTCCAGGACGGGCCAGCCGGCGTCGAGCAGCGCACGGCACATGGCTGAAAACCGCTGCCGACTTCCGAACGACGCCAGCGGCGCCGCGTCCAGCCAGGCCTTGTCCATCGCCTGCAGGTAGGCGTGGATCTTCTCCCCGGGCACATTGCGGTGGATCAGCGCCTTCGGCAGCCGTTCGGCGACGTCGGAGGGCAGAGTGAAGGCGCCGAACCGCATGGACACGCTCAGGCTCAGCGGCCGTTCGACGTCGAGCGCCACCCAGGTGGCACGACGCCCGATTTCATCGCACGTGCCGTCGATGAACAGCCCGCCCGGGGCGAGGCGGTCCTGCACCAGCCGCCAGATGCCCGCCACATCGGCTTCCTCGTACTGCCGCAGCACGTTGAAGGCGCGGACCAGCACGGGGTCCCCGGCCACGGGCAGTTCGAAGCCGCCCAGCTGGAACATCAGGCCGGGCCGTTCCAGGGCCTGGGCCTGCCGGACACGCTCCGGTTCAATTTCGATCCCCACCATCTGCACGTCCGTGCGGACCCCGGAGAGGCGTTCGAAGAGTTCGACAGCGGTGGCCGGCGAGGCGCCGTAGCCGAGGTCGACGGCGAGGGGATGGGCCGCGGCGCGCAACCGCCAGGCCTGCGGCCCGGTCAGCCAGCGGTCCACGCGGCGCATCCGGTTGGGGTTCGTGGTCCCACGGGTTACGTTGCCCACGGGCCTGCCGCCACGTATGCCGCTTCTCGTCCCGCCCTGGTTGCGGGGGGCCAGCACCCGTTCAGCCTTCTGCACCACCGCCCAAGCCTATCCTGCAACGCCTACCCCCCAACGCGGCATGTGGTGTAACGCACGGCACCGCCGCCGACTGCTCGGCTAGGATGAAAACCATGACTTACAAGCTGATTCTGCTGCGCCACGGCCACAGCGACTGGAATGCCAAGAACCTGTTCACCGGCTGGGTGGACGTTGACCTCAACGACCAGGGCCGTGCCGAGGCGGTGCGCGGCGGCGAGCTTCTCGTGGAGAACAACATCCTCCCCGACATCCTCTACACCTCGCGGTTGAAGCGGGCCATCAACACGGCGAACCTGGCCCTGGACACGGCCGACCGCGGCTGGATCGACGTCAAGCGCGACTGGCGGCTCAATGAGCGCCACTACGGCGCCCTGCAGGGCAAGGACAAGGCCCAGACGCTCGCCGAATTCGGCGAGGAGCAGTTCATGCTGTGGCGCCGGTCCTACGACACCCCGCCGCCGCCCCTGGCCGACGATTCCGAGTTCTCCCAGGTGGGGGATCCGCGCTACGCGGAACTCGGCGACGCCGTCCCGCGCACCGAGTGCCTCAAAGATGTCCTGATCCGACTCATGCCCTACTGGGAATCGGACATCAAGGAAGACCTCCGGGCCGGGAAGACCGTCCTGGTCACGGCCCACGGCAACTCGCTCCGGGCGCTCGTCAAGCACCTTGACGGCATCAGCGACGAGGACATCGCCAGCCTGAACATCCCCACCGGCATCCCGCTGGTCTACGAGCTGGACGAGGACTTCAAGCCGCTGACCCCGGGCGGCACGTACCTCGACCCCGAGGCCGCCGCCGAGTCCATCAAGGCAGTCGCCAACCAGGGCAAGAAGTAGGCGGTTCCCCCGCAGCACTAACTAAGGGAACAAACGACGGCGTCCGGCCACCCCCAAGGTGACCGGACGCCGTCGTTGTGCCAGAGCTGTTTTATCTGCGCTGTTCTGTCCGCGTGATCGACTGCGTCAGATGTGTTCGATCGTGTTCGGCTGCCAGGCGCCGGTGACCAGGTACGTGACCTTCTGGGCAACGGAGACGCCGTGGTCCGCGAAGCGCTCGAAGTAGCGGCTGGCCAGGGCAACGTCCACCGTGGTGGCCGGCGACTCCTGCCAGTCGCTGCGCGCGATCGCCTTGAAAACGCTCAGGTGAAGGTCGTTGACGGTGCCGTTGGCCTTCATGATGTCCCGCGCAACGCCGAGATCGCGGGTGGCCAGCAGTTCCGTGAGCTTCTGCGCGATCAGCAGGTCCTGTTCCGCGAAGCTCTTGAAGGTCTCCCGCAGCTGGTCCGGGACCACCGACGCCGGGTAGCGCAGACGCGCCAGCTGGGCCAGATGCCGGGCGAGGTCGCCCATGCGCTCCAGCGAGGCGCTCATCCGGAGCGAACCAACCAGCATGCGCAGATCGCTCGCCACCGGGCCTTGGAGGGCGAGGATGTCGATGGCGCGCTCGTCGAGGCTGTTCTGCAGGAAGTCGATGCGGGCATCGGCGGCAATCACGTCCTCGGCGAGGTCGATATCGGCGCCCTCGAAAGCTGTCGTGGCCTTGCCGATGGCCTCAGTGACCAGCGTTGAGATCTCGACGAGCTGTTCCCTTACCTGGGCGAGCTCCTCCTGAAAAACCTTACGCACGTGTGCGTCCTTTCCTCGGAAATATTGCCTGCAATCGAATGGCGGGCCTATTTCGGTTCACCTGCCGGCGCTCCAACGCTCAACTCTTTCAGTGTCCGGTGAACTGTTACGCCCCAATAGGTGAACGTTAGCTGAACCGGCGCCCGATTCGCAGGAGATTTCAGTTTCGGTCACCGGGCAGAGCATAAGCTGGAGCCGTGGATCCAATGCTCATCGGCGTCATCGCCGGCCTGATCGGCCTCTCGTTTGGCATGTTCGGCGTACTCGCGTTCCGGGTGAGTGAGCAGCAGCGGCAGATTGTCGACGTCGACGTCGAGGATCCCTCGCTGCCCGAGGGCGCCGCGGAGGTGCTCGCCGTCCTCGGCCGTGCGTTTGTGGTGGTCGATGCGATCGACGGCGTGGTCCGCGCCAGCCCTGCCGCCTACGCCTACGGCTTGGTCCGCGGGCACACCGTGGTGCACCAGCAGCTGCTGGAAATGACCGCCAAAGTGCGCCGGGACGGTGTCATCCTCGAAAAGCAGCTGGAGCTGCCGCGGGGCCCGCTGGGCCAGGGAACGATCGTTGTCCAGGTCCGGGCAGCTGTCATCACGGAGGACTACATACTCCTGCTGGCCGATGACCGCACGGAATTCACCCGCACCGAGGAAGTCCGCAACGACTTCGTCGCCAACGTCTCCCACGAACTGAAGACACCGGTCGGGGCGATCTCCCTCCTGGCCGAGGCCCTAGAGTCTTCCGCCGACGATCCCGACGCGGTCAAGCGGTTCGCCAAGCGCATGCATAAGGAATCGACGCGGCTCGCGGCCCTGGTCCAGGACATCATCGAACTCTCCCGGCTGCAGGGAGCCAACGTCGCACAGCAGGGCCGGCCGGTGGACATCAACACGGTCGTCGGCGAGGCCGTGGACCGTTCCCAGCTGCCGGCCGAGAGCAAGAACATCCAGCTGGTGGTGGGCGGGCACACCGACGCCATGGTCTACGGCGACCAGGACCTCCTCGTCACCGCCCTGCGCAACCTGATCGACAACGCCATCCGCTACTCACCCGAGAACACCAAGGTGGGTGTGGGCATCAGGGCCAAGGACGGCCTTGTGGCGGTCTCCGTGACAGACCAGGGTGATGGGCTCAGCTCCGAGGACCAGGAACGCGTCTTCGAGCGCTTCTACCGGGTGGACGCGGCCCGCTCGCGGCAGACCGGAGGCACGGGGCTTGGCCTGAGCATCGTCAAGCACGTCATTTCCAACCATGGCGGCGAGGTGACCCTGTGGTCCCAGGTGGGCCAGGGTTCCACATTCACCATTCGACTTCCCGAGATGGAAGGGCAGGACGACGGCGACGCCGCCGAGGCGGGCAAGTCCGCTGCCCACACTTCCACCCGGGACCCCAAACCACAACGACGTGACGCCGCCGGCGTCCATGAGCAAGGAGCTACCGCTTGAGCAGGATTCTTATTGTCGAGGACGAGGAGTCCTTCAGCGACCCCCTGTCCTACCTGTTGGGTAAAGAGGGGTTCGAGGTGGAGGTGGTGGACAACGGACTCGACGCCATCACCGAATTCGACCGCAACGGCGCCGACCTCGTGCTCCTGGACCTCCAACTTCCTGGCCAGTCGGGCACGGAGGTCTGCCGCCAACTCCGGCAGCGCTCAGGGGTGCCCGTGATCATGCTGACGGCCAAGGACTCGGAAATCGACAAAGTGGTGGGGCTCGAACTGGGCGCCGACGACTACGTCACCAAGCCCTACTCTTCGCGGGAGCTCGTGGCCAGGGTCCGGGCCGTCCTGCGGCGCCAGAGCGAGCCGGAGGAGCTCGTCTCCAGCACTGTGCAGGCCGGTCCCGTTCGGATGGACATCGAACGCCACGTGGTGAGCGTCGGAGGCGAGCAGATCGCCTTGCCGCTCAAAGAGTTCGAGCTGCTGGAAATGCTGCTGCGGAACTCCGGCCGGGTCCTGACCCGCGGCCAGCTGATCGACAGGGTCTGGGGCTCCGATTACGTGGGGGACACCAAGACCCTCGACGTCCACGTCAAACGCCTCCGCAGCAAGATTGAGCCCGATGCCTCCGCGCCGCGGTACCTGATCACCGTCCGCGGGCTGGGCTACAAGTTCGAGCCCTAAAGGCGGGCGTGGCGGCCCCGGCGGTAGCGGCCCGGCCGCTTGGCCGCACGCGGCCCGGCTGGCACGGCGGCCCGGCTGGCCCGGCCGGACGGCGGCAGTCCGCCTGGGCCGCCGAAAGCCCGCGGACATGCAAAAGGAGGGGCACCTGCAGGTGCCCCTCCTTTTGCGTTGGCTCAGCCGTTGAAGCTAGTGGCCGGCGGTGCTGCTCGGCGTCGGCGTGGCCGTTTCGGTCGAAGGTGCCGTCTGGGCCGGCGTCGCCGTGCTCGTGGCGGTGGGCTCCGGCGTCGGCAGGTATGACTTGTAGTCCACAATCGTGCCGTCCATGACCGGAACCTTGAACGAGGCGTTCTTGTTGGTGCCGTCTTCGGAGATGTTGACCTCGGTCATGGATCCCGGCTTGGAACCGGCGGTGCTCAGGATGGCCGCATCGGTGGAGTCGTTGAGCATGGTGTAGGAGTTCTGCTTGACCGGAACCTGGGTCTGCGACCCGGCCGCACCCTTGATGGTCAGCACGACGTCCTTGGAGGAGGAGTTGTACACGGCGCCGATCACGCGGGCCGGCTTGTCCTCGGCGTCGGCGACGATGATGAAGTTGCGCAGCTCCAGCGGACCGAGGTCAGTCCGGGTTCCGTCGGATGCCGAGTACTGCTCCGAGGTCTGCTGGGGGTTGATGTAGCCGCAGCCGGTCACGGACAGCAGGCCAATGCCCAGTGCAGCCGTAGCCATTGCCAGCTTGCCGCGCTGGCCCCGGTTCATCGCAGTGAAACGCACGTCACGCACTCCTTGAGAGTCTTGGAACATTATTCAGCCATAGCCTATCCGCAATCGGCCGCAAACAAGGACTCGGCAGCTACACATACGCGCATGGACGCGTGCGCCCCCGGCGGTCGGGACGCGCTTGCCGGGGACCGGAAACCTCTTGGCAGTTAGGGCCGCAGGCACTATTATCCGCATTCGTCAAGGGGTTTGAGGGGGTCGATTGAGGCCATTTTCCCCGGATTCATGCGGTTCCCGGCACCTTTGGATGCCAGTTGTATGCCTTAATCGTGATAAACTGGTCTGCGGGAAAGGGGAATGTCCACATGGTTTTTGAGGTCGGCGAGACAGTAGTTTACCCTCACCACGGTGCAGCCAAAATTGAAGAAATCAAGATGCGCACTGTCAAGGGCGAAGAGAAGATGTATCTCAAGCTCAAGGTGGCTCAGGGTGATCTGACCATTGAAGTTCCAGCAGAAAACGTTGACCTGGTAGGGGTTCGGGACGTAGTGGGCAAGGAAGGCTTGGAGCACGTATTCGACGTGCTCCGTGCCGAGTTCACTGAAGAACCCACCAACTGGTCGCGTCGTTACAAGGCAAACCTGGAAAAGCTTGCATCCGGTGACGTCATCAAGGTAGCAGAGGTCGTCCGCGACCTCTGGCGCCGCGATCACGACCGGGGCCTCTCCGCAGGAGAGAAGCGCATGCTGGCCAAGGCCCGCCAGATCCTGATTTCGGAACTGGCACTGGCTGAGAAGACTGATGAAGAGAAGGCTGCAAGCGTTCTCGACGAGGTCCTGGCTTCCTAACACAGGGCCGGCCCTAGCAGGGCTGGCACAGAATAAGAATCGAACCCCGGTGGCCTCAGGCCGCCGGGGCTTCTTCTTGCCCTTTTTCGGTTGCCAGTTAACCCGTTGCGCTATCACTTGTGGTCCCTCTGAGCGCCCCGGAACGACCACAAGTGATAGCGCAACGGGAAGGTTCGGAGCGGCTGCTCCAGGGCGCGGGGACGTAGTCTTGTGCGCATGGATACTGCACCGACGAATTCGTCCCCGGCCGGTCCCGTCACTGCGGTCATTGTTGTGGCCGCCGGCACCGGCCAGCGCCTGGGTTACGGCGTGCCCAAAGCAAAAGTGCCGCTGGGCGGGGACACCATCCTCACGCACGCCCTGCGCGGCGTGGCCGCCGCCGGGATCGCGCAGCAGATCTGCATTGCGATTCCCCCGGGAGACGCCGAGCTGCAGGCGCTGTGCGCCGCCTTTACCCGGGAGCTTGCGGCCGGGCTTGCCCGCACCGCGGGGTCCCCTTACGGCGTGCAGGTTCCGGTCGTGACCGTCGTCGACGGCGGTGCGAACCGCGCCGACTCCGTCCGCGCCGCGATGGCCGCTCTCCTGCCCGACACTGAAGCAGTCCTGGTCCACGATGCCGCCCGCGCCCTTGCCCCCGAGGCCGTCTTCCACCGGGTGGCGGCGGCGCTGGGCGCCGGCGCCTCGGCAGTCATTCCGGTGATACCGGTGGTGGACACCGTCAAAACCGTCGAACCGACCACCGGCGACGGCGCCGCGGTGGCCCCTGAGCTGGTCACCGGCACCGCACCCCGCGAGGCGCTCCGCGCCGTGCAGACACCGCAGGGATTCGCCTTCGCCACCCTCAAACGCGCCCACGAGGCCGCCGCCGGGTTCGACGCCGCCCAGGCCGCCCTCGTCACGGACGACGCGATGCTCGTGGAGCTGCTCGGCGTCCCCGTCCACGCCGTGCGCGGCGCCAGCCAGTCCCTGAAGATCACCACGCCCCTGGACCTGATCCTGGCCGAAGGCCTCCTCGAAGGACCCTTGGGCGCACGCTGGGTGGAGGGATGAGCATGTCCACCAACGCGCCGCTGATCCCCAGGACCGGGATCGGAATCGATGTCCATGCCTACGCGGCCGAGGACGATAAGCAGCCGCTGTGGCTCGGCGGCCTCTTCTGGGAGGGGGAGCGGGGACTGTCCGGCCACTCCGACGGCGACCCGGTGGCGCACGCGGCCGCCGACGCGCTGTTTTCGGCCTGCGGGATCGGGGATCTCGGCACCCACTTCGGCACGGACCGGCCAGAATACGCCGGCGCGTCCGGCGTTACCCTGCTGGCCGAGGCCGCCCGGATTGTGCGCGCCCATGGTTTCGAAATCGGCAACATCGCCGTGCAGTTCGTCGCCAACCGGCCCAAGTTCGGTCCGCGGCAGGAGGAATCCCAGCGGGTCCTCAGCGACGCTGCCGCAGCACCGGTCAGCGTCACAGCCACCACCAGCGACGGACTCGGCTTCACCGGCCGCGGCGAGGGGATTTCTGCCGTTGCAACGGCGCTCGTCTACCAGGCAGGTTAACCGCCGGTTGAACTCTGCCCGCCCCGGTCACCTAGGCTGGAGGGGCAAGACCGCACCGTGACATCCCGTTCCGAACAGCCAGGAGACCCGCCGTGAAGAAGCTGCTGACCGCCGTCGTACTCGTGGCAGGGACAATGCTGAGCGGATGCGCCGGCTCCACGGCGACGCCCCAGACCTCCACCGCCACGCCGAAGTTGAGCGTCGACGAAAGCTGCAAATTCCTCAACACCGACACCTTCGCGCCCTCCGGGACCGCGAAAGAGCAGGCCGCGCAGATTGGCCAGCATTATCAGGAAGTCGCGGACAAAGTAGCGCCGGAAGTTGGCGCCCCCATCCATGAAATGGCCGAGATCATGAAGCAGGTTGCCGCGAGTCCCACGGGGACCAAAACGGACGAACAGACGGCCCAGCTCACCGAGCAGATCAACAAGATCGGGCAATACTGCAAGTAGCTTGCCGGATCAATGGCCCCGGACTCCCTGACTGGCGGCTGCCGGCAAGGCCTACGGTCGGCCTCCGGTCGGGCCGTGGAGCGCCATCGGCTAATCTGGAGCGGTGACCCTGCGCTTTTACGACACTGCATCCGCCGAAGTCCGCGACTTCGTCCCCCTGGTACCCGGCCACGTGAGCCTGTACTACTGCGGAGCCACCGTCCAGGGCATGCCGCATGTCGGCCACATCCGCTCGGCCATCGCCTTCGACCAGCTGACGCGCTGGCTGCAGTACCGGGGCTTCCGCGTGACGGCGGTCCGCAACGTCACCGACATCGACGACAAGATCCTCGTCAAGTCCGCTGCGTCCTTCGGACCCGACTTCGAGGACGAGCCCGGCGCTGTCCGCAACGAGGAATGGTGGGCCCTGGCCTACCGCTATGAGCAGGAATTCCTCAAGGCGTACGACACCCTGGGCGTCTCCCGCCCCACCTATGAGCCGCGCGCCACCGGCCACATCCCGGAAATGCACGCCCTCATCCAGCAACTGATCGACCGCGGCCACGCCTACCCGGCCCTGGACGACTCCGGCGATGTTTATTTCGACGTGCGCTCCTGGGCCAAGTACGGCTCACTGACGCGCCAGCGACTCGACGACATGCAGGGTGCCCCGGACGCTGACCCGCGCGGCAAGAAGGATCCCCGAGACTTCGCGCTGTGGAAGGGCTACAAGGACGGGGAACCGACGACGGCGAGCTGGGCCTCGCCGTGGGGCCCCGGCCGCCCGGGCTGGCACCTCGAATGCTCCGCGATGGTCACCAAGTACCTGGGCACCGAATTCGACATCCACGGCGGCGGCCTGGACCTGCGCTTCCCGCACCACGAAAACGAGATGGCTCAGTCCCAGGCGGCGGGCCACGGCTTCGCCAACTTCTGGATGCACAACGGCATGGTCACCTACGCCGGCGAGAAGATGTCCAAGTCCATCGGCAACACCATCAGCCCGGCCGAAATGCTCGAAATCGCCCCGCCGCGCGTTGTGCGGTACTACCTCGGGCAGGCGCAGTACCGCTCGGTCCTGGACTACCAGCCGACGTCGCTGCAGGAAGCCGCCGCCGCCGTCGAACGCATTGACGGGTTCATCAGCCGGGCCGGCCGGGTCCTTCCCGACACGGCGCCGAATTCGTCCGACGTTTCCGTTCCGGAGGCTTTTGCCGCGGCAATGGACGATGACCTCAACGTCCCACAGGCGCTGGCCTCCCTCCACGAAACGGTCCGGGCCGGGAACACGGCCCTCACGGACGGGGACCTCGGCACCGCCGGGCAGGCCGTCGCCAGCGTCACCGCAATGCTCGATGTGCTCGGCCTCAACGCCACCACGACGCCGGCAGCCGACGAACAGAGCAACACTGCTCTTGGGGTCCTGGTCGAGGCGCAGCTGGAGGCGCGGGCCCATGCCCGGGCAGCCAAGGACTGGGCGGCGTCCGACGCCATCCGGAACACCCTTGCGGCAGCCGGCGTCGTCGTGGAGGACGGCCCGGACGGGGCGAGCTGGAGCCTCAAGCGCGGCTGAGCAGCCCCTGCTGCAACCCCTGCCTTCTGCCCCTGAGTTCTGCCGCGGGCAATCCCGGAATCGTCGATTTAACTCGAGTCAGTAGACTGGAGGTCAGACTTATTAACAAAGCACGTAACAAGCAGGGGTGGAAATCATGGCCAACAACGGTCGTCGTTCGGTCAAATTGAAGAAGGGCCCCACCGTCGGAACCGGCGGTCACGGGCGCAAGGCACTCGAGGGCAAGGGCCCCACGCCAAAGGCGGAGGACCGCCCCTACCACAAGGCATACAAGAACAAGCAACTCGCTGAGCGGTCCGAGGCCAAGCGCGCCAGCGGAAGCCGCACCACCAGCGCAGCCGCCCGCACCGGCCGCTCGGGCCCGAAGGGCCGCGCCACCGAAGAGGTCGTCACCGGACGCAACTCGGTGGTCGAAGCCCTGCGCGCCGGCATCCCGGCCAAGGCCCTGCATGTCGCCGTCCGCATCGAAATGGACGACCGCGTCAAGGAATCCCTGAAGCTCGCGGCCGAGCGCGGCATCCCGCTGATGGAGACCGGTAAGCCCGAGCTGGACCGCATGACCGACGACGCCATCCACCAGGGCCTCGTGCTGCAGATTCCGCCGTACGAATACCAGGATGCGTACGAACTCGCCGAGGAGACCCTCGAGGCCTGGAAGAAGGGCCACGTCGCCAACGCACCGCTCTTCGTAGCCCTCGACGGCATCACCGATCCCCGCAACCTCGGCGCGATCATCCGCTCCGTCTCGGCCTTCAGCGGCCACGGCGTCGTCGTCCCGGAGCGCCGCTCCGTGGGCGTCACCGCCTCGGCCTGGAAGACCAGCGCCGGCGCGGCCGTCCGCGTCCCCGTCGCCCGCGCGGCCAACCTGAACAACACGCTCAAGGCGTTCAAGAACATGGGGATCTTCGTCCTGGGGCTGGATGGCGACGGCGACGTCTCGCTGCCCGATCTCGCCCTGGCCACCGAACCCGTGTGCCTCGTCGTAGGTTCCGAGGGCAAGGGCCTGAGCCGCCTGGTCCGTGAAAACTGCGACCAGATTGTCTCGATCCCGATTGACTCCGCCATGGAATCCCTGAACGCCTCCATGGCCGTAGGCATCTCCCTGTACGAAATCTCCCGCCAGCGCTCGGCAAAGTAACCCGCTTCGGGTGGCGGTTCAATTGCCGTCACGTGAGTTGTGGTTGAGTTTCGCCGGGACCGGAGTTTTGCCGTCGCTTAGACACCTCCCGACGACGCTTCCGGCCGCGAGCGGCCTCCAACGTCTCTGGTCGGCGATGCGCTCCTTAGCAAAACTCCGGTTCCAGCGATGAGGCTCTGTCACCTTTGGCCGGTTGCTTCCGCACCGTTCGCTGCTAAGGCCAACCGCTCCCTCACGGCTCGTGAGGGAGCAGTTGGCCTTAATGTTCGGAACCGGGGTTCTCATGATTCTGATGCTCCTCCGAAGTACCTCGACGCAGGACGCACGTTCCTTCCTGCGACGCTCATTTCCATCTGCGACGCGCTGATGTGTTCCCGCGACCCGTATACCCCTAGCGCTAGGGCGTTTGCGCGTCGCCAGGCTGAATATGCCTCGGAATTCGTGGTGATACCGAACTGCTGGACGTGTGGTGGCCTGAATTCGAGCGGGCGCCGGGGTCCTGCTAAGGAGCGCATCGCCGACCAGAGCATTCGGAGGCCGCCCGCGGCCGAAGTAGGCGGCGGGAGGAAGGGGCCAACCGCTAAGCGACGGCCAGACGCTGGTGTCCGCGGAAGGTGACCAGAACAGTGGTGACCTAGAACTTGTGGCGGTTCGCCAGGACTGGGAGTTTCGTTCGGGCTTCCTTGACGGCTGCGGTGTCCAGGTCTGCGAACAGCAGGCCGGGGGCGCCGTCGAGCTCTTCGATGATGTCGCCCATGGGGGAGACGACGACGGAGTGGCCGACGCCGGTGGGGGCGGAGCCCTTGGCCGCGATGCCTTGGCTGGCGGGGTCGCCCTGGCCGCAGGCGAGGACCAAGGTGGTGGAGTCCAGCGCGCGGGCGCGGGCCAGGAGCTTCCACTGTTCGGCCTTGCCGGGGCCCGAGCCCCAGGAGGCGCACACAATGTTGACGTCGGCGCCGCGATCGGCGTTTTCGGTGAACAGGTCCGGGAAACGGACGTCGTAGCACGTGGCGAGGCCGAACGTCACGCCGTCGAGCTCGAAGGTGACGGGGGAGGTGCCGGCGTCGACCGTGTCCGACTCGGCGAAACCGAAGGCGTCGAACAGGTGGATCTTGTCGTAACTGGCCTCTACGCCGCGGCCGGTGACCAGGAGGGTGTTGCGCACCTTGGCGCCGTCGCCGGCTGTTCCCGGCGTGAACATCCCCGCGACGATCGCGATGCCAAGCTCCGAGGCGAGGGCGCGCACGCGGGATGCCCACGGGCCGTCCAGCGGCTCGGCGATATCCAGCAGCGAATTGCCGAAGGCCCGCATGGTCGCTTCCGGGAATACCACCAGATCCGCGCCGCCGGCCTTGGCCTGGCGCGCATAGGCGTCCACGAGGGCCAGATTCGCAGCCAGATCGCGGCCAGTGATGATTTGGGCTAGTGCTACGCGCACAATTACCTCCAAGTCGGCGCTTCATTACAGTATGCAGTGCGGCGGTCCGTACACTGCAAAACGTCATGAAAACGAAAACGGGGGCCATTTGTCCGGCCCGGCTAAGCTTTAAGCAATGGTTATGTCTTACATAGATACCGCTTCCACCGTAGACGCTTCGCGGGCGTTTCCGCTGGGGATCAGCACTCCGCACACCGGGTCGCCGGCAGTGGACGATCCCCGGGGCGCGTTCGCCAACGTGGCTGTCTACGCGCCCGGTGTGACCACCCTGGAGATCGCGTATCAGCCGCCGGGGGGCACCTGGCAGGTAAAGACATTGCCCAACCTCACCGACGGCGTCCACCACGGCATCGTGGAGGGCATTCCGGCCGGTTCGCGCTATGGCTTCCGGGCCTCGCCGGAACATGAGGCCCTCCCGCTGTCCATGCCCGCCACGGATTTCGACGCCGTGGGGGAGCAGCCGTTGCTGATGGACCCCTACGGGCGGGCTGTTGACGAACGCGAAGGGCTGATCACCAGCGTCCGGGTCGGCAACGACTTTGACTGGGGACTGGACCGCAGCCCCCGCGTGCCCTGGCGCAACACCATCGTCTACGAGGCCCACGTCAGGGGCCAGACGAAGCTGCACCCGGACATTCCGGAGGACCTTCAGGGGACGTACGCCGGCATGGCTCACCCGGCCATGATCGAGCACCTGATCTCGCTGGGCGTCACGGCGATCCAGCTCCTGCCCGTCCATTTCCACGTGGATGAGCCGCACCTGCAACAGCTCGGGCTGACGAACTACTGGGGCTATAATACGGCCGCCTTCTTCGCCCCGCACCCCGGCTACGCCACCGCGGCCGCGCAGGCCGCCGGCGCCCACGCGGTCCAGGACGAGTTCAAGGGCATGGTCAAGTTGCTGCACGCCGCCGGGCTTGAGGTCATCCTCGACGTCGTGTACAACCACACCGCCGAGGGTGGCACCGACGGCCCTACCCTGAACTTCCGGGGCCTGGGCGAGATGCAGTACTACCGCAACGACGGCCACGGCAAATACGTCGACACCACCGGCTGCGGCAACAGCCTGAACTTCGCCGAACCCCGCGTGGTGCAGCTGGTGCTGGACTCCCTGCGCTATTGGGTAAGCGAGTTCCACATCGACGGCTTCCGGTTCGACCTGGCCGTCACGCTGTGCCGCAACAGCGCCAACGAATTCGATCCCCGGCACCCCTTCCTCGTCGCGGTGGGCGCCGATCCCGTCTTGTCCGGCGTCAAGCTGATTTCCGAACCCTGGGACGTGGGCTACGGCGGCTGGCAGACCGGCCGGTTCCCGGCCGGGTGGGTGGACTGGAACGATCACTTCCGCGACGCCGTCCGGAGCTTCTGGCTCGCGGACCGTGCCGCGATCGACGGCGGCGGCACCGGCGGTCCGGTGGCCCATCTCGCGGACGCGCTCTCCGGTTCCGCCCGGCTGTTCGAGTCCTCGGGCCGGTCCCGGCTTGCCTCGCTGAACCTGATCACCGCCCACGATGGCTTCACCCTGGCCGATCTGACGGCCTATGACCGCAAGCACAACGAGGCCAACGGCGAGCAGAACCGCGACGGCCACGGCGACAACCGCAGCTACAACCACGGCTTCGAGGGCCCCACCGAAGACGGCGAAATCCTTGCCCGGCGCGCCCAAAGCAGGCGGAACCTGATGGCCTGTCTGATGGTTTCCCAGGGCGTACCCATGATCACCGCAGGGGACGAGATCTGCCGGACCCAGCAGGGCAACAACAACGCCTACTGCCAGGACAACCCGCTCACGTGGATTGACTGGACCAGCACCGCGGAATCCCATGCCATGCTCCGCACCACCAAGCGTGTCATCCGGCTGCGCAAAGAGTTCCTGGCCAGCCAGCCGCACGATTACCCCACACGCGACAACCAGTCCTATTTCCACTGGTTCGATGTGAACGGCAAGCCCATGTCAGCGGACACGTGGCATGACCCCGGCCACCGGGTGATCCAGCTCCTCCTCGGCTCCGACGACGGGCACGTGGACGGCCTGGTGGTGGTCAACGGCGGCGCCGACGACGTCAAGGTCACCTTGCCGCAGCTCAGCAACGAAGACGGCACCGGGCACCGGCTCTTCGAGCTTCGCGTGACTACCTCGGACCTCCATGACCGGCGCCAAGGCGCCCGCGTCGCCTCCGGTGAACGGGACCTTGTCCAGGCCAACACGATCAATATCTACCGCACCTAGTAATCCGCGATTAAGGACCCCATGAAGATCTACTCGGCAGAGACCTGGACCATCGAAGAACTCAAGGAGCAAATCGACGACGCCGGCCGCCGCGCCCTGGTGGTCCCCGCCGCCGACACCAAGCAGGTGTTCCTGGACACGTTCAGGGAACTCGTGGACGCCCCGGAGGACTACGGCACGGACCTCGATGCCCTGCATGATTCCCTGCACGACGTCGCGGATGCCGTGACGGACGACGGCGAGGTCCCCGTCACGTTTATCTGGCAGGTGCCTGCCGCCCTCCGCGCGGACCGTTCCTTCGGCGTCATCTGCGAAACGCTGCAGGACGCCGAAGGCTACGCCGGCAACAGCCTGGACGTCGTCGCCGTCTGCCTCTAGCCGAGGCTGGGCAAGTCGGTCAGGCGCTGCCGGTCAGGAGTTGACGACTCGTTGACGACCAGGCCGCCGGTCAGGCGTTGACGATCAGGCCTAGCTCCGCCTTGGACGCCAGCGCCTCGTTCTTCGGGAGCACCCGCACGGTGTAACCGAAGGAGCCTGACCGGTCGATCACCAGCGTGCCGGTGAAGAGGTGCCGGCCCTTGCCGAGGTCCTCGGCGGCCTTCAGCTCCGCGACCGTGACGTCCGCCAGCTCGTCCGAGTCCTCGGCCCGGCCGTAGGCCACCTCGACATAGACGTCGTCCGGTGAGAGCTCACGCAGGGCCACATACGCGTTGACCTGCAGCAGGTCGCCGATCTGCGGGTCCTCGGAGACACCCACCGAGTCGACGTGCTCCACCTGGATCTGCGGCCACGCGGCCCGGATCCGGGCGGTCCACGCCGCCAGGGCCTTGGACTGGGTGTAGTCATCCGCCACGGCGTGGCGTCCCGCGATGGCGGCGGGCCGGTACAGCACGTTGACGTAGTCCCGGAGCATCCGTTCCGCTGAAACCGCAGGGCCAAGGTGGGACATGGTGTGCTTGATCATGGAGACCCAGTGCGTCGGCACGGCCTGCGGTCCCGGCTCCGACGGCCCGGCAGCCCCGGCGGCGTCGGACACGGTCAGCCCGTAGAACCGCGGGGCCACCTGCGTTTCGAGCAGTTCGTAGAGGGCCGCTGCCTCGATGTCATCGCGCTCTTCCGGCGAGGCGTCGTTGTTGGCGGTCGGGATCGCCCAGCCGTTCTCGCCGTCGTACATCTCATCCCACCAGCCGTCCATGACCGACAGGTTCAGCGAACCGTTCAGGGCAGCCTTCATGCCGGACGTTCCGCAGGCCTCCAGCGGGCGCAGCGGGTTGTTCAGCCACACATCGCAGCCCGGGAACAGGGTCCGGGCCATGGCGATGTCGTAGTTGGGCAGGAACGCGATCCGGTGCCGCACGGCGGGGTCGTCGGTGAACCGGACCAGGTCCTGGATCATCTTCTTGCCGGCGTCGTCTGCCGGGTGCGATTTCCCGGCGATGACCAGCTGGATGGGGTGCGTCTTGTGCAGAAGCAGCGCCTTGAGCCGGTCGGGGTCGCGCAGCATCAGGGTCAGCCGCTTGTAGGTCGGCACGCGCCGGGCAAAGCCGATGGTCAGGATGTCCGGATCCAGGACGGAGTCCGTCCACGCCAGCTCGGCGTCGGCCGCGCCGCGTTTCTTCCAGGCGGCCCGGAGCCGGCGCCGGACATCATCCACCAGGGACACGCGCATCTCCCGGCGCAGCGCCCAGAGGTCCTCGTCGGTGACGTTGTAGGCCAGGTCCCAACGGCCCTGTGCGTCCGCGTCGGCGCCGAACTGGTCCCTGGCCAGCGCGGCAATGCGGGGGTCCACCCAGGTGGGGACGTGCACGCCGTTGGTGACGGAGGTGATGGGGATTTCGGAGTGGTCGAAGCCCGGCCAGAGCGCGGAGAACATCCCGCGGGACACCACGCCGTGGAGCTTGGCCACACCGTTGGCCCGCTGAGCCAGCCGCAGGCCCATGACCGCCATGTTGAACACGAACGGGTTGCCGTCGGCGAAGTCCTCGCGGCCTAGGTCCAGGATCTTTGCCACCGGAACGTCCGGGGCGAGGCCGGCCTCGAAGAAGTGCTGAATCTGGGAAATTTCGAAGCGGTCGATGCCCGCGGGGACCGGCGTGTGGGTGGTGAACACCGTAGACGCCCGGCCGGCGGCCAAGGCCTCGTCCCAGCTCAGCGGTTTCGCGCCGGACATCAATTCCTGGATCCGCTCGACGCCCAGGAACCCGGCGTGGCCCTCGTTGGTGTGGAAGACCTCCGGTGCGGGGACTCCCGTGAGCCGCTGGAATTCGCGCAGCGCCTTGACCCCGCCCATGCCCAGCAGGAGTTCCTGCTGCAAGCGGTGGTCACCGCCGCCGCCGTACAGCCGGTCCGTGATGCCGCGGGCGGCTTCGTCGTTGCCTGGAACGTTGGAGTCCAGCAGCAACAGCGGAACGCGTCCGACGTCGGCCCGCCACACGTGCGCCAGCAGGCGCCGGCCCTGGGGGAGGGGCAGCGAGATCTGGATGGGTTTGCCGTTGCCGTCCGGGGCGGCCTCGCGCAGGAGGGTCAGGGGCAGCCCGTCCGGGTCGAGGACCGGGTAGGTTTCCTGCTGCCAGGCGTCCCGGGACAGGGACTGCTTGAAATAGCCGGCCTGGTACAGCAGGCCGACGCCGATCAGCGGCACGCCAAGGTCCGAGGCCGCCTTCAGGTGGTCGCCGGCCAGGATGCCAAGGCCGCCCGAGTACTGGGGCAGGACCTCGGTGATGCCGAACTCGGGGGAGAAATAGGCGATGCAGGCGGGAGCGTCCTCGCCCAGGCTCTGGTACCAGCGCGGCTGTTCGAGGTACCGGTCGAGGTCGTCGGCTGCCGCGTGGACACGCTGAACAACGTCCTGGTCCGCCGCGAGGCGCTGCAACTCTTCCCGGCTTACCAGGCCCAGGAAGGTTACGGGGTCGTGGGCGCTCTCCGCCCAGACCCCGGGGTTGAGCCCCTCAAAAAGCTCCCGGGTGGGCCTGTGCCAGGACCACCGAAGATTGGTGGCGAGCCGGGCCAGTGGCCGGATCGACTCCGGGAGAACGGTTCGGACGGTAAATCTGCGGATTGCCTTCACGAGCGAAACACTAACGGACAAGTCGTTGCCCCGGAACCGCTTTAAGATTCTTTCCTGTAAATGACGGATATGGGCCGGTCAGAACCCGAAACGCTCCAAAAAGGTTCGAGGCCTTAGCATTCTGGCCGTTTTGTAGATAACGTCGAGCCTGTGACGAATAACTCGCGAACCAGCGCCGTGTCCAAGCAAAAGCCCAAGGCCCTGATCACGGATGGCCTGCGATTTGGCCGCTTTCCGATCACCGCCGTGCAGCCTTCGGTAGAGGGTGGAAAATTTCCCGCCAAAGCCGTCGAGGGCCAAACCATTGTTGTGGGCGCCACCGCATTTCGGGAGGGACACGACCAGCTCGGCGTCAGCGCCGTCCTGCTCGACCCGCGCGGCAAAGAGCGGCAGCGGGTCCGTCTCGCCCCGCCGCGCGGACCGCGCGGGATGGGCACGGACCGCTGGGAAGGCCTCCTGACCCCGCCCGCCACGGGCAACTGGTCGTTCGTCATCGAGGCCTGGCACGACCGCTACGGCACGTGGCACCACAACGCCGAGGTCAAGGTGGAGGCCGGCATCGACGTCGAGCTCATGTTGGCCGAAGGCGCGGCCCTGCTGGCGGAAGCGTCCGAGGACGCCTCGCGTCCCTCCGGTGACCGCCGAACCCTGCGGATGGCCGTCGTCGTCCTCTCCGATACCTCCCGGACACCCGAAGAGCGGCTCGCCGCCGGCTTCGGCGCCGACGTGGCTGCCGTCGTCGAACGCCAGCCCATCCGCGAACTGGTGACGGTTTCCGAGCCCTACCCGCTGCTGGTGGAGCGAAGGCTTGCCGGGTCCGGCTCCTGGTACGAATTCTTTCCGCGCTCCGAAGGCGCCGTGCGCAACCACGAGACCGGGGAATGGACCTCCGGTAACTTCCGCACCGCCGCGAAGCGCCTCGACGCCGTCGCCGCCATGGGCTTCGACATCATCTATATGCCGCCGATCCACCCGATCGGTGTCCAGCACCGCAAGGGTCCGAACAACACCCTGATCGCCGGACCGCACGATCCCGGCTCGCCGTGGGCCATCGGCTCCCACGAGGGCGGCCACGACGCGATCCACCCGGACCTGGGCACCTTCGAGGACTTCGACGCCTTCGTGGCACGCGCCGGTGAACTCGGACTGGAAGTCGCCCTGGACCTGGCCCTGCAGGCTGCTCCGGACCACCCGTGGGTGCAAAGCCATCCGGAATGGTTCACCACGCGCGTCGATGGCACTATTGCCTACGCGGAGAATCCGCCGAAGAAATACCAGGACATTTTTCCGCTGAATTTCGACAACGACCCCGCCGGGCTGTCCAACGAAATTCTCCGAATCGTGCTGCTCTGGGTCAGCCACGGCGTCAAGGTCTTCCGGGTGGACAATCCGCACACCAAACCCGTGTGGTTCTGGGAATGGCTGATCGGCAAGGTCAATAAGAAACACCCCGACGTCGTCTTCCTCGCCGAGGCCTTCACCCGCCCGGCCATGATGCACGCTCTGGGACGGGCCGGCTTCCAGCAGTCCTACACGTACTTCACCTGGCGCAACACCAAGGAGGAGCTGGAGGAGTACTTCCAGGAGGTCAGCCACGAATCCTCGGCTTACTTCCGGCCGAACTTCTTCGTCAACACCCCGGACATCCTCACCGAATACCTGCAGTTCGGCGGCCCGGCGGCGTTCAAGATCCGTGCCACCCTGGCTGCGACGGCCAGCCCGATCTGGGGTGTGTACGCCGGGTTTGAGCTTTACGAACACGTGGCGCGTCCCGGCGCCGAGGAATACATCGACAACGAGAAGTTTGAGTACAAGTCGCGCGACTGGGATGCGGCGGCCGAATCGGGGCGCTCCCTGGCCCCGTACCTGACCCGGCTCAACGCGATCCGGCGCGCACACCCGGCCTTGGGGGATCTGCAGAACCTGACGGTGCACCAGAGTTCGGATGCCTCCACCGTGGTGTATTCCAAGCACAAGGTTCTCCCGGACGGTACCAAGGACACCGTGATCGTCGTCGTCAATGTGGACCCGCACGGTACTAGGGAGAGCACCGTGTCCCTGGACCTGGCGGCGCTGGACCTGGATCCGGAGAACTTCACGCACAACGGCCGCTTCATGGTTGATGACTTGCTGACCGGCGAAAGTTGGGAATGGGGGGAGTACAACTACGTCCGCTTGGACCCGCACGTCGAGCCCGCACACATTCTTAGCATCCGGAGGTAGTGCCAGTGAGTTTCAGCCCGCAGAACCCGAGCCAGCACTTCAGCCCGAGGGGGAGCTTCGAACTGAACGCTCCTGGCCTTCAGCACGATCCCCTCTGGTACCGCAAGGCGGTCTTCTATGAGGTGCTCGTCCGGGGCTTCGCCGACGGGAACGGGGACGGCTCGGGCGACTTCCACGGCCTGATCGAGAAACTGGACTACCTGCAGTGGCTGGGCGTGGACTGCCTCTGGCTCCCGCCGTTCTTCCAGTCACCGCTGCGCGACGGCGGCTACGACATCTCGGACTACAACTCAGTGCTGGACGAGTTCGGCACCATCAGCGACTTCAAACGGCTCGTGGCGGAGGCGCATGCCCGGGGCGTCCGGGTGATCATCGACCTTCCGCTGAACCACACCTCCGATCAGCACCCGTGGTTCCAGGAGTCGCGCAAGGATCCCGACGGCCCCTTCGGCGACTTCTACGTCTGGAGCGACACGGACGAGAAATACGAAGACGCCCGCATCATCTTCGTGGACACCGAGGAATCCAACTGGACCTTCGACCCCATCCGCCGGCAGTTCTTCTGGCACCGGTTCTTCAGCCACCAGCCGGACCTCAACTTCGAGAACCCCAAGGTCATCGACGCGCTCTTCGACGTCGTGCGGTTCTGGCTCGACCAGGGCATCGACGGGTTCCGGGCCGACGCCATTCCGTACCTGTTCGAGGAGGAGGGCACCAACTGTGAGAACCTGCCGCAGACCCACGAATTCCTCCGCCAGCTGCGCCGGATGGTCGATGAAAGCTACCCGGGCCGCGTAATCATCGCCGAGGCCAACCAGCCGCCCGCCGAAGTGGTGGAGTACTTCGGCACCGAGGAGGAACCGGAGTGCCACATGGCGTTCCACTTCCCCATCATGCCGCGCCTGTACTACGCGCTGCGGGACCAGAAGGCGTCGCCCATCATCGAGACGATGAAGGACACTCCGGACATTCCCGAGGGCGCCCAGTGGGGCACGTTCCTGCGCAACCACGACGAACTGACGCTGGAAATGGTCACGTCCGACGAACGCGCGGCGATGCTTGGCTGGTATGCGCCGGATCCGCGCATGCGCGCCAACATCGGCATCCGGCGCCGGCTGGCGCCCCTGTTGGATAACTCCCGCTCCGAAATCGAGCTCATCAACGCCCTGCTGCTGTCCCTGCCGGGCAGTCCGTTCCTGTACTACGGGGACGAGATCGGCATGGGGGACAACATTTGGCTCGAGGACCGCGACGCCGTCCGCACCCCGATGCAATGGAACCCGGACCGGAACGCCGGGTTCTCCCACGCCGACCCCGGCAAGCTGTACCTTCCGGTGATCCAGTCGCTGGTCTACAACTACAGCATGGCGAACGTGGAGGCCGAGGCCGCCCATTCGGGTTCGCTGCTGCGCTGGACCCGGCAGATCCTGAGCGTCCGCAAGAACCACCCCGCCTTCGGACTCGGCGCGTTCAAGCACGTGGAAGCCGACCACGACGTCGTCCTCGCCTACCTGCGGGAACTCCCGGAAGGCAACGCCGCCGGCGCGGACGCGGAGACCATCCTGTGCGCCTTCAACCTCTCGCAGCACCCCGTGGCGACCACGCTGCGGGTGCCGACCTTTGCCGGCAGGGGCCTCCGTGACGTTTTCGGCGGCCAGGCGTTCCCTGCGATCGGCGAGGACGGAACGCTGACGCTGACGCTGGGCAGCCACGATTTCTTCTGGTTGCGGATCCGTTCCGCGGCCTCCAACCCGACATCCCCGTTCACGCAGGCGATGCCCATCCTGTCCATCGAGGGCTGAGATGACTCGACCGACCCTTGCCCCGCCCCTGAGCGGACTGCTCGGCGCCTGGCTGCCGCACCAGCGGTGGTTCCCGGTCAAGAGCGCGGAGTTCACCTTCGAACCGGTGGGCGGGCTGCGCCTCGAGGCCGGCACCGAGGCCGGCGCGGAGTTTGAGGTGCTGCTGCTTGCGGTGTCCTACCCCACCCCCGGCGGCAGCCGGACGGACATCGTCCAGGTGCCGCTCAGTTCCCGGCCGGAGCCCCTGCCGGGGGCGGAGCGTGCGCTGATCGGCGAGCTCCCCGGGACGCGCGCCGATGCCGCCCACCGATGGGTCTACGACGGCGTCCATGACGCCTCCTTCGTCGCCGCCTGGTTGGAGCTCATGCGCAACGGCGGGAGCACGCCCTCGGGGAACGCCACCGGCCACCTGATGGAGTCCGGCTACCGCCTGCCGTTCGCGACGGGCAAGGTCAAGGTGCTCGCCGGCGAGCAATCGAACAGTTCGGTAATCGTCGACGACGACGACGGCGGCACAGTCGCCATCGTGAAATTCTTCCGTGTGCTGTCCGAAGGCCAGAACCCCGAAGTCGAAATCGGTGCGGCGCTGACGGCAGGGCGCACCGCGGAGGTCCCGGCCACCCTTGGCTGGGTGACCGGCGAATGGGAGACTCCGGCGGCCGCACTAGGGCAGGAGCGCTCCGGCGACGCCCGTCCCGCGCGCGGCGAGCTCGCGGTGGCCCACGAATTCCTCGCCGGCGGACTCGACGCCTGGCGGCTCGCCGTGGACGCGGCCAGCCGGGGGACCGGGTTCACCGCCGAAGCCCACGCGCTGGGCGCCGCGACGGCTACCGTGCACCGGAGGCTCGCCGCGGCGCTGGGCACAGCCGCCGAATCGGCGCCGGGCCAGGACATCGCCCCGGGAGTAGCCCAGCGTGTCCGCCAGTCCTGGACCCAGGCGTCCAACGCCGTCGGGCCGTACGAAGACGCGCTCAACCGTCTCCTTGGCCGGCTCGAGGGCACCAGCGCCGGTCCGCTCCAGCGGATCCACGGGGACTTGCATCTCGGGCAGATCCTGCAGGTCCCGGGCGGTGGCGTCCCGGGCGAGCCTGCGACCGCACCGCGCTGGGCCATCCTCGACTTCGAGGGCGAGCCGCTGCGCCCCATCTCCGAACGCAACTTCCCCGACGTCCCGCTTCGCGACGTCGTAGGCATGCTGCGGTCCTTCGACTACGCCGCCGGCGCAGCCGTCCGCGAAAATCCCGGTGCCGTGGTGCCGGGGACCTGGGCGGACGACTGCGCGGAGGCCTTCCTGGCCGGCTACGCCGAAGTAATCCCCGGCAGCATCGACCGCGACGCGCCGCTCTTCGTGGCGCTGTGGCTCGACAAAGCCCTCTATGAAGTCATCTACGAACTAAGGAACAGGCCGGACTGGCTCTCCATTCCGGTTAACGCATCGCGTCGTCTCCTCGGCAGTACAGGTTCCGGCGTCGCCGCCGAAGCCGCAGCGGAAGGTATAAAAATGACAGGATCAGCACGTATCGATCGGCCCGGCGCACCACTGCCCGTGGACGGTGAGACCCTTGCAAGGGTCGGCACCGGTGAGCACCACGCGCCCCACTCGGTCCTCGGCGCCCACCTTGATGACCACGGCCACGTCACGATCCGGACGGTGAAGCACCTGGCGGAATCGGTTTCTGTCGTGACGTCGGCGGGCGCGGTGCCTATGACGCACGAGGCAGGCGGTGTGTGGGTGGCCGTGATGGAACCACTCGAGCGCGGCCACGTGCCGGACTACCGGCTTGAGGTGACCTACAAGGACCACGAGCCGCAGGTCATGGACGATCCCTACCGCTACCTGCCGACCATCGGCGAAGTGGACCTGCACCTGATCGGCGAGGGCCGGCACGAGCGCCTGTGGGATGTGCTGGGCGCGCACGTCCAGCACTACAAGTCCTCGCTGGGCGACGTCGACGGCGTGTCCTTCGCCGTCTGGGCCCCGAACGCCGAGGCAGTGCGAGTCAAGGGTGACTTCAACGGCTGGGATGGCCGTGAACACTCCATGCGCTCCCTGGGTTCCACCGGAGTGTGGGAGCTCTTCATTCCGGGCGTTGTAGCAGGGGCGTGCTACAAGTTTGAACTTAGGACCCGGCACGGATTCTGGGTGGAAAAGGCTGACCCGCTGGCCTTTGGCACCGAGATCCCGCCGCTGACGGCATCCCGGGTGGTGGAGCCCTCCTATGTCTTCAAGGACGAGGAGTGGATGCAGGCCCGCGCGGACCGCGATCCGCACAACTCACCCATGAGCGTCTATGAGGTCCACCTCGGCTCGTGGCGGGTGGGGCTCGGATACCGCGAACTGGCCAAGGAACTCGTGGAGTACGTCAAATGGCTCGGCTTCACGCACGTGGAGTTCATGCCCGTGGCCGAGCACCCCTTCGGCGGTTCGTGGGGCTACCAGGTCACCTCGTACTTCGCGCCGACCTCCCGCTTCGGGCACCCGGACGAATTCCGCCACCTCGTCGACGAACTCCACCAGGCCGGCATCGGCGTCCTGCTGGACTGGGTTCCCGCCCACTTCCCCAAGGACGAATGGGCCCTGGCCCGGTTCGATGGCGAAGCCCTGTACGAGCACGCCGACCCGAACCTGGGCGAGCACCCGGACTGGGGCACGCTGATCTTCGACTTCGGCCGCACGGAGGTACGCAACTTCCTGGTGGCCAACGCGCTGTACTGGCTCGATGAGTTCCACATCGACGGGCTCCGCGTGGACGCCGTCGCCTCCATGCTGTACCTGGACTACTCCCGCGAAGACGGGCAGTGGCAGCCAAACCGCTTTGGCGGCCGCGAAAACCTTGAGGCGATCTCCTTCCTCCAGGAGGTCAACGCCACGGTCTACAAGACACACCCCGGCGTGGTCATGATCGCGGAGGAATCCACCGCGTTCCCGGGCGTCACCGCACCCACGAGCGGCGGCGGCCTGGGCTTCGGCCTCAAATGGAACATGGGCTGGATGCACGACTCTCTCCAGTACATGGCCGAGGACCCGTACAACCGCAGGTGGCACCACGGCACCATCACGTTCTCGATGGTCTATGCCTTCTCGGAAAACTTCCTGCTGCCGATCAGCCACGATGAAGTCGTGCACGGCAAGGGCTCCATGCTGCGCAAGATGCCCGGCGACCGGTGGCAGCAGCTGGCGAACCTGCGCGCGTTCCTGGGATATCAGTGGGCCCACCCCGGCAAGCAGCTGATCTTCATGGGCACCGAATTCGGCCAGGAAGCGGAGTGGTCGGAGCAGCACGGCCTGGACTGGTGGCTCGCCGACATCCCGGCGCACAATGGCATGCAGCTCCTGACCAAGGACCTCAACGAGCTGTACCGTTCCACGCCGGCCCTGTACCAGCAGGACAACCAGCCCGAGGGTTTCCAGTGGATCAACGGGGGAGACTCGGACCGCAACGTGCTGACCTTCATCCGCCGCGATGCAGAGGGCAACCCGCTGGTCTGCGCCGTGAACTTCTCCGGCGGCCCGCACACGGACTACCACCTCGGCGTCCCGACGGCCGGCGAATGGCAGGAAGTGCTCAACACCGACGCCGCCACTTACGGCGGTTCCGGGGTTGAAAACACCGGCACCCTGACCGCGACCAAGGGTGGCCTCGACGGACAGCCCGCCACGCTGGTGGTGACCCTGCCGCCGCTAGGCGCGGCGTACTTCAAACCCCTCGAGTAGGCAGGGCGTTCGGGGCGCCCGGACTATGCGCTGGGCGCGCCCGATCGGTACCTCTGAAAAGACCGGCGGAAGGCCCGGAATCCCCGTGATTCCGGGCTTTTCAGCACCCTACTCGGGGTGGCTTTGTCAGCTCGGCCAAGTGGTGGTAGAGTTTATTTCCGCGCTGCTCCCCGGAGTTGAACGGCCACCAAGACCCAGAAGCCAATGGCAAGAATGAGTCTGGAACGCCGATTTGACAAGGGTGAAGCGGCCGGGTAAGTTTGAAAAGTTGCTCCGGAGCGATCCGCGACTGTGAAGTTGTGGTGGTGCCGGGTGTGTCTGTTGTTTGAGAACTCAATAGTGTGCC
>NZ_JBHVTV010000014.1:0-146236 GCF_042884475.1 Arthrobacter sp. NPDC058130
GGCCTGCCCATGGCCATCAACCTCGTCAAGGCCGGCCACACGGTCACGGGCTTCAACCGCAGCCAGGACAAGATCGACAAGCTCGTCTCCGAAGGTGGCCGCGGCGCCGGCAGCATCGCTGAGGCCGTCAAGGACGCCGACGTCGTCATCACCATGGTTCCGGACTCCCCCGACGTCGAAGCCGTGGTCAGCGGCGCGGACGGCGTCTTCGCCAATACCCGCAAGGGCACGCTGTGGGTCGATGCCTCCAGCATCCGCCCCGATGTCGCCAAGCGCCTCGCCGACGACGCCCGGGCCGCCGGGATCCGTCCCCTCGATGCCCCGGTCTCCGGCGGCGAACAGGGCGCCATCGACGCCGTGCTCTCCATCATGGTGGGCGGCGACGCCGCCGACTTCGAGGCCGCCCAGGATGTCCTGAACGCCGTCGGCAAGACCATCGTCCACGTGGGGCCCTCCGGCTCCGGCCAGACCGTCAAGGCAGCCAACCAGCTGATCGTGGCCGTCAACATTGAAGTCCTCGGCGAGGCGATCGCCTTCCTCGAGGCTTACGGCGTGGACACGGACGCCGCCCTGAAGGTCCTCGGCGGCGGCCTGGCCGGCTCCAAGGTCCTGGACCAGAAGGGCCAGAAGATGCTGGACCGCAACTTCGACCCCGGCTTCCGCCTGGCCCTGCACCACAAGGACCTCGGCATCGTCACCGCCGCTGCCCGCGAGGCCAACGTCGCCGTCCCCCTCGGCGCCGTCGTCGCGCAGCTCGTCGCCGCCACCGTCAACCAGGGCGACGGCGGACTGGACCACTCCGGACTCTTCAAGCAGGTCCTCCAGCTCAGCGGCCGCAAGTAACCAGGCCGCAAGACATCCCCGGCGACAGGCCGGACAACAAGCAAAAACCGGGCAACCGCCGTCGTACATCAACGACGGCGGCTCCCCCACCACACCCAAAAACAGACTTTCAAGGAGCACACCATGACGAAGATGCGCACTGTAGACGCAGCCGTCGCCATCCTGGAGAAGGAGGGCGCCACCGAGGCGTTCGGCCTGCCGGGCGCCGCAATCAACCCGTTCTACTCGGCCATGAGGGCCCACGGCGGCATCCGCCACACCCTGGCCCGCCACGTTGAAGGCGCCAGCCACATGGCTGACGGCTACAGCCGGGCCAAGGACGGCAACATCGGCATCTGCATCGGCACCTCCGGCCCCGCCGGCACGGACATGATCACCGGCCTGTACGCGGCATGGGCAGATTCCATCCCGATGCTCTGCATCACCGGCCAGGCCCCCGTTGCCAAGCTGCACAAAGAGGACTTCCAGGCCGTGGACATCGAGTCCATCGCCAAGCCCGTCACCAAGATGGCCATGACCATCCTGGAGCCGGGCCAGGTTCCCGGCGCCTTCCAGAAGGCGTTCCAGCTGATGCGCTCCGGCCGCCCCGGCCCCGTACTGCTGGACCTGCCGATCGACGTGCAGATGGCCGAAATCGAATTCGACATCGACACCTACGAGCCCCTGCCCGTGGAGAAGCCCAAGGCCAGCCGGAAGCAGCTGGAAAAGGCCCTGGACATGCTCACCGCCGGCGAGCGCCCGCTGATCGTGGCCGGCGGCGGCATCATCAACGCCGGCGCCTCCGGCCAGCTCGTGGAACTGGCCGAACTGCTGAACATCCCCGTGATCCCCACGCTGATGGGCTGGGGCGCCATCCCGGATGACCACACCCTGATGGCCGGGATGGTGGGCCTGCAGACCAGCCACCGCTACGGCAACGAGAACTTCCTGCGCAGCGACGCCGTGATCGGCATCGGTAACCGCTGGGCCAACCGCCACACCGGCGGCCTGGACACCTACACGGCCGGCCGCACGTTCGTGCACATCGACATCGAACCCACCCAGATCGGCCGGGTGTTCTCCCCGGACTTCGGCATCGCCTCCGACGCCGGCGCCGCCCTGGACGGCCTGCTGGAACTGGCCCGGGAACGCCGCGCCGCCGGCTCGCTGCCGGACTACACCGCCTGGGTTGACGAATGTTCCGGGCGCAAGGCCACACTGCACCGCAAGACCCACTTCGACAACGTGCCGATCAAGCCGCAGCGCGTGTACGAGGAAATGAACCGTTCATTTGGACGCGACACCACCTACGTGTCCACCATCGGACTGTCGCAGATCGCCGGCGCCCAGATGCTGCATGTGTTCGGCCCGCGCAAGTGGATCAACGCCGGACAGGCCGGCCCGCTGGGCTGGACCGCCCCCGCCGCGCTCGGCGTGGTCCGCGGCAAGCCGGATGAGACCGTGGTTGCCCTGTCCGGTGACTACGACTTCCAGTTCATGATCGAGGAACTGGCCGTGGGCGCACAGTTCAACCTGCCGTACATCCACGTGGTGGTCAACAACTCCTACCTCGGCCTGATCCGCCAGTCCCAGCGCGGCTTCAACATGGAACAGAACGTGTCCCTGGCGTTCGAGAACATCAACTCCACTGAGCTCTCGGCGACCGCCAGCGGCTACGGCGTGGACCACATCAAGGTGGCCGAGGGCCTGGGCTGCAAGGCCATCCGGGTGGAAACCCCGGAGGACCTGCCTGCCGCGTTCGACAAGGCCAAGGCACTCATGGGCGAGTTCAAGGTTCCCGTCGTGCTGGAAGTGATCCTGGAAAAGATCACCAACATCTCCATGGGCACCGAGATCAACGCCGTCAACGAGTTCGAGGCCCTGGCCGAGACCGCCGAGGACGCCCCCACCGCCATCCTGGCCCTGCAGGCCTGAGATGCGCGTCGTCATAGCGCCGGACAAGTTCAAGGGCTCGCTCTCGGCCCCGGACGTTGCCCGGCACCTGGAAGCGGGGCTGCAGCGGGCGTGCGGCGGCAACCTGGAGGTAGTGCGGATTCCCGTGGCCGACGGCGGCGAGGGCACCCTCGATGCCGCCGTCGGCTCCGGCTTCACCCGCCGCAGCGCAACCGTCAGCGGCCCCACCGGCGCGCCGCTCCGGGCAGAATTCGCGGTCCGCGGACGCGAGGCCGTCATTGAGATGGCCGCCGCGTCCGGACTCGCCGTCCTGCCGGACGGCATCAAGGACGCCAAAGGCGCCACCAGCCTGGGCACCGGGGAACTGATCCGGGCAGCGCTCGACGCCGGGTGCCGGCAGATCATCCTGGGCGTCGGCGGCAGCGCCAACACCGACGGCGGCGCCGGGGTCCTGCAGGGACTCGGCGCCAAGTTCCTCGACGCCGACGGCAACGAGCTGCCTCCCGGCGGCGCGGCCCTGGCCAGGCTGGACTGGATCGACTTCTCCGGCTTCGATGCCCGCCTGGACGGCGCACGCTTCGTGCTCGCCAGCGACGTGGACAACCCGCTGCTCGGAGCCCAGGGCGCCGCGGCAATCTTCGGCCCGCAGAAGGGCGCCACGCCGGAGGACGTCGGTGTCCTCGACGCCGCCCTGGCCCACTTTGTGGACGTGCTCTCGGCCGAAATCGGGCCCCGCGCACGCAAGGCCGCCGAGGCCCCGGGCGCCGGGGCGGCCGGCGGGGCGGGCTACGCCGCGATCGCGGTACTGGCCGCAACCCGCCGTCCGGGCATCGACGTCGTCCTTGAATTCACCGGGCTGGCGGAGCGGCTGGCCGGCGCTGACCTGGTGATCACCGGCGAAGGCAGCCTCGACGAGCAGAGCCTGCTGGGGAAGACCCCGGTGGGCGTTGCCCGGGCGGCCCGCCGCGCCGGGGTCCCGGCGGTTGCGGTCTGCGGGCGGTCCGTCCTGACCCCGGAGCAGACCAGCAGTTCCGGATTCCTCGCCGTCCACGCTTTGACGGAGCTGGAAAGCAATGTAGACACATGTATAGCCGAGGCCGCTGCGCTCCTGGAGCGCCTCGGACGGCAACTTGGCGAGCAATTGACCAACGTGGCGTACTCCGCGCAGGGCGCCCGCGCCCTGGACAGTGCTCCGGGAAAGGAGACCCTCAGTGTCTGAAGAAACCTATGACCTCGTCTTCCGCGGCCGGCGGGTGCTGACCACAGCCGGCATTGCCGCGCGGGAAGTCGGCATCCGCGGCGGGGTGATTGTCGCGATCGAGCCGTTGGGCAACGGCCTTTCCGGCCGTGAAGTGATCGAGCTCGCCGACGACGAAACCCTCCTGCCGGGCCTCGTGGACACCCACGTGCACGTCAACGAGCCCGGCCGCACCGAGTGGGAGGGCTTCGCGTCCGCCACCCGGGCGGCCGCGGCCGGCGGCGTCACAACCATCATCGACATGCCGCTGAACTCCATCCCGCCCACCACCACGGTGGAGGGCCTCAAACTCAAGCGGGAGGTGGCCGAGGACCAGGCGTTCGTGGACGTCGGCTTCTGGGGCGGAGCCGTCCCGGGCAACAAAAACGAACTGCGGCCGCTGCACGACGAGGGCGTCTTCGGCTTCAAATGCTTCCTGCTGCACTCCGGCGTGGACGAGTTCCCGCACCTGGAAGCGGACGAGATGGAAGAGGACATGGCCGAGCTGAAGTCCTTCGACTCGCTCATGATCGTCCACGCCGAGGACTCCCACGCGATCGACCACGCTCCCCACCCGGGCGGCGACCACTACTCCACGTTCCTGGCCTCCCGCCCCCGCGGCGCCGAGAACAAGGCCGTCGCCGAGGTCATCGAACGAGCCCGCTGGACCGGCGCCCGCGCCCACATCCTGCACTTGTCCTCCTCCGACGCGCTGCCCATGATCGCCAGCGCCAAGCGCGACGGCGTCCACCTCACCGTGGAAACGTGCCCGCACTACCTGACGCTGACGGCCGAGGAAATCCCGGACGGCGCCACGGCCTACAAGTGCTGCCCGCCCATCCGCGAGGCCTCCAACCGCGAACTGCTGTGGGCCGGCCTGCAGGACGGCACCATCGACTGCATCGTCTCGGACCACTCCCCCTCCACGCTGGACCTGAAGGACCTGGAAAACGGTGACTTCGCCGTGGCCTGGGGCGGCGTCTCCTCGCTGCAGCTGGGCCTGTCGCTGATCTGGACCGAGGCCCGGCACCGCGGCATCGCGCTGGAGCAGGTTCTCTCGTGGATGGCGGCCAAGCCTGCCCAGCTCGCCCGCCTGGGCAACAAGGGCCAGTTGGCGCTGGGGTACGACGCCGACCTCGCCGTCTTTGCCCCGGACGAGGCGTTCGTGGTGGATGTCTCCAAGCTCAAGCACAAGAACCCCATCACCCCGTACGACGGCAAGGCGCTTTCCGGCGTCGTCCGGCAGACCTACCTCCGCGGCACACTGGTCGACGGCCGGACTCCGACCGGCAAGCTGATCCGCCGCGGCGGCGTGTGAGCCAGTCGGCCGTGGCCGGCACCGCACCCGCCGGTCACGGACGGGCCCAGCCCAACGGGCAGGCACGGCAGGGGCAGGCGCGGGCCAACGGACAGGCACGGCCCACCGGACAGGCACGGCAGGCCGGCCTCACCGCGAGGGGACTGGCTGTCTGGGTCACCGTGCCGGACGGCGCCGACCTTGATCCGGCCTGCCTGGCCCGCGCGGCCGAACTCGTGCTCGGCCGCGCCCTCAGATGTGCCCCGGAGGCGGAAGTCCACTTTAGGCCCGCCGCCGGAGCCGCAACGTCCGCCGTCGTCCGGTCCCCCGAAGACGACGGCGGGGCGGGCGCCGGGGCTTGCCCGGCGCCTGGCCCGCCAAGGCACCCTATCCCCGGCAGCATCAGCCGGCTCGCCGTCGACCTCGCGGCCGGGGACGCCAGGCTCGACGGCGAGCGGGTGCCCCTGACGGAGCTGGAATTCACCCTCCTGAGATGCCTCGTGCAGAACTGCTCCCGCACGGTGAGCCGGCAGGAGCTGCAGCAGTGCCTCGACGCGTTTGACACTCCTGGCGCGGCAACCCGGTCCATCGACGTGTACGTCGGCCGGTTGCGCCGCAAACTCAAGGGCTGCCGGCACGCCGTCGTCACCGTCCGCAGTGGCGGCTACCGCTTCATCCCGGGTCCGATGGCAACTGTGCGCGGACCGGCGGAATACAGCATCTGACGCCGTACCAGCCACCAGACCGTACCTGCCATCCAGACCCCACCGAAGGAACCGCATGCAAACTGCACTGACCAACAAGCTGCTCACCAAGCTGCAACCGGGCACACCCGCCCCCGCGTTCACGCTGCCCGACGCCGAAGGCAAGCCGGTTTCGCTGGCCGATTACCGCGGCAAGAACGTCATTGTCTACTTCTACCCGCGCGCCGCCACCCCTGGCTGCACCACCGAGGCCTGCGACTTCCGCGACAGCCTCGCTGCCCTCCAGGGCGCGGGCTTCGAGGTCCTGGGCATCTCCCCCGATCCCTTGGAGGCCCTGGCCGCCTTCGCCGCCGAGCATGCGCTGACCTTCCCACTGCTCTCCGACGAGGACCACGCCGTGGCCCTCGCCTGCGGGGCCTGGGGCGAGAAGCTGGTGGACGGCGAGGTCCGCGAGGGCACGGTCCGGTCCACCGTGGTGGTCGGTCCCGACGGCACGGTGGTCTTGGCGCAGTACCAGGTCAGTCCGCAGGGCCACGTGCGGGCGCTGCGGGACGAGCTCGGCATCTAGGCGCGGCACTCCGGGTCTGCGCGTGTTCGGTTTCCGCCCGTGTTCGTTTCTGCGCCGTTCGTTTCCGCGCCGCGTTCCGATTTCTGCCCGGCTTTCGGACAGGGCGCCGCAGATCCGGGCCGCGGTGGTCCGAATCCGCCGCGGAAATCCGAAAACCCCGCTAGAACAGGGCGCCCGCCACCGCCTGCGTCAGCTGATGAATCACCTCGGTGCGTTCCGGGACGTCGCTCAGGTCCTGGCCCTTGGTGTAGATGACCAGGGCGCAGGCGGTGCCGTCCCGGGTGAGGATGCCGGCGTCGTGCAGTTCATCGTTCAGGAGCCCGTACTTGTGGAAGACGGTGATCCCGTCCGGCACCGCGGCGGGAATGAGCGTTTCGTAATTCGTGTCCTGCATGTAGGACAACAGCTCGGCGGTGTCCGCGGCGTCCAGGAGCGTCCCGGAATAGACCCCCGCCAGGATCCTGGCCATAGCAGCCGGGGTCAGCCTGTTGGTTTCCGGGTCGTAATCCACACCGAGCGACGCCGCGTAGTCGGTCAGTTCCGAGTGGCCCACCGCGTCCATGACGAGCGACCACGAGTCGTTGTCGCTCTGCTGGATCATTTCGCGGAGCTGGAACCTGGCCGTGTAGGCCCCCAACGGGTCATCGACGCTGGCGGCGCCGGTTTCGACCAGGTGGTAGTAGGCTGCGGCGGCCAGGACCTTGGCAGTGCTGGCCGCCACGAAGTCCTCCCGGACCCCGTATTCATGGACTTCCGCGGGGTCCGCTCCGGAGGACACGTCCATCAATGCCACGCCGATCTGGTACTGGCTGTTGGCATCCAGGATGGCCTGGATGCGCGCGTCCAGTGCCGCGTCCGCCGTGCCCGCCGCCTTGTCAGATGCAGGGGCTGATACCTCGGCTGAAGCGTCCGCAGAAGCCTCGACGCCGGGAGCCGCCGGGGCGCCGCCCGCTGCCGGGCTGGCCGCGGACAGGCCTCCGGCCGCCGTCAGGGTCCGTGCCCCGGCGGCCGAAAAGAAGCCGGCCGCCAGCGCGACGGCGAGCACTGCGGCACAGACCGCCCCCATCAGGACCCGCGGCCGGGCTGCTATTCGGCGGGGACTGCGGCCGGCACCGCGCCGGGATCCGAATCGACGCTGCCGTGGTGTGTGCTGTTCCATGATGGCTCCACGCTAGCGGTGGCAGCTATGCCGGAGCTATGAAAAGGCTGTCATAGGCGACCTTCGAATACTGCCCCGGGACCGGTGCTTGGTAGGCTCAGGCGGCGGAATACAGCCTCGGCCAACGATGTTGTGCATCACAGACCCGTTGTCCACTCCCCCCGAAGGATCATCATGAGCGCAAACATGACCGTCAAGCTCCAGCCCGGCACGCCGGCCCCGGACTTCACCCTGCCCGACGCCGAAGGCAAGCCGGTTTCCCTTGCCGACTATCGCGGCAAGAACGTCATTGTGTACTTCTACCCGCAGGCCGCCACCCCCGGCTGCACCACCGAGGCCTGCGACTTCCGCGACAACCTCGCCTCCCTGCAGGGCTCCGGCTACGAAGTCCTGGGCATCTCCCCGGACGCCCCCGAGGCCCTGGCCCACTTCACCGGCGACTTCGCCCTGACCTTCCCGCTCCTGGCCGACGAGGACCACGCCGTGGCCCTCGCCTATGGTGCGTGGGGCGAGAAGCTGATCCAGGGCGAGGTCACGGAGGGCATTGTCCGCTCTACCGTGGTGCTGGACCCCGAGGGCAAGGTGACGCTTGCGCGGTACCAGGTCAAGGCGCAGGGCCACGTCGCGGCGCTGAAGGAAGAGCTGGGCGTCTAGCCGCCCTGGTTTTCGCTGTGGTTTCGGAGCACCGCTGCGGAATGGGACACCTGCTGCGGGGATCCGCGGCGCGCCAGTCCGATGCCCACGCGCCTGCCCGGAACTGCAGCGGAAAAGTTTTCCACTTCCGCTTTGCCGGTCGTTGTCCAGCCGGGCGGCACGGACCACGATCGGGGCATGGAAACACCCCCACTGATTCTCAGCAGCGATCTCGCACAACTCGGCCAAGACGCGCGGGGCCTTGCGCGACAGGCGAAGTCCGGGCAGCTCCGGCGCATCAGGCAGGGCGTCTACGTCCGGGCCCAAGAGTGGGAAGCGCTGACGCCATGGGACAGATATCCAGTCCTCATCCGGGCAGCGGCGTCCACGCTGCGCAGCCGCACTGTCTTCTGCCGCCAATCCTCCGCTGCGCTGTGGGGCATGCCACTGCTGGGCCACCGCCATGTGGTGCATGCATGCACTACCGACGACGGCGGCGGACGCTCGCGCGCAGGAGTCCGGCGGCATTTCGTCGATTTGGACTCGGTGCGAATCGAGGAACGGCACGGACTCCTGGTCACGGACCGTGTCCGGACGGCCTTGGACTTGGCAGCCTTCGAATCGTTCGAGCAAGGCGTCACGGTATTGGACCACGTCCTCCGGCCTCAGCCTGACAACTTGGCACCGCTCAGCCGCGAGGAACTCTACGCAGGCATCGATGGCAACTACACGGGAGCCGCGGCCCGGCGAATCCGGGCCGCCCTGAAGTTCGCGGATCCTGCGTCCGGTTCCCCAGGAGAATCCGTGAGCCGTGCCCTGATGCACCGGCTCCGTTTCCGGCTCCCCCTCCTTCAGATCGAAATCCGCGATGCCCGGGGGTTCGTGGCATTCACAGACTTTGACTGGCCCGATGAGCATCTTTGCGGAGAGTTCGACGGCCTCGCCAAATACCGCAAGCCGGAGTATCTCCAAGGCCGGACGCCAGCAGAGGCCCTCACCGACGAGAAACGCCGGGAGGACAGGATTCGCGCCACGGGCCGACGCGTGATCCGATGGACTTGGTCGGAGCTGTCCAGTCCCGGAACATTTGGCTCATTTCTGGCGGCGGCCGGCGTTCCCCGGCAGCAGCTCCCGTCCTGCCGGCGCTGATCCTGCCCCGCTTCCGGGAAGGCGCCACGGAATCGGACACAGGCCCGGAGGATCCGGGGTGCATCCGTCCAAAAGCCACGCCCCGGTCCGAAAACGCCGCGAAAACCCGCCTAGTTACCCCTTGGTCCCGGCCACCACGGTGGCGGTCGACCGGAGCCGAATCGCGCCGTCGTGCTCATAGCGGCCCAGCAGCGCAAACACGTCCTGGCGGATCAGGGCCCGCGACTGCTCGTCCGCCTTGGCCAGCCCCATCGCCACGGTGGTCGCGATGTCGGTCATGAACTCCCAGTAGCTCTCGGGGGATTCGTGCACCAGCTCGGTGCTGACCTGGCGCTCGGTCACGTCCGCGAGGCCCGCATCCTTGAACATGCGGGTCATGAACCCGGTGGGTGCGCAGCGGAACAGCCCGGGAGTCCCTGCGGGCGGAATGGGCAGTTCGCGGTGCCGGGCAATCGTGCCCAGGATCAGGCTGGCCCACGGGTTTGCGGCGGCGCGCCCCCAGACAACGGCCCCAACGCGGGCGCCCGGCTTGGCGGTGCGCACCATCTCTGCCATAGCCGCGGACATCACGGGAAAGAACATCAAGCCAAAGCAGCAGTACACGGCGTCGAACCTGCTGTCCCCGAAGGGCATAGCGGCAGCGTCGCAAACCTCAAAGTCCACGTTTGTCAGGCCCCGGGCCAAGGCCTTCTCTTCGGCTACGCGGAGCATTCCCGCCGAGATGTCGGTCAGGACCACCCTGCCCTCCGGCACTTGCCCGGCGACATTGAGCCCAGGTTCCCCCGACCCGGCGGCGACATCCAGAACCCAGGAGTTGGAGCGCAGCCGCAACTCCTCGAGCAAAGCTTCCCCGAACGGAGCCTGCCAGCCGAGCAGTTCAGCGTCCCATTTGTGCCAGCCCGCCGAGAACTCGTTCCAGATCATGCGCTGCTGGTCACGAACGCGATCGGCTGAGGCTAACATGGCGGTTCCTTAGCTCGTCTGTACCTAGCCCTCCCCCATCCCCTAGTCTGCTCCGGGAACCGGTCCCCGGCAATGAACGAGTCCGAGGGCAGTAGGCTTAACGGCATGTCTTCCCACGAAACCCCCGGCACCGCAGGCTCCGACCCAGAGCGGGAGTCTGCCCCGGGCGGCGTTCCGGAGCGCCGCGAGGTCACCGTGCGCCGGGCGCCGAAATTTGTGCCCTTCCTGATCCTGGGCGGGCTCGTGGGCGTGGCCGTGGCCGCCATCATCGCCTACGCCCTGCCCGGTGACGCCAGCTACGACCGCGGCTCCGTCTTCGGCTTCTTCATGGTCCTGTGCGCTGCCGGCGGCGTCATCCTGGGTGCCGCGGCGGCCCTGGTGCTGGACCGGCTGAGCGTCCGCCGCGCCGAGCACGCCGTCGTCGAGTCCGCACCTGACGCCGACGACGACGAAAACGGCGCCTGAGCGGCCGCCTGCACTCCGCCTAAGCCCCGCCTAAGGCCCGCCTGAGCTGCACCTGAGCCGGGCGGCAGGTCATAAAACGGCCGCCGGAAAAGTCTTAGCGCACATCGTGAGATAATCGACCAGTGGCACGCGGCGATGGAAAACTTTCTCATGATCTTCTCCCAGGCGAAAAAGGCCCTCAGGACGCATGCGGCGTCTTCGGGGTCTGGGCACCCGGTGAAGAAGTAGCAAAACTTACCTACTACGGGCTGTATGCATTGCAGCACCGCGGTCAGGAGTCGGCTGGCATAGCAACCAGCGACGGCAAGCGGATCAACGTCTACAAGGACATGGGCCTCGTTTCCCAGGTCTTCGACGAGACCACGCTGAACACCCTGACCGGGCACCTGGCCGTCGGCCACTGCCGCTATTCAACTACCGGCGCCAGCCACTGGGCCAACGCCCAGCCCACCCTGGGCGCGACCGCCACGGGCACCGTGGCGCTGGCCCACAACGGCAACCTGACCAACACCGCCGAGCTCAAGGCGATGATCGAGGACCGCAACGGCGGCCAGCTCAGCGGCGAAATGAAGCAGGGCAACACCTCGGACACGGCACTGGTCACGGCGCTCCTGGAGGGCGAAGAGGGCAAGTCCCTCGAAGAGACCGCCATGGAGCTGCTGCCCAAGATCAAGGGCGGCTTCTGCTTCGTCTTCATGGATGAGGGCACCCTCTACGCGGCCCGGGACACCTACGGGATCCGTCCGCTGTGCCTCGGCCGGCTGGAGCGCGGCTGGGTGGTTGCCTCCGAGCAGTCCGCCCTCGCCACCGTCGGCGCCAGCTTCATCCGCGAAATCGAGCCCGGCGAGTTCATCGCGATCGACGAGGACGGCGTCCGCTCCCAGCGCTTCGCCGAGTCGACCCCGGCCGGCTGCGTTTTCGAATACGTGTACCTCGCCCGCCCGGACGCCGCCATCGCGGGCCGTTCGGTGTACGAATCCCGCGTGGAGATGGGCCGCCAGCTGGCCCGCGAAAACACCCAGGAAGCGGACATCGTCATCCCGGTGCCGGAATCGGGCACCCCCGCGGCCGTGGGCTACGCCGAGGAATCCGGCATCCCCTTCGCGCACGGCTTCGTCAAGAATTCCTACGTGGGCCGCACGTTCATCCAGCCTTCGCAGACCCTGCGCCAGCTCGGCATCCGGCTCAAGCTCAATGCCCTGGAATCCGTGATCCGCGGCAAGCGCGTCGTGGTGGTTGACGACTCGATCGTCCGCGGCAACACCCAACGCGCCATCGTGCGGATGCTCCGGGAAGCGGGCGCCGCCAGCGTCCACATCAAGATTTCCTCCCCGCCGGTCAAATGGCCCTGCTTCTACGGCATCGACTTCGCCTCCCGCGCGGAACTGATCGCCAACGGCGCCACCATCGATGAAATCACCCAGGCCATCGGCGCCGACTCGCTCGCCTACATCTCCGAGGACGGCATGATCGAGGCCACCCGGCAGCCGCGCGAACGGCTCTGCACCGCCTGCTTCACCGGCAAGTACCCGATCGAGCTGCCCGGCGCGGACAAGCTCGGCAAGAACCTGCTCGAGCGCACGGACCTCGGCGGCCTGCCGTCCGCCCCCGCGGGTGCCGCTGTCGGCACGGCGCCGGACTCCACTCCGGGCGCAGCGGCCGACCCCGAACCCGGCACCTCGATCTCCGACGACCCGGCCGAGAAGGCCGGCGCCACCGGCTGCGATCCGGGGCCGGACTCCGAATTCGAAGAACTGCTCACCGATGCCGACCGCGTCACCTCAGCCGACAAGAAAGAGCCAGTATGACTTCCGCCTCCCCGGCCGCTGACATGAACGCCGCCCAGAACGCCGGCATCACCTACGCCTCCGCCGGCGTCGACGTCGAAGCGGGAGACCGCGCCGTCGAACTCATGAAGGGCGCCGTCAAGGCGACCCACAACGCCTCGGTGATCGGCGGCGTCGGCGGGTTCGCCGGCCTCTACGACGTCTCCCGGCTGCTCACCTACAAGCGCCCGCTGCTGGCCACGTCCACCGACGGCGTCGGCACCAAGGTGGCCATCGCCCAGGCCATGGACATCCACGACACCATCGGCTACGACCTCGTCGGCATGGTGGTGGACGACATCGTCGTGGTGGGCGCCGAGCCGCTCTACATGACCGACTACATCGCCTGCGGCAAGGTGGTCCCGGAGCGCATCGCGGACATTGTCCGCGGAATCGCGGCCGCCTGCTCGGTTGCCGGCACCGCCCTGGTGGGCGGCGAGACCGCCGAACACCCCGGCCTGCTCGGTGAACACGAGTACGACGTCGCCGGTGCCGCCACCGGCGTGGTCGAGGCCGACGCGCTGCTCGGCCCGGACCGTGTCCGCGCCGGCGACGTGGTCATCGGCATGGCCTCCTCCGGCCTTCACTCCAACGGCTACTCCCTGGTCCGCCGCGTCATCAACCACGCCGGCTGGGCCCTGGACCGCCAGGTCTCCGAACTCGGCCGCACCCTGGGCGAGGAACTCCTCGAGCCCACCCGGGTCTACGCCGCGGACTGCCTGGACCTGGCCCGCACGTTCCCCGTCAACGGCTCCGCGGCCGGCAAGGCAGTCCACGGCTTCAGCCACGTGACCGGCGGCGGCCTCGCCGCGAACCTGGCCCGGGTCCTCCCGCAGGGCCTGCTGGCCACCGTCGACCGCGCCACCTGGGAACTCCCGGCCATCTTCAAGCTGGTTTCCGAGCTCGGCAACGTCCCGCTGGCCGATCTCGAGCGCACCCTGAACCTGGGCGTCGGCATGGTCGCCATCGTGTCGCCGGAAGCGGCCGACGCCGCCGTGACCCGGCTCAACGACCGCGGCCTGCCGTCCTGGATCATGGGCACGGTCGAGCAGAACTCGGATTCCATCGTCAAGACCGGACCGGACTACGTCCAGGGCGCCAAGGGAGTCGACGGCGGCGCCGTTCGGCTGGTCAACGCCTACGCCTAAAGGCCCTTAACCGCATCGAGTGCTCCGAAACCGCCCTTTAGCAGCATCATAAGGGCGGTTGGGGAGCACTCGATGGTTAAGGGCTAGAGCACCGCAGACAGGAAGGCGCGCGTCCGTTCGTGCTGCGGATGGTTGATGACCGCTTCGGCGGGGCCTTCCTCAAGGATCCGGCCGCCGTGCATGAACACCACACGGTCAGCCACGTCCCGGGCGAACCCCATTTCATGGGTGACAACGATCATGGTCATTCCGCTCCGGGCAAGGTCCTGCATGACCCGGAGGACTTCACCGACGAGTTCCGGGTCCAGGGCGGAGGTGGGCTCGTCAAAGAGCATCAGTTTCGGTTCCATGCAGAGCGCCCGGGCGATCGCCACTCGCTGCTGCTGGCCGCCCGAGAGATGGCGCGGGTAGGCCTGGGCCTTCTCCGCCAGTCCCACCTTGTCCAGGAGCCCGAGTGCCCGACGCCGGACCTCGTCCTTGCGCTGTTTGAGCACCCTCAGCGGGGCCTCCATGAGGTTTTCCAGCACAGTCATGTGCGGGAACAGGTTGAAGTGCTGGAAGACCATGCCAATGTCGGTCCGGTCGGCGCAGATCTCGTTGTAGGACTGTTCGTGCAGCTTCTGGCCCTTCAGCCGGTAGCCCACCACGCGGTCCTCCACCCGTAGCAGGCCGCCGTCGATCTTTTCCAGATGGTTCACGCACCGCAGGAAGGTGCTCTTTCCCGATCCGGAGGCGCCGATGATGCAGACCACCTCGCCGCGCCGGATTTCAAGATCGATGCCCTTGAGCACCTCGTTGGGGCCAAAGCTCTTGCGGACGCCCTCGGCCCGCACCAGCGGCCTTGGCTCTGCTACCTCGGTGGTCATGATTGGCTGCCCCTTCCTGAGGCTTGCGGGGAGTGGACCCTGAAGAAACTCCGCAGGCGTTCGGCGGCCGACGGCGGCACGGACCGGGAGGTGCCGCGGGAGAACCGCCGCTCCAGATACCCCTGTCCCACGCTGAACACGGTGGTGAGGATGATGTACCAGATGCTGGCCACGAGCAGCAGTGGCACCACCTGGAGGTTCTTGGAGTAGATGATCTGGGCCGAATAGAGCAGCTCCGGGACGGCGATAACGCTGACCAGCGAAGTCATCTTCAGCATGCCGATGAACTCGTTGCCGGTGGGCGGGATAATCACCCGCATGGCCTGCGGCAGGATCACCCGGAACAGGGTCTGCAGTCGGGACATGCCCAGGGCGCCGGCGGCCTCGCCCTGGCCCTGGTCGATGGACTGGATGCCAGCCCGGACAATCTCCGACATATAGGCCGCCTCGTTGAGGCCCAGGCCCAGGATGGCCGCGGCCAGGGGCGTGATGAGCTGGTTGGCATCGAGGCTGACACCCGGGATGCCAAACGTGATCTCCGGGTACAGCGCCGAGAGATTGAACCAGAACAGCAGCTGGACCAGCACCGGGGTGCCGCGGAAAACCGTCACGTACATGCCGGCCGAGGCCTTGACCACTGGGTTGGCGGAAAGCTGCATCACGGCGAGAATGACGCCCAGTCCGACGCCGGCGGCCATGCAGACGACGGTCAGCATCAGCGTGATGCCAATGCCGTTGACGATCGTCGTGTCCCGGAAGTACAGGGCCACCTTGTCCCAGCCAAAGCGCGGGTTCGTCACGGCCGAAATAAGGACGAGAACGACGGCGGCGGTGACCGCGGCTGCGGCGACCCAGCGCCACGGGTGCCGGGCCGTCACCACGCTGTACTCTCCCCTGGTGCCGGCGGTCTTCGAGAGGCTCATGGTCCCGCTCATTGCGTGGCTCCCGCGTCGACCTGGTCCGCGCTGACCTTCACGGAATCGGGGATGCCGTACTTGGCGTTGATTGACGTGTAGGTGCCGCCGGCCACGAGCGCCTTGACAGCCGCCACGACGGCCTTGGTCAGCGGCGAGCCCTTCGGCATGGCGACGCCCACGGCCGTGGGCTCCCACCCGGTACCGGGGGCGAGCTCGAAAGCGCCTCCGGACAGTTTGCTGGCGTAGGCCATGCCGATGTCTCCGGACAAAACGCCGTCCACGCGGCCAGACGTGAGGGCAAGGTTGGCCTCGTGCTGGGAGGGGAAGAGCTGGATGTCGATCGGCGCCTGCCCCGCGTCCGTGCATTGCTTAGAGAAGTCCGGCAAGGTTTCGATGCCCTGGGACGTTCCCTTTTCGCCGCCGATCTTGAAGCCGCACAGCTTCATGGCATCGAGGGCGAGATTCTTCGGGTTCCCCTGCTTGACGGCCAGGCCCGAGCCGCTGTTCATGTAGGTGGCGAAGTCGGCGTTCTTCTTGCGTTCGGCGGTGACATTGAATCCGGAGATCCCGACGTCGTACTTATGCGATCCGACGCCGGGGAGGATGGTGTCAAAGGTGGCCGGGACCATTCTGACCTCCAGGCCAAGCGTCTGGCCGAGTGCCGTGGCGAAGTCTGCGTCCCATCCCGTCACTGTCTTGTTGTCCTCTGCGTAGAACTCGTAGGGCGGGAACGTGGGGTCCGTCCCCACCAGCAGCGTTCCCTTGGACCTGACCTCCGCGGGCAACAGGTCCGCTGCCGCCTGGTTGAGCGGCGCGGCGGCTATGGCACCGCCCTGGCCGGGCAGAGACTGGGCGGCGGTTGCGCCTCCGGCCTCGAGGGAGGCGTTGGTGCAGCCGCTGAGCCCGATAAGGGCGGCGAGCAGCAAAGTGCCGGTAGTCATGAAATTAGGCTGTGACATAGTTGCCTTTCGGGTGGGTAGTTCCGTGGTCAACGGCGATGTTGACCAGGGTTGTTCCGACGTTGACGGGGGCCGGATGCCGGACGATGGCAACCACCCCGTCGATGGGTGCGAAGAATTCCTTGGGCGGGCGGTCGAGTTCCTCCACTGAATGAACCCTGGCCACGAGGGCCCCCGCCGCGACTCTTTGCCCCAGCTCAACCGTGGGTTCGAAGAGCCCGGCCATGGTGGAGTTCACCGGGGACTGCGGCGTGAGCTCCACCCACTGGACCGCGGATTCGACGGCGGACCATTCCGGCGATCGTTCCGTGGGCGGGGCTTCCTGGAGAAGCCCCCAATGGCCCAGGAGCGCCCGGAGTCCCTTCCGTGCCCGCTCCAGAATCTGTACTGAAACCGTGCCCCTGCCGCCCAGTTCGGTGGAGATCATGGGCACCCCGGCCCGGTCGGCCGCGCCGCTGATGGAACCGGATTTAAGCATGGGCTGCACAACCACGGAATACGGCACGTTGAAGGCAGCCACGGCCGCGGTCTTTTGGGCCCAGAGTTCCGGTGTGGGTCCGTGGTAGACGAAGGCTGAGGGCACGTATTCCGAGGCGATGCCGCCGGAGTGGATGTCCATGACGAAATCCGCCAGCGGGATGAGGTCCTCGGCCACGATGGAGGCTATCTGCTGCGCAGGGCCCCCGGCGGCGTTGCCCGGAAGGGACCTGTTGAGGTTCACTCCGTCCACACTGGCAACGCGGCGGCCTTCCCTGACGGCGGCGATATTCAACGCCGGCAGGACGATCAGGCGCCCGCTGACTTCCGCCGGGTCGATGGAGCGAATGAGCTCCTGCAGGAGGATCTGGCCTTCGTACTCGTCGCCGTGCGTGCCGGCGATCAGAAGCGCTGTTGGCCCGGCCCCGCCGCTCAGCACGGCGATGGGGGACGGGATGACGGCGGCGTCGTGGGCGTTGTCCGAATGTTCGATCTCCAGATAGCCGAGCTGCCTGCCTGTGGCAAGGAAATCGACACCGGGGATTCGGGGAATATGCAGGGGCATGGGCTGACTTTCAGCTAGGCTGGGCAAGATTGGATTCACTGTATACAGTGAATACTGTGATGTAAAGCACGTAGACTTGATGAATTCTTGGGATCAGAAGGGGATGAGGCGGATGGCTGCGCAAGTTGCCAAGAAGATGCGGCCGTTGAGCGAGCAGGTCTACGACCGGATCAGTGATGAGATCGTCAACGGCGTGGTTGAGCCGGGCGCTCCGCTGGTCCAGGAGCAGCTTGCGGACGAATACGGGGTTTCCCGCACGCCGATCCGCGACGCGCTGAACCGGCTGGTCCACGAAGGCCTGGCGACCCTGGTGCCCGGCGCCGGGTACTTCGCGACGACGTTGACGCCGTCGAACGTTGCCGAGGTCTATGAAGTCCGCAAAGCACTGGAGATCATGGCCATCCGGCAGTGCGGCGCCAAGTACACGCCTCTGGAGCTGGCCCGGCTGGAGCTGCTGATCGCCGAGGGTTCCGCCAGCGTTGATGCGGAGGCGCTCTTCACGGCAACACGGGGGTTCCACCTGAGCCTGGCGGCTCCGTGCCCGAATAAGTTCCTGCTGACCACGCTCGAGTCCGTCTGGGACAACCCGGTCCAGCGCCTGATCAGCCGCTCATATCCGCTGGACGATGCCAAGCTGGCCCGCGTAGCCGATGCGCACCGGAAGATCCTGGCCGCGGCGCGGGCCGGCGACCCTGATGTCCTGATTCCTTTGCTGGACCTCTGCCACGAGAAGGACTGAGCGGAACCCGTCACTCCATGTGCTTAGGCCGCGGCCAGCGCCTCCAGTAGCTGGGCCTCCAGTAGCTGTGCCTCCAGGAGCTGGGCCTCCGTCAGCTAGATCTCCAGCAGGTTGAACACGCCGCCCTGCGGGTCCTTCAGTGTGGCGATGGTGCCGGCTTCCTCGACCTCGTCCGGTTCAATCAGTACGACGCCGCCGGCTGCCACCGCGGCCTGCACCGCTGCCGCGACGTCGGTGACGCCGAAGTAGACCTGCCACCCCGGTTCCAGGGTGTCCTGGGCATCGCCGGGGACCCGCGCGATGCCGGCCACTTCGGCGCCGTCGACCATGAGCGTGGTGTACGTGCCGCCGTCGTCCTGGGGGTATTCGGTCACCTCGTGCCCGAAGAGCTGCTGGAAGAACCCGACAGCGGCCTGCGGTTCGGGCGTGAGCAGCTCCGCCCAGGCCAGGGTTCCCGCCTCCTGGCTCCGGCCGGCTCCGAAGTGGCTGCCCGCCTGCCAGGCGCCCGTGGTTCCGCCGCCGGGCGGGGCGAAGAAGACCATGACTCCGGTGTCGGCGATGGCCTCCGGGCCGAATTCAAGGCGCCCCGTGGAATGGGCCAGTTCGGCGGCGAGGTGCCCGGCGTCGTCGACCGCGAAATACACGTTCCATTTACCCGGCTCACCCGCGGCTTCCTGCCGGGGGTTCTGCGGCGCGAGCACTGTCACCAGTGCGTCGCCGAGGAAGGCTTGCGCGTAGCTGCGTCCGTCCGGGGTGGGCAGGTCCTCGTACCGCCAGCCAAACACCGCTGTGTAGAAGGCCTTCGCCGCCTCCACGTCCTTGGTCTGGAGGTCTGTCCAGCAGAGCTCACCCTCGGCGAATCCTGTGCGCGTGGTCATGGCAGTCCTTCCGGGCAACTGGGCGGCGTCCGGGAAATTCCGGCACGAATAACCTAGCCCGGGGCCCCGGCGGTGACAACTGCGCCTCGAAAACCGGGACTGGAAGAGGGACAGGAAATGGCGTGCCGGAAAGGGCGTACGAGAAACGGCGTGCTGGAATCCGGGGACAAAAAGGCCGCCGGGCACACCCGTTTCAGGTGTGGCCGGCGGCCTGAAAAACTTTGGCCGGCACCGCAGTGCCGGAAGGATCCCCCGACAGAATCTGCCGGGCGGAAGCGTCGACTAACCTATGCGACGGGAATTTACCTCGTCGTCGTCGTCTTCCACATCGTCCGCGTACTTATCCACATACGCTGAATAATCCGGTTCGACCGGGTCTTCCGCGAAATGGCTCGTGGCACGACTTCCCGGGCCCGTGAGCTCGCGCTGAAGGGCCGAATAGTCAGTGTTCGGGGAGTAGTACTTGATGTCCCGAGCCTGCTTGGTAGCTTTTGCCTTTTGACGGCCGCGCCCCATGGCGTGACCCCCTTTTGTACTTGGACCGGAGGTGGTCACCTTTGGCGATCGGTGAGGCCCCGGAATGTTTGGTCAATTTGTCGTACACCTAGATTACATGCTTTCGGCGTCAACTGCTCGCCGGCCCCACCCCCTTGTGGACAGCGTAGCGTTTCCGGCAACGGCGGCCGCGGCCGCCGGCACATGCGCCGTACCGCGCATCTTCGATAGAGTTTCGTGATGTGCGCCCAGAAAAGGGCCACAACGCCGGGCCTCCAGCCATGGCAAAAGACGCACGGAAGTGGTGAATTTCTCAGTGACTGAAGAGAATCCAAGGAACGACGCCGGGTCCATCCCGCCGCCGCCTTCGAGGCCGCCGACGTCCGCCCTGCCCGTCATCACGGCCGAACCGGCGAGGGCCACGAACCGTCCAGCGGCACCGGCTGCGAAACCCGCGGGCGTCACCTTCGACCGTATTGTTGCCGCGCTCTCATGGCGTACGCGGCGCGTGGCCCGCCGGATCCGCAGGCAGGGGCCACGGCGGCTCGGCGTGGCCGCGGCCGTTCTTGTTGCGCTCGGCCTCCTGCTCTGGTGGGCTGTGGCCTCATTTGCCGGCAGCGGCCAGCTTTCCTCGGACGGCCCGGCCCCGGCCCCGACGGCTTCGGCTGAGTCCGCCCCGGCCAGCCGCGGATCCTTGCCGCTGGAAGGCGTCAACCCCCTGGATTTCCAGCTGCGTGACTGCTTCAAGGACTTCGATCCGGATGCGCAGCAGTCCACCGTTGTGGACTGCGCCACGGGCCACTCGGCGCAGCTGGTGGCGGTAGAAAAGTACGGGGCAGATGACTCGTACCCCGGCCGCGAGGCGCTCAAGCAAAAGGCGCGCGGTATCTGCAAGGCCGCGCCACTGACGGACAAGGCCGGCAGCTACGACCTGAGCTACAAACTGGCCTACCCGAGCTCCAACAGCTGGGGGAAGGGCGACCGCCGGGTCGACTGCTACGCCGTGACGGACGGCGGAAACGTCATCAAGGAGTCCCTGCTGCCCTAGCCTCACGCTGCGTTCAGCACGGATTAACGCCACTGGCAGCCGGGCGGACCCCGGCTGCCAGTGGCGTTTTTTGCCGTTGCGGTCTTCTGCTCTTACGGCTTACTGCTTCGGCGGCGCCTGCTCTTTGCGCCGGACCGACAGTCCGCTGCCGGTGGCCGCGCCGCGGTCGGACAGGTCCATGTCCTCCAGCTCGCCCATGGTGAGTTCCATCAGGTCCGGCGCGGTGTCCACGAGGACGGTGTCGCCGTCGTTGATTTCGCCGGCCAGGATTTCCTTGGCCAGCCGGTCGCCGATCTCGCGCTGGACCAGCCGGCGCAGCGGCCGTGCCCCGTACGCCGGATCGAAGCCGGTCACGGCCAGCCAGGCTCGGGCGCCCTCGGTGACCTCGAGGTTCAGCCGGCGGCCCTTGAGCCGCTCGCCCAGCTCCTTGACCTGCAGTTCCACGATCTCGGACAGCTCCTCCACACTCAGCGGATCGAAGAGGACCACCTCATCCAGCCTGTTCAGGAACTCCGGCTTGAACGAGGCGTTCACCATGGCCATGACGGCATTCTTCTTGGCCGCGGCGTCGAGGCTCGGGTCCACCAGGAACTGGCTGCCCAGGTTCGAGGTGAGCACCAGGATCACGTTGCGGAAATCCACGGTGCGGCCCTGGCCATCGGTGAGCCGGCCGTCGTCGAGCACCTGCAGGAGGATGTCGAAGACTTCCGGGTGGGCCTTTTCCACCTCGTCGAGCAGCAGCACCGAGTACGGGCGCCGCCGGACGGCCTCGGTGAGCTGGCCGCCCTCCTCGTAGCCGACGTACCCGGGAGGGGCCCCGACGAGCCGGGCCACGGAGTGCTTCTCCGAATATTCGGACATGTCGATCCGCACCATGGCGCGCTCGTCGTCGAAGAGGAAGTCCGCGAGGGACTTGGCGAGCTCGGTCTTGCCGACGCCGGTGGGGCCGAGGAACAGGAACGAGCCGGTGGGCCGGTTGGGGTCGCTGATCCCGGCGCGGGCGCGGCGCACGGCGTCGGAGACCGCGGCGACGGCCTTCTTCTGGCCGATCAGCCGCTCCCCGAGGACGTGTTCCATGTTCAGCAGCTTCTGGCTCTCGCCCTGCAGCATGCGCCCGGCGGGGATGCCGGTCCAGGCCGAGATCACCTCGGCGATGTCATCGGCGGTGACCTCGTCGGCCACCATCTGCCCGGATTTGTCCGGCACGGCGGCCTCAGCCTCTGCCGCGGCGCTCAGTTCCCGTTCCAGGGCGGGAATCTCGCCGTAGAGGATCCGCGACGCCGTCTCGAGGTCCCCTTCGCGCTGGGCCTTGTCGGCCGCGGAGCGGAGCTCGTCGAGCTTGGCCCGCAGGTCGCCTACCCGGTTCAGGCCCGCCTTCTCTGCCTCCCACCGGGCGTTCAGGGCTGCGAGCTCCTCCTTCTTGTCCGCCATGTCCGCGCGGAGGGCCGCAAGGCGTTCCATCGAGGCAGGGTCGGTCTCGCCGGCCAAGGCCAGTTCCTCCATCGTCAGGCGGTCCACCTGGCGCCGGAGCTGGTCGATCTCCTCCGGAGCGGAATCGATTTCCATGCGCAGCCGGGACGCGGCCTCGTCCACGAGGTCGATTGCCTTGTCCGGCAGCTGCCGGCCGGAGATGTACCGGTTGGAGAGGGTCGCGGCCGCCACGAGGGCGGAGTCGGAGATCGAGACCTTGTGGTGGGCTTCGTACCGTTCCTTGAGGCCGCGCAGAATGCCGATGGTGTCCTCCACGCTGGGCTCGCCCACGTAGACCTGCTGGAACCGGCGTTCCAGCGCGGGGTCCTTTTCGATGTTCTCGCGGTACTCGTCCAGTGTGGTGGCGCCGATCAGCCGCAGCTCGCCGCGGGCCAGCATGGGTTTGAGCATGTTCCCGGCGTCCATGGAACTGTCCCCGGTGGCTCCGGCGCCCACCACCGTGTGGAGCTCGTCGATGAACGTGACGATCTGCCCCTCGGAGTTCTTGATCTCCTCCAGCACGGCCTTGAGCCGCTCCTCGAACTCGCCGCGGTACTTCGCCCCCGCCACCATCGAGGCGAGGTCCAGGGCGATCAGGGTCTTGCCGCGCAGGCTTTCGGGCACGTCGCCGGCCACGATCCGCTGGGCGAGGCCCTCGACGACGGCAGTCTTGCCGACGCCGGGCTCGCCGATAATGACGGGGTTGTTCTTGGTGCGCCGACTCAGGACCTGAATGATGCGCCGGATCTCGGCATCGCGGCCAATCACCGGGTCCAGCTTGCCCGAGCGGGCGACCGCGGTGAGGTCGGTGCCGTACTTCTCAAGCGCCTGGAACGAGTTTTCCGGGTCTGCGTTGTCCACTTTCCGGTCGCCGCGGACGCCGGGCAGGGCGGCCAACAGCGCCTCGTGGGAGGCGCCGGCCTCGCGCAGGAGTTTCCCGACGCCGTCGCTCCCGGCAGCGAGGCCCAGCAGCAGGTGTTCGGTGGAAACAAAGCTGTCCCCGAGCCGTTCGGCCTCGTTCTGGGCATTCTTGATCGCCTGCAGCCCGGCCCGGGACAACTGCGCCTGCTGCACACTGCTTCCGGATGTCGAGGGCAGGGCCTTGATGGCGGTGCTCGCCTGGACGCTGACGGCATCCGGGTCTGCGCCCGTTGCCCGGAGCAGTGCGACGGCGACGCCCTCCCGCTGGTCCATGAGCGCCTTGAGCAGGTGGGCGGGCTCGAGTTGCGGGTTTCCCGCGGTCGAGGCATTCATGGCGGCGGCAGCGAGAGCCTCCTGGCTCTTGGTGGTGAACTTGGCGTCCACAGAGGGCTCCTTCCGGAATGGTCTTTATGTCAGGGTTGAGTCTACATCGCTCAACTTTGCCGTGATGGGCGCTGGCTCCATGTTTGCCGACAGCGAAACGCCTGTCTAGGGGCGGACTGCCCGCGGGCCCGGGGGACGGGGGCTGGAGGCTTGGGGGCTGGGGACTGAGGCTGCGGGACATGCCCTCCCCCGGGCCCAAAGAATGGACATAGCCCCACTATGCCCAATGCCCCAGCCCGAGACTGGACATGTCCCCTCGGGTTGGGCTCGAACGATGGACATGCCGCTCAGTCTGCGCCCAGGACTGGACATGTCCCCTCGGACTGGGCGCGAACAATGGACGCGTCCCCTCGGACTGTGCCCAGGAATGGACATGTCCCCTCGGACTGGGCTCGACCAACGGGCATGTCCCGCGCCCGCCGCCCACGCAGCCTGCAAGTATCACTTAACGTTGCTTAACGACGAACGGGCTCCTTACTGTAACTGGGGTCACAGCAACACGAACCGACGCGAAGGAGGGCCGGACATGCACGAACACGTCACAAGCGCCACCTTGGATGGCCGCGTCGCGCCGGTTTCGGCCGCCGCAGTAGCCCGGGCCGCCGGGGTTTCCTCCGCCGCCGTCTCCTACGTCCTCAACGGCAAGGGCGGCGTCTCACCGGAGACCCGGCGCCACATCATCCACGTGGCGAACGAGCTCGGCTTCAGGCCCCGTAAGCCCTCCCAGTCAACGGACCCGCAGCGGACCCGGGTCATCGGGCTGATCCTGCCGAACATCATCAATCCGATGTTCCCGCGCTGGGCGCAGGGCGTCATCACGGCTGCGGCGGAGTCCGGCTACGAAGTCTTCGTCGCCACCACGCAGGATGATCCTGAGGTCCTTGCGCAGGTCACCTCCACGCTGGCGCACCGCAACGTGGACGGCATCATCCTGGCCGCCTCGCTCCGGGACGACGCCACCGCGCTCCGCACGCTGAGGGCGGCCCGGATCCCCTACGTGTGCCTGTCCCGGCGGGCGGACTTCCTCGACTCGGACTTTGTCGGGATCGACGACGACGCGGCCGCCACCACGCTGATGCAGCACATGCTCAGCCACGGGTTCACCGAAATCGCCACGGTCATCGGGCCCCGATTCTCGACCGCCTCCCTGGCCCGCGAACAGGCGTTTGTCCGCACCGCCGCCGCGGCGGGCATCACGATCAGCGGCGACCGAAAGATCAGCACCAGGGTCAACAACGAGGGCGGCCGGCTGGCGGCGGAACGGCTGTTCTCCGCCGGAACTCCGCCCCAGGCCGTGGTGTGCGGCAGCGACGAACTTGCCATCGGCGTCATGGAATACGCCCTGTCGCGCGGCCTGCGCATCCCGGACGACGTCGCCGTCGCTGGCTGTGACGGTCTGCCGCACAGCCGCTCCGGGCTGATCAATCTGACCAGCATTGTCCAACCGCAGCAGGAAATGGCCAACGAGGCCTTCGCCATGCTGCTCAAACGCATCGATTCCCCGTCCGCCTCCTACACCTCGAAAGTGTGCCGGCACCGCCTGCATGTCGGGCGGACGTGCGGCTGCACGCCGCCGGACATCTGAGGCCCGGCGCCACACCGGTAGCCACACGCCCGGCGCCACCCCCGCAGCAACACGCCGGCCGGCCCATCCTCGGGCCAGCCGTCCACATACACCAATCCACGCCAATCCCTCACGACGGAGGCTCCGTGCGCCCGCAGCACGGTTCCCGGTTGCCTGCCTTCCGCACGCCCGCTCTGACCACCGATCCCGCCCACCGAGCCCGCCCACCAACACAAGGACCCCGACCCATGTCAGTTGTAACCGCACCAAAGAAGATGCGCACACCGCAGGAAATCAACGGCGTGATCCTACGCCGCGTGATGCCGCTGCTGATCGGCGCCTACATCATGGCCTTCCTGGACCGCACCAACATCGGCATGGCCAAGGACAGGCTGGAGATCGACCTCGGCATCTCCGCCACCGCCTACGGCATCGGCGCCGGGCTGTTCTTCCTGACCTACGCACTCTCCGAAATTCCGTCCAACCTGATCATGCACAAGGTCGGCGCCCGCTTCTGGATCATGCGGATCATGATCACCTGGGGCATCATCTCCGCCGGCATGGCCTTCGTCCAGGGCGAATGGTCCTTCTACATCATGCGGATGCTGCTCGGCGTCGCCGAGGCCGGGCTCTTCCCGGGCGTCATGTACTTCCTGACCCAGTGGTTCGTGGTCAAGGACCGCGCCAAGGCCAACGGAATGTTCCTGCTCGGCGTCTCCATCGCCAACATTGTCGGCGCCCCGCTGGGCGGCCTGCTGCTGACCATGGACGGACTCGGCGGCCTGCACGGCTGGCAGTGGATGTTCCTCGTCGAAGGCCTCCCGGCGTGCATCCTCGCCTACGTCGTCTGGAAGAAGCTCCCGGACCGCCCCAGCCAGGCAACTTTCCTCAGCGCCGAGGAAGCCGCCGATCTTGAGGCCCGCATCGCCGCCGAGGAATCTGCCGGCGCCGAGGCCTCCGGCAACCACCGGCTCCGCGATGTCCTGAAGGACAAGCAGATCCTCCTCGTCGTCGGCGTTTACTTCACCCACCAGATCGCCGTCTATGCCCTGTCCTACTTCCTGCCCTCCATCATCGGTACGTACGGCAAGCTCAGCCCGCTGCAGATCGGCCTGCTGACGGCCATCCCCTGGATCTTCTCCGCGGCCGGCGCCCTGCTGGTCCCGCGTTTCGCCACCGACGGCCGCCGCTCCCGGATGCTGGTCACCGGCACCATGACCGGCATCGTCGCCGGCTTCGCGCTCGGCGCCGTCGGCGGCCCGCTGCTCGGCATGATCGGCTTCTGTCTCGCAGCCTTCAATTTCTTCGCCCTGCAGCCGATCCTCTTCACCTACCCGGCCACCCGTCTCAGCGGCGCCGCCCTCGCCGGCGGCATCGCCTTCGTCAACACCGTCGGCCTCTGCGGCGGCTTCCTGGGTCCCTATGTCATGGGTTTCATGCAGGACGCCACCGGCTCCAAGCTGTCCGGCCTGTGGTTCATCGTGGCCATGTGCGTCATCGGCGCGCTGCTGTCCCTGCTGCTGAAACGCGGCACGGAGAAGCCCGCGACTGTCCCGGCCGCCCACTGACCCACTGCTCACCGCCCGTTCCGGATGCGCCGCGCCGCGCGTCCGGAACGGGCGCTCCAAACCATCCCACTGCAAGGAATACTCATGGATTTCACCGCCAAACGCGTCCTGGTCACCGCCGGAGCCAACGGCATCGGCCTGGCCATCGCCAACAGGTTCCGGGAACTCGATGCCGCCGTCTTCGTCACCGACATTGACCCCGACGCCGTCGAGAAGGCCCGCGTCAACGGCCTCGCCGCCGCCGTCAGCGACGTCTCTGACGAATGGCAGGTCCGCGCCCTCATGGCCACGGTCCGGGAGGAACTGGGCGGCCTGGATGTCCTGGTCAACAACGCCGGCATCGCCGGGCCCACCGGCCCCCTGGAATCCCTCGACGCCGCGGCGTGGAAAGCGACCTTCGATGTCAACATCCACGGCCAGTTTTTCTGCATCAAACATGGCCTGCCCCTGCTGCGCGAAGGCACCGGCGCCTCGATCGTGAACCTGTCCTCGGCCGCCGGCCGGCTGGGCATGGCCGGCCGCAGCGCCTATTCGGCGTCGAAGTGGGCCGTCGTCGGGCTCACCAAGACCCTGGCGATCGAACTCGGCCCGGACCGGATCCGGGTCAACGCCATCTGCCCCGGCGCCGTCAATGGCCCCCGGATCGACGCGGTCATCAATGCCAAGGCCGAAATGCTCGGCCGGCCCTCGGACGAGGTGTCCGAGCTTTACCACAACCAGTCCTCGCTGGGCCGGCTGATCGAGGCCGAGGACATCGCCAATATGGCCGTCTTCGTGGCCAGTGACCTGGCCCGCAACGTCAACGGCCAGGCCCTCGCCGTCGACGGCAACACCGAAAAACTCTACTGATCAACCGAGGAGCGACACCCATGGCTGCTGCACGCAAAGTCATCATCACCAGCGCCGTCACCGGCGCCATCCACACCCCGTCCATGTCCCCGCACCTGCCCGTCTCCCCCGAAGAGATCGCCGACGCCGCGATCGGCGCCGCCGAGGCCGGAGCCGCGATTGTGCACATGCACGCCCGCGATCCCAAGGACGGCCGCCCCTCGCAGGACCCGGAGCACTTCGCCCCGATCCTGGACAAGCTCAAGCGCAACACCGACGCCGTCATCAACATCACCACGGGCGGCTCGCCGCACATGAGCGTCGAGGAGCGCATGCAGCCGGCTGCGCTGTTCAAGCCGGAACTCGCCTCGCTGAACATGGGCTCGATGAACTTCGGGCTGTACCCGATGCTGGAGCGCTTCACCGAATTCGGCCACGACTGGGAGCGCGAGGGGCTCGAGAAGAGCCGCGACCTGGTCTTCAAGAACACCTTCCAGGACATCGAGACCATCCTGGGCATCGGCAACGAAAACGGCACCCGGTTCGAGTTCGAGTGCTACGACATCTCGCACCTGAACAACCTGGCCCACTTCCACGCCCGCGGCCTGGCCAGGGGTCCGCTGTTCGTCCAGTCGGTCTTTGGCCTGCTCGGCGGCATCGGCGCGCACCCCGAGGACCTCATGCACATGCGCCGCACCGCAGACCGGCTGCTGGGCGGAAACTACGAGTGGTCCATCCTCGGCGCCGGCAAGAACCAGATGCCGCTCGCCACGATCGGCGCCGCCATGGGCTCCCACGTCCGGGTGGGCCTGGAGGATTCCCTGTGGATCGGGCCGGGACAGCTCGCCGCGTCCAACGCCGAACAAGTCACCCGGATCCGCACCATCCTGGAAGCCCTCAACTTCGAGGTCGCCACCCCGGACGAGGCCCGCGAAATGCTGCAGCTCAAGGGCCGTGACAAGGTGGGTTTCTGAGCGCATGAGCATCCTCGTGGCCCCGGACAGCTTCAAGGGCACCTTCACGGCGCCGCAGGTCTCGGCGCACATTGCCGGCGGGATCCGTTCGGCGGGAGGCGCCGCCGTCGAACTGCCCGTGGCCGACGGCGGCGAGGGAACCTTCGAGGTCCTGGTCCGGGGCCTGGACGCCCGGCCCGTCCGCGTCAGCACCGTGGGCCCGTGGGGTGACGCGGTCGACGCCGCCATCGCCCTGGCCGACGACGGCACCGCCGTCGTCGGCCTGGCCTTCGCCAGCGGACTCAATGTGCCCACTTCCGGAGACCGGGACCCGGTGGCCGCCAGCACCTACGGCACCGGCGTGCTCATGGCGGAGGCCGTCCGCCAGGGGGCCCGCCGGCTGCTGGTCGCGGGCGGCGGGTCTGCCACGACCGACGGCGGCGCCGGGGCTATCGCGGCGATCGAGGAGCGCGGCGGGCTCCGCGGGGCGGACGTCGTGATCCTGAGCGACGTCACCACGCGTTTTTCCGACGCCGCCCGGGTGTTCGGCCCGCAGAAGGGCGCCGGCCCGGCCGTAGTCGCTGACCTGACCCGCCGGCTCGAGCTGCAGGCCGAACGCTTCGCCGCCGACTCCGGGCGCGATCCGCGCCTGGTGGACCGGACCGGCGCGGCCGGCGGGTTCTCCGGCGGCATGTGGGCACGCTACGGCGCCAGCCTGGTGTCCGGCGCAGACTATGTGCTGGATTTGCTGGGCTTCGACGCGCAAGTGGCCGCGAGCAGCGCCGTGGTGGTCGGCGAGGGCCGGCTGGATTCCCAGACCGGGCAGGGGAAGATCATCGCCGCCATCCTGGCCCGTGCCGGCGACAAGCCCGTCTACGCAGTGGTGGGGTCGGTGGATCCGGACCTCGGCGACGACGCTGGCCGCTTTGCCGGCATCATCGTGGCCGGCAACCCGGACGCCATGCGGGCGGCGGGGGCCGAACTGGCCCGGTCTGCCTCCCGCGCTGCTGCTGCTGCGGTTCGTGCTTCCGTGTGACGCCACGGGACATGGCCTTCGCGGCCAGGCGTGACCACCGGACATGCACAACCACTGGACATGTCCCCCGCAGCCCGGCGCGGCCACCGGACATGCCCTTCATTGGCCCGCACCAATGGACATACTCCCCTTGTGCCCATTCCCAGGCCTGAAGGCTGGACATGTCCCCCGCGGCCAAGCGCGACCACTGGACATGCCCTTCATTGGCCCGCACGAATGGACATACTCCGCATGTCCCCCGCAGCCAGGCGCGACCACTGGACATGTCCCCGGCGGCCAAGCGCGACCACCGGACATGTCCCGCGGCCAAGCGCGACCACCGGACATGTCCCGCGGCCAAGCGCGACCAATGAACATACTCCACTTGTGCCCATTCCCAGGCCTGAAGGCCGGACATGTCCCCCGCGGCCAAGCGCGACCACTGGACATGTCCCCCGCGGCACCCAAAAATGGGCATGTCCCATTGCGGGGTCTGGCGAAAGTTCGGATTTGGCAAAGCTTGGCGGGGCTCAACGGGGCGATGCCCGGCCCCGCAGTAGCGGTTCGGTGGCCGGGTCCCCCAAGGAACCGGCCACCGAACCAAACACTCCCACCCCCACAGCTTGTCACACATTTGACAAAACTGTCACACGACCCTCCGGGCCGGGCCGAAGCTCGTCGGTATTGTGGAATCCATGACTGAGACGGCGGCTCCGCAGAATCCTGATCACCGGAGTGTTTTCCTGGACAAGGAGCACCCGGCGGCGTGGCGTGCACTCAACGGGCTGGGCCTGAAAGCCAAGGAAGCCGCCGCCGAGGCGGGGCTGGACGGGATGCTGATCGAGCTGCTCAATGTTCGCATTTCGCAGATCAACGGCTGCGCCTACTGCCTGGACATGCATGTGGGCGACGCTGTCAAGAATGGCGAGTCGGCCCAGCGGCTGGCTGTCCTCTCTGTCTGGCGGGACACCACGCTGTTCTCCGAAAAGGAACGGGCAGCCCTGACCCTGGCCGAGGCCATCACCACCATCAGTGACGCCCACGCCCGTGACCACGAGGGCGCACAGGCCCGTCGACACCTGACGGCCGAGGAGTTTTCCGCCATCAGCTGGCTGGCGATCACGATGAACGCGTTCAACCGGGTTTCCATTATTAGCCAGCACCCGGTGCGCGCCGCCCGCGACTGACCCCCCGGCGCCCACCGAGTCACCCGCCAAGACACCAGCTGGCCCATCCGGCCGCAGGGCAGGCAGGCGTCCAGGCACCCCGGGCATCTGTGCTGTTCCGCCGGCCAAGCCGAACGCCGTAGCCACATTCGGCGCGCGGTCGTAAGCTCGGAAAGTGGGGCGGAGCCGCGGTCACCGAGGGAGCACTGCCATGAAGTGGGTCAGGCCGGGTCACCCGGAATACGACGAAACTCGAAGACTCTTCAACGCGATGATCGACCGCCATCCGGCCGTCATTGCCCCATGCGCCGACTCGGCAGAGGTGGTCGAGGCCTTGGCGTACGCGCGGACACACGGCTTCGATGTCGCCGTCCGCGCGGGCGGGCATTCCGTGGCCGGCATGTCCATGAACGACGGCGGCCTCGTAGTCGACGTTCGTCCAATGAAATCCGCACGGGTGGACCCGGAGGCCCGCACGGCCACCGTGGGGGCAGGCCTCACCTGCGGGGAGTTTGACCGCGCGACCCAAGAGTACGGACTCGCCATCACCGGCGGGCGCGTCTCCACGACTGGTCTCGCAGGTTTCACGCTCGGGGGCGGGTCCGGGTGGCTCGAGCGCGCCTTCGGCTTCGCCTGCGATGACCTCGTCTCCGTGGATCTGGTCACGGCCGCCGGTGAGCAGGTGACGGCCAGCGCCCAGGAGAACCCCGAGCTGTTCTGGGCCCTGCACGGAGGCGGCGGGAACTTCGGCGTCGCCACGTCCTTCACGTTCGGCCTGCATCAGCTCGGGCCAAAGGTACACGCCGGACTGCTGATGTGGCCTGGGGACGCTGCTGCAGAAGTCAGCCGTGGCTACCGGGAACTGGCCCTTGCGGCGCCCAACGAAGAGTCCGCCACCCTCATCTACGCGATCGCGCCCGCGGAGCCGTTTGTGCCCGCGAACCTGGTGGGCAAGATGGTGGTGTGCGTGGTGTACGTGTTCGCCGGGGACGCCGCGGAAGGAAAGGAACATGCCAAGGCCTACCGGGAGCTTGGCCCTGCGGTGGACCTGGTGGAGGATACGGACTACGCCGACTTCCAGTGTTCCCTCGACGACCCGCCCGGCAAGTACAACTACTGGAGCGCCGATTATCACGACGCACTCTCCGACGACGCCCTGGACATCATCATCGACTCGGCCCGCAACCTCCCGGGACCAAGTTCCCAGCAGCTGATCGCCCACTGGGGTGGGGCCGTGAGCGGGCCCGGCGCTGGGGCCACTCCCCTGCTGAACCGGAACGCCAGCTGGGTGAGCCACCCCTTCGGCCTGGGCGACACTCCGCAGGGCGGGCAGGAGGCGAAAGCCTGGGTCAAACGGTTCCGCCAGGACATCGCCCCCTACGCGACCGGAGGCGTCTGGCTGAACTTCATCGGCAACGAGGGCCAGGACCGCGTCCGGGCCGCCTTTGGGGAGGACAACTACGCCCGGCTGGCCAACGTGAAACGCGAATTTGATCCCCGAAACGTTTTCCACGGCAACCAGAACATCCGCCCCTCCGTCGCGGTGTGACCACCCGCCCGCGCACGTCCGCCAACTGCCCAGCCACGTCAGCCCGCCCACCCCCGGCCACTCGGCACCCGGAGCCCGGCGCCGGGCCAGGATCCGCGGGCGGCGCTAGACTGCCTCCATGGCCGTCTACGTCGATCCGCCGCTCTGGCCTGCCCACGGAACGCACTTCTCGCACCTTGTCTCGGACACCTCGCTTGAGGAGCTGCACGCGTTCGCCGCGGCCGCCGGCATCTCCGGGCGTGCGTTCGACGGCGACCACTACGACGTCGCCGAGGACCGGTACGCGGCCCTAGTGACGGCCGGCGCCATCCCCGTGGAGGGCCGCGTGCTGGTCCGCAAACTGATCGCCAGCGGCCTGCGTATCCCGGCCCGCCGGCGCGGCAAGGCCCTCCGGATCCCGCTGCTGAACAGATGGAATGCGGCGCTGCCGGGGCACGACGCCCTCTTCCTGGACCTGCTGGACCGCTGGGGCGAGGAGCACCGGAAGTACCACGGCCGCACCCACCTGCTGGCTGTGCTCGAGGCCCTGGACCTGCTGTGCGATCCGGCCGATCCGCCCCGCACCGTACTGTTGGCCGCTTGGTTCCACGACGCCGTCTACCGCGGCGTGGCGGGACAGGACGAGGAGGAATCGGCGCGGCTGGCCGAAGTCCGTCTCCTGCATGCCGGCCTGCCGGCCGCCGAGGTGGACGAAGTGGTTCGCCTGGTCCTGCTGACGGCGGACCACTGTCCGGAGCCCGGAGACGTCGCCGGCGCCCTGCTAAGCGACGCTGACCTCTCCGTCCTCGGCGGGGACCCGGACGCCTACGCCCGCTATCTGGCCGCCGTCAGGGAAGACTTCGCACACATCGGCGACGCCGACTTCGCCACCGGCCGCGCCGCCGTCGTCCGCCGGCTGCTGCAGCTGGAGCCGCTCTTCCACACGGACCGGGCCCGCGGGCTGTGGCTTGAGGCGGCCCGCCGGAACCTGCAGGGCGAACTCGCTTGAGAAACGTCCCGCGCACCCACCGGCAGCCGGTGATACTCAGGCAGCAACGCTGAGGTGATTCGCCAGCCTGTCGAACGATTCGCGCCACCCTTCGCCGTGGCGGTCGCGGCTGGCCGCAGAGTCGAACGGCCCCTGGGTGAAGGTCATTTGGGTGCCGCCGTCGACCTCCTCCAACCGGATCGTCACCTCAGTCTCGAAACCGCGGGTGCCGTCCGGCCGGTCCCAGGCATGGGTGAACACCAAAAGATGCGGCGGCTCAACATCGGTGTGCACCCCGCTCCACCAGAATTGCTGCCCGCTGCTGTCCTGGATCATGCAGGCGCGGTACAGGCCCCCGACCTCAAGGTCCGTGTCGACGCTCTCTCGCTGGACATGGAAGCCGCGCGGACCCCACCACTGCGGGGCCTCGTCCGGGTCCGTCAACGCGGACCACACACCCCGGATCGGGGCCCTGAACTCGCGCACAATGACCAGCATGAGGTCCGTGTCCCCGGACGCCGGTTCGCTCATGGTCCTCTCCCTCGGATTGCTTGGACTGGACTGGGGACGCCCCCTCGGTCCCCGAGGCTGCGCGGCCGCCTTAGCGTCGGCCGGGGCTGTAGGCGGTCACGTAGGGCGTATTGCTCGGGACAATCTGTTTGCCGAGCGGCATCAGCGAGACCGGGATGAGCTTGAGGTTGGCGATCGCCAACGGGATGCCGATGATCGTGATGGCCATGGCGAAGGCCGTGACGACATGCCCGATCGCGATCCAGATCCCTGCCACAACGAGCCAGATGACGTTTCCCACCAAGGCAAATATGCCGTTTCCGCCGGGCTTGTCGATCACCATGCGGCCGAACGGCCACAAGGCATAGGACGCGATGCGGAACGAGGCCAGCCCCCACGGGATGGTGACGACCAGCACGCAACATACGACGCCGGCCAGGAAGTACCCAAGGGCCAGCCACAGGCCGCCAAAGAGCAGCCAGATGATGTTCAGGAGTGTCTTCATGGATTCATTCTCGCCCGTTGGAGTGACATTCGGATTAGTGGTTCTCCCGGAAATAACCCTGATTTTCGAGCCCGGCCTCCGCAAACCGGTCCAAGTGCGTGATGCCGGGTGCAAACCCGGCTTTTCGGGGCTTAGGCGCCGGCCTGCTTGACCATGGCGGCCTCAACGTTGATCTTGACCTTGTCGCTGACCAGCAGCCCGCCCGCTTCGAGGGCGGCGTTCCAGGTCAGGCCGAATTCCTTCCGGCTGATGTCCGCCTCCGCGCTGAATCCGGCCCGGGTAGCGCCGAAAGGGTCCACCGCCACGCCGGTGAACTCGACTTCGAGGTCCACGGGCTTGGTGACGTCGCGGATGGTGAGGTCGCCGGTCAGCACGTAGTCCTCCCCGTCACCGCGGATGCTGGTGGCCCGAAAAGTCATGTCGGGGTACTTCTCGACGTCGAAGAAGTCGGGGCCGCGGACGTGGGCATCGCGGTTGGCGTCACCCGAATCGAAGCTGGCGGTCTTGACAGTGGCGTGCAGGCTGGCGTCCGCCAGCGACTCGCGCACCCGGGCCTCGGCGGAGGCCTCGTTGAACCGGCCGCGGACCTTGCTGATGCCCGCATGGCGGACGCTGAAACCGATTTCGCTGTGGGACATGTCCAGCGTCCACACTCCGGGGGTCAAACCTTCGGGCAAAGTCACAACAGTCTCCTTCGAGCGGGGGCGGGCCTGTCCCGCCGGGGCGATCGGGGTATTCCCCTTCTTGCATGCTAACGAGGAAGCCCTTCCCGGGCTAGGTCCCACCGGCCCTGACGCGGGCACGCGTGCACACAGGGCTGCCGGCAAACGGCACCGGGCCAACCGGCGTGCGATTCCGGATTTTCGACGGCGGAATCCGCTCTGGGGTGCCAGCGCAGTCTCTGGCCATCGCATTCTCTGGCCTTCGCTTCACGGCCGGGCTACTCTGGCCTAAAAATGCCGGAAAATCACCGAGCTTCGCAGGACTGCTCGCACCAGCCTGATCAACCAGGTCCTGATCAACCAAGTCCTGATCAACCAAGTGATGTGAGGAATCGTGGCCGGGTCGTTGGGGAAACGTGGCAAGGCGGGAATCAGCGCGTGCCTAATGAGCCTGGGCGTGGTGCTGTCGGCCTGCCTGCCCGGGCCGCCGGAACCGGCCCCGCGCCCGGGCCCCGGCACGCCGTCGTCCGCGCCGCCGTCGTCCGCACCGCCATCGTCGGCCCTGCCGCCGTCCGTACTGCCGCCGTCGGGTACCGCACCGTCTGCCGGCGAGCCTGTGCACTTCACCGCCCAGGGGGACGTGGGCATCGGCTCGGGCGCCAAGAAAGTGCTCGACGTCGTTGCCAGGCTCGATCCCCAGCTGAACCTCGCGCTCGGCGACTTCGCGTACAAGGCCGGGCTCGAACAGCAGTTCTGCGACATGGTCACCAGCCGCCTGGGCGAGAACTTCCCCTACCAACTGGTGACCGGTAACCACGAGAGCGACGGCAGTGACGGCGACATTGAGAAATATGCCCGGTGCCTGCCCAACAAGCTGCCCGGCCTCCAGGGCGAATACGGCACCCAATGGCGCGTGGATGTTCCCGAGCAGAATCCTGTTGTCCGCTTCATCCTGGTCTCTCCCGGCATCGAGTTCCGGGGCGGGCGGCCGCTGGACTACTCACGGGGCAGCGAACGCTGGCGCTGGACGGAGGACGCCATCGACGAGGCCAAAGCGCAGAACATCCCCTGGACGGTGGTGGGCATGCATACCCCGTGCCTGAGCATCGGCAATTATGACTGCCAGGCTGGGCAGGACTTCACGAACATGCTGATCGAAAAGGGAGTGGACCTGGTCCTGTCCGGCCACGACCACGTCTATCAGCGGACGCATCAGCTGGCCACGGGCGGAGAGTGCGCGGAACTCGTTCCCGCCAGCTTCGCCTCCGGGTGCCTGGCCGACACCGATGCCGCCATGGCCCAGGGCTCCGGGACCGTATTCGCCACGGTGGGCGTTGGCGGCGTCGGACTCTACAACGTCAGATCCGATGACCCGGAAATGCGCTACTTCGCCAGCACGTCCGGAAAGAACCAGGACCCGGCATTCGGGACACTCGATGTCACGGCCACGGTGGATGAGCTTGCCGCCCGGTTTGTTCCCGCCGACGGCTACACCTTCTCGGATTCGTTCACCCTCCGCAGGTAATCCGCAGCTTTGACCTGGCGCGGGTAATCCGGCAGCGTTCCCAGCATTTCAGGCCGGCACCCAGATGCTGATCCAGTCGAGGGAGACGTGCCCCTGGGTGGCCGGGGCCGGGCAGCCGGTGAGGCATGACTCGGTCTGCAGGATCAGGTGCATGGGCAACGTCGGCGCCTTATTGCTGACGCCCAGGGAACGTCCGTCGAGGAAGAACTCAACCCGCCCGGGACTCCACTCCATCGTGGCCACATGCCACGATGTGACGGACTGGTCCGAATCGAATTTCTCGAAGGCATCGGCACCGTTCCGGTCAAAGTGGACGGCGCCGTAGATGATCGCCGCCAGATCCCCTTCGGGGAAGTCCACCTCACCGTCCCGTGGCCAGACGCCGCTGTCCGGCCACAATAGCCAAGCGGTTTTGAATCCGGGCAAGGCGTCCGCCCGATAGCGGACCGAGTACCGGCCATAGAGCAGACTGTTGGCACGGGGTGGATTGGAGCTCGCGTTTGGAATCTTGGGGGTGGGCGCTGCCCCCATTGAGACGCCATTTTCGGAGTGAAGATACCAGTCCAGGGAGCCATTGCGGACGCTGAGCACCTTCGACGGGTAATAGCCGGACTTTCCACCACTGGCCTGCCCGGCCGTGTCCGGTATCCCGTCCTTGTAGCCGGCGCTCCACCGCGCGCTGTAGAGCGGGCCGGGGAAGCCGCCCACCGGGACGTCGCCGGCGGAGAAGTCCTCGACAAAGACCTGCTTCCAGCCGGGCAGATCACCTGCCATGGTCACATCCGTTGTCCGGAGCGGAAGCGCTGCTGATCCGGGTTCCGATGGGGGCGCGGCCGGCACGCCCGACGCCGGGGCGGGCTCAGTCACGGCGACGCTTTCCGGAGCCCCGGTCGGCACGCCCGGCTGGGAGCCAGTATCCGAGGCGCCAGGGCCCGGGTTGCCAGTGCCCGGGCTGGCACTTCCCGGGTTTGCGGAGGGCCCGGCCGGCGACGCCGACATGGACGTGAACAGCGGCCGCTCGCCCCGGGGAGCCGTATCCGCGGCGCACGCGGCCAGCGCCAGGGCGGGACCCAAGACCATGACGGGAACCAGCCTGAACCAGAGGGTGTGGAGACGCCGGCGGCGTGCCGCCACGCGCCCCCATACAACGCGCGTCCGCATTTGGCCAGTGTCGCACGGAGGCAACGGTGCATCAACCGTTTTCCGCCATTTTTGCTTGAGCATTCAAGTTAATCCAAGGTTAATGCAAGGTGCCGTGACCAAACTTTAAGCCTGGGGTAAATCACTAAGTTGTCCACAATTGTTCAGCGTCAGCGTTGGGTCTATTTCCGATTTGGAGGAGGTCGGAGAGCGCTGCAGTTGGGACGAGCAGAATACGTCATTGAGTGGTGAGGCCAGTGTCCATCCCGAATCTCAAGCCAAACGTGCGCCCCCAAACGACGCCCCCGCCGGCAAATCCCTCGGTCAGTGTGGTGATCCCCACCTTGAACGAGGCGATGAACTTGCCGTGGGTTCTGCGTCGTATGCCCTCCTATGTAGATGAGGTGGTAATTGTTGATGGCCGTTCCTTGGACGGCACAGTCGATGTCGCCCGGGCCATGCGCCTGGACGTCGTGGTGGTGGCCGAGCCCCGCCCCGGGAAAGGAAACGCCGTGCGGGCCGGATTTGCCGCGGCCTCCGGTGACATCATCGTCATGCTGGACGGCGACGGCAGCATGGACCCCCAGGAGATCGGCTGGCTGGTGACTCCGCTCCAGCATGAATACGACTTCGTCAAAGGTTCCCGCTACGTGACGGGCGGCGGCTCCGACGACCTCACATGGCTGCGCAGCGGGGGGAACAAGATGCTCACCGGGCTCGCCAACGCCGTTCTCCACAGTGACTACTCGGACCTTTGCTACGGCTACATTGCCCTCCGCCGCGAATGCGTTGACATTCTGGAACTGGAGTCGGACGGGTTCGAGATCGAAACCGAACTGATTGTCCGGGCTTCAAGGGCCGGCCTCCGCATTGCCGAGGTTCCCAGCCACGAACTGTCCCGGATCTCCGGCCAGTCGAACCTGCACACGTTCCGGGACGGCTGGCGGGTTCTCCGCACCCTCGCCCGCGAGCGCGTGAGCTGGGAGGCCCCCACCGCCGGCGCCCGCCCCGAGGCCCTGCGTCGAGTCAAGTACAAGTACCCCAGCGCGGTGTTCCCCCACGTTCCCACCGATCCCAGCAGCGTCCTGGGCGTACGGGCAGGCGAATAGGATGTCCGAACATTCCAGCCTCCCGGCAGTATCCGTGGTCATATGCTCCTACTCAGAGGACCGGTGGGACAGGCTGATGGGCGCCCTGGACTCGGTCCGCACCCAGACCGTCCCGCCCAAGCAGACGATCGTCGTCGTCGACTACAACGTGGACTTGTACAAGCGGCTGATCTTCACCGTCCCGGACGCCGTCATAGTCGAGAACACCGGGCCCAAGGGCCTCTCCGGCGCCCGCAATACGGGCGCCGGCATCGCCAAGGCAGAGGTCGTGGCCTTCCTCGATGACGATGCCGAAGCCGAGCCGGATTGGCTCGAGCGGCTCGCCGCCTTGTACGACGATCCCGACGTCCTTGCGGTGGGCGGCCGGGTGGAACCGCTCTGGGAAGCCGGCCGGCCGGGCCACTTCGCCAACGAGCTCGACTGGATTGTCGGCTGCACGTACCGGGGAATGCCCAAAGTAGCCGCCGAAGTCCGCAATGTCATTGGCGCGAACATGTCCTTCCGCGCCGATGTCCTGGACCGTGTCGGCGGCTTCAACACAGCCTTGGGACGCCAGGACGCCATCCCGCTGGGCTGCGAAGAGACCGAACTGTGCATCCGCGCGGTGATCGGAGCTCCCGGATCCCGGGTGGTCTATGAACCCGCGGCCCTGGTGCATCACCACGTACCGGCGGAGCGCGGCACCCTGCGCTACATGCTTGCACGCTCCTGGGCCGAAGGGATTTCCAAGGCGCAGGTCAGCAGGGTGGTTGGCCACAAGCGGGCACTGGGCCCTGAACGGCGCTATGTCCGGCAGGTCCTGCCACGGGCAGTGTTCGCCGGAATCCGCGGCTGGCTCGGCGGCGGCGACCCTGCCGGGATTGGCCGGGCGGCAGCCATCATCGCCGTGCTCGCAGCCACCGCGACCGGCTACGTTCGCGGGCGCCGCCTGCCTGCCGCGCCCTCGCCCGTGAAAGCGGCCCCGGCGTCGGCAGAAGAGCCCTGGAGGGAAGTCCAGTGAATCGCGCAGCCTACGTGCCCGTCCCCGCAGACTGCCCGGTGCAGCACCTGCACCCCCTGCACCCTGAACCACCTGACCGCAGATACCCGACCCCAGAAAGCTTGGATCATGAGCCAGCCTGAACGCGACGTGAAACAGCCGACCGGCGCCTCTGTCGGAGCCTCCTTCGATGTCCACGGGATCGTGGGCATCGATGTCGAGGCCGGGACGCCTGGGGAACCGCAACTGCGGGACATGCTCGCCCCGTTCCTTGGGAACTCCGCCGCGACACGGCGGATCACCATCGGCGCAAAGATATCGCCGGTTTCCAGCCAGTCCCATGCGGAGGATGCCTACCGGTTCACCGGGGAATCCCTCTACATTCCGGCGGACCGCGTCCAGATTATCGAGACGAAGGACGGGTACCGGATCGAAGGCGCCGGCGAGCTCCTGACCTCCGTGATTCCCCTGCTGGACCGGCTGTGTGTCCAGGAGGAGACGGCCATGATCCATGCCGCCGTGGTGGATTTCCGAGGCTCCGGGGTGCTCCTGCCGGCCTGGGGCGGGGTCGGAAAAACCAGCACGGTGGCGAAACTGGTGGCCATGCGCGACGTTCGCTTCATGGCAGATGACTGGGCCTTCATGGGCGCCGGCGGGATGCTCATGGGCTACGCCAAACCGATGTTCATCAAACCCCACCACCGCGCCATCTACCCGGACATGTTCCGGGGCACGCGCAAACCACTGGCCCCGGGATGGCTGACGACGCCGGTCGCCCACCTGGCGACGGCGGTCCATCCGGTCATAGTCCGCTACCCGAAGACCGCCGCGTTCACCCGGCGCTGGTCCCCTGAACACCGCATGGTGCAGCCGGAGCACGTCTTCGGGGCGCAGCGGATTTCGACCGCGGCGCCGGCGCAACTGGCCATCTTCCTTGAGCGGTTCGACGGCGCAGACGCCAGGCTGGAAGCGCGAAGCGCGGAGTGGATGACGTCACGGGTCGTAGGCAACTTCCATTCGGAGCTGCCCATGGTGTCGCGGCGGCTCGTCGAGGCCCTCGGCGCCACCAGTCTGGTCCCCTTGGAGGAACATTTCGGCCAGAAGGCGGCCGTGGTGCGCCGGGCTTTGGAGGATGTTCCCTGCTGGCTGCTCCGGCTGCCCGCGGCATGGTCTGCGGACCAGGCCTCTGACTTCATCGCAAATCTGGTCCGTTCAAAACTGGATGAGTGAGGCGAGGCCACGTGAGCGATCTGAAGGTGTCGGTTGTCGTTCCGGCGCGCAATGCCGGAGCGTGGCTGGGCGAGTGCCTTGAGTCGATCCGCAGCCAGCACCCGCACGAAATGATCGTCATCGATGGCTGCTCGACGGATGACACCGCCGCCATCGCCCGTGACTGCGGTGCCACGGTCATCTCCGATGAGGGCCGCGGCCTGCCGGCCGCACGGATGCTCGGCGCAAGAAGCGCCACTGGTGAGGTAGTCGCCCTGATCGATGCCGACGTCGTCCTGCCGCCGAAAAGCCTGCCCAAGCTGCTGAGCGAGTTCGAGGCCGGCGACTACGACGGCCTGCAGTTCGGGCTGGCCAGCGAAGCGGACGGCCCCGGGTACTGGGGTGCCGCGCTGGCCTGGCACCACAACCACAGCCGGGTGCGTAAGTGGTTCGGCGTCAGCGCCACACTGATGCGCCGCGACGTGCTGCTCGGCGTCGGGTTCGACGACGACTTCCGCTCCGGGGAAGACGTGGAGCTGAGGATCCGGCTGGAGCAGGCTGGTTACCGGCTCGGCGTCTCCGACTCAGTGACGGTCAGGCACCGGTTCGACGACACGTTCGACTACGCCCGCGACCAGTGGCTCCAGGACGGGGCCGGGACGGCCCGGACCGTCCGCAAGCACACCGGCCACCTCTGGCTCGTGATTCTGCCCCTGCTGGCCACCGTGAGGGGTGTGGGCCTGTCCCTGGTCCGGGCACCCCGCTTCCTGCCGTACTGGATGGGCTTCCTCCTCTACAACTACCGCGCCATGTTCGGCGAACTCCTCCGGCCGGCCCACAAACCCATTTCGGTCGGTGGGAATGCGGCGTGGCTGGCCGCTGCGAGGATCGCGCCCATGGTGACGGGTTTCCTGTTCTGGGCGCTGGCGGCGCTCGTGCTGCCACCTGCGCAAATAGGCCTCAGCTCCGCGGTGGTGTCGGCCGCCCTCCTGACCGTGCAGTTGGGGATGCTCGGCGTCGGGCCCGCCACGCTGACGCTCCTTCCCGCGGAAACTGACGGCGGCCGGCGCCTTATTGCCACAAGCCTGCTAACCGTCGCCGCGTTCTCACTGCTGGGCGCGGGCCTGCTGGTTGCCATCACGTATTGGCTTGGCACGGGTGTGGGCGAGGCGTGGGTCGACCCCCTGGTCACGGTACTTTTCCTGGCCACGGCGCTTCTCGCCGCCAGCGCCTACCAGCTTGACCACGTGGGCGTGGCCCAGGAACGTGCCGACCGCGCGCTGGTCAGGAGTCTGGTGCAGAGCCTCGTGCAGCTCGCCTTCCTGGCCGCCGCGTTCGCCGTCGGGCTCCGTGACGTCGAGGTGGTCGTCGGCGCCGTTGCCGCCGGCGCGCTGGCCAGCGTCCTCGTGGGCCTGCGCCAGCTGCGCCGGGCCCAGGTGTCCCCGGACTGGAGGCATGGGCTGCGGCCGCGTCCGGCCCTGAAACTCCTGAAGCCGGGACTTCCCAACCACGTCCTCATGCTCGCCGATCGCGCGCCCGGTTACCTGCTCCCGCTCATCGTGGCGGCCACTCTGGGTCCGGCCCCGACGGCCGCCTGGTACATGGTGTGGATGATGGCCTCCGCGGTGTTCTTCGTGCCGCAGTCCGCCGGATTTACCCTGCAAACGGCCCTCGCGGGAACGCGGGCGCGGCCGGGCCTGGTCGCCTCCGCGCTGCGGGCCAGCTTCCTGTTGACCCTCGTGGCCGGGCTGATACTGATACTGGCCGGGCCGCTGCTTCTGGGCTTCCTCGGGCCGCAGTACGCGTCCGCGTGGACCCTTCTTCCTGTACTCGTGCCGGCACTGCTCCTGAGTTGCGTGACCCAGGTCTATTACGGGCTGTGCCGGGCCCAAGGGCGGCTCGTGGAATCCACGGTAGTCGCCACCCTGGCCGCCATCCTGGTCGTGGCACCCGCCGTGGCCGTGGCCCAGCAATATGGCCTCACTGGCATCTCCGTCCTCTGGGCCGTTGCCCAGGCGACGGCGTCGCTGATCGCCGCCCGGCGTCTGATCGTCCTGACCCGGGCGAAGTCCGCCACCACCGCAGGCGAGATTCCCTCAGCGGCGCGCCACCAGCCGACCTGAATCGAGAAATGATGATACGCGAAACGGCAACCAGCCTCCCGGCGCACGGCGCCCACCGGCAGGAGGCGCATGGGCATGCGCATGTCGGCGGTGCCAAGCCGCCCACGCACCGCAACCTTGGACTGACGCCGTCATGGCACATCGGCGCCCTGGCCGCGGCTGCCGCGGCCGCCCTGGCCCTCGGCGTCTGGGGCATGACCCAGGTCGATCCCGTGCTGATCGGCGGGGCCGGACTCATTGCCGCCCTGCCGCCAGTCTATTTCGTGGCGCTCGGACTCAGTCTGGCCGCATTTGTCGCCTCTTTGAGCCTCCGCCGGCTCGTTCCCGGGCTTCTGACCTGGCAGATCCTGGTCACAGTAGTTATCCTGCATGGCGCTGACGCCGTGATCCATGGCCTGCCCCGGCTGGAGGCAAGCTACCGCCATCTGGGCATCGCCGACACCATTGGCCAATCGGGCCAGCTGAACCCGAACCTGGACGCCTACTTCAACTGGCCGGGTTTCTTCGACCTGCTGGGAATGCTCTCCGGGGCAACGGGCGCAAAAGACCTTCTGGGCATCGCGACGTGGGCGCCCGTGGGGGTCAACCTCCTCTTGCTCGCACCGCTGCTGGCCCTCGCACGGCGGCTGACGGCGAATCCTCGCCAGGCGTGGGCGGCAGCCTGGATCTTCTACCTCGCCAGCTGGATCGGACAGGACTATCTGTCGCCGCAGGCCTATTCGTTCGTCCTCCTGCTCACCTTGGTCGCCTGCCTGCTGAGCGTGTTTGACGGATGGGCCTGGCCCGCGGAGCGCACGAAGTTCTCCAAGTGGCTTGCCCGGAATGTCACCAACCTTGACGGCTCAGTCCCCCGGTACGGCGCCGTAGCGGCACCCCGGGCGGACACGGCGGTGCTCGTTGTGGTCTGTGCGCTGATCCTGATTGCCATGACGGCGTCCCACCAGCTCAGCCCGTTTGCCGTGATCCCCATCCTGGCCGCGCTGCTTCTGACCGGCCGTCTCCGGCTTCGATTCCTCCCGGTCCTGGCCGTGGTCCTGCCCATAGGCTGGCTGCTCTTTGCGGCTTCAAGCTTCGTGGAGGGTCACTTCGGCCAGCTGCTCGGCTCGCTCGGTGACATCGGGGCGAACAGCCTCGGTGCGCTGAGCAGCAGGGTCTCAGGCAGCGATGCCCATGTGTTCGTCGTCTACACCCGCATGGCCGAGGTCGCGCTGGTCTGGGCCCTCGCCGTGGTCGGCGCCATCGTGGGCTACCGGCGGAAGTCGCCGTGGCTCGCCACCGCGGCCGCGGCCCTTGCGCCGCTGGTACTGATTCCCCTCCAGCCATATGGCGGTGAACTGCTCCTGCGCCTCTATCTGTTCAGCCTGCCGTTTGCGGTCTGCCTGGCTGTGCTGCCCCTGATGTCGGACCATACCGCCGGACTGAGCCTGCGCCGGGCCCTGGCACTGCTGCTGATGGGTTCCGTGCTGGCTACGGCCACGGTCGTGTCCCGCTACGGAAATGACAGCATGGAGAGCTTTAGCAACGACGAACTCGCAGTCGTGAACCACCTCTATTCGACCGCGCCCACCGGCTCTGTCCTCATTGAGGCTGTTCGCAACACCCCGTGGAGATTCCAGCACTACGCGGACTACGACTACCGGGCGCTCGTTGCTGCCGAGCCCATCCCCAACGCCGCGCCGCTGAGCTGTGACGCGGCCAATCAGATCGCCCACAAAGCGGGGGCGTACCTCATCGTTACCGAAAGCCAGCAGGAGGCAGCCGAACTTCGCGGCTCGACCCCCACTGGCGACATTCAACGCTTTGTCGCCACCTGCGCCACCAGTCCGGGCTGGACGAAGGTTTTCGAAAACGCCGGCGGCGTGATTTATCACATCGAAGGAGTTAGCAATGGCAACTGAACGCAGCTACGTGAGCTATGCGACGGCAGCCGTCGCCCTGGCAGCCATACCGCTCTCGTTTGTCGGCCCAGAGGGCCTGCGCCTGGCGGTGATCGGCCTGCTGATGCTGGCCGGGCCCGGAACAGCATTGGTACTGCTCCTGCGCTTCGACCCCCCGCGCTCAGCCCAGGCCACCGGCGCGCTGCCCCTCAGCATCGCCATCGCAATTGCCTTCAGCCTGGCGATGTCCACCCTCGTGGCGACGGCGATGATCTATGCACGGCTCTGGTCACCGCCGGTTGGCGTGTGCGTCCTCTCGCTGATCACGCTCGCCTTCCTGGGCCTTGAGCTCAAGCGGCCGAAGCGGGCAATGGTGCGTGCGAAATGATCCTCTTCCTGACAGGGCTGGCCACTGTGTCCGCACTCGTGAGCTGCGATGTGCTGCGCGTCTTGAAGCCTGACAAGGCACTCCCGCGGGCCGTGGTGGTCACCACCGCCGCCCTGCTGGCCATCGTCTGCGTCGCTGTGATCGTGCAGCTGGCGCACCTGGCGCAGCTTGTGTGAAAGGAGCCACTCGCCCGGGGCCGGGCAAGCGCACGTCAACAACTCGAACCAACCACGGAAAGTATCTTCAAATGAGAAAACTCAAAGCCCTCAGCACGGTGGGGACGCTCGGATTGCTCGTAGCCGGTTCCCTCATTTTCGGTTCCGCGTCGGCTGCCACCGCCGCGACCTGCGCCCCCGCGCCGACAAACACCTATCCCGGCACCGTGGTGCTCGCCACGAGTTTTGAATCGAGCGGCTTTTGCGGCCTCGTCCCCCAGGTGTCGGGCACCGGCACGGCAACTATTTCCAGTTCGCTGACCCATACCGGTGCCCGTTCGGCCAAACTGCACGTGACCACGGATTCCGGTTCGCTCGCAAATCTTTCCGCCCCCGCATTTCCCTCGGGGACCAAGACCTCATACGCCGACGGCTGGTTCAAGATCACGGTGGCCGGCGTTTCCGGCAACGACGTCCCGTACTTCCGGTTCTTCTCCGGCTCAACCCGCGTTGCAGACATCTACCGGTACAACAGCAACGGGCAGCTGTGGCTGCGGGTGACCTCACCAAGCGGCGCCTTTGTCTACACGAAGCTGATCTCCAGCAGCATCTCCCTGAGCGCGTGGCACCACGTCTCCATGCGGGTGACCGCGAACGGCAGCAAGTCAACAATCCAGGTGTGGTTCGACGGCGTGCAACGGTACAGCAGCACGAGTGTCAGCATGCTGGGGAGCAGCTTGAGCAAAGTTCAGCTCGGGGCGGAGCACAACCGTCAAAAGGGTGACGAATACATTGATGACGTCATCATCAAACGCTCCTAGTCGATAGTCCGTGGCTCCCAAGTTAGAAAAGCGACCGGTCCGTTTGACGAGTGGCAGCCCCCGTTAGAAGAGTGGCAGCAAGGGGACCATCCCGCTGCCACTCTTCCGTGTCCGGCCGGGCCTCAGTCCGACCCCTTGGCCGCCCGCACGAAGCCCCCAATTTTGGCCAGGTCCTTGACGCCTCTCGCCGACTCGACGCCGGAGGAAACATCGACGCCCCACGCACCGGCCTCCACCGCTGCACGGGCCACATTGGCGGGATCCAGGCCGCCCGCGAGCAGCCATTTGCGCCCCGCAAGAGCCTTGGCCCGGACGGAGCCGTAGTCCCAGGCTTCGCCGGAGCCGGGGACGGCGGCGTCGATCAGGAGCAGGTCCTCGCCCCAGTCCTCGAAGGCTTCCGTGCCGGCCGCCATGGTGACCGCCCGGATCAGCTTCATCCCGGCGTCGTGCACCGTCCGGACGTCCGCCGGTGAGCGGTCCCCATGGAGCTGGACCCAGGCCAGGCCGGCTTCACGGGCGACGGCGACGGCGTCGGCGGCCGGTTCGTGCCGGAACACCCCCACCGCCGGCAGCCCGCTCGGAACGTGGGTGAGGAGGTTCCTGACCTGTTCCGGCGTGACTTCCCGGGGGCTGCGGGTCAGGACGAAGCCGACGGCGTCCGCGCCGGCGCCGGCCGCGACGCGGACCGAATCCGGGGTGCTAAGACCGCACACTTTGACAAACATTCGGGGCTCCTTTTGCACGCTTCCTGCCTCTGACGTTAGCAAGCCCGGACCGCGGCCGCCGACTTTGCGTCGGGGCGGCCGAGGCGGCGGCAGCCCGGCCGATGCCCGGCCGATAGGCTGAGGCCATGGAGATCATCCGCTACGCCGAGCTCAAAGCCCACCCCTGGCGCAACGGCGGCGGGGTGACGCGCGAACTGGCACGCCATCCTCGGACGTCGCAGGACAACGCATGGGACTGGCGCGTCAGCATTGCCGAGGTATCCAGGGCCGGCCCCTTCTCTGTCTTCGCCGGGATGGACCGCGTGCTGACCGTGATCGACGGCGAATTGTTGCTCCTGAGCGTTGACGGCGCAGAGCATCCGCTGGAGAAGTACCGCCCGTTCCGGTTCTCCGGCGACGCGGACTCGGCGGGAGCACTGCCCACCGGCGACATCCGGGACTTGAACGTCATCACCCGCAACGGCGCCTTCAAGGGCTACACATCCATCGTCGAGCTCTCCAAGACGCGCGCCCACCCGGTGTTCGAAGGCCAGTTCGGCATCCTCCTGCAGGGGCAGGCGACCGTCAGCCCGGGGACGCCGGGCGGCCCAACACCCTCGGCCGGCACGCCCGCCGAGCCGCCGGCCCCCGCCGCTCCGGAGCCGGAGCGCGTCGAGCTCAACCGCTATGACGCCGTCGTCGGCTCCGATACCGGGACGCCGGAGATCGTGGGCCGCGGGTTCCTGGCGGTCGTCTCCATCGATCCAGCCGGCGAGCCAGGCACGGATTAGCGCGCGTCCGCCTTAACCCGGGCGCCGCTGACCCGCACGGAGTCCCCGGACAGCTTCTGCGCGAGCCAGATCGGAACGATTGAGACCACGATCAGCACGACGGCCACAACGTTGACCACGGGCGCCTGGTTCGGACGGAACAGGTTTTGCAGGATCCAGATCGGCAGCGTCGTCTCACCGGCCCCGATCGTGAAAGTGGTGACGATGATCTCGTCGAAGCTGAGCGCGAAGGAAAGCAGCCCGCCGGCCAGCAGGGCAGAGCGCAGTTGGGGGAACGTCACCAGGTTGAATGTGGTGAAGACGCCGGCGCCGAGATCGGAGGAGGCTTCCTCCAGACCGGGGCTCATTCGGCGGAGCCGGGCAATGACGTTGTTGAACACGGTCACCATGCAGAACGTGGCGTGGGCGATCACCACCGTCCACAGGCTGAGCGGGATGCCCATGATGGTGGTGAACATGTTGTTCAGGGCGATGCCTGTGACAACACCGGGCAGGGCGATCGGCAAGATCACCAGCAGGTTGATGACGTCGCGGCCGAAGAACTCATACCGCTGCAATGACAGTGCCAGCAGCGTCCCCAGCAGCAGCGAGATGATCGTCGCGACCACCGCCACCCACAGCGAGGACAGGACGGCCTCCCGGACGCCGGGCGAGTCAAAAGCCTTGCCCCACCATTCCAAGGTGAATCCTTTGGGCGGCCAGCCGAACGTCCGGTCCGCGTTGAACGAGTTCACCACCACGAGCATGAGTGGGGTGTAGATGAACAACAGCACCAGCGTGGTAACGACGCCCAGGACCACTTTGGCGCTACGGGAAAGCCTCATGATGCGCCTTTCGCTACAGGTTATTCAGGGCGCCGGTGCGGCGGACGATGAAGAGGTAGAACATGATGATGGCGATCGGAACCAGCGACACCGCGGCGGCAAAGGGCAGGTTGTTCGCGGATCCGACATTTGCGTAGACCACGGTGCCGAGCATCTGGGTGGTCCCGCCGACAATCTGCGCGGTGATGTAGTCGCCCAGGGACAGCGAGAACGTGAAGATCGTGCCCGCAATGATGGAGGGGACCAGCAGCGGAAGCATGACCAGGCGCATGGTGGTCAGCGGTTTCGCGCCCAGGTCCCCGGAGGCTTCCAGCAGGGAGTCGGGTACCCGGTCAAAGCCCGCGTAGATCGGCAGGATCATGTACGGCAGCCAGATGTAGGACAGGGTCAGGATTACGGCGGTCTCGCCGTAGCCCGGGGACGAGAGTCCGATCGGCGCCCCCAGCCACTCCAGCAGACCGCCCTCGGCCAGGACATTCCGCCAGGCGTAGGCCTTGACCAGGTAGCTGGCCCACAGCGGCATGAGCACGGCCACCACGAGCAGTTTTTCCCACCGGGCGCTGGCCACCTTGGCGATGAAGAACGCGATGGGCAGGGCGAGGACCATGTCGATCACGGTCACCGCCACCGCGATCCACAACGTCCGCAGGGTGATCCGCTGGTACACCGGATCGGTCAGGACCGTGACGATGTTCTCCGTGGTCCAGACCGTGGACACCTCTCCGGTGAAGGTGTCCACCGTCCAGAAGGCGGTGACCAGCAGTGCCGCCAGGGCAGCGATGTACACAAGCACCAGCCAGGCCGCCGGGGCTGTGAGCAGCCCGGCAAGCCTCAGCCGGGGTGAGCGGTGCAGCAGCGCCGAGAAGGCGTTGGTTTTCGCCCGCGGTACAGCGCCGGCATCACGGGGTGGGCCGGGCGGCAGCTGTTGTATCTGTTGTGCCATCTCGCCTTAATCTCTGCCGGCCGCCGGGGCCGGCTTCTTCTTGCGGTATTGGTGCGGCGGTGCCGGTATCAGCCCTTGATTTCCGTCCAGGCCTTGGTCCATTCCGAGTAGTCGGTGCACTTGACGTCCTTGCGGCCATCGAGGCATTCGGCCACAGGGGTGGTCCAGTACCAGATCTTTCCGGCGTAAGCCGTATCACCGGAGTGGTAGGTCTCGCAGTGCTTGGGATCAGTGGTCAGCGCGCAGGCTTTCGCGTTGGCCGGGGATTCGCCAAAGTACTCCGCCACCTGGGCATTCGCCTTGGGGCTGGCGATGTAGTCGAGCCACTTGTAGGAGCAGTTCGGGTTCTTGGTCTTGGCCCCGATCATCCACGTATCCGACCAGCCCGTGGCACCTTCTTCAGGGAGAAGCGTGGCGACCTTGGCGCCGCCTGCCGTCGCGATGTTGGCACCCACCTGCCAGGTGGTGCCGACCACGGTGCTCCCGGCGGTAAAGGCCTGGACCTCCTTGACGACGTCGCTCCAGTACTCGCCGATGTGCGTGCGCTGCTGCTTGAGCAGGTCGACGGCGGCAGCCAGCTGGTCCTTGTCGAGGGCATACGGGTTCTTGATGCCCAGCTCCGGCTTATGGGCCATGAGGTAGACGGCGGCATCGGCGATGTAGATGGGCGAATCGTAGGCCGTGACCTTGCCGGTGTGCTTGGCGGCGTCGTCAAAGACGGCGCTCCAGGAGGCGGGCGCCGGGGTGACCTTGTCCGTGGTGTACATCAGCAGGTTGGCGCCCCAGCCGTGGGGCATCCCGTAGTTAACGCCGTTGACCGTGTTCCAGGCTTTGTCCTTCAAAAACGGATAGATGTCCGGGTAGTTCTTCAGCAGGCTCATGTTGACCGGCTGGACGTCATGGCCGGCGACCAGGCGCAGCGAGGCGTCCCCGGAGGCGGAAATGACGTCGTACTGGCCGGTGCGCATGAGCGTCACGGCCTCGTCCGAAGTGCCGAACGGTTTGAAGCTGACCTTGCACCCGGTCTCTTGTTCGAACGGATGCACCCAGTCGACCGCAGGGTCGTTGCTGCCGTCCTCGACATACCCGGGCCAGCCGAGGATGGAGACCTGGCCCTCACCGGCGCCGATCTCGGTCTTCACCGGCTGCGTCGACGCCGCGGTACCCGATCCGCCGCTGGTTCCGCAGGCCGACAGCGCGAGGGCCGCCGCCGCAACCACGCCGACCACCAGGGAGGCCTTTGTTCTTGGTGCCATGATTCTTACCTTTCGGTCTTGGGTGAGTCGATGTGTGGAGAATCGGTGTGGGCGGCATCGGTGGCGGGCGCATCGGTGCCGGAGCCGCCGGCCGGTAGCCACACGACGGCGTCGTCGTCCCAGCTGACAGTGACGGGCCCGTTCACCAGCTCGGCGTCGTTGCCGGGAAGCTTTTCCGGCACGAGCGCGACGACGGCGGGTCCGCCGTCGAGCTGCACCCGCACCTGGGTGGCGTGCCCGACGTACACGAACGAGGTCACCGTCCCGGACCGGGAGGTGGTGCCGGCACGGCCCTCAGGTTCCCTGGTCCAGGCCACGCGCAGCCGCTCCGGACGGACGCACAGGGGATCCGGCCGGCCGTAGACCGCCTGCGCCTGGCCCGCGTCGAAAATGTTGGACGTGCCGACGAAATTGGCCACGAAGACGCCGCCGGGGTGCTCGTAGATTTCGTGCGCGGTACCAATCTGTTCGATGCTGCCGTTGTTGAAGACCCCGATCCTGTCGCTCATGGTCAGGGCCTCCTCTTGGTCGTGGGTGACGAAGATGAAGGTGATGCCGAGCGAGCGCTGCAATTCCTTGAGTTCGACCTGCATCTGCTGCCGGAGCTTCAGGTCCAGGGCTCCGAGCGGCTCGTCCAGCAGAAGCACCTTTGGCTCGACAACGAGCGCCCGGGCCAGGGCAACCCGCTGCCGCTGGCCGCCGGAGAGCTGGGCAGGTTTGCGGCCGAGGAACTTCCCGAGCTGGACACGGTCAAGGGCCTCCCTGGCCCGCTCCCGCCGCTGGTTCCCGGGCATGCCGCGCACCCGCAGCCCGTAGGCGACGTTGTCCACGAGGGACATGTGCGGGAACAGCGCGTAGTCCTGGAACACGGTGTTGACGTCCCGCTGGAAGGGCGCCATTGCCGTGACGTCCTTGCCCTCGAGTTCGATGCTCCCGGCGGTCGGCAGTTCGAAGCCGGCAATCAGCCGCAGGACTGTGGTCTTGCCGGAGCCGGACGGGCCGAGCATGGAGAAGAACTCGCCGTGGCGGATGTCCAGGTCCACGGCATTGACCGCGGTGGTATCACCGAAGACCTTGGTGAGCTTGCGCAGGCGGATCGCCGGAACCTCTTCGGTTCCGGTCGGGGTGCCGGCGGCCAGTGTTTCGGTCATGCGGTGCGCCTTACGTCGTTGCCGGATGGTCCACGGGGAAAGCCACGCAGCGGAATGTGATCCAGAGCACACTGGGCTGCTGGCCAAAATGCTATTACTTCATAGGTTTTATGTATAGACCCTCCGGCAAAGCCCGGATTAGGATGACATCAGCCCGGATGACGCACGGCGGCGCCGCCCGCGGACACTGCAGGGATGCCGGCCAGGACGGCCGGATACCGCCGGAGGGAAGGGAGGCCCGGATGTTGTTGTCGCCGAAGGGCGCCTCCCGGAGCCTCGCTGCGGTGTTCACGCCGATCAAATCACGCGGGCTCGTGGATGAAGTGTGCGGCCGCATCGAACAGGCCGTGGAGACTGGGCTGCTGACCAGCGGGCAGCGGCTGCCGAACGAGACCGAGCTGGCTGCGGCCCTCGGAGTGTCTGCGGTAACGGCACGGGAGGCCCTCTCCCAGCTGCGGGCCTCGGGAATCATCCGGACCGCCCGCGGCCGCAGCGGCGGGAGCTTCATCGCGGATGACGTGCTGCCCTCCCGGGAACGGGCCCTGGAGCAGCTGCATGAGTTGAGCCGGCTGCAGATCAGGGACCTCGCGCTGCACTACCAGGCGATCGCCGCGGCCTGCGCCGGCGTCGCGGCCCGGCGCTCGGACGCGGCCGACATCTCCATGCTGCGCTCGTTCATTCCCGCGGCGGATGATGACTCCCTGAGCTGGCGGCTGGCCCTCTCGGAGTTCCTGCTGGAAGTCGCCGCCATCGCCCGCTCCGCCCGGCTCGCCCGCGAGCTCATCCGGCTGCAGGCCGACCTTGGCACGCTCACGCTGCTCCCGTGCGCCGACACCGGCTACCGCGAACGCACCACAGTGATCCTCGAGGCGGTGGCGACCGCCATTGAGGCCCACGACCCCGGGGCCGCCGAAACGGGGGTCAAGGCCCTCATCTCCGCCACTACCGACTGGCTGCTGACCGAGCAGGCCAAACGCTATTGACCTCACGATTTTGACCACACCTCTTCACCGCGAAATGTCCCGGCCCCTTCGAGCTAAGGCAGCAACCATGTCCGAAACCACGTCTACCGCAGGCCGCTCCGCCGTCACGCCGGTAGCAGCTTCCGCAGGCCGCTCCGCCGTCAGCCCGGCAGCCGCCTCCGCCGGCCCCACCGCAGGGCGCTCCGCTGCTCAGTCCGCGGCGGCGGCCGGCCCAGATCCTGCCGGGCGGGCGGCCGCAGAACTCGATTCCACCATCGCCGGCATCGAGCGCCGCCTGACGGTGTGGGCCGCTGACACCGGCGCAGCCCTAGCCGCAATGTCCGGCAAAGTCACGGGCACGGCCGTGGACAAGCTCATCAGACCGTTCGTCGAGGAACTGGTGCAACTGCCCGATGGCTACGCCGCCGGCGCAGGGTTCATCGCCAACGCCGGGCTGCTCGGGCCCGAGCGCAGCTATATCGCCTGGTGGCAAGGCCCGGACCTGGAACCAGTCGACGCCCTGGCCAACTTCAGCCCCAATTCCATCAGCCGCTACGTCAAGGCCGAATGGTTCCGTATCCCGGTGGAAACGGGCCAGGCGCATGTCACCGGGCCCTACGTGGATTTCCTCTGCACCGACGAATACGTCCTGACCTTCACGCACCCGGTTTTCACCCGCCCGGATGGTCCGGTCGCGGGAATCGTGGGCATCGACGTCACGGTCCAGCGCCTCGAACGGGGGGCCATGCCCGCCTTGCGGCGGATCGGCGGCCGGGCCACCCTGGCCACCGCCGACGGCCGGGCCGTGGTGTCGGCGGCATCCGATATCGACGCCGGCGACCTCACCGCTCCGGACGAGCCGTGCGCCCGCTACCCCGTGGGGCGCACGTTCACGGTCTGGAGCAACGCCATCGGGCGGTGACTCCCGCCTTGCGCTGACTCCCGCCTTGCGGCGACCCGGCTTTTGCTAGACTTGAAGGCCAAGGCCCCCTCCGGGCCTCCGGACGACGGTTCAGTACCCGGTACGCGACAAGACTGGCCACGGGAGCCGTCATGTCATGGTTAATACTCATTCTTTCCGGAGCGCTGGAAGCCGTCTGGGCCGCCGCGCTGCACCGCACGTCGCAGGCCACCGGCCGGCGTCGGCTGGTCCCGGGCCTGGTTTTACTCGTCTCCGTCATTGCAAGCACGGGCGGGCTGGCCGTCGCCATGCAGTCCATCCCCACCGGAACGGCCTACGCCGTATGGGTGGGCGTCGGCGTCGTCCTGACGTCCGGCTACGCGATGGTCACCAAAGTTGAGCGCGCCGCCGCGGCCCGGATCCTGCTGCTTGGCGGGATTGCCGCGAGTGTCGTCGGCCTGAAGCTGGTGGCGTGATGATGGCCGCCAACTCCGGCAAGAACCGCCAGGATAACCGGCCAACTCCGGCCCTCACCTGGCTGATCCTGCTCGCTTCCGCCGTGCTGGAAGCGGTCTGGGCCACGGCCCTGGGCCTGTCCGACGGGTTCACCCGCCTTATGCCCACCCTCGTTTTCGCGGTAACGGCCACCCTCAGCATGGTGGGGCTTGGCATGGCCGTGAAGCGTATCCCGCTCGGCACCGCCTACGCCGTCTGGGTGGGGATCGGCGCCGCGCTGACGGTGGGCTGGGCGATGGCCACCGGCGCCGAACCGGCGAGCCCGCTCAGGCTGTTGTTCATCGCCGGGATCGTCGGCTGCGCCGCGGGCCTGAAGCTCCTGGCCGCCGGAGAGCGGGCCCCGACGCTGCAACAGCAGCCGCGCTCCCCCGCGGAGTCTCCCCACGTCTGAGCCTGCACGACGGCGCGTCCCCCGCGACGCGCCGTCGTACCGGCCGCGCCACAGGCAAAGGTGGGGAAAATCCTCCGGCGTGACCGGGCCCGAATCGGAATAGCCGCGCGCGCCCTAGGGTTCTTGGCAGGGACGGAACTACTTCGGAACCACTGAGTGCGCGAATGGAGACCCAGATGACGGCAGCAACAGTCCAGCTCGGCGACGGCCTCACGGTCAGCCCCCTGGGGTTCGGCGGCATGGCCCTGACCCCTGTCTACGGCGACGTGGACCCGGCCGAGGCCCTCAAGACCCTGCACCACGCCGTCGACGCCGGCGTCAGCTTCATCGACACGGCGGACATCTACGGCGGCGGCAGCAACGAGGAACTCATCGCGCGGCTGCTCAAGGAACGCCGCGGCGACGTCCAGTTGGCCACGAAATTCGGCCTCGTGGGCACGCCGTCGGCCGGCTACACGGACATCCGCGGTGACGCGGAGTACGTGAAACAGGCCGTGGACCGCAGCCTGCAACGGCTCGGCACCGACTCGATCGACCTGTACTACCTGCACCGCCGTGACCTCCGCGTTCCGATAGTGGAAACCGTGGAGGCCATGGCGGGGCTGGTGCAGGCCGGCAAAGTGCGGCACCTTGGCCTGTCCGAGGTGACGGCCGAGGAGCTGCGGGAGGCCAGCCGCGTCCACCCGATCGCCGCGGTCCAGAGCGAATGGTCCATCTGGAGCCGCGACGTGGAACGCAACGTAGTTCCGGCCGCGGCCGACCTCGGGGTGGGCTTTGTGCCCTATTCGCCGCTGGGCCGGGGATTCCTCACCGGCACCGTAGACGCTGCAACGCTGGGCAGCAACGACTTCCGCCGCAACATCCCCCGCTTTGCCGCGGACGCCGCCGACGCCAACCAGGGCGTGGTTGCCGCCGTACGGGCAGTCGCTGCGGAACTCAGCGTCGCCGGGCGGGCAGCGACTCCCGCCCAGGTGGCACTGGCCTGGCTGCTCGCGCAGGGCCGGAAGCTGGGACTGCCGGTGGTCCCCATCCCCGGCACCCGCAAGGCGGACCGGATCGACGAGAACCTGGGTGCCCTGGCGCTGGACTTCACCCCAGCGCAACTGAAGACGCTCGACGCCGCCGCGGACGCCGTCGTCGGCTCCCGCTCCGCGGACCCCAACTGGGTGTCCCAGGGCCGTGAATAGCGCGTCCGTAGACTGAAGCCCATGGATTCGCTCATTCACTCGTTACGTGACATCACCATCCGCCCGATCTCGGTCGGCGAGATGGACAACAACGTGTATCTGCTCACGGCCAAGGCGTCCGGCGCGCAGCTCCTGATCGATGCGGCCGATGATCTGGCCGCCATCCAGGGACTGCTCGCGGACGCCGCCGCGGATACCACCGCGACGCCGAAGCTCGCGCTGATTGCCACCACCCACCAGCACTGGGACCACGTCCGGGCGCTGGCAGGCCTGGTGGAAGCCACGGGGGCGAAGACGGCGGCCGGGGCAGAGGATGCCCCGGAGCTGCCGGTGCCCGTGGATGTGCTGCTGGATCACGGGGACGTCGGCAACTTCGACGGTTTCAACGTGACGGCAGTGCACTTGCGCGGGCATACGCCGGGGTCGATCGCCCTCGTGTACCAGGATCCGCAGGGCCCGGCCCACATCTTTTCCGGCGACTCGCTGTTTCCGGGCGGTGTGGGCAACACGCAGAAGGATCCGGCGCGGTTCAACCAGCTCATCACCGACGTGAGCGAGCGGCTGTTCGACGTGTATCCGGATGACACCGTGGTGCACCCGGGCCACGGCAAGCCCACCACGCTGGGCGCGGAACGACCGCACCTGGAAGAGTGGCGCGCCCGCGGCTGGTAACTGTCGCTGCGCTTCGTGGTTCCCGCTGCGCACAATGCCGGTCGCTGCGGGAATTCCCGTCGCGACCGGCATTATGCGCATCGCCACCTACTTTAGGTAGCGGGCAGGCGAAACCTTAGCGGCTGCGGCGTTCGTTCGACGCCGGTGCGGACGCGCGGCGGGGGCCGCCGCTGCGTGCCGGACGGCCTTCGCTGGAGCGGCCGTTGCCGCCGCCTGCGTAGGATCCGCCCGAGGTGCCGCCGGTGGTCGAGGACCAGACAGCCGCGTTGCCTCCGGACTTGGCGCCGGCTGCTGCGCGCTGGCCGGTTGCCGGGCGTCCGTTGCGCTGGCCGCCGGCTGTGGCACCCGTGCGGGGTGCGCCGCCGGTGCGCGGTGCGCCACCCGTGCGGGGAGCCCCACCGGTCCGGGGTGCGCCGCTGCGGGGAGCCGAAGCGCCACGGGCGTCGCTGCGTCCCTCGGCTGCGCGCCCGTCCGAACCGCGGCCGGCCGCGGCACGGCCGCCGGCGGCCGGGACGTCGTTGTGGTGCGCGTAGGCGGTGGCCCGGCCGCGGCCACGCGCGTTCCGGCGCTCGGCGCGCTCGGCGTCAGCGCGGTCCTGGTTCTGCTCGGCGAGACGGTCGGCGGCGTTGCGGGCGGCAGCCTTGCCTTCGTACGCGACGGCGCGGCGCTCGGCGCGCGGCAGATCGGTGCGGGGAGCCTCGGCTCCGACGCGTCCGCGTCCGCCGCGGCCGCCCCGGCCACCCGCGGTGGGTGAGGCCTGGCGGCGGGCGCGCTTGCGCTCGGCGTTGGCACCGGTGGAGGTACCGCCGCCGTGCTGGGCGGCCTTGGCTGCCAGCAGCGCCGCACGGGTCCGCGGATCAATCTTGTCGGCCATTTCGCCCACCAGTTCGGCAACCAGCGGGGAGTTGGCGGTGACGCGCTCGAAGTTGACCTCGACGCCGGCGGCCTTCATCAGCTTCTTGACGTCGGACTGCTGCTCGGGCAGGGTCAGCGTGACCACGGTGCCGTCGGAGCCGGCGCGGGCCGTACGGCCCGAGCGGTGCAGGTACGCCTTGTGCTCCGTGGGCGGATCCACGTGGATGACCAGTTCGACGTCGTCGACGTGAACGCCGCGGGCGGCGACGTCGGTAGCCACCAGGACCCGGACGTCACCGGAGGCGAACTCGGCCAGGTTGCGGTCACGGGCGTTCTGCGAAAGGTTGCCGTGAAGGTCGACGGCGGGGATGCCGGCGTCCGTCAGGGTCTTGGCCAGCTTGCGGGCGTGGTGCTTGGTGCGCATGAAGAGCACGCGGCGGCCGGCGCCGGAGGCGAGCTCGACGATCAGCTGCTTCTTGACGGTCTGGTCGTTGACCACCAGCACGTGGTGTTCCATGGTGGTCACCGCAGCCTGCGGGTCGTCCACGGAGTGGGTCAGCGGGTTGGACAGGTAGCGCTGGACGATCTTGTCCACGCCGTTGTCCAAGGTGGCGGAGAACAGCAGGCGCTGGCCCTGGGTGGGGGTCATGTCCATGAGCTTCTTGACCACCGGGAGGAAGCCGAGGTCGGCCATGTGGTCGGCCTCGTCCAGTACGGTGATCTCGACGGCCTCGAGGGTCAGGATGCGCTGGCGGATCAGGTCCTCCAGGCGGCCCGGGCAGGCGATGACGATGTCGACGCCGGCGCGCAAGGCCTTTTCCTGGCGGGCCTGGGAGATGCCGCCGTAGATCACGGTGGTGGTCAGGCCGGCAGCCTTGGCCAGCGGCTCGATTGTCGCGTTGATCTGGGTGGCCAGTTCGCGGGTGGGTGCAAGGACAAGGCCCATGGGGCGGCCGGGCTTGCGGAAGTAGCCCGCTTCCCGCTCGGCGAGTCGTGCCACAAGCGGGATGGCGAAGGCGATGGTCTTACCGGAGCCGGTGCGGCCGCGGCCCAGGACGTCGCGTCCGGCCAGGGTGTCCGGCAGGGTCTTGACCTGGATGGGGAACGGCTCAACAATTCCCTGGGCGGTAAGGGTGTCGGCGAGGGCCTTGGGCGTGCCGAGGGCAGCAAATGTAGTCATGTAGTCAAAGGTCTTTCAGGCGGTATCCATGCGGATATCGGCCCCCGGCGCCGGTTGGCTCAGGGGTTCGCCGAAGAAAAGTCAGGTGATCAACCGGGCTGCCGCCAAACATCAGCAAGCTGCGGCCGGGACCAAATGGAACGCGTTCATCGACGCAGGATGTGCCTCTCACATGAAAAAAACCCACTGCCTGCGGCGGATTCCCGAAGGAAGCCGGCAGGGGTCCGGTTGATGGACCGAAGCCGGTCAACCGAAACCAAAGTGGGCATCACTGCACATCAAGTTTCACCAGTCTATCATCCGGCAGGGCCGGGTCCCGTATCCGCGGCCGGCGGCCGGCTCCTAGCCCGCCAGGCTGGGGGCCTGGAACAGCGGCATGTGGGAAGCCCCGGAGGGTGTGTGGGCGGGCGCATGGGAGGGGGCGGTGCGGACGGGCGCCCGCGACGGTGACTTGCCTGCGGCCGGGGCCGCGGGGGCCGCCGCCCGCAGGATCACGAGCGCCTCGGCGTCGATGAGGCGGCGCGTCCCCGTCCCGGCATCCAGAATCCAGAACAGGTCCACGGCTGTGACGGTCTGCGTTACCGTGCCCCGGTGGAAGAGCTTGCCGTTGTGCCAGGCCTCGATTTCGTCCCCCACATTCAACTCAGTGGAGCTGCGGATGTGCCGTGCTGCGTCAACGTCCATGATCATTGCCCTTCCCCAGCGTTCAACCTCTTTGCGCCCAGCATTCACGACACAGGTTTCGGATGCGTTTCCGGAGCGTGATTTTCATGTGTCACCCTGCCTTCGCGCCGCTTTTCCGGGGCGTTTCCGCAGGCCAGGCCGTGTATTGACCGCCGTTGCGTCGCGGAGGAGCATGGTGGGCGGGCAAGGCGACGAGGAGAAGCCATGACAACACACAGCCACGAGCACGACGCCGCCGATCGAGCGGCGCAGGGCACTGCTGCGCCCGGTCCTGCGGCGCAGATGAACACAGCCCAAATCAACACAGTTCAGAGCAACACAGCGCCGATGAACGCGGCACAAGTGTGGGATGAGAAGTACAGCAGCCGCCCCCGAATGTGGAGCGGGGAGCCGAATCCGCAACTCGTCGCCGAGGCGGCGGACCTGGCCCCGGGCGAGGCCCTGGACCTGGGGTGCGGCGAGGGCGCGGACGCCATTTGGCTCGCTGCCCGCGGCTGGTCCGTGACCGGCCTGGACGTTTCCGCCGTCGCCCTTGAACGTGCGGCCGTGCACGCCCGGGACCGCGGCCAGGGCGCCAACATCACGTGGGTCCAACAGGATCTTGCCTCGTGGGTCCCGGACCGGTTGTTCGACCTCGTCTCGGCACAGTTCCTGCATTCCACCCAGATGCCGTGGCAGCAGGCATTGCAGCTCGCCGCCGCAGCGGTGCGGACCGGCGGGACGCTGCTGATCGTCGGCCATCATCCCGATGGACTGCCGCCGTGGGGTGCGCACCACACTCCGGAGAAGTTCTTCACCGCCGAGGACATTGCCCGGGAACTCCCGATCGAAGAGCCGCTGTGGCGCGTCGATGTCCTGGACAGCCGGAATCGCAGCATGGTGGGGCCCGACGGCGGGATCGCGCCACTCACCGATGCCGTGCTGCGGGCCACGCGTCTGGCCACCCAGTAAGCGGCCGGGCAGCAATCTGCAGAACTGTGTAACGCGGCCGGCCATCCAAGCCCGATCCGGGTCCGAATCACCAGTGACACCAGGACCAGGGTGGCTCTTCGAGCGCGCCTGTTGGCCCGGGTGGACGGACCGCTGCGCCGCGTTGGGCAGGAACCACGAGAGGAACACCATGGGACTCGACGACAACGTCAACCGCACGGTCATCCACCACATTGTCGCGGCCAAGGATGGCACCGGCAGGGCGCCGGGCAATGAGTACCTCAAACAGGATGGGCAGCCCGCGCAGGCCCCGCAGGAGGCCGGGCAGCGCGCCACCGACGCCGCCGACGGCAAAGCAAGCGCACGCAAGCTCAAGTAAGGCCAGCTGCGGGGAGTAGCCTCGGCACGCCGCGCACAAGCCACGGGCCGCGCTCTCGCCCGCTTTTCGGGCCCCGGCCCCGGGCCCTGGCCCGTCTTCAGCGGGCAAAAATGTGACAAAGGACAGCGGACGACAACTGAGGCTAAGATGGTCGACAGTTGTCGAACGGGCCCGTGCGCGGGTGGTTCGCGCAGAAGGCGGCGCAGGCGGCCGCGCCGGACTGCCGTGCCGCCGTCGCTTTTTCCCTAGGCCCCCCGATGGACGCGGGTTTCGGAGCCGTTTCCGCACCGCGCGGATTCCCGGTGCCGCCGGGAGAACCTGGGCGCATCACCGGCCGGCCAGCCACCCGGGCAGCCCGCCGCGACAACGGGACCACGAAATACCGGCCCTAATCTGGATCTACCCGCTAAAACTGTTACCTCCGTCACACCCTGACGGACCTGTGCGGCCCGCAGTGCGGAACCCCCGCCCGCTGCGACCGCCCGTGACAAGGAAGAAGCCTCATGTCTGAACGCACCACCTCGGCCGCTCCGGCCATCTCAGAATCTGACACTGCCGCCTCCACCAACAGTGACTCCGGCGCCGGGAGCCGCGAACCGCACCTTGCCCGCGCCCTCGGCAACCGCCACATCCAATTGCTGGCCATCGGCGGCGCCATCGGCACCGGCCTGTTCATGGGTTCCGGCAAGACCATCTCGCTCGCCGGCCCGTCCGTCATCTTCGTCTACATGATCATCGGCTTCATGCTGTTCTTCGTGATGCGTGCCATGGGCGAGATCCTGCTCTCCAACCTGAACTACAAGTCCTTCAGCGACTTCGCCGGCGACCTGCTCGGCCCCTGGGCCGGCTTCTTCACCGGCTGGTCCTACTGGTTCTTCTGGGTGGTCACCGGCGTGGCGGACATCGTCGCCATTGCCGGCTACGTGGACAAGCTGGCGCCCGGCACGCCCCTGTGGATCCCAGCGCTGCTCACGCCCGTAGTCCTTATCCTCCTGAACCTCCCCACCGTGAAGGCGTTCGGCGAAGCCGAGTTCTGGTTTGCGATCATCAAGGTGGTCGCCATCGTGGCCCTGATCATCACCGGCGCGGTCATGATCGCCACCCACTTCACCTCCCCGAGCGGCGCCGAAGCCAACCTCGCCAACATGTGGAACGACGGCGGCATGTTCCCGCACGGCATGTTCGGCTTCATCCTCGGCTTCCAGATCGCCATCTTCGCCTTCGCCGGCATTGAACTTGTCGGCACCGCCGCCGCCGAGACCAGGGACCCGGAGAAGAACCTGCCGCGTGCCATCAACTCCATCCCGGTCCGCGTCCTGCTCTTCTACGTCGGCGCCCTGGTGGTCATCATGGCGGTCAACCCGTGGCGCACCATCGATCCCGCCAGCAGCCCGTTCATCGGCATGTTCACCCTGGCCGGGCTGGGGATCGCCGCAGTGGTCATCAACCTTGTGGTCCTGACCTCCGCCGCCTCCAGCGCCAACTCCGGAATCTACTCGACCTCCCGGATGGTCTATGGCCTGGCCCAGGACGGGAACGCGCCCAAGGCGTTCGGCAAGCTGAGCGTCCGCAAGGTGCCGCAGAACGCACTGCTGTTCTCCTGCATCTTCCTGCTGGCCGGCCTTGTCCTGCTCTACGCCGGCGACTCCGTGATCGGCGCGTTCACGATCGTGACCTCCGTGGCCTCCGTGCTGACCATGTTCGTGTGGTCCATGATCCTGATCAGCTACATCGTCTTCCGCCGCCGCCGGCCGGCCCTGCACGAGGCTTCGGCCTTCAAGATGCCCGGCTCCGCGTTCATGCCGTACGTCGTGCTCGCGTTCTTCGTCTTCATGCTGGTGGCGCTGGCCCAGGCCGATGACACCCGCCTGGCGCTCGTCGTGGCACCCGTGTGGTTCCTGCTGCTGGGTGCGGCCTGGCACTTCAACCGGAAGTCCCCGCTGCAGCAGGCCCGGATTGTCGAATGGCAGGCCGTCCGCTCCGAGGAGGAAGCCCGCGCGGCTGTTTGATCCTCAAGCGAGACGCATAGGAGCCCTGGCCGGATCTTCCGGCCGGGGCTCCTTTGCAGTTCGGGGCTCTTTGCAGTTCGGGTTAGGCGGGCGTCCTGACGGCCGGGACGACGGCGACGCGCGGCGCGACCGCCACCGCGGCGATCCCGATCGCCGCCGTCAGCGCGAAGACCCCGGCAAACGGTGCCGCCGGCGTCAAGGTCGCGAACGCGGCGAACACGATCCCCGTGCCGGCCAGGGCCAGGGCGCCGCCGAGCGAGTCCGAAATGGACATCGCCGAGCTGTTGAAGCCCTCGGTGTCCCTGGTGGAAAGGGCCAGCGTCATGACGCTCAGCCGCGGATACATCAGGCCCATGCCTCCCCCGGCGAAGATCCATCCCGCGATCGCGACGGCCGCCGGCCAGGCCAACACCGTTGTCACAAAGGCCAGAGCGATGGCGCCGAGGACCAGGGCCGAGCCGATCCGCACCGCCCTGCGGTGCTCCAGGCGGTTCCCCAGCTTGCCCTGGACGGCCGACGCCGCCGCCCAGGCGATCGCGCCGCCGGTGAGCGTGAGGCCTGCGAAGGTCGGGGCGAAGGCGTAGCGCTCCACGAGCAGGTACGGCAGGTAGACCTCCGCGCCGAAGAACGCCGCGGACGCGAGTCCCCGGGTGAGGATCACGCTCGGCAGGCCGCGCCGGGCTGTCAGGGTTCCGCGCGGCATGAGCGGACGCACGGCCAGGAGCGCGACGGCGACAGCGGCCGCCGCCAGCACGCCCCCGGCGCCCGGTACCGCGGCGGACAGGTTCAGGCCCAGCACAGCGAGCGCTGCCAGCGCCGCCAGCGCCAACTTTGCGAGGCCGCCCGGCGTGCGGCCTCCGGCACCCTCTTCGCCTGGCGGGCGATCCGCTGGGTCCGGGGAATCGGCGTCGTCCGGGCTTCCGTTCAGGCCGCGCAGGGCCGGGGCCGTCAGGAGCAGGGCCGGAACCACGAGTCCCACCACGCCGACAAACACCCACTGCCAGCCGGCCAGTTCCGCCACGGCGCCCGCAGCGAACGGGCCCACGAGGGACGGGATGACCCACGCCGCGGAGAAGGCGGCGAAGATTTTCGGGTGCAGCACCTGCGGGTAGACCCGGGCGATGACGACGTAAAGCGCCACCGTGAGCCCGCCCCCGCCGAGTCCCTGCACCAGCCGCCCGGACACAAGAACCGGCATGGTCCCCGCAGTGCCGGCGATCAGCAGGCCGAGCACGAACATGCCCACCGCGGCCAGCAGGGGCGCCACCGGCCCCTTGCGGTCCGACCAGCTGCCGGCGGCCACCATGCCGATCACCCCGGTGGCGAGGGGCCCGGCGAAAGCCAGAGCATAGAGGCCAGCGCCGTCGAGTTCCCGGCTGACGAGCGGCATGATGGTGGTCACTGCCAGGGACTCGAAGGCCGCCAGGAACACCAGCGCGCACGCGCCGAGCGTCACCAGCAGGTAGCTGCGGTGGAAGATGCCGGCCGATTCGGGGGCGGCCTTCTGGCGGGCGGGCGGGTCAGTTCGAGGCACGGGCGGGGCCTGATCGGTATTCAGGGACACAGCCCTGGAATCCTCAACTCAACGATGAGGCCAAGGCGGGTCCGGGCGGGTCGGGACTGGTGGCGCGGCTCCTGGCCTGGCCAACTGGAAGATGAAGCAGGTGAAGGGCGCCTAGGGGAAGCATGCCACAGCTCGCAAAGCGGGGCACGCCGCGCGCCGCCTATCAGCAGTCAGTCCGCCGCGGTCAGTCCGCAGCGCTCAGTCTGTTGCGGCCAGCCCCTGGGCCGGCACCACGACGGCGCCGCTCGCCCGTGAGTCCGGGTTCAGCATCCACCCCACGCGCTTCACGGTGCTCAGCATGACCACGCTTTCCACGAGCACGATGCCGGGCACCTTCTGCTGCAGCGCCAGTTCGATGCTCATGACGTCCGCCAGGGACTGCAGCCACATGATGATCACGAAGTTCGTGGGCCCCGTGGTGGAAGCGCTGAGCCGCACGTTCCGCATGGTCCTCAATTCGGCGGCGGCCGCCTCGTGGCGCCCGGCGGGGACGTTGACGAACCATTGGCACGTCACGGGGAAGGCCGAGAATTTCTGGGCCACCTCGCACCGGAACGACAGGATGCCGCTGGCGAGCACACGGTTGAGCTGCCGCTGGACGGTGGCAGGGTGCCTGCCCAGCCCCCGGGCAATGTCCGCCGCCGTGGCCCTGCCGTCTCTGGCCAGGTACGGCAGGAGCGCCAGGTGGCTCTCCGGCAACGCGTCCCGGGCGGCAGCCGGGGCAACTCCGGTGGCCTCGGGACCGGCCAATGCCCGCACGGCGGCCTGCTGGGCCCGGCTCAACACATTGAGCCGCCAGGAGCCGCCGCTCGCGTGCAGCCGGGTGCACAGCGCCGTCTGATATTTCACGAGGCCGTCGATCTCCTTCAACCGCGAGACGACCTTCGAGCTGAAGTCGTCCAGGGAGGGCGTAATGACGGTCAGCATGAGGTCCCGGTTGCTGGCCGCCTCCTCCACTGTGACGATTTCCGGCATCTCGGCGAGCCTGGCGGTGACTTCCTCGCGCCGGTGCATTTCGCAGTCCACGGCCACGAACGCCAGGCACATCTGATGGGGGTCGCCGATCAGGTGGGCGGTGATCCAGGAAACGCCGGACGCCAGCAGCCGTTCCCAGCGGGCGGCGAGGGTGGTGGCGTGAACGCCCAGCACCTGGGCCGCATCCGCCCAGCTCAGGCGCGGCGCGATCTGCAGGACGTTGATCAGGGTGAGGTCGTCCTCGCTGAGTTCCATCACTTTCTCCTCCGTCGATGCACGAAACCTGCAACAGCAGTCGTTTTCTGCATTTTTTCAGGGCTTCGTCGGCATGTGAATCATGTCACTTCAGAATAGACGCAGTAAGTCCCCACCGGACCGAAGCAGGCCACACAGCCAGGCCGCATCACCAACCAAGCGACAAACGAGGAGCAACACGTGCCGATCACCGCAGACGCCCGGGAAATGCAGGCGGACCTCGCCCGGTTCCGCCATGAATTGCATCGGGAGCCCGAGATCGGCCTGACCCTGCCCCGCACCCAGGAGAAGGTGCTCAAAGCACTGGACGGGCTGCCCTATGAGATCACCCTGGGCCGGGACACGACGTCGGTCACCGCGGTATTGCGCGGCCAGGCGTCCGGGGCCGGCGCGGACTCCCGCCCGGCCGTGCTCCTGCGCGCGGACATGGACGGCCTGCCGGTGCAGGAGAAGACAGGCGTGGACTACACGTCCAGGATCGACGGTGCCATGCACGCCTGCGGCCACGACCTCCACACGTCCATGCTGGCGGGAGCCGCCACCCTCCTGGCCGAACGCCGGCATAACCTGGCCGGCGACGTCGTCCTGATGTTCCAGCCCGGCGAGGAAGGCTTCGACGGTGCCAGCCACATGATCCGCGAGGGCGTGCTGGATGCCGCCGGCCGGCGCGTGGACGCCGCGTACGGCATGCACGTCTTTTCCGCCCTGGAACCGCACGGCACGTTCTGCACCAAGCCCGGCGTTATGCTCAGCTCCTCCGACGGTCTCATGGTCACCGTGCTTGGTGCCGGCGGCCACGGTTCGGCCCCGCATTCGGCCAAGGACCCGGTGACGGTGGCCGCCGAAATGGTCACCGCCCTGCAGGTCATGGTCACCCGGCAGTTCAACATGTTCGATCCCGTAGTCCTCTCCGTGGGGGTCCTCCAGGCCGGTACCAAGCGCAACATCATCCCGGAAACCGCACGCATCGAGGCCACCATCAGGACCTTCTCGGAGGAATCCCGGCAGAAAATGATGGACGCCGTGCCGCGCCTGCTGAAGGGAATCGCGGCGGCGCACGGCCTCGACGTCGACGTCGACTACCAGCAGGAGTATCCGCTCACCATCACGGACGAGGACGAAACGAATACCGCGGAGAACGTCATTGAAGGCCTGTTCGGCGATTCCCGGCTCTCCCGCTGGGCCACCCCGCTCAGTGGCTCCGAGGATTTCTCGAGGGTTCTGGCCAAGGTCCCCGGCACGTTCATCGGGCTGAGCGCCGTCCCCCGCGGCGCGGACCATGCCACGTCCGCGTTCAACCACTCCCCGTACGCCACGTTCGACGACGGCGTGCTGGCCGACGGCGCCGCGCTCTACGCGGAACTGGCCATTTCGAGGCTGGCCGCGCTGGCGGCAGCGGACGTTCCCGCGGCCACCGCCGCCTCCACCCTTTCCTAGCCCACCCCCCGAGGGAGAAGACCATGACTGCAACCGCAAGCACCCCGCTGGCGACCCGGACATCCACCCGCAAGACGATCATCGGCACGGGCATCGGCAACGCCGTCGAATGGTACGACTGGGCCATCTACGCCACGTTCACGCCGTTCATCGCCAGCCAGCTCTTCAGCAAGTCGGATCCTGCGTCCGCGGTGCTGTCCACGCTGGCGATTTTCGCCGTCGGCTTCGTTGCCCGCCCTTTCGGGGGCTTCCTGTTCGGGTGGATCGGTGACCGGATCGGCCGCAAGGCCTCCATGACCCTGGCCGTGGGGCTCGCGTCGGTGGGCAGCCTGATGATCGGCATCGCGCCGACCTTCGCGGCGGTGGGCGTATGGGCGTCGCTCACGCTCCTGGTGGCGCGCCTGGTCCAGGGCCTGGCGCACGGCGGCGAGCTGCCGTCGTCGCAGACGTACCTGTCCGAAATGGCGCCAAAGGAACACCGCGGCTTCTGGGCCACCCTGATATACACCTCCGGCACTGTGGGAATCCTGTTCGGGACCCTGCTGGGCGCTGTCCTGAACATGGCGCTGAGCACGGAGGTCATGAACGCGTGGGGCTGGCGCATCCCGTTCCTGATCGGCGCGGCCATGGGTCTCTACGCGCTGATCATGCGGTCCCGGCTGCACGAAACGGACGTCTTTGAGGGCGAGGCCGCCACGGAGAAGCGCGCCCCGATCTGGCCGCAGATCGTCCGCCACCGCAAGCAGGCCTTCCAGGTGATCGGCCTGACCGTGGGCCTGACGGTGATCTACTACATCTGGGGCGTCGTCGCCCCCAGCTACGCCACCACCGCCCTGAAGATCGACCGCGGCGAGGCCCTGTGGGCGGGCGTGATCGGCAACATCGTGTTCATCGCGGCGCTGCCCTTCTGGGGCAAGCTGTCCGACCGGATCGGGCGCAAGAAGGTGCTGTGGGCCGGTGCGATCGGCGCAGGTGTCATGCACTTTCCGATGACCTGGCTGCTGAAGGACGCCGCGTGGCAGCTGGCCGTCAGCATGTCCGTCATGCTGATCTTCATCGCGGCCAGCGCCGCGATCGTGCCGGCCGTCTACGCCGAGCTGTTCCCGACGAGCATCCGCACGGTGGGCGTCGGTGTCCCCTACTCCATCTGCGTAGCGGTGTTCGGCGGAACCGCGCCCTACCTCCAGCAGTGGCTCGGCACCACCGTGCAGATGCCGCAGCTGTTCAACGTGTACGCCGTGCTTCTCCTGGCCATCTCCGCGGTCTTCGTCTTCACCATTCCGGAAACGAAGGGCAAGGACCTGACCGCCTGATCCCGGCCCCGGCCCTGCCCAGACCGCCTGCCCGGTTGCGCTATCAGTTGTTGCTGTTCTGGAGGCCTCAGAACAGCAACAACTGGTAGCGCATCGTGTTTTGGGGGGCGGAGGGTCAGCCGCCGGGTCGAATAGGTTACCCGATAAAACGGTCGCGCCCGGCCCTGTACCCGAACACGGCGGCGAGCGAGCCCACCAGCAGGAACAGCACGCCCGCCGCGGCAAACGATCCCGTGGACTGGTGCAGCTGGCCCACCATGAGGGTGCCGCTGGAGCCGAGTCCGTAACCCACGCCCTGCATCATCCCGGAGAGGTGGGCCGCGGTGTGCCCGTCGCGGGTCCGGACCATGATCAGCGTCAGCGCCGCGGCGGTCAAGCTCCCCTGGCCCAGGCCCAGCAGCCCGGTCCACAGCCAGATCAAGTCCAGGGGCCCAAAGATGCTGAGCGCAAAGCCCCCGCCGGTCATGAGGGCCACCACCGTGTTGATGGCACGCTGGTCCCGGAACCGGGTGGCCAGCGCCGGCGCGAACAGCGAGCCCAGCATCTGCAGCACAATCGAGGCCGAGACGATCATGCCGGCCGTGCCGCCGTCCACCCCGCGTTCGCGCAGGATCGGGGCCAGCCAGGCAAAGACGCTGAAGGACATCATGGCCTGCAGGACCATGAACGCAGTCACCTGCCAGGCCACGGCCGAGCGCCAGACGCTGACGTCGCCGGCCGGCCGGGGCGGTCCGCTGGGACGGGACCGGAGCGCCGCCGGCAGGAACAGGACAAGGACGACGCCGGCCGGCAGCGCCCAGAACCAGAGGGCCGCTGTCCATTGCCCTGTCGCGCGGAAGACCGGGAACGTGAAGCCCGCACCGAGGGCGGCCGAGGCGCAGATTGCCGTGGTGTACAGGCCGCCCATGAGGCCCAGCCGGCGCGGGAAGTCACGCTTGACGACACCGGGCAGCAGGACGTTGCACAGTGAAATCGCGGCGCCGCACGCAGCGGTTCCGGCGAGCAGGGCCGGAAGATGGCCGGCCGCCGGCAGCTCCACGGGCCGCAGCAGCAGCCCGGCAGTGAGCACCGCCATGGCGCCCAGCAACACCCGCTCAGCGCCGAACCGGTGGGCCAGTGCCGGGGCGAGCGGCGCGAACACGCCAAGCAGCGTCACGGGCACGGTGGTCAGCACCATGACCGCCCAGGCCGGCAGCCCGGCGTCGGCCGTCACCTCGGGGAGCACCGCGGCGAAACTCGAAAACACGGTGCGGAGGTTCAGCCCGATCAGGACCAGGCATACGCCCAAGTACGCGAGCGCGCGGCCGCTGGCGGCGCGCGGCGCTCCGGCGGGGTGGTTCCGGAGAACGACGCCGGCCGGATGATCCTGCTCGTCAGTTTTTCCTGCTGGGCTCATCCGCCCATTCTTGCAGTCCTTCCTGCAGCCGCCCGCGCAGTCACTCGTGCTGCCGGCCGCCCGCCGGCCCGCCGCCGGACGGCGGCGGGGCGCTCCGGCCCTGCAAACTCAACTATTCTGGAAGGGATGAGCGAATCCCCAGAATCCCCCGGCACGCCGGCAAACCCGGAGTCCGGCGCCCCGGAAGAGACCCGACTGCCGCGCCCCGTGACCCCCGGCAGCCAGGCCTCGTTCGGCACGTACGGGGGCCGTCCGGTGAGCTTCGTGCGCCGCGGCACGCGATTGCAGGGCCGCCGCCAGGCGGCCTGGGAGGAGCACTCCGACCGCTGGGCCGTTGAGGTCCCCCGCCACGTCGCCAACACCTCCGTGCATCCGGACTACGTCTTCGACGCGGAAGCCGAATTCGGCCGGACGGCGCCGCTGATTGTGGAAATCGGCTCCGGGCTGGGCGACGCCGTGTGCCATGCCGCGGAGCAAAACCCGGACAAGAACTTCCTGGCCGTGGAGGTCTACACCCCGGGCCTGGCCAACACGCTGATCAAGATCAACAGCCGCAAGCTCAGCAATGTACGGGTGGTGGAGGCAAACGCCCCGGAGGTGCTCGCGACCATGCTCCCGGCCGGCTCCGTCACCGAACTGTGGGTGTTCTTTCCGGATCCGTGGCACAAATCCCGGCACCACAAGCGCCGCCTCATTCAGCCGGCGTTCGCCGATCTGGCCGCCCGGGCCATCAAGCCCGGCGGCATCTTCCGGATCGCGACTGACTGGTCCAACTACGCCGTCCACGTCCGCGAGGTCATGGCAGGCTCCGCGGCGTTCGCGAACCTGCACGAGGGCGAGCGTGCAGGTGCCGACAGCCCCCTGACCCAGGTGTGGGAATCCGGCGTAGAGTCCCTCGTGGGCGGGGCGCCCGTCAAGGAGGGCAGGGCCCCGGTCAGCACCGAGCACACCGGACCCAACGAAGGCGTCGACTCGACCGGCGGCTGGGCGCCACGGTTTGAGGGGCGGATCCGCACGAGCTTCGAGAACAAGGCGCACGAAGCCGGGCGCCTGATCTTCGACCTCAGCTACCGCAGAATTTAGGCACCCCCGGTTCGCGGACATCTGTTGCTGCGCGGCTTCGCGTGGCACGATTACGGAACGAACCACGCTCGGTAGCACTAAGGAAACGACCATCAAACGAGAATTGAACGACGCCGCTGACGCCGCCGAAGACGTCACCAATTCGAAGCCCCTCGAAATCGCAGCGCGGGCGGGGTTCGCTGTGTCGGGGGTGCTGCACTTCCTCATCGGGCTGGTCGCGATCCGGCTCGCCATGGGCGGCCAGGGCCAGGCCGATGTCAGCGGCGCGGTGGAAGAGCTCGCCGGGCAGCCGGCGGGGCCGTTGCTGCTCTGGACTTCGTTTGCCGCCTGCGTTGCACTGGCCATCTGGCAGGCCTCCGACGCCATTTTCGATTTCGGGCACCTGCCGACCAAGAAGAAGATCGGCAATAAACTCAAGGCCGCCCTCCAGGCCGTGGTGTACACCGCGTTCGCCCTGACGCTCGCGTCGGTCGCCACCGGGGCCCGCTCGGACAACCGCGAGTCAGCTTCCGATATGACCGTAAACCTCATGAAGTCGCCAGGCGGTGTTGCGCTCTTGGTGGTCATCGGCGTGGCGATAGCCGTCACAGGGATCATCTACGCGATCCGAGGCTTCAGGAAGTCATTCCTCAAGTACCTGCGCGTGCCGTCCCAGCAGACGCGCACTGTGGTGACAGCCGTCGGCGTCGTGGGCTACGTCGCCAAGGGCTTCGCCCTGCTGCTGGTGGGCCTGCTCGTCATCATCGCCACCGTTACGGCGCACCCCGAAGAGTCAACCGGGCTCGACGGCAGCCTCAAGGCCCTGCGGGAGCAGCCGTTCGGCGTGTATCTGCTGGCCGCGGTGGGTGTCGGTTTGATCTGCTACGGCATCTTCATGGTGGTACGGGCCAAGCTCGCGAAGATGTAGGTCCGCGAGGAGGACGCTACCCCTGCGGCACGGCGATGACAGCCACGGTCTTCTGCTTCTCGTCGCGCATCTCGACACTGGCGATCCTGGCCAGCTGCACCGGCGTCGCCCCCGTTATCCGGACCCTGCCGGTGGGTGTGGCCGTCCATGCGCAGGCGCGGTCCTCGCCGCCGTCACGGTCCTTGACCCACAGCGAGAGGGTCCCGGCGACGGGCAGGCTCCGCCCGTCCACCGCCAGCTCCGTGCCCCAGGTTTTCTTCACCAGGCCCACCGAGACCTGCAGCCCGCTGCTGGCCGCCACGGAATAGCTCGCGTCCGGTTTGGCGGGTTGGCTCAGCAGCGGCCCGACCATGATGCCCACGCCCAGGCATGCGGCGGCCGCAGCGGCCACCGCCACCGTCCAGCGCCGCCGCACCTTCCGTCGGCGGGCGGCGACCTCATCCAGGAGCCGGCGCGGGACGGGCACCGGTTCCGGCGGAACAAGCGCCCGCTCCCGGGCGGCCGCAGCCGCCGCGGTGAGCGCGACGGCGTCTGACACCGGGATTGCGTCGAGCAGGGCCGGGAGGCTGGCGAGGTCGTCCAGCTCCTGCCGGCAGTCTGCGCATACGGCCAGGTGCTGTTCGAAGGTTGCAGCCTCGGCCCGCTCCAGTCCGCCGAGCAGATACGCGCCGAGGAGCTGATGCAGCTCGGTTTCGTTCACCTCTGCACCCCCATTTCGTCGAGGATCGTCCGCAGGGCCCGAACGGCGTAAAACGCCCGGGACTTCACCGTGCCGCTGGGGATCTTCAATTGGGCGGATGCCTCCTGGACTGTGCAGCGGCGGTAATGGAGCGCTACGAGGACTTCGCGGTGCTCCGCGCTGAGCCGGAGCAGCGCCTCTTCCATCAGGACCTTGTTGAGCAGGTCATCGATGCGTCCGGCGCCGCCAACGCTGTCGGGAGCGTCCGGGACATCGCGTTCGCCGGCTTCCTGCGGGCGCCGCTGGGCCTTGCGGTAGTTGTCGATCATGATGTTGCGCGCCGTCCTGAACAGGTAGCTGCGCAGGCTGCCGGTGATCTGCGGCGCCTGCTGCCAGACCCGCAGCACGGTTTCCTGGACGACGTCGTCGGCGAGGTGGGGATCGCGGGAGGCGCTGAGGACGAAGCGTTTCAAGGCCATCCCGTGGTCGCGGTAAATCGCAGCCACGACGTCTTCGTCCAGCGGCATTGCGCACCTCCCGGGAGTTGTTGTCCTGCGCCCCTCCGCCTGTATGACGTACGGGCGGCCCCAATAGTTCAGTGTGCCGCAGGACTGCCTACATAAACGGCACTGGCATAAACGGCATTGGCGTGAACCATTCCGCGCTCCACGGCGTCCTATCATGTAGCGCCGGCCTCCGAGTTGGGCTGGCTCGAGTCTAGGAGCAGCTATGAAGAAGAAGCACCTCAGCATTGGCTTGTCCGCATTCGCCCTTGCCGCTCTACTGTCCGGCTGCGGTGGCGGTGCGACCACAACGACGCCGACATCGGCGGCGCCGGCTACCTCCGCCGCGTCTACTCCAACAGAGTCGTCCGCCGCATCCAGTTCGGCGCCGGCGTCCGCTGCGGACCTCACAGTGGCCGAGTCCAAGGCGGGCCAGATCGTGGTGGGTGGCAAAGGACTGAGCGTCTATTACTTCACCAAGGACACGAAGGACTCCGGGACCAGCGCCTGCACCGGCGAGTGCCTCGTGGCGTGGCCTCCGGTCACCTCGACGACGGCGACCCCCACCGTTGAGGGCGTCACCGGCAAGGTCGGAACCATTCAGACGACTGACGGAAAGATGCAGATCACCATTAACGGAATGCCGATCTACTACTACGCCAAGGACCAGGCCGCGGGAGACATCACCGGCCAGGGCGTCGGCGGGGTCTGGTACCTCGTGGCACCCTCCGGCGAGATGATCAAGACCGCACCAAGCAGCTACTAGGCTCGAGGGCCAGGCCCCGTCCTTTCCGGCTGGCCAGGCCGGGCCTGCCGGGTCCGGCGTACGGCCGGCGCCTGCTCTTTGGGGGGAGGCGCCGGCCGTACCCGGGGAGGCCGCTTACGCGCCGGCCTCTCTTATGCGTCGGCCTCCTACGCGTCGGCCGGGTCAAACTCCGATGCCTCTTCAAACTCCACCGCGGCGAGGATTTCCTGGGTGCGGGGATTCAGCATGAAGGCCTCGTCGTCGTCTTCCAGCATGAGGAATTCGCCCTGTTCCGTGGTGAAGTGCCACGCCAGGGTGGTTTCCCCGTTGTGCTCATAGTTGGGATCACCCATGGTGATCCGCTCCAGGGTGTGCCCGGCAATGTCGCACAGCTCCCGGATGATCTGTTCAAACTCCGGCGCGTCCAGGAGGGCTTCCTCCGCGGCCGCCGCCTGGCGCTCCGCAAGGTCCGGAACCCTGGCCACCCGTCCTGCGATGTGGGCGTCGAGGTCGTCGTCGTCAAGGACCAGAAGATCCTCCTGACCGCGTAGCCAGGCGGCGTTCAAAGCCGAGATGTCCTCTGTTTCGAGAATCGACTCGAATTCCCCGTCCAGCTCTTCGATGCGCCGGACAGCGTCGGAGACCCCGTCCCCCGGTGCGCCTCCGTCTGTTTCCCCTGCAAGGGTCCAGCCGCTGCCGCCGTCGAGGTAGGTGTCGACGTCGGTGTCGGTGAGGGCGCCGAAGGCGGCCACGGTGCGGTTGAAGAGGTCCAGGTGCGCGGCGGCACCCATGGCCGCCAGGCCTTCCCGGACGTAGGGATCCACGTCCTCGCGTTCGGGGACGGTGAAGACGTACTGCGCGAAGCCGCCGGCGAGCGCCTGCGTCAGGTAGAAGTCCACGTAGTAGCTGCGCAGGGCTGTCGGGGAGATCTCGTCCGCGTCCAGCAACTCCTCGAACATGGCATTGACCACGTTGACGTTCGCGTCGACAACGTCCTCGTTTCCGCCCTTGAGGCTCTCCGTGGTCAGCACTGTCGGGTAGCTGGGGGCGGACTGGATGGTGGGCTCGCCGTTGGTCATTCGGAATCCTTACTGCTGGCACTACTGATACTCCGGACCTCACCACGGTAGGCGGGTCTTCACGGCGGGCAACCGAGCCCCAGTTGAACGTCAGGCGAAGTTTGGGCGGCGGTTCCGCGGGGACCGGCGAAGTTCCGGGTCCTGCGAAGCGTCGGTAAGATGGATCAGATGACCACCTGCCGAAAGTAGCGCGCACATGCCATCCCATCCGGACGAGAGTGCGGCACTGGCAATACAGACTCCCGCGATCAACGACCGCTCCCTGGCGGCCGGACTGGCCTACGCCATGGGGAGCCGCGTTTCCGGAATGTCCTTCGACGCCGCCACAGGCCTGCTGCTGGGCAAGGTGCGGGGCGGATCCGAGGTGCCCTACTCCACGACGGCGAAGCTTGTCCGGAAGCCCAGCGGCTGGAGCTGCACGGTGGGCGTCTGCAGCTGCCCCGTCCGCAAGGACTGCAAGCACGTGGCGGCCCTGCTCTTCGCCGCCGAAGACAACCCGGCGACCCGCATGCAGCTGCTCGCCCCGGCCGAGGCCACGCGGCTGTCCCGCCAGAGCGCCCCGCCGGAAATGGCCGACTGGGAGCAGGCACTCAGCCCCCTGATCGCCCGCCCGGGGATCACGCCGTCCGACAACGGCACCCCGCTGGCGCTGCAGTTCGACGTCGAGGAACCCGCCCCGCACTTTTCCTACACGGGCCGCCGCGATCCGCTCCGGAGTGTCCGCCAGCTCAAGGCACGCCCGGTGATCATGGGGGCCAAGGGCAAGTGGATCCGCGGCGATGTCTCCTGGAGCACCCTGAGTTACTTGAACTACCGGCGCGAATGCAACGAGACACACGTGGAATGGATGCAGGAATTCCTCGCCTCGCACACCGCCGTGGCGAACCGCCAGCACTCGGGCACCGGACTGTGGCTGGGGCTCAACACCTACGCCGGCAAGAACCTGTGGAACCTGCTGTCCCAGGCCCAGAAGATCGGCGTCGCCCTGGTGCACAGCCGCGGCGCCGAGCCGGTGCGGCTCGTCGAGCAGCCTGCCGCCGTCGGGCTGAACCTGGCGCGCTTCGGCACCGGCGGGGACGACGGCGGGCTCTCGCTCGCGCCGACCATCACGGTCGAAGGCGAAGTGGTGGATCCGGCGACGGTCGGGACCATCGGCCGCCCGGCGCATGGGATCTTCCTGGCCACCGACGGCGACGCCCTGCCCGGCGTCGCCCCCACAGACCCCGTCATCACCCTCGCCCCGCTCGAAAGCGGGCTCAGCGAGGAGCTGCTGACCTTCGTCACCGGCGGGACCACCCTGCACATCCCCGCACGGGACGAAAGCCGCTTCCTGACCGGCTTCTACCCCAAGCTCAAGCAGACCGCCCGGGTGACGGCCTCCGACGAATCTGTGGAACTCCCCACGCTTGCTATCCCCACCCTGTCCCTGCTGGCCAACTACGGGGCGGACCACCGGGTCCGGCTGCACTGGGAATGGCACTACACGTCCGGGAACCTCGTCACGGCCCAGCCGCTGTGGCGGCATCCGGGCGACCACGGCTACCGGGACGACCCCGCCGAGGCCCGGATCCTTGAGGGGGTCGGGCAGCCCTGGGACGTGGTGCCGGCCTTGGGCGAGTCCGCGACGGGCGGCTGGGGCACCCCGCGCCTGGCCGCCACGGCGGAACTGGCCGGGCTGGACACCCTCGCCTTCACCGAGGACGTGCTGCCCCGGCTCCGCGACCTTCCCGACGTCTCCGTGGACACCTCCGGTGAGATTGCGGATTACCGCGAGGCCGAGGAGGCCCCGGTGGTGGCGATCTCCACGAAGGCGACGGACAGCCGTGACTGGTTCGACCTGGGCATCGTCATCACGCTGGAGGGCCAGCCGGTCTCCTTCGCGGCCCTGTTTTCCGCCCTCGCCGCCGGCCAGACCCGGATGCTGCTGCCCAGCGGGGCGTACTTCTCCCTGGACCTGCCCGAACTGCACCAGCTGCGGGCGCTGATCGATGAGGCCCGCTCCCTGCAGGACAACCCCGGCGACAAGGACGCCCCGCTGCAGATCAGCCGCTTCCAGGCCGGGCTGTGGGACGAACTCGCGCACCTCGGCATCGTGGACGAACAGGCTGCCGCCTGGCGCGAATCCGTGGGCGGCCTGCTGGAAGGCGGCATCAAGGGCCTCCCCCTGCCCGCGACGCTGAACGCCGAGCTGCGCCCGTACCAGCTGGAGGGCTTCAACTGGCTGAGCTTCCTGTACCGGCACGGGCTCGGCGGCGTGCTGGCCGACGACATGGGCCTGGGCAAGACGGTGCAGGCCCTGGCGCTGATCTGCGCGGCAAAAGTCGCCGCCGCGGCTGTTACAGAATCCGCCGAACCGCCTGCTGCCCGGACCGCTGGCTCAACCGCGGAGGAGCCCGCCGCCCGAACCGCGCCGTTCCTGGTCGTCGCCCCCACCAGCGTGGTGGGCAACTGGGAGGCGGAGACGGCACGGTTCGCGCCGGGCCTGAGCGTGCGGGCCATCGGCGAAACCTTCGCCAAGAGCGGCTCGGACCCGGCCGAGGCGATGGCCGGCGCGGACATCGTCATCACCTCCTATGCCCTGTTCCGGATCGACTACGAGGCCTACGCCTCCCGGACCTGGGCGGGTCTGGTCCTGGACGAGGCCCAGTTCGTCAAGAACCACCAGTCCAAGGCCTACCAGTGCGCCCGCAAACTGCCCGCCGCCTTCAAGCTCGCCATCACAGGCACTCCACTGGAGAACAACCTGATGGAGTTCTGGGCCCTGACCTCGATTGTGGCCCCCGGACTCTTTTCCAGCCCCAAACGGTTCGCCGAGTATTACCAGAAGCCGGTGGAGAAGAACGGCGACAAGGGGCAGCTGGACAAGCTCCGGCGGCGGGTCCGGCCGCTCATGATGCGGCGCACCAAGGAGCAGGTCATCAAGGACCTGCCGCCCAAGCAGGAGCAGATCCTGGAAGTGGTGCTGAATCCGCGGCACCAGAAGGTCTACCAGACGCACCTGCAGCGGGAGCGCCAAAAGATCCTGGGCCTCATTGAGGACGTCAACAAGAACCGGTTCACCATCTTCCAGTCGCTGACCCTGCTCCGGCAGCTCAGCCTGGATCCCTCGCTGATCGACCCCTCCCTGTCCGGGGTGCGCTCCAGCAAGCTCGATGTCCTGTTCGAGCAGCTCGCGGACCTCGTGGCCGAGGGCCACCGGGCCCTGATCTTCAGCCAGTTCACCGGCTTCCTGGGCAAGGTCCGGGAACGGCTGGTGGAGGAGGGCATCGAGTTCTGCTACCTCGACGGCGGCACGCGCAACCGCACCGACGTCGTGAACGAGTTCAAGAACGGCGCCGCGCCGGTGTTCCTCATCAGCCTCAAGGCCGGCGGATTCGGCCTGAACCTGACCGAGGCCGACTACGTGTTCCTGCTGGACCCGTGGTGGAACCCGGCGTCGGAGGCCCAGGCCGTGGACCGCACCCACCGGATCGGCCAGGCCCGGAACGTCATGGTCTACCGGCTCGTCGCCAAGGACACGATCGAGGAAAAGGTCATGGCGCTGAAGGCGAAGAAATCCCAGCTCTTCGCCGACGTCATGGAAGGCGACGCGCTGACCGGCGGCGCATTGACCGCCGAGGACCTGGCGGGGCTGTTCAACGACTGAGCTTCACAGGAGTCAGTTTCAAGAACTGGCGGTCAGCCGATCACACCCGCAGGTTCACGGCTCCCGGCCAGCGAACCGCGCAGCCGGGCGAGCAGCGTGGCCGCGGCGAGCGCCGTGGTCAGTTCCAGGGCGATGATGGCCAGCAGGGCGCCGGAATCCGACGGCGGTGCGGCGGCCGCGGCGGTCGCGAAACCGTGGTGGCCGTGGCCGCCGGAGGTCCCGGCACCGAAACCCAACAGCAGGACCGCGTGCACCCCGGTCATGGCCAGGGCCGAAGCCATGACCTGCCGGAGCGCCCTGGCCCGGGGCCGGCGCCAGATGTGCACGGCACATGGCAGGCACACGGCCACCATGGCGAGCATGAGCAGGTTCAGCCAGGTCCCGTGCTGGTTCCCGGCGACGAGAAAGAGATGTGCGAGGCACGACGCTGCCGTCACGGCGGCGCAGGTCCGGGGGTGCAGGACGGAGCCGCGTGAACGGCCCCGTCCCGGCATAAGAGTCACCATCACAATCGCCGGGTCCGGCTAGCCACCGCAGTGGCCTGAGCCGGCGTCGCTGTGGCAAGGTGTGGACTGCTTGTTCGGGTTGGCGGGCACATCCAGCACAGGGCTGCGGTCAAAGAAGCCTTCCGGCCTGAGCTTGAAACCGACCGTGTCCACCGGCATGATGGGCCAGTCCTCGGGGCGCGGGAAGTGGGTCAGGCCGAACGTGTGCCAGACGACGATGTCCTGGCCGTCCAGGTCGCGGTCCTTGGCCACGTACTCCGGCAGCCCCGCTCCCCCGGCGTGCTGGTTCACGAAGTCGCCCGTCGGGTACCGCTCGTCCTCGGCGAACCGGGTCACCCACAGGTCCTTCGTGGCAAAGGCGGCACGCCGGGCGATGGAGGACTCCGGGTCTGCCAGCAGGGTGGGCTGGCCCTGGGCGTGGAGCTTGTAAGCCACGGGCTCGCCGAGCCGGTTCCGTGAGTGCGGGTTGGAGATGACCCAGGTCCGGCCGCTGCGGGCATCGGCCTCGCGCACGCCTTCGGATTCGCGGGCGATGACCGTGCGCTTCCGGGAGAAGGCGTTGCCGCGTTCGTTGCCGGCGCCCATCGCCTGCCGGACCACGTCTTCCTCCTCGACCCGGTTGGTGAGGCCATCGATCGCCATGTCCAGGCGGGCGCTGAACAGGTGCTGGTGGTACGGGGCGCCGAGGCCCGGGGCGAGCTGGGAGATGTTCGCCGAGCCGCCTTCCGGGTAGGCGGAGGTGAAGACGACGCCGGTGGCTTTGGCTTCGAACTCGATGGTCCCGTCAAGGTAGAGGTACCAGTAGAAGCCGTAGTCGTAGTTGCCGATGGTGGTGAAGAAGGAGATCACCAGGCGGCGGTTGCGGCGGGTGTAGTTGATGCCGGTCCAGAGGTCGCTGTGCTTGGCCAGGATGCTCCAGTCCTCCTCGTGCATGCAGATGCCGTTGCGGATCTCCCGGGGATTGCCGAAGGCGTCGCTGATGACGGGGCTGAGGTAGGTGATCTCGCCGAGGCAGTCGCAGCCAAGTTCCAGCGAGTTGGCGTACTGGCCCACCAGGTATTCGCCGGTGTCGAAGTAGTTCTGCCAGGACCGGATCGGCGACGGATCCCCGTACGGGACCACCATTTCGGCGATGGACGCGCGGTTGATGATGGGGCGCAGGCGGCCACCGTCCTGGAACGCGAGGTTGTGCAGCACCACCCCTTCGCGGACATCGAAGCCGACGTCCAGGCTCCACTTTTCCCACTCGATGTGGTTTCCGCCGGTGACCGTGAAGCTCGGCCCGTCCGGCTGGGTGATGCTGATGGGTTTCTGCGTGGTCCGCAGCGGCCCCGTCAGCTCGGGGTCCGTGTAATTGCCGTGCTCGGCCGGAATTGGGAAGATGCCGGTGTCCAGCACCTGCGTCACGGTCTTGGCAACGACATCCACGTAGGCCACCAGCCCGTCGACCGGGTGCGCCCAGGCGCTGTCCTCCGGGAAGTCCTGGACAAAAGCCAGCCCGCGGAGGATGCGGCGGCCCTTCTCCTCCGGGTATTCAAAGACGCCGGCGGACAGTGGAGCGACGCGGACTTTGCCGACGTCCAGGCCCCGGACGGCCAGCGCCGTGAGCCACCGTTCGTCTGTGGCCAAAAGCTGCTCGACGACGTCGAACTCCTCCTCCAGGACCGGGAGCTCGCCGGTCACCGCCGTGTCGAGTTCGACGGCGGAAATAACCTCGCCGCGGGACACCGAGACGGTCACGTCGGCAGGCCTTCCCCCGGCGACGTCGTGGACGAAGACCCGGAACCGGCGGTCCGCGGTTCCCTCCGGCGCGTTCCTGGCGGGGTCCACCAGTCCCAGGTACGCGATGCGCTTGGTCTCGCCCAGCAGGCCCGCCGTGCGCAGGATGCCTTGGACTGCGGTGATTTCGGCGCCCGTGGCCAAGCTGTACGGACTATGCGAGGTGCGGATGTCGGTTTGTGCGGTCATCATGACGGCCTTCGTTCGGGGACCCTGGCGGGTCGGAACTTTATTTTCTATAGTTGTAGAGAATACGGAAAAGTAAGCTGTGCCACAAGAGTCCGACGCCAGAAAATTGGGGAGCTGCCCGGTGCCAAAGATTGTCGACCACGACCAGCGGCGGCTCGAACTTGTCGATGCGACATGGCGGACCATCGCCCGGCTCGGCATCGAAAGTGCCACCATGCGGGAGATTGCCCTCGAGGCCGGGTTTGCGAACGGCGCCCTCAAGCCGTACTTCCCCACGAAGGATGACCTGCTGACTTTTGCGTTCGGGCACGTGTTCAACCGCACCAATGAGCGCATCGCGGAGGTCACCGCCGGGCAGTCCGGGCTCGCGGCCCTGAGATCGTTCTGCGTCGAGGTGCTGCCCCTGGATGAGGAGCGGATCAACGAGGCCCGGATTGTGATTCCGTTCTGGCAGAAGGCCATCAACGATCCCGACAAGGCCCGGATCCACCGGGACTCGATGCAGCAGTGGCTGGCGGCGATGCAGCAACACCTCGCCGAGGCGCGCCGGTCCGGAACCGTGACTACCGCCGTCGACGACGCCGCGCTGGCCGGGCAGCTGCTCAACTTCCTCCTCGGCGCGCAGATCACGGCGGCCCTGGCCCCCGAGGGCCAGGTGGAGCTCGGCCTGAACGAGCAGCTGGAGGGATTCCTGACCCTGCTGGGAAGCTGAGGCGCGCGGCCGACGGAGGCCGGCCGGCTCTTGACCGCGACCCTCTCGACGGCGCGCCTGCAGACGGGTACTGTTCCCCCATCTTGTTCCGGACAATTCTTGGGGGGCAACCGTGCTTAGAAGAATCAGCAGGATGACAGGTGCCGTGGCGGGTCTGGTGCTTTCGCTCGGCATGATCGCACCGCCGGTGACGGCAGTGGCCTCGGTGGGTTACGACCTCGACACGGCCTCCAGCCTTCAGGTGGTGGTCAACAAGCACCGGCAGCTGAACCCGACCGGGTATGTGCCGGGGCCGCTGGTCGCAGTCCAGGGGGAACGGTTGCGCGCGCAGGCCGCGGACGCCTACAAGCAGTTTGCCAGAGCGGCCAAGTCGGCCGGCGTGAATGTCCTGCCGATCAGTGGCTACCGCTCGTTCAGCCAGCAGGCCAGCCTTTACGACAGCTACGTCCGCCAATACGGACAGGCGACGGCCGACACGCTTGCCGCCAGGCCCGGCTACAGCGAACACCAGACGGGCCTTGCCATGGACATCGGCAATGCCAGCGGAACCTGCGCCCTGCAGGCCTGCTTCGCAAATACTCCGGCGGGGAAGTGGGCGGCCACGCACGGCTGGGAGTACGGGTTCATCATCCGATATCCGGCCGGCGCCGAGGCCACTACCGGCTACACCTACGAGCCATGGCATATGCGCTATGTCGGACGGGCCGTCGCCCAGGACATGAAAGACACCGGCATTGCCGCCCTGGAGGATTACTTCGGCCTGGAAAAGGCACCCGATTACCTCCGATGACCGGAGATCTTTTTTCGCCGAGTGTCGAAAAAAGATGACATTCGAAGGCGGCGCCGCTACCCTGAAAGGACTGTGTCCCACGACACAGTCCAAAAAACGGTACAGTCCCCAAGATACGACGGCGTCAGGATCTTCGATGACCGCAGTTGCAGCCCGCCCCCTCGCCAGCCCTGCCGGACAGGACGTCCACACCAGCACGGCGGCCTCCTTCGACCATTGGAGGCATCTGGTCGCGGAGTCCTTTGTGCCCCTGGCCGCCTCGACCGCCGATCCGGACAACTTCCGTGGCCGCATGCGGGCCCGACGGCTGGACCGCGTGGCCATCGTCGAAGTCTCTTCCACCGGCCATGAGGTCCACCGCACGCCGGCGCTGATTGCCCAGTCCAACCAGCGCTACTTCAAGCTCAACCTCCAACTGCAGGGCACCGGCCTCCTCATCCAGGACAACCGCGAAGCCCTCCTGCGCCCGGGCGATCTGTCCATTTACGACACCAGCCGCCCCTACACGCTGGCCTTCGAAGAGGACGCCCGGCTCATGGTGGTGATGTTCCCCTGGGACGCAATGTCCCTGCCGGCGGACTGCATCGCGCAGCTCTCGGCGGTGCGGATGGCTGCCGACGGCGGCCTCGCCGCGATCGTCGGCCCCTTCATCGCCCATCTTGCAGAGAACCTGGACGCACTGGGCGGCCCGAGCGGGTCCCGCCTGGCCACGAACGCCCTCGATCTCGTGTCCACGATGCTGCATTCGGAGCTGGACATGTCCGCGGACCGGATGAGGCCGCAGGCCCTCCTGGCAGCCTCTGTCCGCGAGTACATCGACGCCCACCTGGCCGATCCGCTGCTCTCGCCCGCGTCCATCGCGGCGGCCCATTTCATCTCCACCCGGCACCTGCACAACGTCTTCCATGAGTCCGGGACCACCGTGGCGAGCTGGATCCGGACCCAGCGGCTGGAAGGGGCGCGCCGCGAACTGCGGGATCCGCTCCTGGCCGGGATGCCGGTGGGGGCCGTCGCCGGGCGCTGGGGCTTCCTGGACGCCGCCCACTTCAGCCGGTCCTTCCGTGATGCCTTCGGCGAATCCCCCAGCGACTGGCGGCGCGGCGCCTGAGCAGGACCTTCGCCGGCGGCTAAAAGCACCTGCCATCGCCGGCGCCGCGGGGACGTCAGCTTGTGATCAGATCCGCATGGTGATCTGCGGCAACGTTCGGGTGCGCCCGGAGCCGGTAGCGAAGGGCGTTGTCCCCGTAGGTTTCCAGAATCGGGCTGTTGGTCGGGTCAACCGACAGTCCGCGGGCTTTGGCCTGAAACTCCGGGCTCACCGCAAGCTTGGGCATGGTCGCGTCCAGAGCAGGGTTGTAGAAGAACGGCAGAGAGATCCGGTCAGTGCCGCGCAGGGGCGAGATCACGCGGTGCAGAGTCGCCTTTAGGTAGCCGTTCGTGGCCAGCTCGAGCATCTCGCCGATGTTGACCACGAATGTTCCGGGCACCTGAGGTGCGTCGATCCACGTCCCCTGGTACTCGACCTGGAGTCCGCCCTTTCCTGGTTCGACCAGGAGGAGCGTCAGGACGCCGCCGTCGCGGTGGGACCCGACGCCCTGCTTCGGCTCCGGGTTGGATTCCCCTGGATAGCGCACAATCTTGAGCAAGGGGAACGCCCGTGCGGCAAACGCCGCGTCGAAGGTGTCCTCGGGCGCTCCGAGGGACACGGCAAGCGCCCGGAGGAGAGTGAGGGAGATGGCACTTAGCCGCTCGGTCCACTCGGAGACAATCGCCCGCATTTCGGGCAGCGCATCCGGCCACAGGTTTGGCCCCTCCAGGCGCCAGTAGTCAGCAACGCCGGCACCCGGCTCCACAGCGTCACGCTCGACGCCGATGTCTATCTGCTCACGCCAGTCGACAGCTCCGTCCGTGAGTTCGCCGCCGACGCGGGTGTAGCCGCGGAACTGCGGGCTGTGGACGTTCTCGATGGCGAGCTTCTGTTCCTCGGGCAGTTCGAAGAAGCGGCGTGAGACGTCGAGAACAGCGTCGGTGAGCTCTTGCGGGATGCCGTGGCCGGCCAGATAAAGGAACCCGACTTCATGCATGGCGTTACGCAGTTCGTCCCGAAACCGGGAGGCCTCCTCCGGCCCCGCAGTCAATCGAGAGAAGTCAAGGACGGGCAGTGATTCGAGTGACAATGCTTTTAGTCCTTTAGCGCTAGATTGGCAAACCGAAGCCTGTATTTGCTCCAATGTTACGGAAGGAGTTCCGGCTGTGGGGACAAACGTGTCGAAATATGTCATCCGGAGCGGGGCACTGCCTCACGGCAGCCTTGAGGCAGTGCCCATCGCTACGCCGTGATCCCTGCCGGCGCTGCCCGGCGTTCCACGCCGATTTCCACCAGGACGCCGGCCGCAAAGACAACGGGGACCGCGACCAGCAGGCCAATCGCCGTTTCGGCGCTGCCGCCGATCAGTGCCGTGAAGTTGCTGACCACCAGGGACAGGACCCAGCCCAGCAGCACGGTGGCCAGGACCGGCGCCACCGCCGTCTGCCAGAGCTGACCGGCGACCCTTTCGCGGCGGAAGTACGCGACGACGGCCAGGGACGACAGCATGTAGAGCACCAGGAGTGCCGCCACGGCCAGCCCGCTGAACCAGGAAAAGAGGGTCAGGACGGGATCCAGGGACAGCAGGGCGAACGGCGCCACGAGCAGGAGCGCGATCACGGTCTGGACGCGCGCCGCGACGGCAGGGGCGCGGTGCCGGTTGGTCCTTGCCAAGGCGGCGGGCATCGATCCCCGCAGTGCCAGCGAATGGAGGTAGCGGTTGATGCCGTTGTGGAAGGCGATGATGCCGGCGAGCAGGGACGTCACCAGCAGGATGCCGGTAACGGTTCCGGCCCACGGCCCGAACAGCTCCACCATCGGCGTCAACACGAACGACGTCGAGTCACCCGACTCGAGGGCCGCACCTGCGGCATCGATGACGTGCGAGGGGCCGTAATAGCTGACCAGCATCCACGAAATGAAGGAGAAGAACACCGCGATCACGCCCACCGACAGATATGTGGCGCGGGCCACCGTGCGGTGCGCATCCTTGGCCTCGGCCGAGTAGATGGCCGTGGATTCGAAGCCGAACATGGATGCGACAGCGAACATGATGGCCACGCCCGGGGCGCCGGTGGCGATTGCCTCGGGAGAGAAGGACGCCGCCACGCTGAGCCCCTCTGGCCCGCCGCCGCGCAGCAGCACGGTGACCCCGAACATGAGCAGGATCGCGACCTCCAGGCCCACGAGCAGCGCCAGGACCCGCGCCCCAAGTTCGATGTTGAGCGATCCCAGCACCTGCACGCCCGCCATGGTGAGCACGGCGAGCAGCCACCACGGCACTTCGACGCCGGCGGTCCCGAGGACGCCCGAGAACGCCGCACCGTACAGCCCGTACATCGCAGCCTGGACGGTGCTGTACGCCAGCAGCGCGAGCCACGCGGCGCCGGCGCCGGTCTTCCGCCCGAAGGCGGCAGTTACATAGGCGTAAAAGGCGCCGTTGGCCTGGATCCTGCGGCTCATCGCGACGAACCCGACGGCGAAGATCACGATGACGATGCCCACCACCAGATACGCCCCGGGCGCCCCGGCCCCGTTCCCGAGGGCCGCAGCCAGCGGCGACGCCCCGACGATGCCGGTCAACGGCGCCTGGGCGGACAAGACAAAGAAGAGAATGCCCATGACGCCGACGCTGCCGGCGCGCAGCGCGGTGGAATGCTCCGTGCGGGGACGTGCCTCCGCGGTCCGGGACTCGGAATTTGAAATACTCATCGGATCCTTCTTAACGGTCATGAGTCTGGGAAATGACGGCCTGGGAAATGCTGGAAAAATGCGGCCTGAATAATGGGAGGTGCTCCTGCACCGTGCAAACCAGCATGGCAGGTGATGCCCGTCACCCTTTTGTCGATTAGTGACCGGTTGTTGTTCCCCAGCGCAATGGAACCCAGCGCAATGGCCTCCGGGGCCGGCGTGATCATTCGCACTGGGTCAACTGCAGTTCACGCAAAGACAAGACTGCACGCCCGGCGCCGGAGGAGACTCGGACATGACAGAGACGCCCGCGCACAAGCCTCTTAGTGCCTCACCTACTCGATGTGGAGTAACCATGGAAACCTACGACGCCCTTCTCGCCTCGATCACCCCGACGTCCGGCCCGACCCGGACCATCCTGGACCCGGCCACCGGCACCGCGGTCGGCGAAGCGCCGGTCCACACCGTCGCGGACCTCGAGAACGCCATCGCCGCCGCCACTGCCGCGCAGCCGGCCTGGGCCGCGCTGGGCCACGACGCCCGGTCCGCCGCACTGCTCAGGGCCGCCGACGCCGTCGAACGCTCCACCGAGGAACTCGCCCGGCTGCTCTCCCGCGAGCAGGGCAAGCCGCTCAACGGCCCCAACGCCCGCTTCGAGGTCGGCGCCTGCGCCGCCTGGCTCCGCACGGCCGCCGCCACGCCCCTGGACCCGGAAACCCTGGTGGACGACGGCGAGACCCGCGCCGAACTGCACTACCGGCCCATCGGCGTCGTCGGCGCGATCGGCCCGTGGAACTGGCCCATGATGATCACCGTCTGGCAGCTCGCCCCCGCCCTGCGGATGGGCAACGCCGTGGTGGTCAAACCCTCCGAATACACCCCGCTCTCCGTCCTGGCCCTCGTCGAAATCCTCAACCAGGAACTCCCCGACGGCCTCCTGACCGCCGTCTCCGGCGGCCGCGAGGTCGGCGCCCGGCTGGCCGAACACCCCGGGATCGGCAAGATCATGTTCACCGGCTCCACCGCCACCGGCAAGGCCATCATCAAATCCTCCGCCGACACCGTCAAGCGCCTCACCCTGGAGCTCGGCGGCAACGACGCCGGCATCGTCCTGCCCGACGCCGACCCCAAGACGATCGCCGAGGGCCTCTTCTGGGGCGCGTTCATCAACACCGGCCAGACCTGCGCGGCCCTCAAACGCCTCTACGTCCACGAGGACATCTACGACGCCGTCTGCGAAGAACTCACCACAGTCGCCGCCGCCATGCCGATGGGCAACGGCCTGGACGAGAACAACGTCCTCGGCCCGCTGCAGAACCGGGCCCAGTACGACATCGTCGCAGGGCTCGTGGACGCCGCCCGGGACTCCGGCGCCCGGATCCTCACCGGCGGCAACCCGGAGCAGGACCGGCCCGGCCACTTCTACCCCACCACCCTCGTCGCCGACATCGACAACGACAACCCGCTCGTCGCCGAGGAACAGTTCGGCCCCGCCCTGCCCATCATCCGCTACACCACCCTGGACCAGGCCGTCGCCCTGGCCAACGGGCTCGACGTCGGGCTCGGCGCCTCCGTCTGGTCCTCCGACCCCGCAGAAGCCCGCAAGGTCGCCGCCCGGCTCGAGGCCGGGACCGTCTGGATCAACAAACACGGCGCCGTGGACCCGCGCATCCCCTTCGGCGGAGCCAAGCAGTCCGGCTACGGCCTGGAATTCGGCACCGAAGGCCTCAAAGCCCTCGGCATCCCCCAGATCATCAACGGCTGAGCTGGCCCGGCGGCCGGTTCTGGGCCATCAGTGCAGCGGCTGCGGCACGGGTTCGTGCCGCAGGTAGCTGCGCCGGAACCGGCCGCTGCCGGCGGTCAGGGCCCGCAACTCCACCGAGTAGCGCAACAGTTCCTGGTCCGGAACCTCGGCAAGGATCTCCGTGCCGTCGGCCCCTGCGGAGGTGGTTCCGGTCAGCCGTGCCCGCCGGGAGGACAAGTCGCTCATCACGGCGCCCACGTGGTCCTCCGACACGCTGATGGTCACGGACGAGACCGGCTCCAGGAACTGAATCCGGGAGGCCGCCGCCGCTTCCCGGAGGGCCAGCGCGCCGGCAGCCTGGAAGGCGGCGTCGGAGGAATCGACGCTGTGGGTCTTGCCGCCGATCAGCGTGACCTTGATATCCACCACCGGGAACCCCGCGGAGACGCCCTTCTGCATCTGGGCCCGCACGCCCTTTTCCACCGAGGTGATGAACGGCCCGGGAATCACCCCGCCCACCGTCTTGTCGACAAACTCAAACCCGGCGCCGCGGTCCAGGGGTACCACCTCGATGTCGCAGACGGCGTACTGGCCGTGGCCGCCGGATTGTTTGACATAGCGCCCGTGCCCGGCCGCCGGCGCGGCAAACGTTTCGCGCAGCGGCGTGACCACCGGGACGGTCTGCAGGTTCACGCCCTGGTCCCGCAGCCTGCCCAGGACGACGTCGGCGTGGGCCTCGCCCATGCACCACAGAATCAGCTGGTGGGTTTCGGCATTGCGTTCCACCCGCAGCGTGGGATCCCCGGCGGTGACCTTCCCCAGATTCCTGGCCAGGGCGTCCTCGTCGCCGTGCGTGGCAGCTTCGACGGCCACTGGCATAAGCGGATCCGGCATGTCCCAGGGCGCCACCAGCAGCGGAAGATCCTTGGCCGAAATCGTGTCTCCGGTCTCGGCGGTGCCCAGCTTGGTCAGTGCGCAGATATCCCCGGCCACGCAGAACGGCACAGGCCGCAGCCCCGATCCCAGCGGCGAGTAGACATGGGTGACCCGCTCGTCGCTGTCGTGGTCCTCGTGGCCGCGGTCGGCCATTCCGCGGCCGCCCACATGGATGGCCGCGTCCTCACGCACGGCACCGGAGAAGACGCGCACCAGGCAGACCCTGCCGAGGAACGGATCGATTGTCGTGCGGACCACTTCGCCGAGCAGCGGGCCGTCGGGGTCGCACCCCAGCGGGCCGACGGGCACGCCGGCGAGGTCCGTCGCCGCCGGGACGTCGTGCTCCGCGGGCGTTGGAAAGGCGCGAACCAGGACGTCCAGCAGCTCCGCCAGGCCCAGCCCGGACTCCGCTGACGCCGGCAGCACCGGGTGAAAGGACCCGCGCGCTACGGCCGTCTCGAGATCGGCGATCAGGACCTCGGGGGCGATGTCCTCACCCTCGAGGTAGCGGTCCATGAGCGACTCGTCCTCACTTTCGGCAATAATCCCCTCGATCAGCGCACCCCGCGCGGACTCCGCCGCGGCAAGTTCGCCGTCGGTCGCGGCCCGCGTCGTCGGCGTCGGTTCTGCCTGGCCATACTGGGAAACCGTCCCGCTCAGCAGCCCCAGCAATCCGGTGGTGCCGGCGTCCGCGGGGACGGGCAGGTAGAGCGGCAGGATGGTGTCGCCGAAAGCCAGATGGCAGCGGGCGACGGCGGCGTCGAAATCCGCGCGCGGGTGGTCCAGGCGGCTGATGACCACGGCCCGAGGCATGCCGAGCCGTTGGCACTCGCTCCAGAGCGCGGTGGTCGCGGCGTCGATGTCGTCGGTGGCCGAGACGACAAAAAGCACTGCATCCGCCGCCCGCAGCCCGGCACGCAGCTCGCCGATGAAATCCGTGTAGCCCGGGGTGTCCAGGAGGTTGATCTTGATGTCCCCGACCGTCACCGGCACCACCGCCAGCGCAACGGAACGCTGCTGGGCGATGGCCGAGGGATCCGAGTCGCTCACCGTGGTGCCCTCGGCGATCGAACCTTTTCGCGTGATAGCTCCGGTGGCGGCCAGCAAGGCCTCGGTGAGCATCGTTTTTCCGGAACCGGAATGGCCCACCAGTGCCACGTTCCGGATCTTGTCCGGCTGCTCCGGCGGCGCAGCACCGTTGGCTTCCGCCCTCCGGAGGTCAGAGGTGCCCCGGGCCGGGCCCCTTGACGGGCCCTTTAACGGAGTTTTTGCGCCTTTCGACGGCATGGAAACCTCCTGGCGTCGGATCCACTCGAGCCCTGCAGGGCCCTTTGTAAGGATTGGACACCCTGGGACGCCCGGACAGCAAGGGCTTTTTCACGCCGCGGCCGGAGCAACCATGGACCCGGATGCCGCCCGGTTCCGGAGCCAACGGCCCAGGGCCTTGCCTTTGCCCTTCCACCAGTTGTCTTCGTCGGCGCCCTGGTGCCACCGGAAGATGACGGCAACCAGGATGAAGACCCCGGCGCCGACGTCCTGCCAGGAGCCGGCAGCGGCATCGATGAGCACGCTGAACGCCATCACCAGGATCGAAGGCAGGGCAAGGGTCCGGAACATCGTGTTGGCCAGGTACCGCCCGTGGGACCGCGGCACGGACACCGCTCGGAGGAAATCGAAGCACAGGCAGACGACCACGAGGGATTGCCCCAGGGACATCAGGATGTGCCCCGGCACGGTGCCGGCAAACAGGACGGCTGCCTGAAGTCCCGGGCTCACCGCGTGCCCGCAAATGTTGCCGTGGACGGATCAAACTCGACTGGATCATGCATGCGATGCCCCCCGGCGTCTACGCTGCTTCGCTGGCTCCGCGCCCGGGTCCCCCGCAGGATCTGTGAGCGTGTCAGCCAGAACTTCCTGACACTCCAATTCAACGCGCCACGCAGGCCTGAAGTCACGCATATGAGGTACCCGACTATCGGATGGCCGGTTACCTGTTCGCACTCCGGTGTACTCAGTTTTTTCCGGCGGATACTTGCCCGGGCAGCGCCCGCCGTGACAGCGAAAGGTGACCGTTGACACAGCGCGGCAATCCATCGTGGATATCCGTCCCGGCGGCGGAGCCGACGGCGGGGCAGTGCTGGTCGGGGAACCGGGATCCGAATTCGTCAACCTGCTCAAGCTCCAGCTCGCACTGGGTCAATTCGACCAGAACGAGGTACTGGAAACGCGGATCGCATTGGAAACCTGGTGCTGTGAAGCCGCGGTACGGGCCAGCGATCAGGACCACCACGAACTGGCCCTGATCCTGGATGCGATGGATGACCCCGACATTTCAACAGCAGAGTTCAACCGACTGGACGCCGCATTCCACGTCCGGATCGCCGAATCAACAGGGAACACACTTTCCTCCCACCGGATGGGCTCGCTTCGGACGGTAATCAACCGCCAGATGTGGGCTGCCGATCCTCCACGACATGCTCGCCGGTTCCCAGTGCGCCTGGTTCTCCGAGCTGTTCCCCGCCAACACCCGCACCTCCGGGACGTCCATTGGATACCAGTTCTCGGCGGCCATCTCGGGCTTTATCCCCCTGATCGCAGCAGCCACGGCGGCCGCCTGGGGCTGGAGCAGCGTGGCAATCGTCTACATGGCCTGCGGCGCGATCGGGCTCATCGCGGCCCTGGTCATGCGGGAAACCTGGGGTCGGCGCGACCGCGCCGCCGTCGACCAGCTCATCGCGTCCGGCAAGTAGGCATCCGGGCAGCACGCAAGCCTCCAGCACAAGCGGCCCAACACAGGCGGCGCCCCACGCAAGAAACGGCTGTGCCCGGGACCAATTGGTCCCCAACACAGCCGTTTGGCACATCCGTTTGGCACTGCCGCTTGTCCTAGTCGATCCCCCGCGGCCGCCAAACCACCAGCGCCTGCGACCTCGCCTGCGGTCGCTTGCCGCGGGCCAGGCTGACCACGTCGCCGGCAGCCCCGGCGGCAAAGATCCGCGAATCCGTAGTCGGGCGCCGGCGGCCCAGCTCCTCGGTCAGTTCACTGACCCGGCGCTGCAGCGCAGCCACCTGGTTCTCCAGCTGCAGGATCCGCTTGATGCCCTCCAGCGACACCCCCTCGTGCGAGAGCCGCTGGACCTCGCGGAGCATGTTCACATCCCGCTGCGAATAGCGCCTCGACTTGCCCGGGGCGCGGCTGGGCGAGACGATGCCCATCCGGTCGTATTGACGCAGGGTTTGCGGGTGCATGTCCGCCAGTTCCGCGGCAACGGAGATGACGAAGATCGGCTGATCGAAGTCGATGGCCATGGCTGGATCCCGTCCTTAGAGCCGGGCCTTGGCTGCCAGGCCCGTGCGGACGTCCTCATCCGCGGTTGCGGCGGCGAAGGCCTTCACGGCCTCCTCCGCTTCCTTGTTCAGCCTCCGAGGAACGGCGACGTCGATTGTCACCAGCAGATCGCCGGTGGCCTTCGCGTGCTTGACGCCGCGGCCCTTGACGCGCAGCGTCCGGCCCGAGGGCGTGCCGGCCGGAACCCTGACCTTGACCTTGTCGCCGTCGATCGTGGGAACCTCGATATCCGCGCCCAGGGCGGCCTCCGGGAAGGAGACCGGGACGTGGATCCGCAGGTTGTCGCCGTCGCGGACGTAGAAATCGTGGGGCTTCACCGAGACGGTGACCATGAGGTCGCCGTTGCCGGCGGGGCCGTACTGGCCCTTGCCGCGGACACGGACCTTTTGTCCGTCCTTGATTCCGGCGGGGATGCGGACGTCGATCACCTCGCCGTCCGGTTCGCGGAGGCCGATCGTGGTGCCGCGAATTGACCCGGCAAATGAGATCGAGGTGGACGCGTTGCGGTCCGCGCCCTTCTGCGGAGTCCGCTGGAAGGTCTGGCCCCCGCCACCGAATCCGCCGCCGCCGAAGAGATCTGCGAACTCGGGCGGAATGCCGCCGGACGTGCTGTAACCGCCGGAGTGGCGGCCCCCGCCGCCGGTGAAGAGACCGCCGAAGAGGTCCTCGAAGCCGGCCCCGCCGGCAGCCCCGCCGCCACCGCCGGGGGCAAAGCGCGCGCCGCCGCCCATGGCACGGATGGCATCGTACTGCTGCCGCTCATCCGGATCGGAGAGCACGGAATAGGCCTCGGAGATGTCCTTGAACTTCTTCTCCGCCGCCGCGTCACCGGCATTCGTATCCGGGTGGTGCTGCCGAGCAAGCTTCCGGTAAGCCTTCTTGATGTCGGCGTCGGAAGCGTCCTTGGCGACACCAAGGATCTTATAGAAGTCCTTGTCCACCCAGTCCTGGCTAGCCAATGGCGTTTCCTCTCAAATCTGTTCTTACGGGCGCTGAGCAATACATGGGCCCCCGCCCCTTCGCGTGGTGGCTTGGTCCTTGCGGACCAAGCCACCCGGCGGAGGGGCGGGGCCCCCTCATCCGCGAAGGCGAAGGTGACGTTACGCCGGAACAGCCACAATCACCTGGGCTGCGCGGAGGACGCGGTCGCCGGACTTGTAGCCCGCGCGCAGGACCTGACTCACGGTGTCGAGCTCGACGTCGCCGGGCTGCTGGATGAGGGCCTCGTGGATGGTCGGATCGAACTCCACGCCGGTCTCATCGATGCGGACCAGTCCGTACGTCTTCAGCGCGGCCTCCAGCTTGGCTGCGATCGCGGCGAAAGGGCCGTCCGCGAGGTCGCCGTGCTGGCGGGCGGCGTCGACGTCGTCCAACACCGGGAGCAGGGAGTTCAGGACGCCGATGACGGCCATCTCCCCTGCCACGGCGCGGTCGCGTTCGACCCGTTTGCGGTAGTTGACGTACTCGGCCTGCAGCCGGCGGAGGTCATTCCTGAGCTCCTCTGCCTCAGCGGCCCCCACGCCCTGGGCCACGGATTCCTCCGCAGGCACCTGGACGCTGTTCAGGATGTCCTCGGCCTGGGAAAGAGCGTCCCCGGAGTCGGAATCCCCTGCGGTGGCGCGCTCCTGGTCGGGACGGCGGGCCTGTCCGGTCTTCGGGTCAACCTTGCGGTTGTCGTGGATGACCGGTTTCTGCGGCTCGTTCTCCTGATCGTTGCCCTGGCTCCGGCTCCCGGAAGAACCGTGCTCTTCTTCGTTACCGTGGTGCGGCATGATTACTTCTTCTCGTCTTCGTCAACGATTTCGGCATCGACGATGTCCTCGTCGGAGCCGGCCGCCTGCTCGCCTTCGGGGGCACCGTGCGCGCCGGTGGCGCCGTCAGGCGATCCGGCGTGGGCGTAGATGGCCTCGCCGAGCTTGGACTGGGACGCCTGCAGCTTCTCGAACGCGGTCTTCACGGCTGCGTCATCGGTGCCTTCAAGCGCCTTCTTGAGGGCGTCGACGTCGGCCTTGACCTCGGTCTTGACCTCTTCGGGCAGCTTGTCGGCGTTGTCGGCGATCAGCTTGTCCACGGAGTACGCGAGCTGCTCGGCCGTGTTGCGGGTGTCGGCGGCCTCGCGGCGGGCCTTGTCCTCGGCTGCGTGCTCCTCGGCGTCGCGGACCATGCGGTCGATGTCTTCCTTGGACAGCGCGGTGCCGCCGGTGATGGTCATGGACTGCTCCTTGCCGGTGCCCTTGTCCTTCGCCGAAACGTGCACGATGCCGTTGGCGTCGATGTCGAAGGTGACCTCGACCTGCGGGACGCCGCGGGGAGCCGGAGCGATGCCGGTCAGCTCGAACGTGCCCAGCGGCTTGTTGTCGCGGGTGAACTCACGCTCGCCCTGGAAGACCTGGATGGCCACAGACGGCTGGTTGTCATCCGCGGTGGTGAAGGTCTCGGACCGCTTGGTGGGGATGGCGGTGTTGCGTTCGATCAGGTGCGTCATGATGCCGCCCTTGGTTTCGATGCCAAGGGACAACGGGGTGACGTCGATCAGGAGCACGTCCTTGCGTTCGCCCTTGAGGACACCGGCCTGCAGGGCGGCGCCGACGGCGACGACCTCATCGGGGTTGACGCCCTTGTTGGGCTCCTTGCCGCCGGCCAGTTCCTTGACGAGTTCGTAGACGGCCGGCATGCGGGTGGAGCCGCCGACGAGCACGATGTGGTCGATCTCGGAGAGCTTGATGCCGGCTTCCTTGATGACGTCCTGGAACGGCTTCTTGGTCCGGTCCAGCAGGTCCTTGGTGAGATCCTGGAACTTGGCGCGGGTCAGCTGCTCGTCCAGGTGGACCGGGCCGTCGGGGGTGACGGACAGGTACTGGAGGGAGACGTTGGTGCTGGAGGAGGACGAGAGTTCCTTCTTGGCCTGCTCAGCGGCCTCGCGGAGGCGCTGCAGGGCAATCTTGTCCTTGGTCAGGTCGATGCCCTTGACCTTGAGCTGGTTCAGCAGGTACTCCACGACGCGCTGGTCCCAGTCGTCGCCGCCGAGGTGGTTGTCACCGGCGGTGGCGCGGACCTGGATGGTGGAGAAGTTGTCCTCGTCCTTGCCGACTTCGAGGAGGGAGACGTCGAACGTTCCGCCGCCGAGGTCGAAGACCAGGATGAGTTCGTCTTCCTTGCCCTTGTCCAGGCCGTAGGCCAGGGCGGCCGCGGTGGGCTCGTTGACGATGCGCAGGACGTTCAGGCCGGCGATTTCCCCGGCTTCCTTGGTGGCCTGGCGCTGGGCGTCGTTGAAGTAGGCCGGGACGGTGACGACGGCGTCGGTGACCTTTTCGCCCAGGTAGGACTCGGCGTCGTTCTTCAGCTTCATGAGGATACGGGCGGAAATTTCCTGCGCCGTGTACTTCTTGTCGTCGATCGCGACGGACCAGTCAGTGCCCATGTGGCGCTTGACGGAGGCGATGGTGCGGTCAATGTTGTTGACGGCCTGGCGCTTGGCGATCTCGCCGACCAGGACCTCGCCGGACTTGGAGAAGGCAACAACCGACGGCGTGGTGCGGCCACCCTCGGCGTTGGCAATGACGGTGGGCTCGCCGCCTTCGAGAACGGAGACAACGGAGTTGGTGGTTCCGAGGTCAATACCTACTGCACGTGACATGGATGGCTTCCTTACTTTCCTGGAATCTTGCGGAGATGGCCGCGGACCACGGTGGTTTCAACCAGATCGGGCCCGACCGTTATTGAGCGATCTACACTCAACTTTACCCAGACTCGGACATTAGTCAATCCAAGTTGAGCGTCATCCACTCAACTTTGCCATCTAGTCCGGGCCGCGACCGGTCCCCGCACCCTAAATTCCCCGGATTTCAGCACGTGCAACCACCCCCGGGCGGCATTTCGCCCTGCGCGAACCTGCCCGCAGGCCCATGGCGGGGACCAGCCGGCGCCCGCGCCGGCTGGTCACGCCAGCTTCCTTCACGCTAGTCGTCGCCCCGCACGGCGTCGCCGTCGGCAGACTCTCCCGCTGCCGGCCGGCCGGGATGCTCGGGACTGGATGTTCCGGCGGTCCCGTAGTCACCTTCGGGATACTCCCCCTCCTCGACGACGCCGGTGGGCTCACCCGAGACCCCGCCCTCGCCGTAGTCGCCCTCGGGATAGTCGCCTTCCACTTCGCCGACGACGGCCGCTCCGGCCACGCCGGCGTCGCCGTAGTCCCCCGTCGCATATCCCCCCTCGACGGCCGTAGGCGGAACTTCGCCTGCCGCGCCGGCGTCGCCGTAGTCGCCCTCGACGTACTGCCCCTCTGGCACCGCGGCCTCCGCTTCACCCTCGGCTGGAACCGCATCGGCGTTTTTGGGCGCCGCATTTCCGGACATGCTCTCTGCGGACATGCTCTCTTCAGGCCTGCTGTCTTCGGACCTGTTCTCTTCAGACATGGATGGATCCTTCCTGGACGCATCGGGCGCGCCCGTGCGGGCGCAGGGGCAGTCTATCGAGCGCCACCGCGGGGCAACAGGGGAACCTGATTTATAGGGCAGCGCCGGTCGCCGGCAGCCCGGCGACATCGGCCAGCACAGCGAGGTGGTGGCTAAAAAGCTCCTCCCGGGCGGTGAACGTGTCGGCGCCGTACTGGCCAAAGACTTCGAAGCTGACGGCGCCGAAGAGCGAGGTCCAGGCCAGGGCGCCGCGGGCCAGAAGGTCATCCGGCACCGCCAGGCCGAACTCCGCCCGGATTTTTGCCAGATCCCCGGCCAGCCCCGCAACCACGGCAGGACTCCGCCGGCCCGTGGCGGCAAGCCGCCCGGCCCGGAAGGCGCCGTCGAGGATTCCCATGAGGTTAGTAATCACCCTGATGCCGGGACCGGTGGTCCGCTCGGCCGGGGCCTGGTATCCGGGCACCGGACTGCCGAAGAGCAGGGCGTAGCGGGCGGGTTCGCGCAGCGCCCAGTCCCGCACCGCGCGGCCCAGCGCCGCAAAGCGGCCGCCGAAGTCGGCTTCCGGCACCGCGCCGACGGCGGCATCCACGTCATCGCCAAGCTCGTTGTACGCATCAATCAGGAGAAGGGTCAGCAGCTCCTCGCGGTTCTCCACATAGCGGTAGACCGCCGAGGAGACGACGCCGAGATCGCGGGCCACCGCCCGGAGGGACAGCGCGGCGGCGCCGTGCAGCGCCAGGTGCTCCCGGCCCAGCCGGACAATATCGGCGACCGTCTGGGCCCGGGCACGCTCGCGCGGGGTGCGGGGCCGGGCAGTCGCGGCATCCGGAAGAGCATCACCGTCAGCATCAACGTCAGCTTCGATTCCGGCTTTAATCCTGTCTTCTGGCATGAGTCCAGCATTTCACAAACAAGAGCACTGTCAACAAATGTGAGCGCCGCTCTTGACTAATGTGCCCGAGGGGCACATCCTGAGTTGAGAGAGCACTGCTCTCCCATCATTAACGGCGATTCTAAGGAGATCGGAATGTCTCAGCCAGAAGCCTCCGGGCAGCAATCGCGCGGGCTCTATGTCGTGACAGGGGCCGGCCCCGTGGGCTGGACCGTCGCTGAACAGCTGGCCGCGGCAGACCACCGCGTGCGCATTCTGACGAGGTCCGGAGGCGGGCCGACCCACCCGCTGGTCGAGAAAATGTCCATCGATGTTTCGGAGCCCGCCCAGCTCGGCGAGGCCTTCCACGGCGCCGCGGCCGTCTTCCACTGCATCCACGGCTCGCGGTACAACGCCGACGTCTGGGCGAGGGAACTCCCTTCAGCCGAGCACAGCGTGCTCGCGGCGGCGGGCGAGGCGGGCGCCGTCGTCGTCTTCCCGGAAAGCCTGTATTCGTACAGCGAACCGGAGAAGATCATGGCAGAGGACAGCCCCCGGCTGGCCCAGGGCGGCAAACGAGGTGTCCGCACGGCACTTCTAAAGGCCCGCGCGGCATCTGCCACCGCTACAGTCAGCATGGTGGCCGGCGATTTCTTCGGCCCGCGGGTCCGCAATTCGCACGCAGGCGAGCGCATGGTCCGCCCCGTCGCGGCCGGCAAGCCAATGCAGGTGGTCGGGCGGGCGGACCAGCCGCATTCCTTCACCTATGTTCCCGACCTCGCGGCCGCCATGATTGCCGCGGCGGACAAGCCGAACATGTGGAACCGGGTGTGGCATGCGCCGACCGGGCCTGCACTGAGCCAGCGCGAGCTTGCTGGGGCATTCGCCAAGGCAGCCGGCGCCCGGGCCCCGCGTGTCACGGCGGTACCCGGATGGGCACTGAAGGCGATGGGGGTGTTTTCCCCCGATATGCGCGAAATTGCCGAGACGCTGTACCAGTTCCAGCGCCCGTTCGTGATGGAGTCCGCAGCAAGCCAGGCTGCCCTGGAGCTGACGCCGACCCCGCTGCACGAAGCAGCCGCAGCCACCGTCGCCTGGTGGGGGGACGGTGGACAGTGACTGGGGGACAGTGCCGGCGGCTGCGGCATTCGGTTCCGCCTAGCGGACTCCGGCCTCCTCATTTTCCGCCGGCCGCGAGGACGCCGGCCGGGAGGACAGAGCACCACCGCGGGCCGCGGCATCGTTCCCGGGCCGGCCGAGCCTGCCGGGCCACCAGAGCCGCGGGCCGATGTCATAGGCCAGCGCGGGCACCAGCAGGGAGCGGACCAGCACTGTGTCCAGCAAGACACCGAACGCGACGATGAAGGCGAGCTGCACCAGGAACATGATCGGAATGACGCCCAGGGCCGCGAAGGTGGCGGCGAGGACCACCCCCGCCGAGGTGATGACCCCACCGGTCACACTGAGGCCGCGCAGGATGCCGGGCCGGGTGCCGTGGTTGAGGGATTCCTCCCGGACCCGGCTCATCAGGAAGATGTTGTAGTCAACGCCCAGCGCCACGAGGAAGACGAAGCCGAACAGGGGCACCGTTGCATCTGCGCCCGGGAAGCCGAAGACGTTGTTGAACACGAAGGCTGAGACGCCCATCGCCGCTGCGTAGGACAGGACCACTGAGGCGACCAGCAGGACCGGGGCGAGCACCGAGCGGAGCAGCAGCATGAGGATCACCAGGATCACGCCCAGAACCACCGGGATGATGGTGACGAGGTCACGCTGGGCCGTGGTGTTCGTGTCCAGGGCGGTCGCCGTCACGCCACCGACCAGCACGCCACCGTCAATCTTCTTCAGCTCCTGGCGGAGCGACACCACAACGTTTTCGGCTTCGGTGGAGTCCGCGGCGTAGTTCAGCGTCGCGTTGATCAGGACCTTCCCGTCGCGGGCCGCCGGGGCCGTGGGGGCACTCGGGTTGGCCGGGTTGGCCGGGGCGCCAGTCATGATGGGGGCGCCGCCATCGGCCAGCAGGTAGGCGTCCCCGACGCCGTTGCTCACCTTGACCCGATCCAGCACCTGTTCGGCCTTTGCCTGGTCGGCCACGATCACCGCCGGGCTGCCGGACCCGGCGTCGAAGTGCCGGCCCAGGGCATCTTGCCCGTCGACGGCGTTGGAGGCGGTGAGGATGACGTCAGTCTGGGCCACGCCGTTGGCCTTGAGCTGCAGGATGCCGGCACCGGCCACAAGGAGCAGCAGGACCGAGGCAACCCAGACGGTGCGCGGCCGGCGGGCAACGAGGGAACCGCGGTGGCCCGCCACAGTCCCTTCTGGCCCTCCAGCCCGGTCACCAGCTCCGGTTCCCGCTGGGTATCCGGGAGCAGCCTGGGCCGGAACGGCCAGAACGCGGCCCGGCCCAGGAGCGCCATCAGGGCCGGCAGCAGGGTCAGTGCCGCGAAGAGCGCGCAGAGGATGCCCGCCGCTGCCACCGGGCCGAGTGCCTTGTTGGAGTTGAGGTCGGAGAACAGCAAGCAGAGCAGCGCAATGATTACGGTGGCGCCGGAGGCAAGGATCGGCTCCCAGGCCGCCTTCCACGCGGTGAGCGCGGCGGCCGTCCGGTCGGTGGTGTGGGTCAGGGCTTCTCGGAACCGGGCCACGTACAGCAAGGCGTAGTCGGTGGCGGCGCCGATCACCAATATGGACAGGATGCCCTGGCTTTGGCCGTTCAGCTGGATCCAGCCGGCCTTGGCCATGCCGAACACCAGCAGGATTGCGGCGCACAGCGCAAACACGGACGTGAACAGCACCATGACGGGCAGCAGCAGGGAACGGTAGACGACCAGCAGGATCAGAAACACGGCGCCGAGGGCCACGAACAGCAGGATGCCGTCAATGCCGGCGAAGGCACTCACTAGGTCCGCCGTGAGCCCGGCCGGTCCGGTAACGAAGGCCCGCATTCCTGCCGGCGCGGACGCCTGGACCTCGTTGCGCAGTTCCTTGACCACCGTCTTCACTTCCGCCGAGGAAGGAATGGGCACCACGAACTGGACTGCCTTGGCGTCCCCGGAGGGGATGGGGCCGATCACCGTGCTGCCGGCTTGCAGGGCCTCCAGCTTGCCCTTGAGTGCCGCGGCCTCGCGGAGCTGGGCCGGGGTGAAGGCGGAGTCGCTCTCAACCACGATCACCGCGGGAATCTCCTTGGACTCCCGGAACTTGGCCTGCCAGTCCGCGACCTCGGTGGCCTCCGCCCCGGCGGGAAGGAAGGATGCCTGATCGTTCGATGACACCTCGCTCAGGCGGCCGAATGTCGGGCCACCGACGCCGGCGATCGCCAGCCAGGCCACGACAAGCACGGCGGGAACCAGCCATCGCAGCCAGAACGGGACGCGCGCAGTTCGGTTTCTGCCCCGCTTTCGGTTTTCTGCGCCGCTTTCGGACGATCGCGCCGCTGATCCGGGGCGCGGTGGCCCGATTTCGCCGCGGATTTCCGAAAGTGGTGGGCGCGTGGAATCTTTCATGTGTCCTTCCGGGCGTACGTTGCGGTGGGACCGACATTCAGCTCCATAGTAGACTATCTCTATCATGGAGATAACCCTGGGGTGGTGTGGCCGGAGGAGAATGGTGGGAAGGCCATCGCCGTCCGCCGCAGAAACTTCCGGGCTGCAGCAAACACTGCACTAAACTCGCCAAGTGGCCGTGAACGACGCCGGCCGGCCGCGGCCAGACCGCCGCGGCCACACACAAGAACGCCGCATTTACGAAAGGGAGATACGCCGTGTCAGCCGAAGCCCCGGGAACCCCCGCCGCGGCCGGCCCGCCGCCCCTCGTCCGGCTCCTGCAGGAATTCACCCTCGAAGCCAACCGCTACGTGGATTCCGCCGGCGGCCGCCATGACATGCACCGCACGGACCTCAACGCCCTTGCCCTCATGATGCGCCACGCGGCGCGGAACCAGATTGTCACGCCCGGCGTGCTCCGGAAGGAGCTGAACCTCAGCTCCCCGGCCACCACCGCCCTGGTGGACCGGCTTCACAATTCAGGCCACGTAGTCCGCGAGCGCGAGGGCGCTGACCGCCGCCAGGTTCAACTGCGCATGACCCCCAAGGCCTACCGGGACGGCGGCGCAATGTTCCTCCCGCTGGCCCGCCACATGGGCGCTGCAATGGAAGGCTTCACGCCGGAGGAACTTCAGATTGTTACCCGGTTCATGAACTCCATGATCGATGCCACCGTCCGGGCCGGCGAAGAAGCCGCCCGAGGCCCTTCACCGGACAAGGCCCCCGGCTGACGCACCGCACGCACCGTCACAGGTGCGCTGCAGCCTGCCGCCGCCCAGCCGGCTCCGGCTGCCCGGCCTTCGGCGTCACGTCGGGCCGCCGGCCGGAAAGCGTGCCGACCACGACGGCGGCCGCTGCCAGTCCCAGCGGGATCCCGAGCGCCCAGCCGCTGAAGAGCAGGACCGCCACCATGACGACGGCGGCCACCATGACGCCGTACCAGGCGACGGTCCGCGGCCGGAGCAGCCGGATGCCGGCGGCCAGGCCAAAGGCGGTGACGGCCGTGAAGCACGCCGAGGCTGCCCCGATCTGGAACTGCATGTCGGTGAGGCCGGCAATGGCCGCGGCGAAGGACAGCAACGTCAGGACGGCCAGGGTTGCCAGGCTTCCGGCGGGCACTTGTCCCCGCCCGGCGCCGCGGGCAAGGGCCCGCGGCAGCACGCCGTCGAACGCCAGCGCGGCCCCGAGCCGGCTGGCGCCGGCCACGAACGTGTTGATGGGGCCGAACGTGAGCACGGCGGCGGCGACGGCCGTGAGCGGGGCCGCCAGTGAGCCCAATCCTTTCTCCAGCAATGCCGCGACGGGCACCGGCGTAGCGGGCAGTTGCGGGCCGAGGACGGCCACCGAGGCGGCGACGACGCCGATGTAGACCGCGCCCACCACAATCAGGGTGAGCCAGGTGGCCCGCCGGAGATCGCGCCCGGGGTTCCGGAACTCCCCGGCCAGGTGGGAGACGGCTTCCCAGCCGGCGAAGCAGAAGAACAGCAGGCTCGCGGCACCGCCGACCGCCCAGTAGCCGTGCGGGGCAAAGGGCTGGAAATTTTCCGCCTTTGCATGGGGCGCTGCGAGCACCACAGCGAGCGCGAGCAGCCCCACCAGCAGCACCATGAGAGCCAGTTGCATGCGGCTGGAAACCATGATGCCGACGGCGTTGCTCGCGAAGGCGGCCAGCAGGATCACCGCCGCCGCGAGGACCGCGGTGTCCCGTCCGCCGCCGACGGCGTGGGCGATGTAGTTGCCGCCGATCACGGCCGTTGCCGGAGCACCGAAGGGGATCGAAAAGTAGAAGAGGTAGCCGGCCACCACCGAGGCGCGGCGCCCGAAAGCGCGCTTGACGAAATGGGCGATCCCTCCGGCGTCGGGCTGCTGACGGCTCATTTCGGCGAAGCTGAACGCGACCGGAATGCAGAACACCAGCAGGACCGCCCAGGCCAGGAGCGACGCCGGGCCGGCCTCCTTGGCGGCAATGGCGGGAAGCACCAGGACGCCGGATCCCAGGATCGCCCCCACGTAAATCCCGGTGGCCCGGAACAGGCCCAGACCCTTGCCGCTGGCACTGCTACCTGCGCTGTTGCCGTTGTTGGTTTCCACTCCTCCATTCAGCCGCAGGGCCTCCGGCGCCGGAAGCGGCAAAACTGACGGTCAGCCGCAAAAAACTGCCTTCCGACGCGCTCAACCGGAAACCATTGCGGGCACGTTGGCTGGGTCCGCCCATTTCCGATCCCGGGAGGGTAGCGTTCCATTATGAGTGCGCAGCAGCCTGACGATGTGTATACGCACGGCCACCACGAATCGGTGGTCCGCGCCCACGCCTCCCGCACGGCGGAAAACTCGGCGGCGTTCGTGATCCCGCATCTCATGCCAGGAGTGACGGTCCTCGACGTCGGGTGCGGGCCAGGCAGCATCACGTGCGACTTCGCGGAGTTGGTGGCGCCGGGCAGGGTCACGGGCCTGGACCGCTCGCCCGACATCATCGCCCAGGCCGCGGCCCTCGCCGCCGAGCGCGGCGTGGACAATGTCGATTTTGCGGCCGGCAACGTCTACGACCTCGACTTTCCTGACGAGTCGTTCGACGTCGTCCACGCCCATCAGGTCCTCCAGCACCTCACGGATCCCGTCGCAGCCCTTCGGGAGATGCGGCGCGTGGCCAGGGCCGGCGGGATCGTGGCGGTGCGCGACGCCGATTTCCACGGCATGAGCTGGTACCCGGCCATCGCCGAGCTGGACGACTGGATGGAGCTGTACCAGCGGATCGCCCGCCGCAACGGTGCCGAACCGGACGCCGGACGCCGGCTGGTGTCCTGGGCGCAGGCGGCCGGCTTCACGGACGTGGCCCCCTCCAGCAGCAACTGGCTCTACGCCACCAGCCAGCAGCGGCGGTGGCAGGCGCGGGTGTGGGGCGAACGGGTGGTGCATTCATCCTTCGCCGACCAGGCGCTCGAGTACGGCTTTGCCAGCGAGGCGGACCTGGCCCGGATCTCCGCCGGCTGGCACCGGTGGGGCTCGACCGACGACGGCTGGTTCCTGATTCCCAACGGCGAGGTCATCGCCCGGGCGTGAGGCCTTCCGCCGGGCTGCGGTCACAGCACCTCCACAGCAACCCGAAAGTGCAGCCATAACTCCGCGTCCGACGCTGGTTCCAGGCCGAATCCTCGGCCGGTCCGGAATCCGGGCCCCAGCGAAGGAGTTTTTCACAATGGCAAAGATCAACAAGGCTACTGCGGGCATCATGCTCGCCGCGGTGATCGGCGGCGGCGCCATCGGCGCGTCGACCATCCCCGCGATGGCTGCCGATTCCAGCGGCAGCTCGTCCTCGACCCAGGCCACCGGTGGCTACGGCACGGGCGGCCAGCGCGGCCCGCACCAGGCCAACGGGAAGACGGAGGAGGTCCTCACCGGCGACACCGCCACGAAGGTCGAAGCGGCGGTGAAGGCCGCCCAGCCGGATGCCACGATCGAGCGGATGGAGACCGACGCCGACGGCGCCACCTACGAAGCCCACATCACCAAGGCGGACGGCACGCGCGCCACCGTGCTGCTGGATGCGAACTTCACCGTGACCGAAACCCAGGAAGGCCAGGGCGGCCCGGGCGGGGACCACGGCGGCCCGGCCGCGGACTACACCTCCAACGGCTGACCCCGAGCGGGCCTTGGGCACGCCCCCGGGCATGCCCAAGGCCCGCGAACCGCAAACCCGGTCCTCGATTTCAGCATCTCTTTCAGCATCGCAGCCGGCGTCCAGGACGTTCGCCCACGAATTCTCAACAGGCATTCCCTGCCTCGCTATCTCCCGATAGGGTGCACGCAGTACACCCTTGAATAAGGAGAACCCCATGCGCAAAGTGACGGCCGGCCTGTTCTGCTCGGTGGACGGCGTGGTTGAAGATCCGTTCCTGTGGCAGTTCGACAGCTTCGACGATGAACTGGGCGCCGGGATGGGCGAGATGATGGGCCGGATCGACACCGGGCTCCTGGGCCGCGTCGGGTACCAGCAGTGGGCGGAATACTGGCCCAATGCCGAAGCCGACGCTGACTTCGGCGGGTTCATCAACCCGTTGCCCAAATTCGTAGCATCCCGGACCCTGGCCGGGAGCCTCGAGTGGCAGAACTCGACCCTGATCGAGGGACCGCTGGAAGCCTTCGTGGCGGACCTGAAGAACGGCGACGGCGGCGATATCGGCGTCTTCAGCAGCATCTCGCTGGTCCGCCAACTGCTCTTCGCGGGCTTGCTCGACTCGCTGATGCTGATTGTCCACCCCGTCATCGCCGGCAGTGGCCGGCGGCTCTTCAACGACGGCGACCCCCTGACCCGGCTGGAATTGCAGTCCTCCCAGCAGACCAGCAAGGGCAACATGATTCTCAGCTACGGCCTCCGCGGCAGCTGACTCCCGTCAGCTGTCCCGGCGTCCCGCCAGGCAGACCACTACCGGGACCGTAAACTTGGTTCGTGCAACCCTCTCTTTGGCTGGCCCTGGCCGGCGCCGGCGTCCTGATCAGCTTCACTCCCGGTGCGGGCGCCATCAACACCATGAGCAACTCCCTGAACTCGGGATTCCGCCGCTCCATGTGGGGCATCCTGGGCCAGCAGGCCGCCCTGGTGGTACACATCCTGATCGTCGCCCTCGGCGTCGGGGTACTGGTGGCAAGCTCGCCGGTCGCATTCAACGTGATCCGCTACGCCGGGGCCGCCTATCTGGTGTACCTGGGCATCCGGCAATTCCTGCGCAAACCGGACCTTGACCAGGAGAAAGCCGCCGCCCTGCGCAACGAACCGGCCCTGTCCATGTTCCGCCGCGGCCTCTGGGTCAATCTGCTCAACCCCAAGGCCGTCGTCTTCTTCCTGGCCTTCATGCCCCAGTTCATCCGACCGGAGCAGCCGCTGCTCCCTCAGTACGCGGTCCTGTCCGCCACCGTGATCGTGATCGACATCCTGGTCATGTGGTTCTTCTTCGCTGCGGCGGCGCGATCGTTCCAGCGCTTCACGCACGACGCCGCCGGGCAGAAAGTCCTGAACCGGACATTCGGCGGGCTCTTCGTCGGCGTCGGCATCCTGCTGGCCTCAATCCACTAAGCGGGTACGCCGGTGGCGGGCGGTGACGCCGCGGAGGGTCAGAGCCCGGAGGTCACCGACAGCACCCGCGCCGTTACCGCCAGTTCGGGAGCCTCCCGGGCCACGACTTCCTCGACGTAGGCGGTGGCAGTCCTCGGCCAGCCTTCGGGCAGGAGCTCGGCGGAAAGGTCCGGGTCGCTCCACGGGAACGCCCGCCAGGCGTCCATCAGCTCGGTCCTGACCCCCGTCAGACTTGGCCGGGCGTGAGCTTCCGCAGGTCGGCCTTCCGGATCTTGCCGCTCGCGGTCCTGGGCATTTCTGCCACGAAAACCACGGACTTGGGGATCTTGTACCGCGCGAGCCTGCCCTCGAGGTGGGCGCGCAGCTGTTCTTCCGTGAGCCGGGTGCCTTCGCGCAGCAGCACGACGGCCCGCGGCACCTCGCCCCATTTCTCGTCCGGCACGCCGATCACCGCGACGCTGCCGACGGCGTCGAGCTCGGCGATCGCCTGCTCCACCTCGGCGGGATAGATGTTCTCCCCGCCGGAGATGATCATGTCCTTGAGCCGGTCGGAGATGAATACGAATCCGTCCGGATCCTTGTAGCCCATGTCTCCGGACTTGAACCAGCCGTCGTCTGTGTAGGAATCCGTCGAGGCCTCGGGGCGGTTCCAGTACTGGTGAATGACGTTGGGGCCCTTGATCTGGATTTCGCCCACCGTTCCGGGCGCGGCCGGGCCCGCCGCCGGGTCCAGTGGATCGGCCACCCGGACATCGGTGAAGAAATGCGGCAGCCCGGAGGATCCCGCCTTGTCCCGGGACCGCGCCGCCGGCAATGTGGTGGCGCCGGGGGCGGTCTCGGTCATGCCGTAGCCGTTGGAGAACCGCAGTCCCCGCCGTTCGTAGGCCTCCAGGACCCGCATCGGCACGGACGACCCGCCGCACGTCAGTTTATTCAGCGAGCTGAGGTCCGTGGCGTCCCAGTCCGGATGCTCGCACAGCATCTGGTAGGTGGTGGGCACCCCGCTGATGGTCGTTGCGCGGTGCCGCTCGATCAGCTCGAGTGTCCGGCGGGGATCGAACTTGGCTTCCAGGACCACGGTGCCGCCCTTGAGGAGCGTGGGCAGGACGCCCATGTCGAGGGAGGCGACGTGGAACATCGGGGAGATCATGAGGGCCACGTCGGTGGAGGCAAAGTCGAAATCGACCAGTACGTTGATGCAGTTCCACGTGATGTTGCCGTGCGTCAGGAGAGCCCCTTTGGGGTTTCCTGTGGTTCCGGAGGTGTAGAGGATCATGGCGGCGTCGTCCAGCCCAACGGGCTCATCCTGCGGCAGCGTCGCACCGGAGGCGATCACGGCCTCAAACCCCTCCACGCCGGCACCGGGGGCGGCAACTCCGCCGCCGCCGTCGTGCACCGTTGGGTCCTCGACGACGATCCGCGAGCGCACCGCGGTCTCCGCCGTGCCGCCTTCCGCGAGCACTGTCAGCGCCGCCGAGTGGACCAGCAGGACAGCGCCGCTGTCCTGGAGCTGGAACTGGATTTCAGGCGGCGCGAGCCGGGTGTTCAGCGGGACGAAGACCGCGCCGGCCAGGCCTGCGGCGAAAAGCGTCTCCAGGAAGGAGGGATCGTTTTCGCCAAGGTAGGCCACCCGATCGCCCTTGGCCACGCCCCGGTCCCGGAAGGCGTTCGCGAGCCGGATGGAACGTTCCGCGAGCTGGACGTAGCTGAGCTGGCGCTCTCCGGCGATGACGGCGGTCTTGCTGCCCGACTTCGGGCGGCGCCGTTGCAGCCACGAGCCGATGCCAAAATTCTCCACGGCAAATCCTTTCTAGTTAGACGGTAGTGCCTGCGACACGGGTTGGGACCCGACGGTCTGCAGATCGTTGTTCTTGGGCTCGCGCGTGAGCAGGATGAAGACGATCGACACGACAGACATGATGGCCAGGTACCAGACCACGGCGGCGGTATCCTGCCCGGAATCCTTGAAGATCTGAGCCACGATGCCCGGCGTGAACCCCGCCCCGAGGAGGGTGGCGAGCTGGTAGCCCAGCGAGGCGCCGGTGTAACGGGAGGTGGTGCCGAACTGCTCCGACACGAAGGCCGCGAGCGGGCCGAAGAGCGTGGAATGGATCATGAGGCCGACGGCGAACGCCACGAAGATCAGCCCGATGTTGTTCGAGGACAGGAGCTGGAACATCGGCGTGAGGTACAGGATGAACAGCACGAGCCCGCCGATCATCACCGGCCGCCGGCCCAGCTTGTCCGAGAGCCGGCCGCCCATGATCACGAAGGCGATGGACACGAAGGAGGCTGCGGCAAAGGCGTAGAGCACGCCCTGCCGGTCAGCGCCCTTGGAGACCGCGTAGGTCACGGAAAACGTCGCCAGCACCACCTGGAGCGCGAAACCTGCCGCTCCGGCCAGCATGGTGAAAATCAGCGTCTTGGGCCGGCGCAGGACATGCAGGAGCGGGATCTCGCGGCGCGCTGCGGCGCTGCTCTGCGATGGGTTGTTCGCGGCCGCCTCGGCCTCGATGGCCGCCTTGAAAATGGGGCTCTCGGAGACCTTGAGCCGGACAAACATGCCGATGCCCAGCAGGACGAAGGACAGCAGGAACGGCACGCGCCAGCCCCAGGCCAGGAACTGGTCGTTGGGCAGTGCCGCGAAGGCGCCCATGACCAGGGTTCCCAGCACCGCGCCGGTGGGGGCGCCGGCGTTGACGAAGGAGGCCGCGAAGCCGCGCTTGCCCGATTCCGAGTGCTCCAGCGCCATGAGGGCGGCGCCGCCCCACTCCCCGCCCACAGCGATGCCCTGACAGACGCGGAGGACCACCAGCATCACGGCACCCCAGGGTCCGGCCACCGAGGCCCCGGGCACCAGCCCGATCAGGGTGGAGGCGATGCCCATGACCAGCATCGAGACGATCAGCATGCCCTTGCGCCCGAGCCTGTCGCCAAAGTGGCCGAAGATAATGCCGCCCAGCGGCCGCGCGACATAGCCGGCAGCAAAGGTCCCGTAGGCGGCTACTACGCCCACCCATTCGTCCATGCCGGAGAAGAACACCTTGGGAAACACCACCGCGGCGGCCGTGGCGTAGAGCAGGAAGTCGTAATACTCGATGGTGCTGCCGAGATAGCTGGAGGCAATGACGGTCCGTGCTTCACGGCGACGCGTACCGGCGTCCATGGCCTTCAACTGCGAAATCTGGGACATCGTTGTTCCTTTTGGCAGAGGGATGGGGAGCAGAGGGATGGGGAGCAGAGGGATGGTGCAGCAGCCGTAGCCGCTGACGTAGAAGCGGCCTACTTGTAGAAGCGGGCGAGGAACTCGGCAACGACGGCGGGGCGCTCCTGGCCTTCGATCTCGATCGTGTTGGCCACCTTGATCTGGGCACCGCCCTTGACCTCGGTGACCTCTGCGATGGTTGCGCGCATGCGGATGCGTGAGCCCACCTTGACCGGGGAGGTGAAGCGGACCTTGTCGAGTCCGTAGTTGACCTTGGTGGTGACGCCGTCGACGTCGAACAGTTCGCCCCAGAACGGGATGATGAGCGAGAGGGTGAGGAAGCCGTGGGCGATCGTGGCGCCGAAGGGGCCGTCCTTGGCGCGTTCCGGGTCCATGTGGATCCACTGGTCGTCCCCGGTGGCGTCGGCGAATTTGTTGATCTGTTCCTGGGTGATTTCGCGGTAGTCGGTGGCGCCGAGGTCGGTGCCGGCGAGGGTGAGCAGTTTGTCGAAGTCGACGACGAGGTTGGGCATCTTTGCCTCCTGGTTGGGCTTGGTTTGTTGGTTCGGTGAAAGTACGACGGCGGGTGCCGGGTTCCGGGGTTGGTGCTGGTCAGCGGGTGAAGGCGCTTTCGCCGGTGAGGGCCCGGCCAATGATGAGTGCGTTGATCTCGTGGGTGCCCTCGTAGGAGTAGACAGCCTCGGCGTCGGCATGGAACCGGGCGACGTCGGACGCGAGCGTAATGCCGTTCCCGCCGACCACCTCCCGGGCCAGGGCCACGGTCTCGCGCATGAGCAGCGACGCCTGCATCTTGGCGAGGGCGGAGTCCTGGTCGCGGTAGATGCCCCTGTCCTGCTGTTCGGTCAGCCGGACCACCAGAGACAGGGAGGAGGTGACGTTGCCGAGCATCCGGGCCAGTTTCTCCTGGACCAACTGGAAGGATCCCAGCGGGCGGCCGAACTGCTGGCGCTGCGTGACGTAGCGGAGGGCCGCCTCGAAGGCCCCGGCGGAAATGCCGGTGGCGATCCAGGCGACGTCGGAGCGCATGGCCCGGAGCATCGCGGCGACGTCCCGGAAGGAGTTCACGTTGTGCAGGCGCATGGCTTCGGGAACCCGGACGCCGTCGAGGGTGATGTGGGCGTTCTGCATCATCCGCAGGGACGTCTTGCCGTGGATTTTCTCGAGCGTCACCCCCTCGGCCTGCCGGTCCACGAGGAACGCCTTGACCTGGTGGTCGGCAACGTCCCGGGCGAACACGGCCAGCACGTCGGCCGTGGCGGCGCCCCCGATCCAACGCTTAGCGCCGTCGAGAACCCAGTAGTCGCCGCCGCTGTCGCGGACCCGCCGCGCTGCGGTGGACAGCCCGCCGGCGATGTCTGAGCCGGATTCCGGTTCGGTCAGCGAAAACACGCCCTTCAGCGAGAAGTCAATGACTTTCGGCATCCATTCGGCCTGCTGCTCCGCCGACGCTCCCACCCGGATAGCCGTGCGGAACAGCCCGGCCTGGGCCGTGTACCAGGTGGCTAGAGAGGCGTCCGTCCTGGCGAGTTCGAAGATCCGGAAACCCTGGTAGATGCCCCGGGCGGGTCTGGATCCCGGGGCTCCGGTCAGTTCCGCCGGCTCCATGAGGTCCAAGTCAATCAGGGGCTGCGCCAGCTGCTCCGGGAACTCGCCGCGTTCCCAGTAGTCGGCCAGCAGCGGCTGTGCCTGCTCGTCGAGGAAGCTCCGCAGCCTGCCGAGAACGTGCCGCTCGCCGTCCGTGAGGAGGGATTCGGCGTCGTAGTAATCGCAGGCGCTGTACAGACGCTCTTGTGGCGCGGTCCCCCGGACCGCCTCGGGTCGGGCTTCAACGCTCAATTTGGCCTCCAAGGCCAAGCAGCCGGACCGCGTTGTCCTTGAGGATCTTCGGCCTGACCTCGTCCTTGAGCGGCAGGTCCGCGAAGGCGCCCAGCCACTTCTGCGGCGTGATCAGCGGGTAATCCGTTCCAAAGAGCACCTTGTCCTGCAGCACCGAGTTGGCCATGCGGACCAGCGACTCCGGAAAGTATTTCGGTGACCAGCCGGACAGGTCGATGAACACGTTGGCCTTGTGCGTGGCGATCGAATTGGCCTCGTCCTGCCACGGCACCGAGGGGTGGGCCATGATGATCTGCAGCTCCGGGAAGTCGGCGGCAACGGCGTCGAGCAGGAGCGGGTTGGAGTAGGCCAGCTTGATGCCGTAGCCGCCTGGAAGGCCGGCGCCCATGCCGTTCTGGCCAGTGTGGAAGATGGCCGGCAGCCCCAGTTCCTGGAGCGTTTCCCAGAGCGGGTAGAACTGCTCGTTGGACGGATCGAAGCCCTGCAGGCTCGGGTGGAACTTGAAGCCCCGGGCGCCGAGATCGATTGCCTGGTGCTTGGCACCCTGGATGGCCTCGGCGCCGGTGCGGGGGTCCACGCTGCCGAAGGGGATCAGGACGTCGTTGTTGCGGGCGGCGCCGGCGATAAGTTCCGGGATGCTGTTGGGCTCGTGCTTGAGCTGGGTCCGGGCGTCCACGGTGAAGACGACGGCGGCCATGTTCAGTCCGCGGTAGATCTCCGCGATCCGGTCCAGCGACGGAGTGCGGTCCTCGGCCCTGAAGTACTTGGCGGAGGCCTCGGTCAGGGCCGCCGGCAGGGATCCGTGGCCGCAACTGTCCACTTCGAGGTGCACGTGCATGTCGATCGCATCGAGCTTCGCGGCGTCGATACCGAGTTCGTAGCGCTGGGCAGCCATGTCAGCGGGCCCCGGCCGGCTCTGCCGGCTTCAGGTCTTCCGGCAGCGGCAGGAAGTCCTCGCCGACGCTTTGGAGTTTGTCGCCAAACAGCGCACCGAAGCTCTCGACGAGATCCTGGTAGCCCCAGCCGCCCTCACGGTACTCGGTGGCCGCGGCCTCGGGGTGGGTCCAGACCTGCAGCCGGTCACCGCCCGCGCCGATCGCCTGGCCGGACACCCCGGCAGCCGCGTCGGAGGCGAGGAAGGCGACGAGCCCTGAGACGTCGTCGGCTGTGCCGAAGCCCAGCTCGTGGCGGAAGAAGGACGGCATGGCCTCTCCGCGGTCATCCGCCTCAACGGCTTTCTGGAAGTACGGGACGGTCCTGGTCATGGCCGTGGCGGCCACCGGGATGACGGCGTTGGCCGTGACGCCGGCCTTTTTCATTTCCAGCGCCCAGGTCCGCACCATGCCCACGATCCCGGCCTTCGCGGCGGCGTAGTTGGTCTGGCCGAAGTTGCCCCGCTGGCCTGTCGGTGAACCGATGGTGATGATGCGGCCGGGGATACCGTGCTCCTTGAAGTAACCGAAGGCCTCGCGGACGCAGGTGAAGGTGCCGCGCAGGTGGACGTTGATGACCGCGTCGAAGTCCTCGTCCGTCATCTTCAGCAGGCTCTTGTCCCGCAGGATGCCCGCATTGGTGACGAGGATGTCGAGGCGGCCAAACTCACTGACGGCTGCCTGCACCAGTTGCCGGGCAACCTCGGAGCTGCCCACCGGGGCAACGACGGCGGCGGCCCGGCCGCCGTCGGACTCGATGGTCCGGACGGCTTCGGCGGCGACCTCCGCGTCGACGTCGTTGACGATGACGGCGGCGCCCCGGCGGGCCAGCTCCCGGGCGTAGGCGAGGCCCAGGCCCCGTCCGCTGCCGGTGACGATTGCTACCTTGCCTGTCAGGCTCATTGCCGCTCCCTTGCTAGCTGCCTTGTGCATCCTGCCGTTCCGCGTGGGATGCTGTTCTGTATCCATGAAAATATGGATAGTTGAAAAAGTCAACGATTTATTTTTTGGACTATTGGAGTTGTTCATGGCAACCGAAGTGGACGAACAGCTGGAGAGCGCACCAGCCGAGAAGCTCGTGGCGGCGACGATCAGCCAGGATGCAGGGTTCCTGCTCGCCAAACTGCACGCCGCGGGCTCGGTCCTGAACAACCGAGCGCTGGCCGGGTTCGGCCTCAAGGAGCGCTCGTACTCGGTGCTCGCACTGGCCAACTCCGACCTGGAGCCCACGCAGCGCGAGATGGCGGAGTTCCTCAGCCTGGACCCCAGCCAGATCGTCGCCATCATCGATGAACTGGAAAAGCGCGGGCTGGTCCTTCGGGCCCCGGGCAAACAGGACCGGCGGGCCAAAATTGTCACCGCGACGGCGGAGGGGTCCGCCCTGTTCCGCCAGGCGGAAGCGGCCGCGCGCGCGGCGGAAGCCGCTGCCCTGACCGGCCTCAGCGGCCCCGAGGTCACCGCACTCAAGGGCCTGCTCCGCAAAGCTTTGTGGGGACCGGCGTCCTAATCCGCCACCCGACTACGCTTGGGAGCAGGAGGTGCCATGACCGTTCGGAGCGCGGGCATTTTGCTGTACCGGCTGGGCACTGAATCCCAACAGCCCAGTACACCACCCCAACGGACCGGCGCACCGCAGCTGGAAGTCTGGATAGCCCACATGGGCGGACCCTTCTGGGCCCGCAAGGAAACCCAGGCGTGGTCCATCCCCAAGGGGGAATACCCGGCTGACGAGGACGCGCTGGTGGCCGCGCACCGCGAGTTCGCGGAGGAAATCGGCACGCCGGCACCCGCCGCCGACTACCAACGGCTCGGCGACTTCCGGCAGCCCTCCGGCAAGGTCATCACGGTCTTCACCGCGGAATCGGACTTTCAGCCCGAGCGAATCGTGAGCAACACCTTCGAGCTGGAGTGGCCGAGGGGATCCGGCAAGGTCAGCAGCTTCCCCGAAATCGACCGCGCCGAATGGACCGCGGAGCCCTCGGCCCGGTCCAGGCTGGTCAAGGGCCAACTGCCGGTCCTCGACGCGTTGGTCCGGCACCTTGGTCTTGGCCCGGCGGCACGCGATTCCGGCCATGACAAGGAGTGAATATCAATTGACACGTTTTGTAACACTTCGGGGGCATCCGCTAGCCAAGACGTCCGGGATCATTCATGCTTAGCTATGACCTCAATGTCGAGCCAGTACCGGATCATCGCGGTCTGCACCGGAAACATCTGCCGGTCTCCGATGGCCGAACTCATGCTGGCGGAGGCATTCCGGGCCGGGCACCTCACGGAGGTCATCGTCGATTCCGCCGGCACCACCGCTTATGAGGCCGGCCGGCCCATCGATCCCCGGGCCGCGCGCAAACTCACCGCCCAGAACATCGCCTCGGACCGCCATATGGCGCGCGAATGGCGCCCCGAATGGTTCGCCGGCCGGGATCTGATCCTGGCACTCGACGTCGACCACTACGGTTGGCTCCGTCAGGGCGCCCCGGACCCCGAATCGCTTGCCAAGATCCGCATGCTCCGCAGCTTCGACCCCGCAGTGGCGGACAAGGACCCGCTGGAGCAGGGCATCGAGGACCCCTGGTACGGCGGCCACACCGACTTCGACACCACCTGGGACCTCATCCGGGCCTCAGTTCCGGGGATTGTGGAGCACGTCCGCACACAGATTCAGCGGCAGGACGGGCAACATCACGGCAGCGAAGGCCAGCGGGTACGCTCTATTTCATGAGCCCAGCACCCGTCATCATCGCAATCGACGGGCGGTCCGGCTCCGGCAAGACAACCCTGGCCATCGAACTGGCGGCACGGCTCAGGGAACACCACAAGGTCTCGCTCTTCCACCTGGAGGACATCTATCCCGGCTGGAACGGGCTTGCGGCCGGGATCGAACGCTACGTCACCACCGTGCTTTCGCCCCTGCGGCGCGGGGAGAGTGCGGAATGGGTCAGCTGGGACTGGGAGCGGCATTACGACGGCGAGGCCCGCACCACGCGTCCGGCCGAAATTGTCCTGGTGGAGGGCGTCGGTGCGGCCGCGGCCGCGGCACGCCCCCTGCTGGACGCCGTGATCTGGGCGGACTCCTCGGACTCCGAGCGCCGGGCCCGGGCGCTGGCCCGGGACGGCGACACCTACGAACCGTTCTGGGACCAATGGGCTGCCCAGGAGGCCGAGTGGCTGGCCGACGACGACGTCCCCGCCCGCGCGGATGTGCACGTGCTCAACCTGGCCGATGGCACCGCCCCCGACGACGTCCTGCAGGCCCTGCAGTACCTTCCCGCCGTCGCCCCCGCCCTGCTGCCCGAACTCGCCGCCCGGCGCGGCCTGCACCTGGTCGCAGAACGGATCGACGCCCAGCCCGAGGCCGCGCAGCTGTTTGCGGCGCTCTTCGGCGGGTCGGCCAACGCCGTGTGGCTCGACTCCTCGCTGGACCCTGCAGGCCTCGCCCCGGAGGCCGCGGAGCGCAGCCGCTTCAGCATCCTGGCCGACGACGGCGGCCGCTTCGGCCAGGCCGTCCGGCACAGTTCCGGACAGACCCGCGTCAGTGCGGGCCAGGCTTCCGTGACCACCGACGGCCCGTTCTTCCGCTGGCTGGACGGCGCCTGGGGACGCCGCGCGCTTCGCGCCCCGGAGGAATACCCGTGCGAATTCGCCCTGGGCTGGCTCGGGTACCTGGGCTATGAGCTCAAGCGCGAAACCGGCGGCAATGATGTTGCCGCCAACACGCCGGACGCCTGCCTGATCTTCGCCGGCCGTGCCGTTGTCCTTGACCATGCCGAGGACACGGTCTGGCTGCTGACCCTGGACGCATCCGACGCCGACGGCTGGCTCGAGGCGGCCCGCACGGCCGTCGCCGCGGCCGCCCCGGGCCACGCCGCCCCGGCGCATGTCTCCCCGGCAACGGACTTCACCGGCCGCCCCGGTGCAGCCGTTGCTGCCCCGCGCGCCACTGCCCCTCTCTTCACTGCCCGGGACACGGAAGCCGGCTACAAGGCCAAGGTCACCGAGGCCCAGCGTGAGATTGCGGAGGGCAACACCTACGAGGTCTGCCTGACCACGGCGCTCACAGCGGCCTCGCCCGAAGAAGTGGAGGGAACGGAGCCGTGGCAGACGTACCTGGACCTGCGGCGCCGCAACCCGGCCCCTTTCGCCAGCTACCTGCGGTTCGGCGACCTCGCCGTGGCGAGCACGTCGCCGGAGCGCTTCCTGCAGATCGCCGCGGACGGCAGGATGCGGGCCGAACCGATCAAGGGCACGCGCCGCCGGGATCCGGACCCGGGCGCGGATGCTGCCCTGCGGCGGGAACTGGAGTCTTCGGCCAAGGACCGCGCGGAAAACATCATGATTGTGGACCTGCTGCGCAATGACCTCAGCCACTTCGCCGTCCCGGGTTCGGTGGCCGTCAGCCGGCTGTGCGCGATCGAGAGCTACGCCACCGTGCACCAAATGGTGAGCACCATCGACGCCCAGCTGCGGCCCGGACTGCCCCGGGCCGAGGCTGTCGCCGCCTGCTTCCCCGCCGGTTCGATGACCGGCGCCCCGAAGGTCAGCACCATGGCCATCCTGGACCGGCTGGAAGCCGCGCCGCGAGGCGTGTACTCCGGTGCGATCGGCTATTTCTCCCTCAACGGTGCCGCGGACCTCTCCGTGGCGATCCGGACCCTGGTGATCACCGACCACGGCGACGGCGCGCGGGAACTGAGTCTCGGCGTCGGCGGCGCCGTCACCGCCGACTCCTCCCCGCAGGAGGAGTACGAGGAAGTCCGGACCAAGGCGTTCGGCGTCCTCTCGGCCCTGGGCGCCGGGTTCCCCCAAGGCTGAGTGCAGAGGTTCTAGTGGCGCCGCTCTTGTTGCAGGGAGTCGCGGATTTCGGTGAGCAAGGCGATCTGTGGATCTTCCGCCGCCTCTTCCTTGACGTCCGGGTTGATGCCGAGGCGCCGGTTGCGGCGTTCAACCATGTGGTTCATGGGCACGACAATGACGAAGTAGATGGCCGCGGCCACCAGGAGGAAGTTGACGACTGCGGTGAGCAGCACGCCGAAGTTGATGTCGTTTCCGTTCAGGGTCACGACGGCGAAACTGTCGAAGTTGGGCGAACCGACCAGGGCCGCAATGAACGGCATGAGGACGCTCTGGACCAGGGCCGTGACGACGGTGCCGAAGGCCGCACCAATCACGACAGCTACGGCAAGGTCTACGACGTTGCCCTTCATGATGAAATTCTTGAATCCGGTCAGCATAAGCCTCAAGCTACCCCACGTTGATGCGGCATCTTGTGACCTTGGCCTGAAATTCCGGTGCCATCGATGCGACGGGAAAGCGTTCCGGGTTACTGCAGGGTTGCGCTCAGCCGCGCCACGTTGTCCACATATTTGACCTTCATGGGCCGTTTCATCCAGTCCTCGAGCAAAAGTTCGTGCGAGATGCTGCGGTAAGTGTCCTCCACGGCTCGGATCCGCTGCACAATGTCCTCGCCGAGGAGCATCACGGAGACCTCGAGGTTCAGCGAGAAGGAGCGCATGTCCATGTTGCTGGAGCCGAGCACGGCAACCTCGTTGTCGATGGTGAAGTGCTTGGCGTGCAGCACGAAGGGCGCCTTGTAAAGGTAGATCCGCACGCCTGCCTCGAGCAGGGCCTGGTAGTACGACTGTTGCGCGTGGTGGACGAGGAACTGGTCGCCCTTTTCCGAGACGAAGAGTTCCACCTCGACGCCGCGCTGCGCCGCCGTCGTCACCGCATAAAGCAGCGAGTCGTCCGGGACGAAGTACGGGCTGCACAGCGAGACCTTGTGCTGCGCCGAGTAGATCAGGGTGTTGAAGAGCCGCAGGTTGTTCTCCGTAATGAACCCGGGGCCGCTGGGGACCACCTGGGCCGTGATGTTTCCGGGGTGGGACTCCGGCTCGTGTTCGAGCTGCTCCTCCAGGGATTCGTCGGTTTCGCTAAGCCAGTCGGTCGCGAACACCACGTTCAAGGTGGTGACGATCGGCCCGCGCAGGCAGGCCATCAGCTCCACCCATTCGCGGCCCACCTTGCGGTGCTTGGGATTGTTGTAGGACGGCTCGATCAGGTTCTGCGATCCGGTGAACGCAATCTCGCCGTCGATCACCATGATCTTGCGGTGGTTGCGGAGGTCCGGGCGGCGCCACTGGCCGTGCACCGGGCGCAGCGGCAGCATGGGCCGCCAGCGGATCTTGCTGGCGTTGAGCCGGGCCTTCAGCTGGCGGTAGCCCTTGATCCGGAGCGTGCCGAGGTGGTCGAACAGGACGCGGACCTCGACGCCGCGCTCCGCCGCCTCCTCCAGCGCGGTGAACAGGTCGTCGGTGACGTGGTCCGTGCTCATGATGTAGAACTCGGCGTTGACGAAGGACTTGGCGCCGCGGACCGCCTCGGCCATGGCCTTGATCGAGTCGGGGTAGCCGGGCAGGAGCTCCACGCTGTTGCCGTCCACCATCGGCAGCGATCCCAGTGTCTTGTTCAGTTCAGCGGCAGATGCCACCCATTCCGGCCCGCCGTAGCGGCTCTCCACGGCCTGCAGCTCCGACGTCCCGGCCCGGATCCGGGTGTTGACCGCGTCCTGCTGGGCGCGGCGGCGGCGGGAGAGCCGGAAATTGCCGAACAGCAGGAACAGGATCAGGCCCAGCGTCGGCACAATGAAGATGCCCAGCAGCCAGGCCATCGCCGTGGTGGGCCGCCGGTTTCCGGGGATAATGCCCAGGGCAAGCACGCGGATGGCGACGTCGACCAGGGTCAGGATCAGAGCCGCCCACGGCGGTAAAGTTTCCGCCAGCGGAAATGGCCACAACACAGGCGAACCCCTCAAAGTACAAAGCCCGCGGAACAGTTCCAGAACGGGCAACGAGCAAATCCTATCCCGGGACCACCGAGACTAAGCTGGAGCCATGACCTCTCCCGCCTCCATTCCTGCGCCCGCGACCGTACTGGTGTTCCTCGACCCCGCGTTCGACGGCGGCCGCATTGCCGACGCGTCGAAGCCGCAACTGATGGCCACGGACCTCGGCGCCACCCGCGGCGACGGCGTTTTCGAATCGCTGCTGGCTGTGGGCGGCAGGCCCCGCAAGATCCAGGCGCACCTGACCCGGCTGGCGAGCTCGGCCCGGCTGCTCGAGCTGGACATCCCGGCCGGGGACCTCTGGCGGCGGGCAGTGGAAACGGCCATCGGCGAGTTCCGGCGGCAGGATCCCGCCGCGGCTGCCGGGGGAGGCAAGGACGAGGTCGTGGTGAAGCTGCTCGTCACCCGCGGCCCGGAGGGCGCCTCGGCCCCCACCTGCTGGGTCCAGGCCTCCGCCCCCGCGGCCGCCGGCCGCCGGCAGCGCGAGACCGGAATAGACGTCATCCTGCTGGACCGAGGCTACGACAGCGAAGTCGGCGAGCGCGCCCCCTGGCTCCTGCTTGGCGCCAAGACCCTCTCCTACGCCGTGAACATGGCGGCGCTGCGCTACGCCCACCAGCAGGGCGCCGACGACGTCATCTTCACGTCCGCGGACGGCCGGGTCCTGGAGGGACCGACGTCGACCGTGCTGCTGGCCCACCTGGAAACCGTTGACGACGGCGCCGGCGGCGTGCGGACCATCCGGCGGCTCATCACCCCGCAGCTGGACAGCGGCATCCTGCCGGGCACCTCACAGGGCGCCCTGTTCACCGCCGCGAAGGCCGCCGGTTGGGAGCTGGGCTACGGCCCGCTGGAGCCCAAGGACCTGCTGGACGCCGACGCGGTCTGGCTGATCTCCAGCATCCGGCTCCTGGCGCCGGTGAACCACATCGACGGCCAGGAAATCGGCACCCCGGAACTGCGGCGGCAGCTCACGGCCGAACTCAGCGAGCTGTTCGCCACGATCGAATAGCATCGCAGCCGGATCCGTCCCGGTCCGGCCCTGGTGTCCCGGGTTCTCCCCGGATACCACTCAGCTACCGGATGCCGCGGCTGTGCGCCAGTGCGATTGCCTCCGTCCGGGAGCGGACATCGAGCTTGCGGAACAGGTTGCGGACGTGGAACTTGACCGTGTTTCGCTGATGTGGAGTGCTGCGGCGATTGTTCGGTTCCGTTGCCCGGCAGCCAGGAGTTGGAGGACCTCGAGCTCCCGCCTGCCCCTTCGAAATCGCCGGGCGCGGGAGTCGGTGGCTTCCGCGCCGTTCGCGCCGAGGATCCCCAAGGAGACGAAGTTGGCACGTCACCCGGACCGAAGTGCCGACTTCTCCTGGAACCATATTGCGGGACGGCTTGCAGCAAGGCCTGAAGACCCTGTCCGCCACACGGGCTAAGTGGGACGATCCATCCATGAGCGTGAGCCAGGAACAGTCCGCGCGGGAGCAACGCCTGCAGGGGACCCGGCTTAGACGCGAACCGCACATTGGCGCGCGCGAGCCGTCACCGTCCGGCCGCTAGGGCACGCGGTTGACGGTCCGGAGCCCGGTTGAGCCGATCCCGTAACCGCGGTGGCGCGGGATCCTGCTTGGCCCATGGCGTCCGGAACCGCGGAAGTGGCCTGGGACCACATGCCGCACAGCTGCAGAACGTATCGGCAGCATTCAGGGAATCGCCCTCTCGCTATGAACGGCAGTCCAATGGATCAGGCAACCCTTGTTGGCTACGCATTCGGCTATCTTGTAACCCTCGTCGCCGTTTTCATTTTGTGTTTGCCCTTCATAATCGGGCTAGTGCTGCTCATGCTCCTGGCGGGTGTCGTGCGGCTCATCCTCCTCGTGGCGACTGCCCTGACCGTTGGGCTGATCGGGCTGTTCAAGAGCGCGCGCAACAACCCCACCGGCAACCCGCGCCGGGCCCCACACGGAACCGATCTCATCGCGCACTGAGCGTCCGCGCAGACTGCGTCCACACTGGCCGGCGCCGGATCCTCAGCCCAGGTCGACTCAGCCCAGGGCGACTCAGCCGAGGGCGTCGGCGGGAACTGCCGGGCACCGCCGGAAGGACGCCGGGTTGAACGCCGGGAGCATGAAGGTTGCCAGCACGGCGTCGAGCATCTCCGGGGCCCAGGTGCTGTTCTCCCCCAGGGTCGCGCACACGCCCAGCACCACGGGGGTCCCGTCCGCGCGGCGGCGGATCTGGACCTGCACAGGCCCGGTCAGCCCGAGGGTGCGGACGGCGGCCAGCCCCAGCTTCCGCACGTCCCCGGCCTGGCCCGCCGGCACCCTGCGGCTTACTTCGTCGCTGCCGGCCCGTCCATACGGGGTTTTGGTCTTTTCGAGAACCACGGCCACCGGCGCCATCGCGTTGCGCGCCGGCGTGCCGAACACCAGGCACACGTAGTCGGCTCCCGGGATGAACTCCTGGACAATTTGCCCGGTCGGCATATTCTTCCAGCTCACGACGGCGGTTCCGGCCAGCACGTGGACACCGTGGGAGCCTTTGAAGACCCGAGGCTTGACGACGACGGGGCCGCTGAGGCCGGCGAGCGATGCCGGCGCGGCGGCGAGGTCGCCCGGGACCCCGAACCGGGGCACCGGAATGCCGGCGGCCTGCAGCGCCCAGGTGGTGAACAGCTGATCGTTGGCGAGGGCAACCGCCGCAGGGTCGCCTACGATGATCCGCACGTCCTGGGCGAACCCGGCCCGGGCCGCGGCCAGGACCGGAAGTTCCACGGTGAGCGTCGGGATGATGAGGTTGATGGCTTCGCGGTCCACGAGCCGGCGCAGGTCCAGGACCATGTCCGGGTCCGTCGCCGGCAGGAGCCTGACCACCGCCGCCGCCGGAGCATCCCCGTCCTGGCGGGTGTCGGCACGGGCGTCGGAGCCGAGATACGGCAGGCCGCGGGCTTCGAGCTGGGCCGCGACGGTCCGGCCGGCAGCACTTGCGATCCCGGTAACCAGTATTCGCGGGCCCACGATTGCTCCATTCCGGCGTCCCCGGCTGGGCCGCGGCTGCGGCTCCGGCGGTTCCAGCCACCGATTTGCTGACAACGAATTACTGGAAAGACGGTTCGATTAGCGGGACTGCTCATTTCACGGACTGCTCGAATCACGGACCGCTCAATTCACGGACTGCTCGAATCTGCCGCCACTCCGGCAGACTCGGCAGACCTGTCCTCCTAGTAGACGGCGGATCGTCCCGGCCAACACGAGTGGGCAGTACCCGAAACTGGGGCCCGCTACTACTTGTCCAGTGCGCCCCGTTCGTTCCACCAGCCGGCATTGGTAGTTGGACGTCGTCCGGTTACGGAACATGACGACGGCGGCGGTGCGGCCCGACGTCGTAGGTGTTACGTTTTTGGGGAGTAATGAGAACCGGCGCCAAGCCCTGACTGGCCGGTCGGCAACCCTCCCTTTCGCGGCGGGGTGCCTCAGGTGAATACTCGGCATATCGACCATTCGAGCTGCAAGCGTGAAGAGGAGATCCGTCGTGCCCGACACGTCCACCCCCGCAATACCCGGTACAACCGCTGCCCCCAGTGCGGCAAAGGCTTCAACCGCCGGCGAGGAAAAGCTGGCCTACCGCCTGTTCACCGGGGCGGATGACCGCGCCTTCTGTGAGCGGGTATCGGCAGCCCTGGCCGAGGGCTATGTCCTGCATGGAAGCCCGGCCGCCAGCTTCAACGGCAGCACCGTGATCGTGGCGCAGGCGCTGGTCCTGCCGGCCGCGATTGCGAGCGCGGACGCCGCAGTGGCGAATGCAGTCGATGAGCTCGACGCCGACGACTTTGACGCCGACGGGTTTGGCGCCGACGGGGCATTCGAGGGCCACGCATGAGCTACGCCGGAGACCTCAGCCCGAATGAGGCGTGGGCCAAGCTGGAGGCGGGAGCCGTTCTGGTGGATGTCCGGACCGAGGGCGAATGGGCCCACATCGGCATCCCGGACACTAAGGGGACTGACAACGATCCGCTCTTCATCCAGTGGAACGTCGCCGGCGGCGCCCCGAACCCGCACTTCGTGGAGCAGCTAAAGCGGCAGGCGCCGGAGGACACCGGCGTCGAGCTCCTGTTCCTGTGCCGCTCCGGTGCCCGGTCGATCGCCGCCGCGACGGCCGCGGCACAGGCCGGCTACACCGCGTACAACGTTCTTGAAGGCTTCGAAGGCGAGACTGACCGGTTTGGCGAACGCACCGTCAACGGCTGGAAGAACCGCGGCCTGCCCACCAACCTTGGAAAGATTTAAGTGACTTTCAATCCCGACGCCGCCGCCTGGTCCGCCGACACCCAAGCCGTCCGCGGCGGCCTCGACCGCACCGGCTTCCAGGAAACCACCGAGCCGATTTTCCTTAACTCGGGGTTCGTCTACGAGTCCGCGGCGGCCGCCGAGCGCGCCTTCACCGGCGAGGACGAGCGCTTCGTCTACTCCCGCTACGGCAACCCGTCCGTCGCCACGTTCCAGGAGCGGCTCCGGCTGCTAGAGGGAACGGAGGCGTGTTTTGCGACGGCCTCCGGCATGTCCGCCGTCTTCACCGCACTCGGTGCGCTGCTGGCGGCCGGCGACCGGGTGGTCGCCGCCCGCTCGCTGTTCGGCTCGTGCTTTGTGATTCTCAACGAGATCCTGCCGCGCTGGGGGGTCGAGACGGTCTTCGTGGACGGCCCGGACCTGGAGCAGTGGGAAGCTGCGCTGTCCGAGCCCACCACGGCGGTGTTCTTCGAGTCGCCGTCGAACCCGATGCAGGAACTCGTGGACATCGCCGCCGTGAGCCGGCTGGCTCACGCGGCGGGCGCTACGGTGGTGGTGGACAACGTCTTCGCCACCCCGCTGCTGCAGCGTTGCGGGGACCTCGGCGCGGACGTGATCGTCTACTCGGGCACCAAACACATCGACGGTCAGGGACGCGTGCTCGGCGGGGCGATCCTGGGCACCAAGGAATTCATTGACGGGCCCGTCAAGCAGCTCATGCGGCACACCGGCCCGGCGCTCTCCTCCTTCAACGCCTGGGTACTCACCAAGGGCCTGGAGACCATGGCCCTGCGCGTGAACCATTCCTCGGCCACGGCCCTGCGGCTGGCCGAGTGGCTCGAGGGACAGCCCGCGGTGAGTTGGGTGAAATACCCGCTGCTGCGGTCCCACCCGCAGCACGAACTCGCGGTAAAGCAGATGAAGGCCGGCGGCACCGTGCTCACGCTGGAGCTTTCGCCTTCCCCGGGACGCACCGCGAAGGAGGCAGCCTTTGCGCTCCTGGACGCGCTGCGGATCATCGACATCTCCAACAACCTTGGCGACGCGAAGTCCCTGATCACGCACCCGGCCACCACGACGCACCGCGCGATGGGCCCCGAAGGCCGCGCGGCAATCGGGCTCAGCGACGGCGTGGTCCGGCTTTCGGTGGGCCTGGAGGATGCCGAGGACCTTATCCGGGACCTCGGCCAGGCTCTCAAGCAGGTCTAGCGCTCAAGCAGGTCCAGCGCTCAAACGGGTATCGGCCCGCCGGAGCTGAGCCGGCGCCGGCTCCGGCTCGGCTCAGCCCCGGCGCACCGGGCCCAGGGACGAACCCTCGTCGAGCCGGGGCTCGGTAACGGAGCCCTGCGTGGTCATTTCGGCGGCACGTTCGACGACGGCGGGCAGCCCGCCTACCCGGAACGGCCCGCGCTGCAGTTGCGAGCCGGTGCCCTCCGCCAGGATCCGGGCGACGCCCTCCCGGACCAGGTCCAGCTCGCCCTGTTCTTCCAGCACTGGGGCCACAAAGTCCACGAGTGCCCAGACCACGTCCGTAGCCGGGGCAGGGGTGAAGGTGCCGAAGTCCAGCAGCTCCCCGCGCAGCCCGCAGTTGCTGGCCTGCCAGGCGGCCATCCGCAGCAGCAGCGTGGGCACCGGGGCGGGATCGACGCCGTCGTTCCATTCCCGCGACGCCGACTCCACGAGGGCGCGCACCAGCACGGCGATCAGCGCCGCGTCCTCGGCCCGCAGGCAGACATCGGCGACCCGGACCTCCACGGTGGGATGCTGCCGGGCCAGCCGCGCGTCGAAGTAGACCATTCCCTCGTCCATCAGGACGCCGCTTTCCACCAGCCGGGTCACCACCCGCCGGTAGACCGGCAGGCTCCCGAAAATCATCGTGGGACCGGACCCGGGCCAGCGGTTCCAGGCCTGGGTGCGGTAGCTTTCGAAACCCGTCTCCGCGCCGTTCCAGTACGGGGAATTCGCGCTGAGGGCGATCAGCACGGCCAGCTTGTCCCGGATCCGGTCCATCACGGCCACGCCTTCCTCCGGGGAATCCACGAAGGTGTGGACGTGGAGGCCGCAGGTCAGCTGGTTCCGGACTGTGAGCCCGAAACGTTCCTGCATGGTCATGTAGCGCGGTTTCGGCGTCAGGTGGGTCGCGGCACCCTGGGGTGAGGTGGCCAGGGCTGCGACGCGGCCGCCGTGGAGCCGCGCTGCCCGGTCCGCAAGCGCCCGGCCGTGCCTGAGCTGCCGCAGCAGTTCGGTGTACTCCAGGCACGGATGCGTCTGGGTCTCGATCTGTTCGAGCTTGAGCTCGTAGCTGAAGTCGGCGCCGCCCTCGTAAACCGGCCTCTGTGCCGGGAGAACCTTGGCGACCTCCGGATGCGGCAGCTGCGGAACCAGCGTTGGCAGCATGAGGTCAGCGAGGGCAAGCAACATCCCCGACTCGGGGTCCACTATCAGCAGTTCTTCCTCCACGCCGAACGTGCGCATGAATCTATTGTGCGTCAGGATCGGTCGAAACGCCCCTACACCAAAGCGGGGTCAGTCTTGGAAATACTCGATCTTGGCGCCGATGGTGTTGAGCCGCTCGGCCAGGTCCTCGTAGCCGCGTTCAATGACATAGATGTTCCGCAGCTCCGAGACGCCACGGGCCGCCAGCATGGCCAGCAGCAGGCATGCCGCAGGACGGAGTGCCGGCGGGCAGCCCACCTCGGCGGCACGCCACTTGGTGGGCCCGTTGACGTAGATTCGGTGGGGATCGAGCAGCTGCACCTGCGCGCCCAGTTTGTTCAGCTCGGTCAGGTAGATGGCCCGGTTCTCGTAGACCCAGTCATGGATCATGGTCTGGCCGTGGGCGTTGGCGGCGATCACCGCGAAGAAGGGCAGGTTGTCGATGTTCAGGCCGGGGAACGGCATGGGGTGGATCTTGTCCTCCGGCGCCCGCAACTCCGAGGGCTTGGTGGTGACGTCCACCAGTCGGGTGCGGCCGTTGCGGGCAAAGTATTCCCCCGAGACCTCAAGCCGCTGGCCCATCTGCTCGAGCGTCGCGAGTTCAATTTCCATGAACTCGATCGGCACGCGGCGGATGGTGACTTCCGAGTTCGTCACAATGCCGGCGGTAATGAGGCTCATCGCCTCGATCGGGTCCTCGGACGGGAAGTATTCGATGTCGACGTCGATCGACGGCCGGCCGGTGATCTGCAGCGTGGTGGTGCCAACGCCTGCGATTTCCACGCCGAGCATCTGCAGGTAGAAGCAGAGGTCCTGGACCATGTAGTTGGGGCTGGCGTTGCGGATGATGGTGGTGCCGCGGCGGTGGGCTGCGGCCATGATGGCGTTCTCCGTGACGGTGTCGCCGCGTTCGCTCAGCACGAAGGAGCGGTTGTGGCCGTCCGACGGCGGCGCCTGCACCGCATAGAACCCGGACTTCGCTTCCACGCTGAGGCCGAACTGGCGCAGGGCCTGCATGTGCGGCTGCACGGTGCGGGTGCCAAGGTCGCAGCCGCCGGCGTAGGGCAGCCGGTAGGTGTCGGCCTCGTCCAGCAGCGGGCCCAGGAGCATGATGACGCTGCGGGTCCGGCGGGCCGCCTCCACGTCCATCGATGCCAGGTCCAGGACGGCGGGGCGGCGGATCTGGAGGTCGTTGGCGTTGAGCCAGGTGCACTCGACGCCGATGCTGGTCAGCACCTCCACGATCCGGTTGACCTCCTCAATCCGGGCCAGCCGCCGCAGCGTGGTGGTGCCACGGTTGATGAGGCTGGCGCACAAGAGCGCGACGCCGGCATTCTTGCTGCTGTTGACGTCCACCGCGCCGGAGAGGGTGCGGCCGCCCTCGACGCGGAGGTGCGTCATTTGGGGCCGGCCCACGTTGACGATGCTGTGCCCGACGATCGCCTCCAGGCGCTGGATCATCTTTAGGCTCAGGTTCTGCTTGCCCTGCTCCATCCGGGCAATGGCGCTCTGGCTCGTGCCGAGCTCGGCGGCGAGTTGGCCCTGGGTCCAGCCCTTGGCCCCGCGCGCTTCGCGGAGCAGGAGGCCTACGTGTTCAGCAGTCGGTTGAGTCATGTCCCGAAAATATCACGCATGAGCTACGCGTTCCCGCAATTGCGGCCGGAATGGCGTCAATCTCACACAAATACCCAAACCATGCGATAACCGTCCGTTTGCGGTGGGCGTGCCGGCCGAGCCGGCTACTGCCGGGCGAGGAAGACGAGGTTCCAGGTGCCCGCGCCGAGGGCCGCGGCGACGGCGGCTGCCGCGATGCCGAGCCCGCCCAGCAGCACCCAGGCGTCGAGCCCGCTGAACGTTGACGGCCTGGCCCAGGTGCGGGCGGCGCCGCCGAACCCGCGCGCCTCCATGGTCACCGCGAGCCGCGACGCGCTCCGGATCGCCTGCACCAGCAGGCCGAAGCTCTGGCCCAGGGCGGCGCGGAACCGCTGGTAGGGGTTCCCGCTCGAGCCCACGCCACGGGCCCGCCGGGCCATGCCGATCGTCTGCCATTGCTCGGCCATGATCCCGACGAGCCGCATGGCGGCCAGGGTGCCCAGGACGAACCGGTGCGGCAGTTTTGCGTTCTGGGCCAGGGCGTCGGCCAGGTCGGTGGGGTCGGTGCAGCTCATCAGCAGCACCGCCGGCAGCGCGATCGCGAGCCCGCGGAGCATGAAGCCGATCCCCAGCTGCAGGGAGCCGGCGCTGATGGACCAGATCCCGGCGTCGACCAGGATGGACCCGGCGTCGGGCGCCAGGATGGCGGTGCTCCAGCCGCCCAGCGCCGCCGCGAGCATCAGCGGCCAGCCGCGCTGCCACAGCAATGCCACTGTGAGGCCGGCCAGCGGCAGGAGCAGCAGCTCGAAGGCCAGCGCCACCGACGCCGAGACCCAGTCGATGGACAGTGCCAGGACCAGGGTGATCAGGAAGACCGCAGAAAACTTGGCGAGCGGGTTGGCGCGGGTCAGCAGCGCGTGGTTGCCGCGGAGGCTCAGTGCGTCCCTCATGGCGAGGCCCCCTCCGTGAGTTCAAGGTCCGGGCCGGGAGCTTCCGCGGCGGCGGCTTCCCGCGGGCGGAGGCGCAGTTCCGTGCCGCCGAGGACGGCGCTGAATTCGGCGTCGTGCGTCACGGAGACGACGGCGGTGCCAGCGTCCAGGAGCTCGGACAGGAACGAGGCGAGTTCGGCCCAGGTGTTGGCATCCTGGCCGAAGGTGGGCTCGTCCAGGACCAGCACCCGGGGGTGCGCCGCGAGCACGGTGGCGACCGACAGGCGCCGCTTCTCGCCGCCGGAGAGCGTATAGGGGTTGGCGTCCACGAGTTCCGTCAGCCGGAGCCGTTCCAGCAGCTCGGCCACGCGTTCTTCGCCGTAGCCGAGGTGGCGGGGGCCGAACATGAGCTCATCGAGGACCCTGCCGGTGACGAACTGGTGCTCGGGTTCCTGGAACACGGTTCCGATCCTGGCGATCAGTTGCTGGGCCTTCCACCGGTACGGATCGGTGCCGGCGCCTCCGGGACCGCTGCTGGGACCACCGGTGAGCTCCGCCGCGGTCGTGACCGTGCCGGCGACGGGCCGCAGGAGACCTGCCAGCGTGAGCGCCAGGGTCGACTTCCCCGAGCCGTTCGGCCCGGTAATGGTCAGGGCTTCGCCGGCGCGGACCTGGGCCGATACCCCGGACTGGACCGGACGCGGCGCGATCGTGCGGAAGCGCTCGCGCAGCCCGGCCCGCCGCGGCCGCTCGCGGGACACCGCGAGGCTTTCCGCCTCCAGCAGGAGCTGCCCTAAGCCCGGCGCCCGCCGCCGCGTCCGCGTCGCCGGCACGTGGCCCGGCACCCAGACGCCGGCACCGATGAGCATGTCCCGCGCCTCGGCGAGGACCCGGTCCGGCGGCCCGTCGATCAACACAGCGGAGTCCGTGGCGGACCCGGGCTGCAGCACCACGATCCGGTCCACGAGGTCCTTCCAGACCGCCACCCGATGCTCCACGACCACCAGGGTGGCGCCGGTCTTGTCCAGGCAGCGGCCCACGGCGTCGCGGACCTCCAGGACTCCCGCGGGGTCCAGGTTGGCCGTCGGCTCGTCCAGCAGCAGCAGCCCTGGGCGCATCGCGAGGATCCCGGCGAGCGCCAGCCGCTGCTTTTGCCCGCCGGAGAGCGCCGACGTCGGATGGTCCAGCGGCAGACTGCCCAGCCCGACGTCGTCGAGCGCCTCGCCCACCCGCGGCCAGATCTCCGCCGCGGGGACGGCAAGGTTCTCGGCCCCGAAGGCGACGTCGTCGCCGAGGCGGGAGAGGACCACCTGCGTTTCCGGGTCCTGCTGCACAAGCCCGGCGCGGCCGCGCTGCGCCCGTGGCGGGGCGCCGTCGATCAGCAGGCTTCCGGTCTCGTCTGAATCTTCGGCGTCTCCCGCCGGTCCCGAAGCGCCGGCCGCGCCGTCCCCCAGCACGCCAGCCAGGGCATGGAGCAGCGTCGATTTGCCGGCGCCGGAGGGGCCCAGCAGGAGCACGCGCTCCCCCGGCCGGATGTCCAGGTCAAGGCCGCTGACGGCGGGCCGGGGCCTTCCGGCATGCCGCCAGCCCCAGCCGCGGGCCGTGACGGCGGCCGGCCGGACTCCCGGTGAAGGTCTCATGAGTCGTCTGCAGGTTTCAGCTGTAGGTTCGCGAAGTCGGCTCAGGAGAAGACGGGCTCCGTGGCGGCCTTGCGGGAGGCAAAGGAGCCCAGCACTCCGGTCTTGGCCAGGCCTCGGGTGGCGAGCCAGGACAGTCCGCCGGCAATCACTGCTCCGGAGATGGTGGTGAAAACGATGTACGCGAGCTTGTCGCCGGCTTCGTAGGCGATGTTCCAGCCCCACGGCAGGAACGAATCGTTCAGGCCGCAGAAGAGGCCCGCACCCGCCCCGGCCAGCAGCGATACCGGCAGGTTGAACTTCTTGTAGAGGAAGGCCGCGAAGACCAGCTCCGCGCCGAGGCCCTGCAGGACACCGGAGATCAGCACCGTGGTGCCGTACTGGGAACCCATGATGAGTTCGCCCGTGGCCGCCACGGTTTCGCAGAAGAGCGCTGCGCCCGGCTTGCGGATGATGAGCATGCCCAACACGGCGGGGATCATCCAGCCGCCGGCGTAGAGTCCACTGAGCGGCGGGTAGATGGCGTTGACCGGGGTTGAAATTAGGTTCGCGCCCTGGGACCAGGCCCAGAAAATGACGCCGCCGGCAACGGCGATCAAGGCGGCCACCACAATGTCCACCACACGCCAACTGTAGTTGCGGCGGGCGGATGAGCGGCTGGCGGAACCAGGCTGTGCTGAAATATCTGTCATGTCGTCCTCCTGGGGAACAGGAGGGGAGGATGCTCCGGCCGGCCGCGGCCTCCGCCGCCCTCCGCGCACCCTGAGATCTCGACTCCCTTGCGCCGGTACTAACCGGATCAGGTTCGAGGGTCTGCGGCTGTCCGCACTCTCAGCGCCCACCAGCGGTTTTCCCCGGATTTTTCCGGTGATGCCCGACGGCGGCGCTCCCCTGTCGTAAATTATTCTGCCCTTGTGGGCTGGCTCAGTTTACACCCGGACGGCCGGGTTTTCAGTGGTGTGCCGTCACAATCCGGGACCGGGCAAAGCGGGTCACCGCGGCCAGGAATTGCCGCTTGGTAGAGTCGACCTGTCGGACACCCGGACCCGCCTGCGGGCGGCCTAGTCACGCACCGGAAAGCTGGATAATTTTGACGCTCACACCAGATCCCTCCGGGGAATACGACCCCGACTCGAGCGAGCCGCAGCCGCAGGGATCCCTTGCGGCGCTCATCGGCCGCGTGCTGGCCGAGATGGAGGCCCTCCAGTTCGCCTCGTTCAGCAAGGACGACGCCCTGGACCTCGGGCTCCTCCTCGTGGAGCTGGGCAGGCAACGCTCGCTGCCCATCGCCGTCGACATCACCAAAGGCGAGCAGGTGCTCTTCCACGCCGCCCTGGACGGCGCCACGCCGGACAACGAACGCTGGATCAACGCCAAGAAGCGCACTGCAATGCGGTACGAGGTCCCGTCCCTGCTGGTGGGCCTGCGCGCCCGCGCTGCCGGCGGCAGGATCGAGGACAACGCCTGGTTCGACCAGATGGAGTTCGCCGCCCACGGCGGAGCGTTCCCCATCTACGTCCGCGGCACGGGCGCCGTCGCCGTCGTCACCGTCTCGGGCCTGCCCCAGAAGGCGGACCACGATCTTGTGGTCGAGGCCCTGCGGAACGTCATCACACCGGAACGCTAGGCTAGGGGAAGCCCCTGTTCCCGCCCGAAGGAGACCGAAGAATGAACATCCTCATCAAGCTGCTCGGCACCGGCATCAGCCTGGCGGCCGGCTTTGCCGGCACCAAGCTGGTGGACACCATCTGGGAAAAGTCCACGGGCAACAAGCCGCCCAAGGGCCACGACGACGACGTCCCCACCACGCTGCGCACCGCTTTGACGTTCGCCCTGATCTCCGCATCGGTCAGCGCCATCATCCAGGTGCTCGCCAACCGCGGCACCCAGCGCGCGATCACCCGCTTCGCCAAGACCCAGGACATCGTCTAGCCGGACCAGGCCGGCGGACCGGATCCGGCTGGCCGGACCGCCCTGGCCGGGCGGGGCCGGCCCGGTGGGGCTGACCGTTTCGGCTAGCTGGCTTCGCCGTCGTCCGCTCCGTGCTTGGCGGCCGCCTGCTGGACCACGGCCTCGAGCTCGTCGGCGGTCAGCAGCTCCGGATGCAGGTGCTTGGTCCGGTAACCGGCCCGGCCCACCATGTGGGCCGACACGGGGACGGTCAGCAGCTGGAAGAGCCACGCCACCACCAGGACGGGCCACACCCACCAGGTGCGCATCTGCAGGCCAAGGGCCGCCAACAGCAGGAACAGTCCGAGGACCTGCGGTTTGGTGGCGGCGTGCATCCTGCTCATGAGGTCCGGGAACCGCAACAGCCCGATTGCGGCGCCGAGGGACATGAGGGCGCCGGTCACCATGAACAAGGCAGAGACGGCGTCGATCACTGTTTCAGGATTCACGGACAGTCTCCCTCCGGTCAGCCACGAACCGGGCGAAGGTGACCGAGCCGACGAAGCCGATGAGGGATATCGACACCAGCAGCATCAGGTTGTTCAGGTGCCGGTTGGCGGCCATGTCGATGCACAGCGCCGCCCCGAAGATCGCCAGCAGCACGTCGGCGGCGAGGACCCGGTCCAGCAGTGACGGGCCCCGGGCGATCCGGATGATCGCCCCCAGGGCGGCGAGGGAAAGTACGACGGCGGTCACCGTCAGGACGATCTGCATCATGGGGTGGCCTCCTGGGTAAGGGCGGAGAGTTCGTCTTTGGAGCCCATGATCCTGATCAGCCCGGCCTCGGTGTCCCGGACCTCCTTGCGCAGCTTGGCCGCGTCCTGGGCGTTGCGGACGTTGATGCCGTGGATATAGAGCGTGGACGTGGACCTGTCCACCTCCACCACAAGGGATCCCGGAATCAGGGAGATCACATGCCCGGTGGCTGTGACCAGGAGGTCGGAATGGCTCCGCAGCGGCACGGCGACGATTGCGCTGACCACTTTGGGGCCGCGGGCCACGGCGAGGTACAGGACCTGGAAGCTTGCCGAGACGACTTTTCCCAGGAAGACGAGGGCGAAGGGGACGGCACGGAGCACGTTGAAGCGGCCCCCGAGCTCCACCGGGGGCAGGTAGAAGATGCGCGCCACGAGGACGGCGATCAGGGCACCGAACAGGAGATTGCCGGGGCTGAAGTCCTGCCACAGTGCGCCCCAGACGAAAACCAGCCACACCAGCAGCGGCAGTTCCTGGCGCAGCGAGATCCTTTTCCGGCTCATTTCCCGCCGCCCTGTTCCTGGACCTGCCCGGGCTGTACCTGCCCTTGCTGGACCTCCGACGGCACCGGCGGCACCGGCGCGTCCTCGCCCAGCACGGCCTGGATATAGGGGGCCCGGTTCAGCATTTCTACGGCGGACTGGTCGGCCACCCTGAACAGCGGCCCGGCAAAGACCGTCAAGGCCACGCCAAAGACCACCAGGCCCAGGGTGGAGCCCACCATGGTGCGCGGCAGCAGGGTCACGTTCGCCCGGCCGGCCCGGTCCCCGGTGGCGGCGTCCGCCGGCGCCGCCAGGAGCACAGGATCGGGGTGTTCGGCGTCCTCGGGCTTGCGCCAGAATGCCCGGTTCCAGACCCTCGCGATCGCCAGCAGGGTCAGCAGGCTCGTCAGCACCCCGCCGATCACCAGGGCATAGGCCAGGGGCGTGCCCAGCTCGACGCCCGCCTGAAGGAGCCCCAGCTTGCCCAGGAAGCCCGAGAACGGCGGGATGCCGGCCAGGTTCATGGCGGGAATGAAGAACAGGACCCCCAAAACCGGGGAGAGTTTGGCCAGCCCGGCCACGCGGTCCATGGACGAGCTGCCGCCGCGGCGTTCAATCAGGCCGGTCACCAGGAACAGGCTGGTCTGGATGGTGATGTGGTGGGCCACGTAGAAGACCGCGGCGCCCAGGCCGGCCACCGTGGACATGGCCAGGCCAAAGACCATGTAGCCAATGTGGCTGACCAGGGTGAAGGACAGGAGTCTCTTGATGTCGCTCTGGGCCAGGGCGCCGAGGATGCCCACCACCATGGTCAGCAGCGCCGCGACCATGAGCGGGGCGTTGAGCGCATCGCCCGGGAAGAGCAGCGTCTCCGTGCGGACCATCGCGTAGACGCCCACCTTGGTCAGCAGCCCGGCAAACACGGCGGTAACCGGGGCCGGGGCGGTGGGGTAGGAGTCGGGAAGCCAGAAGGACAGCGGGAACACGGCGGCCTTGATGCCGAAGGCCACCAGCAGCATGACGTGCAGCAGTGTCCGGGTGCCTTGGTCGAGGTCCCCCAGCTTGATGGCGAGGTCCGCCATGTTGATGGTTCCGGTGGCGCCGTAGACCATGGCGATCGCGATCAGGAACAGCACCGAGGACACCACCGAGACCACCACGTAGGTCACGCCGGCCCGGATGCGCGGGCCCGTTCCGCCGAGGGTGATGAGCACGTAGCTGGCCGTCAGCAGGATCTCAAAGCCGACGTAGAGGTTGAAGAGGTCTCCGGAGAGGAAGGCGTTGGACACCCCGGCCACGAGGATCAGGTACGTGGGGTGGAAGATCGAGACCGGGGCGTCGCGGTCGCCGTCGGCCATGCCCTGTCCCGTGGCGTAGATCAGCACGGCAAGGCTCACGGCCGAGGACACCACGAGCATCAGCGAGGAGAACTGGTCCACCACCAGCACAATGCCCCAGGGCGGCAGCCATCCGCCGATGTTCACCGCGGTTGTCCCGCCGTCCCAGACGGAAGCCAGCAGCCAGCATTCCAGCAGCAGGGTCAGCGCCAGGAGGGCGATGCTGACCGCACGCTGGGCCCGGGGATAGCGGATCAGCAGGAAGGTCAGGGCGGCGCCCAGGATGGGGAGTACGACGGCGAGCGGGGCAAAGCTGGCGATGTTCACTCTCCGCCTCCTTCCGGTCTGGGGTTCACGTTGAGGGAGCCGGGCTGTTCTTCAGAGGCGGCCCTGTCGGCCCGCACGGGGCGGTCGCCGGACATAACCGCGGCGGTGCCGCTCCCTGCCCCGGTACGGGCAGCTGCGGGTCCCGGGCTGTCGGAGCCGGCCATGGCCAGCGGAAACTCCGAGGTCTCGACCGGGATCACCGAGTCGTCCTCGGCATCGAAGCTGGGTGTTTCCGCGACGCGGCGGTCTTCGGCGTCGTCCTGGATTTCGTCCTGGCGGGCCAGGACCCAGGTCCGGTAGATGATGCCCAGCATGAACGAGGTGACGGCGAAGGAGATCACGATCGAGGTGAGGATCAGGGCCTGCGGCAGGGGATCGTTGTAATCCCCGGCCGGGATGCTCTTCTCGAAGATCGGCGCCAGCCCGGCGTAACCGCCGGTGGCGAGGATCAGCAGGTTGGTGGCATTGGCCAGCAGCATGAGGCCCAGCAGCACCCTTGTGAGGCTGCGTTCAAGGATCAGGTAGATGCCGCAGGCGTAGAGCGCCCCCATGACCGTCAGCAAGGTCAGATTGACGCTCATGTTCTCCCCCTGGCAGTAGTTTCCGCGTCGGCACTCTCCTCGTCGGCATATTCCGCGTCCTCATTTTCCGCGTCATTTTCCGCGGCCGCGGAGCCGCCCACGGCCTCGTGGTCCTCGGACAGCCCGGGCTGTTCCTCGAAATGCTCGTCGATTTCCGCGCCCAGGCTGCGCAGCACATCCAGGGCAAGTCCCACCACCACGATGTACACACCGATGTCGAAGATGGTCGAGGTGACGAACTTGATGTCGCCAAAGACGGGCAGCCACAGCTCCACGATGGCGCTCTGGAACACCTGGCCGCCCAGCAGCAGCGGCGTCATTCCCGCGGCAGCGGCCGTGGCCAGGCCGATCCCCAGCAGCGTGCCGGCGCCGACGGGCGTGGCTTCGCGGAGCTCGAAGCGGCCGCCGGCGAGGTAGCGGATGGTCAGGGCGAGACCGGCAGTGAGGCCGCCGGCGAAGCCGCCGCCGGGCAGGTTGTGGCCGGCGAGGAGCAGATAGAGGGAGAACACGATCATCGAGTGGAAGATGAGGCGCGTGACCACCTCGAAGATGATCGAGCGGCGTTCGGGGGCGAGGGTGCGGCCGGCCACCAGCCAGGCGTCGCGGGTGGCGGCGGCGAACCGCCGGTTCATCGCCAGGGCGGCATCGTCGCGGGTGCTCCCCCTGGCCCCTGTACGCCGGCCCACCGTCCCTTCCGCGACAGAGGCGGACGCCCGGATGCGGTCGCCGCGGCCGCGGACGAAGATGAGGCTGGCCACGCCGGTGGCGGCCAGGGCCAGGACCGAGATCTCGCCAAAGGTGTCCCAAGCCCGGATGTCCACCAGGGTCACGTTGACGACGTTGAGGCCGCCGCCTCCCTCATAGGCCAGTTGCGGGAACTGCAGGGAAACCGGCGGCGCCACCCGGGCGCCGAGGGCGTAGATGGCCACGAAAATCATCGTGGCGCCGAAGGCCAGTCCGATCACCACGCGGATGACCCGGTATTTCCCGCCGGTGCGGTCGCGCAGGCCCGCGGGCAGGCTCCGCATGGCCAGCACGAACGCCACCAGGATGATCGTTTCGACCAGCATCTGGGTCAGGGCAAGGTCCGGTGCGCCTTGCAGCGCGAACATCAGGGCAATGCCGTAGCCGGTGACGGACACCATCAGGACGGCCAGGAAGCGTTTGTTGGCGCGCACTGCGGCGAGCGCCCCGATCACGATTCCGGCACCCGCCACCAGCTGAAGGGGCGAGCCCGGATCAACGAAGTAGAGATTCGGCGGCAGGGGATTGTCGGCCAGCAGCAGCGCAGTCAGCGGCAGGACGAACGCTACGGTCAGGATGACGGAGAGGTAGAAGAACAGCGAACCACGCTGGGTCCGTCCCGTGATCCAGACCGCGGTGTCGTCCAGGGCGCCGATCGTTTGCTGGTAGGCGCGGTCGGCGTCGATCCAGCCCGGCACCCGTGACTGCAGCCGGGACACGACGTTGCGGCCGTAGAACATGGCCAGTCCCAGTGCGAACGTCAGCGCCGTCAGGCCCAGGGCCGGGGTGACGCCGTGCCACAGCGCCAGGTGCCCGGGCGAGGACGTGGCGCCGTCGGCAGTGCCGTCCACGAAAAGCGCCGCATAGGGCTGGACCCAGCCGTCAACGGGGGCGGGCCATAGTCCGTAGAGGATTGTCAGGAAGCTCAGGATCGCCGGCGCGGCCAGGAAGGCGGGTGTGATCGGCTTGAAGGCTGTGGGCTCCACGCCGGGCTTGAGGGCGAAGGCGCCCCACATGAACCGGGCGCTGTAGGCGAAGGTCAGGACGGAACCGAGCACCAGGCCTGCCAGGAGCCAGGGCCCGGTCCCGGACTCGGAGCGGTAGTGCACAAAGGCCTCGAACACCGATTCCTTGGCGACGAAGCCGGCCAGCGGGGGGATGCCCGCCATCGAGGCCGTGCCGATCGCCGCCACGATCGCCAGCGCCCGGGCCGAGCCGTAAACACCGGAGAGCTCGCGGATGTCGCGGGTCCCGGCCTGGTGGTCGATGATGCCCACCACCAGGAAGAGGGTGGCCTTGAACAGCGCGTGCGCCACGAGCAGGGCGAGTCCGGCGAGCGCGGCCTCGGGGGTGCCGAGGCCCATCACCATGGTCAGGAAGCCCAGCTGGCTCACGGTGCCGTACGCGAGGATGAGCTTGATATCGGTTTGCCGGAGGGCCCGGTAGCCGCCCACCAGCATGGTGGTCAGGCCCAGGCCGAGCACGATCGGCAGCCATGGCGGGGCTTCGGTGAATCCGGGAGCCAGGCGGGCCACTAGGTAGATCCCGGCCTTCACCATGGCGGCGGCGTGCAGGTAGGCGCTCACGGGCGTGGGGGCGGCCATCGCGCCGGGGAGCCAGAAGTGGAAGGGCACCAGTGCGGATTTGGTGATGGCACCGATCAGGATCAGGACGACGGCGGCGCTCACGGCTCCTGCGGCCGGGCCGGCGAGGAGGGCGGGGGCCTCGTCCAGGATTGCCTGGATCCGGTAGGTGCCGGCGGTCGAGCCGAGGATGATGAGCCCCACGAGCATGGCCAGCCCGCCGGCGGTGGTCACCACGAGGGCCTGCAGCGCCGAGCGCCGCGCGGAGAGCCTGGTGCGGGCATACCCGATCAGCAGGTAGGACAGGACGGTGGTGAGCTCCCAGAAGATGAACATCAGCAGGAGGTCATCGGCGGTGACCAGGCCGAACATCGCACCGGCGAAGGCCAGGAGTTGCGCGCCGAACCCGCCGAGGTTGTCGTCCTTGTCGCTGAAATACCGGGCGCAGTACACCAGCACCAGCGCGCCCACGCCCAGTATCAGCAGGGACATGACCCAGGCCAGGGCATCCATCCGGAACGCGAGATCCAGCTGCAGCTCGGGAATCCAGGGCCAGACTTCGGTGATCGCCCCGGGCGAATGCCCTGCATCGGAATAAATTGCATCGTGCTGCAGGATCAGCCAGATAAAGGAGGCCGCTGGGACCGCGGCCAGGGCGAAGAACGCGTTCCTGCCAAACTTTCGGAACAGCAGCGGGGCCACAGCAGCCACCGCAAACTGCACGGCAAGGACTGTGATCACTGGTGTCTCCGCAACGTCAGAATTTCGATTGTCAGCAAGTTGGAGCAGGCGGTTCATTTGTTAGGTTCGGTGCCGACAGTTTACCAAGCGTGTACAAATTCTTTTGGCCCGAACACCGGTCACTGGACAATTCGTAGCAAAAACGAGACCGCAGCCAAACAAGCAGCCAAACAATGCGTCGCCAGGCCCGCCTGCCCTGCCCTGCCACCCGTCGGAGGACACCCTTGGCGGCTACCATTCAGGCTATGAACACTGCCGCCGCCCCAGAGGCCAAGCGAGAATCGGAACTGGAATCGGGAAGTCCCGTCTCGCGGAAGGGCCGAATCCTCGCGTGGGCGGCGTGGGACTGGGGTTCGGCCGCCTTCAATGCCGTCATGACAACGTTCGTTTTCACCGTCTACCTGACCTCCAAAGCCTTCGGCGGGGAGGACCAGGCCTCGGCGGTCCTGGGCGCCGCGCTGGCCGTCGCCGGCGTCGCCGTCGCCCTCCTGGCCCCGGTCACCGGGCAGCGCTCGGACACCGGCGGCCGGCGCAAGCTGTGGCTCGGCGTCAACACGGCCGCCGTCGCGCTCTTGACCGGTCTGTGCTTCTTCGTCTTCCCGCGGCCGGACTTCCTGATCCTTGGCGTCACCCTGATAGCCCTGGGCAACGTCTTCTTCGAATTCGCCGGCGTCAACTACAACGCCATGCTCGCCCAGATCTCCACTCCGCGGAACATCGGCAAGGTGAGCGGCTTCGGCTGGGGCATGGGATATCTCGGCGGCATCGTGGCGCTGCTAGTTGTGCTCCAGCTCTTTGTCCAGCCCAGCTTCGAGTGGTTTGGCGCCTCAACCGCGGACAGCCTCAACATCCGGCTCGTGGCAGTGTTCTCGGCCCTGTGGTTCTTCATCTTTGCCTTGCCGGTGCTGTTCGCCGTGCCGGAAGTGCCACGCGCCGAGCGGGGCGCGGGCCTGGGGTTCCTCGCCTCCTATGGCCTGCTGGTCCGGCGGATCAAGGCGATCTACCGGACCAGCCCGCACACCATCTACTTCCTCCTCGCCAGCGCGATCTTCCGGGACGGGCTGGCCGCCGTCTTCACCTTTGGCGGCGTAATCGCGGCCGGTACCTTCGGCTTCGAGCTCAAGGACGTCATCTTCTTCGCGATCTTCGGCAACGTCGTGGCGGCCGTCGGCGCCATCCTGGGCGGCTTCCTGGATGACAAGATCGGGCCAAAGGCCGTGATTATCGCGTCCCTCGCCGGCCTGCTGGTCGCGGGCACCGCGATCCTGATCCTCGGCAACGACACCCACGAGTTCCTCGGCATGGCCTGGGCCGGGACCACCACATTCTGGGTTTTTGGTTTGCTGCTGTGCCTTTTCGTAGGGCCGGCGCAGTCCTCCTCCCGCGCCTACCTCGCCCGGCTCGCCCCGCACGGCGAATCCGGCGAACTCTTCGGCCTCTACGCCACCACGGGCCGGGCCGTGAGCTTCCTCGCCCCGGCCCTTTTCACCCTGTGCATCGCCGTGGCCACGCCTTTCGTGGCCACCGGCGAGGCCCAGCGCTGGGGCATCCTTGGCATTATGGTGGTGCTGCTCGCGGGCCTGCTGGTGCTCCTGCCCGTCAAGGCCCCGGACCAGACCGAAATCGCGGTCGTCCCCGAGTCCTGAGGCGGCCGAAAATCCGGTTCGCACACTAGGCTGATGATATGAACGTGGATGAGACGGACCTCCCCGGCCTCGGCCGGCGCAAGGACTTCATGACTGCCTCCGGACGCCGGATCGGCGTGGTCGAATACCGGGAAGGCCAGACGGAACTCATCGTCTCGACCTGGGACGATCCGGACACCTGCCAGGCCTCCATCCCGCTGACAGCGGATGAGGCCGCCACCCTGGGCAACCTCCTGGGCGGCCAGCGCATTGCCATGCAGCTTTCGGAAGCACACCGGGAAATCCCCGGCATCGTGACCCGGCAGTTTTCGATCAGCGCCGAGTCGCCGTTCCAGAACCAGCCGATGGGCAAGGCGTGCATTCGAACCCGCAGCGGGGTCTCGATCGTTGCCATCATGCGTGAAGGCGAGGTCCTGCCCTCGCCGGGACCCGACGTCGTCCTTCACCCCGGTGACCTCCTCGTTGCGGTGGGGACGCAAGAAGGCCTGGACACGGCGGCCGGCATCCTTCGTAACGGATAAGCGGCATGGATCCGCTCGCGCTGACCCTGATCGAGCTGGGGGCTGTCGTCTTCTGTCTCGGCCTGCTGGCCAGACTGGCCGGGCGGATCGGGATGTCCCCCATCCCGCTGTATCTGGTGGGAGGCCTCTTTTTCGGGGCCGGCGGCCTCGTCAAGCTTGAAGGCATGCACGAGTTCGCCCACCTTTCAGGCGAGATCGGCGTGATCCTCCTCCTGCTTATGCTTGGCCTGGAATATACGGCGGCCGAGCTTGTCACCGGCCTGCGGAGGTCCTGGCAGGCCGGTGTCCTGGACCTGCTGCTGAATTTCCTGCCCGGCGCAGGGCTCGCTGTGATGCTGGGGTGGGGCGTCGTGGGGGCCATGGTGATGGGCGGCGTCACCTACATTTCATCCTCCGGGATCGCTGCCAAAGTGATCACCGATCTCGGCCGGATCGGCAACCGGGAAACCCCGGTGGTCCTTTCCATCCTGGTCTTCGAGGACCTGGCCATGGCCGTGTACCTGCCGGTCCTGACCGCCACGCTGGCCGGCGTCAGCTTCCTGGTGGGCCTGCAGACCGTGGGCATTTCGCTGGCCGTCGTCACCCTGGTCCTGGTGGTGGCCCTGCGGCACGGCCACCACGTGTCCAAGGCGGTGCACAGCGAGAACTCCGAGGTGTTCCTGCTGAACCTGCTGGGCGCGGCGCTGCTCGTGGCAGGGCTCGCCGCCGCCATGCAGGTCTCCGCGGCAGTGGGAGCGTTCATGCTCGGCATCGCGATTTCCGGCGCCACGGCCCACAGCGCCACCCGCGTCCTGGAGCCGCTCCGGGACCTCTTCGCGGCCATCTTCTTTGTTGTCTTTGGCCTCAACACGGACCCCCGGTCCATCCCTCCGGTCCTGGGCTGGGCGCTGCTGCTGGCCGTGGCGACCGCGGCCACCAAAGTGCTCACCGGGTTCTGGGCGGCGAAACAGGCCGGGATCGGCGTTCCGGGCCGTTTCCGTGCGGGAGCGGCCCTGATCGCGCGCGGCGAGTTCTCGATTGTGATCGCCGGCCTGGCCGTGGCCTCCGGCGTGGTTCCCTCAGAGCTGGCGGCCCTCGCCACCGCCTACGTCCTGATCATGGCGATTGTGGGGCCGCTGGCCGCCCGCTTCGTGGAGCCGATCGTCCGGCTCGTGCGCCGTCCCGTGCGACGGCCGGAGGTCCGGACCTCCGGCCAGGCCTGAGCCGCGGCTGAGTCAGCGGGCGTTGCGTCCGCCGGCGCTGCGGTGTCTAGATGTCGGTGTCTAGATGTCGGTGAGGTGGAAATTCTGGTGGCTGCGGCTGGCCGTGGGGCCGCGCTGGCCCTGGTAGCGGTTGCCGTACTCCCCCGAACCGTAGGGGAACTCAGCGGCCGAGGAAAGCCGGAAGAAGCACAGCTGGCCGATCTTCATGCCGGGCCACAGCTTGATGGGCAGCGTGGCCATGTTGGACAGTTCCAGGGTCACGTGGCCGGAGAATCCGGGATCGATGAAACCCGCCGTGGAGTGCGTCAGGAGGCCAAGCCGGCCGAGCGAGGACTTGCCCTCGAGACGGGCCGCAATGTCATCCGGAAGGGTCACGGTCTCGTACGTGGAGCCAAGGACGAACTCCCCCGGGTGCAGGATGAACGGTTCGCCGGACTCCACTTCCACGAGGCGGGTCAGCTCGGGCTGCTCCTCGGCCGGGTCAATGTGGGCGTATTTGTGGTTGTCGAACAGCCGGAAGAATTTGTCGATCCTGACGTCCACCGAGGACGGCTGGACCATGGCGGGCTCGAACGGCTCGAGGACAATCCGCTGGGAGTCAATTTCGGTTCGAATGTCGCGGTCGGAGATCAGCACAAGTTCAAAAATACCGCACGGCGCCCGGCCCGGCTTCACGGCCGGCTTCACGGGCGTGAACAGCCGCCCAGTGTTACTTTCCCGGCACGCCAGCTTGCCGCCCGGCGCCGGCTCTTCTATTCCGCAGCAGGCATATCTTCAAGGATGGACTTGAGCCGCTCGAGTTGACCCACTTCTGCCTTCATCCGCCGGCGGAACGGGCTGGTCACCCGGACCATGAATCCCTTGGGCTCGTAGTTCAGGGCGAACCGGACGCGCGTGCTGGGACCCTCGGTGCTCAGGTAGTAGCCGCCGTGCGGCCGGGCCGGCCCGACGATGACCTGGTACTGGATCTCGGCCCCCGTCCTGGCCTCGATGATTTCGAAGTCCGCGGCCACGGGGCGTCCGCCGGGCCCGGCGATGGTCTGCCGGTACACGGCACCTTTGGCGCCGGCGGCGCCGGAGAGCAGCTCCACGCTGCGGACGCCTTCGCGCCACAGCGGCAGATGGCCGGGGTCCAGGAGGAAGTTGTACACACTCAGGGCGTCACGGTGGATGATGACGTCGTACTCTGCGAATGCCACGAAAATCCTTGCTCGGCGGAGGTCAAATGGGCGTAGCCCGCTTCCCCCGAACTGCGGCTAACCATTTCAGGATAGACAGCAGGGCCCCGCCCCGCGCGGCTGCGGGACGGGCCTTCGCCGAATGGTGTCCGAAGAGTTATGGGACGCGGCAGAGTGTTACGTCATGCAGTGTGGGGACGGACACGGCACAGCGCGCCACCGGGAGGTGTTCAACGACGCCGCCAGACTGGGGTAATGTAAATCTCGTTGTTTCAGCGGGGCAAGATCCGGCACTTTGGCCGGTCCCATCTGCGGCTGTAGCTCAATGGTAGAGCGCTAGCTTCCCAAGCTTGATACGCGGGTTCGATTCCCGTCAGCCGCTCCAATCGACTCCCGCGCCGTGGTTTCCGCACGGTTCCCGGGTTTCCGCACCGAAAACGGACAGCCGCTGCGTGGATCCACGCAGCGGCTGTCCTGTTTAGGCGCGAAAAGCCTACGGTGTGGCGGCTGCCTGCCGGCCGCCCGGGTTCCGGACAATCCGCAGCAGCCGGCGCCGGTCCTTCAAATCCACCTTGAGCATGAGCTGCCCGCGCCGTGCGAGGACGACGGCGATGGTCGCGGCGGCCAGCATCGGCATGCCCCCGGAGACCAGGACGGCGGTGTGCGGGTTCGCGTGCTCGGCGAGCCAGCCCATCATGGGGCCTCCGATTGCCTGCCCGCCGATCAGCACCATGATGTACAGGCTCATGACGCGCCCGCGGATGGCCAGGTTGGCGCTGACCTGGACCAGCTGGTTCGCGGCGGTCAGGAACATGAGGCACCAGAAACCGGCCAGCACCATGGCCACGCCGAACCATGGCATCGACGGCGCCGCGGATGCCAGGCAGAGCATGAGCCCGTACATCCCCGCGCCCAGCACCACCGAGCGCAGCCGCAGGGCACGCCGCCGGGCCGAGGTGACGGCCCCGGCCAGCGCTCCGAGGGCCACCAAGGTGTTGAGCAGGCCGTAGCCGCCGGCACCGGCGTCGTACACGTGGGCCGCGAAAGCGGCAAGCAGCACCGGCAGGCTCATGGCGAACACCGCGATGAACCCTGCCATCAGCCAGGGCCAGTAGATGGTGGGCTTGCTGAGCGCGTAGTCCAGCCCTTCCCTCAGCATGCCCCGGCGCTTGGCGGCCGGGACGCTGACGTGCAGCTGGTCCTTGCGCAGGCTCAACAGCATGGTCACCGTGAAGCAGCAGGCCACGGCGTTGGCGGCAAAGGCCCAGCCGGCACCCACGGCGGTCAGCAGGATCCCGGCGATCGCGGGACCGATCAGGCCGCCGAGCTGGAAGATCGTGGAGTTCACGCTGATCGCGTTCCGCAGGTAGCGGGGGCCCACGAGTTCGTTGACGAACACCTGGCGGGCCGGCTGGTCCAGCACGGTCACGAGCCCGAGTACCAGCGCGATCGCGTAGACGTGCCCCACCTCGATCCGCTGGCTGAGCGCCAGGACGGCCAGGGTTGCGGCCAGGGCGGCGGCCACAGACTGGCACAGCATGAGGATTTTCCGCTTCGCGAAGCGGTCTGCCATCATGCCGGCCCAGGGGCCAAGGAACAGGGACGGCAGGAACTGCAGGGCCACGGTGATACCGACGGCGGTGACGGAACCGGAGAGCTGGAGCACCAGCCAGTCCTGGGCGATCCGCTGCATCCAGAGCGCGATGACGGCGATGAAGTGCCCGATCGCGAAGATGCGGAAGTTGCGGACCTTCAGCGAAATGAAGGTGTGGCGCCACGGCAGGCGCTCGTTGACGACGGCAATGGGCTGGGTGATGGTGTCCGGCAGGGAAGCTGCGTTTGCCTCTAGCGGCGGAGGGGGTGCCACGGAAAGTCCTCAAAAGAGCGGGTGGGTGGGATGGACTTAACGCTAGGCTGGCCCCAAGAGATTATGGAAGCGTATTCCCTGCATAACTCGCATTACGAAACGCAATGCCGTGTCGGCGGCACCGGATCCGGGAGACCCCATGTTCGAACCCGCCCAGCTGCGCTCTTTCCTGGCCGTGGCCGAAACCCTGAGTTTCACCAAGGCCGCGGAACGCCTCGGCCTGGCCCAGCCCACTGTCAGCCAGCATGTCCGCAAGCTGGAGTCCGCCGCCAAGCGGGTGCTGATTGCCCGGGATACCCGGGACGTCCGGTTGACTGACAACGGCGACGCCATGGCCGGATTCGCCCGCAGCATCCTCGCGGCGCACGATGCCGCCAGCCGCTATTTCTCCGGATCCGCCATGCGCGGCCGCCTGCGTTTCGGCACGGCCGACGACCTCGCCATCACGGGGCTGCCCCGCATCCTGCGGGAATTCCGGCAGATTTATCCGCAGATCAACCTCGAGCTGACCGTGGGCCAGAGCGACCAGCTCTACAAACGCCTCAACGCCGGGCAGCTGGACCTCGTGTTTGTGAAATGGGTGGCCGGCGCCAAGGACGGGACCGTGGTCCAGCAGGACGCGTTCGCCTGGGTCGGCCTCGAGCAGACCGTACTGGATCCGGCCGATCATGTCCCGCTGATCGCCTACCCCTCCCCCAGCCTGAGCCGGAAACTGGCGATCGACGCCCTCGAGGCCACCGGCCGCACGTGGCGGATCACCTGCACCACCCGGCAGATCAGCGGCGTCTTGGCCGCCGTCCGGGCCGGAATTGGGGTGGCCGTCATGCCGTCCTCCCTTGTGCCGGAGGACCTGAAAATCATCACCCGCCGCTTCGACCTGCCGCCGGTGGGTGACGTCGATTTCACGCTCATCCGCAACCCGTTGGCCAACACCGAGGTGATCGATGCCCTCACGCAGGCGATCGTGGGCAGGACCCTGAAGCGCCAGGCCTGATGCCGGCCTGGTGCAATGCCCGCTGCCGGAATTGCCGTCGGAATTGATCACTGGGCGGCCCGCGCCCGGGCCGCGGATCCGTCCACGGTACTTACACGGGGGACTACCCGGGCGATGGCAGTACTTACTTGACCATTGAACGGTACAGGTACTTCATCTATCCTGACATTACTTAAGATCAGCCGTTCGAGGTCAAGCAGAGGCCCACGACAACGATTCTAAATACGGACGCTGTCCGTCGCTGCCCTATGGCCGGCGCCGCGGCGTTCGGGATAGGCCGACAACGATGCCAGCCATAAACCACGCACGTCCGTCCGCACCGGTTGCCGCCCGCCCGCCGCGGGCCGGACATCCGGTATCTGTATCCGCGCATCCGGCAGCGCCCCTGCACCACGCCGGCACCGCAGTGCAGCATTCCAGCGCCGTCCAACACACCACCACGGGCCACCAGGGAATTCGCCCGGCCACCCTGGCGGAGTCCGAATATGTGGCCAGCCCGTACTGCGAACGCTGCGGCACGGACGAGTTCATTTACTTGGAGGCCTTCGTCCCGGCCACGCACCGGCGGGACGGCGCGGTCAGCAAACTCGGCGAGGTCACGTACTTCTGCTCGGGCTGCGACGATTTCTCCGCCCACGCGGTTCCGGCCTCGTGGGTCCCGCCGGGCTGGTACTTCGGCTAGGCCCCTGTTTACACCGCGGCCGACAGCGCCGCAGCCGCCTGAGTCCGCGGCCAAATTGACTCAGCGGGACGCTTAACGCCGTCGCCGCCGTGCCGCACCGGATGGTGCTGCACGGC
>NZ_JBHVTV010000015.1:0-122268 GCF_042884475.1 Arthrobacter sp. NPDC058130
ACTTCTGTTTTTTTTTTTTGTTGGTGTGTTTTTTTTTTTTATAACCCCTTTCCTTCTTCTGTGTTTTGGTTGGGCGGGGGGGGGGGGCCACAAACCCCCCCCCCCCCCCCCCCGCCACTGTTTAACCTTCGGCCTGCCTCCCGCAATAACTATCAGACCCGGGGCTACAAACGCTCTTTATTGCGGTTTATCAACGCCACAATGTCGGCCGCCGGTGCCGGCCGGCCGAAGTAGTAGCCCTGGCCGCTGCCGCAGCCCATCTCACGGAGCACCTGGGCCTGCTCCGGAGTCTCAATGCCCTCGGCCAGCGCCTTGAGGCCGCAAGCGTGGATAAGGTGCAGCACCGCGGCCACGAAGTCCCGCTGTTGCTCGTCGGAGCCAAGGCCGCTGATGAGGCTCCGGTCGATCTTGACCACGTTCACGGGCAGCTTGCGCAGGTAACTGATGGAGGAATAGCCGGTCCCGAAGTCATCGATCTCCAGCTGCACGCCCAGACGCCGCAGGCCGTTGAGCGAATACTGGTCGACGTCCCCTCCGTTGACTGCCATGGACTCCGTCAACTCCACGATCAGGTTTGAGGCATCCACGCCGGTTTCCCGGAGGATGTCGCGCACGTGTTCGATCAACTCAAGATTTTGCAGCTCGGTGGTGGAAATGTTGACCCGGACGTTGAACGTGCTGTCCACCTGCATGTCCTGCTGCCATGTCCGCAACTGACGCACGGAATTGCGCAGCACCCAGTGGCCCAGGTCGACAATCATGCCGGTTTCCTCGGCGAGGGGAATGAACTGGTCCGGCATGAGGAGGCCGCGCTCGGGGTGGTTCCACCGGACCAGCGCCTCAACGCCCTCGATCCGGCCCGAGGTGAGGTCCACCACCGGCTGGTAATGCAGGGTCAGCTGGTCCTGCCGGATGGCTTCGCGCATTTCCGTAATCATGACGCTCTGCAGCCGGCGCGCGTACAGCAGGGCCGGCTCGAAGACCTTGATGCTGCTGTGCGGCTGCGCCTTCGCGGCGTACATGGCCGTATCGGCCTCCATGACCAGGTCATCAACACTCTGGCCGGGTTCAGCGATCCGCAGGCCGATGCTCGTGCCGCATGTGATTTTCAGGTCCCCGACGTCGAGGCTCTCGCTGAGCGCGGCGAGGATCCGGTTGGCCACCCTGCGCGCCCGGACCAGATTGGACTTCGGCAGCATGACGGCGAATTCGTCACCGCCAAGACGGGCCACGGTATCTGTCTCGCGGACGGCGTCCTGGAGCCGGCGCGCGATGACCCGCAGGACGTCGTCGCCGGCGCTGTGTCCCAGGGTGTCGTTAATGCCCTTGAAGGAATCGAGGTCGAGAATCAGGAGCGCCGGCGGCATCTCACCACGAGAGGACTCCGCCAGGGCATGGCTCAGAACAGAATTCAGGGCCGTGCGGTTGGCGAGTTGGGTCAGGGGGTCGGTCAAGGCCATGCGCTCGAGTTCCACCTGCGCCTCGCGCAGCATGGCCGTGCGGCTTTCGACCCGTTCCTCCAGCTCCTGGTAGATCGTCTGCAGGTCATCGGCCATCAGGTTGATGCCCGCAATGACGGCGGCGACGTCGTCGCGGGCCCCGGAATGGGGAATCCTGGTGCTCAGATCGCCGCCGGCGATCCGCACGATGCCCTCCACGAGGGCGTGCAGCCTGGGGTCCGGCGCGTCATTCTTCACGGGCATACTGCCTTAGCCAGTCGACGGCGGCGGATTCGGAGGTGAAGAACTGCGCCGGGATCGTCTCGCTCCTGGAACGCAGGAGGTAGTGGGCAATGACCCTATCCACCGGGCTCTCGCCCACCAGGGCGAACGCCGTCGCCGCGATGGAACCGCTGTAGACCTGCCGCGCCTCAATGCTGACACCGACGACGCCGGTAATCACCAGGAGCACCGGCATCCGCCGTCCCGCGGCGAGTGAACGGACGGCCTCACCGGCGACGCGGGCCTCCGGCCCCTCGATCTCCTCGTTCGGAGGAAGCAGGACCTCGATGATCCCACCATCGATCATCCGCACGCCGATGGCACGGGCGGCAATGCCGTTCGTGAAGGCCGCGTCGACCACCGGAACCGCGGCCTCAGCCGCCGCTTCCACGACTGCGCGGGCCGCCTTGCCCGGCAACGGGCTGCCCGGCAACCGGCCCGCCGGCAACCGACCCGCCGGCAACCGGTCCGCCGGCAGCCGCTCCTCCGCCCCGGCCAGGGCCTCAAGCGTCATCGGACGGCAATTCGACGGCGGCGGTCCGTGGAACCTCGGAGGTCACGGTTCAGCCGGCGGTCGCCGTGATAGAGAATTGTTTCCCAGTCGATTTCCTCAGCTGTCTTGGCAATCACGGGGCTCTCCTTCGCTGTCTTGGGCCGGGGACTGACATACAGCCAGTTAACCACCCCGAGGAATATGTCCACCGCGGAGTTGAAGACTCCGATGTAGGCGTGGATCGCGAAGGCGGCAAGGACGGCGTTGAGGGAGGCGAAGGCCACGTTGCCCCAGTTGCCCACCTGGGCGTCCCGCCACACGGTCAGCAGGGAGAAGGCGACGATCGCGTACGGCGTGAGCACGTAGATGGCCGGGGCTGCGGTGCGGTCCTTGACCTTGGGGGTGCGGGCGAAGGGAATCTTGTCGCCCGTAACGGCCTGCTGCAGGGATTTCAGTACCCCCGCCAGGTTGACCGGGAGCAGCACGAGGTTGAAGCCGTAGATCCGGAAGATGTCAGTGAAGCGGTGCCCGCAGTCGCGCAGGTCGCTGCCCATGGCCAGGAAATACGGCAGGGCCGCGAGGAACACGATCGGACTCAGCAGCCGGCTGTCATACGGGTACGCCAGGAGGAAGACGAGTCCAAAACTGGCCCAGGCGATGGACGCCATGTAGTTCACGCGCAGCAGCACCTCCCTGAACAGGATCGCCCGGCGCTCGGAGCGGTGCTGGCGGAGCTGGACCCACAGCTTCGGCAGGATCAGCAATCCGCCGTTCGCCCAGCGCCGGCGCTGGACCACGAGGGAGCCGAAATCCGGGGGCGTGGCGCTGTAGCTGAGCCGCTCCGGATAGTTCACCAGGGTCCAGCCGTGCTGGCCGAGGTCGATGCTCGACTCGGTGTCTTCGATGACGGTTCGGTCCTGGATGTAGGTCCGGATCTCGAAGCCGCCGCTGGTTTCCACCTCGACGATGTCCTCCAGGGCGCGCTTGCGGATGACGGCGTTGGCGCCCACCCAGAACGTCGCGCCGTAGTAGGTCATGCCCTGGTGCAGGATGTGCTGGAGGTCAGTGGTGGCCCCGGCGACCCTTTCGATGCGGGTGGGGGCCCCGCGGAAGGACGAGTACGGCGTCTGGGTGACCGCGACCCGCTCGTTGCCGGCCGATTCCAGGAAGTAGACCAGCCGGAGGCAGTAATCGCGCAGAAGCAGCGAGTCGGCGTCGAGCGTCAACAGGTAGGTCGTATCGCGGACGTCCATAATGTCGCCGTCGGGGTCCGGGACGACGCCGGCCGGCGCCTTGCGCAGGACCACGCCGTCGGCGGTGGTCTCCTTGTGCCAGGTGTGCCCCATCAGCGAAATGTAGGCGTTGAGGTTCATGGCCTTGTTCGCCTCATGGGAAAGGCTCGAGAACTTCTTCCGTTCAAACGTCTCGGTGGAGACGTTGAAGATCCAGGTCAGCCGAAGGTACAGCTCGTCGATCCGCGACCGTGGCGGCGAGGCCTGCTGCACGAGGGCCGCGTTCAGGCCCACGAGCACCAGCCGCAATTCACGGGCCAAGCCCATGAGGACGAGGTCGACGAAGAACTCGTCAACGTGATCCTCCACTGTTTCGGCGGCTGCCATCGATTCCAGCCATTCGGCGGCTGCCTCATATTCGGAAATCAGCATGGCCAGCTCGGCCGCCTGGCCGCGCCCGCCTGCCTTTTCCCGGCGCCGGTAGTCGGCGAGCGCGGTGTTGAACCGCGCCGCCGGGACGCTCAGCTCGGTGGAAATCTCCGCGGTTAGCGTGCGGGTCTTGTCCAGCCGGGCACGATCGCCCGGGTCCGAGGGATGCGGGGGGTCATCGAGCAGCAGCACCACCTTGAGGTCCGGAAATTCCTGCAGCGCGGCGGACCACAGCGTGGCACGAACCACCTGGGGTTCTTCGGCGTAGGAGGGGACCAGGACCGTGATCCCCTCGGAGTACTCGGCGAAGTGGCGGTCCAGCTCGCCGCGAGGAACCCGCGAGTGGTCGCGGAAGCGATAAAGGGCCCCTTGCCGGGCCAAGAGATACATAAGCGCGGAAAACGTCAGGAATGTTACGACAACAAGATAGGAAACCGTCTCAAACTGAAACCTAAAACCCGCGTTCGGGTTGTCAGCGAGCTCTTTCAGGATGGTGGAAATGACGTAGGCAACCCATGCCGCCAGCGTCGTGAGAATTCCCAGGCGACCAAGGATTATTTTGCGCCGGGACGGCCTCGGGTGAACTATTGACAGCGGCTCCGAACGACGCTCAGACCCCCATTGACGGCGCCGGACTGCACCCTTTTGTTCGGTTGTCACACTTTCGGAATCCAAGCGCGGCAAGACAAGCTGATCTGGCATTAGTCCCCATAAGACTGCAAAGTCGGCATATTGGCGCGCGCCCACGGCAAAACCCGCACGCCGCACCGGAATGTTCCGGTGAGTGCCCTTATGATAATGCAAGGTCAGACGCTTGCCGGACATCAGACACCCCGGAATTACACGAGCTGATACCGGCTGCCGGCGCGTGCCGGGCTGCTCAACAAAAAACGCACAAGGGGGCCCTGTGTCCGAACGATTCCCAGGCCGCAAACTATCCGTGGTCCGGCTGGGTGTGCTGATCACTGCCGTGGCGGCTGCCGCAGCCAGCGGCGTGGTCGCATGGGGCAACTTCCAGGACGTCCGGGCGGCCGAGGCCATTCCGTCCGTTTTCTCGGGCTATGTCGACGTCACGGCGACGCCCCGGTACGCCTTTGAGGCCCCGGCGTCGAAGGAAGCCGAAAAAGTCGTGCTGTCCTTCGTCGTCGCTGATCCCAAGGATGCGTGCACGCCTTCTTGGGGCGCCGCCTACTCCCTCGCCGACGCCGCGTCTTCCCTGGACCTGGACCGGCGGGTGGCCCGGCTCCAGCAACTCGGCGGCACCGTGGCGGTGTCCTTCGGCGGGCGGGCCAACCAGGAGCTTGCAGTCACGTGCACAGATCCCGCCAAGCTGAAAGCCGCCTACCGGACCGTCGTGGCCCGCTATGACGTCAGCAGCATCGATCTGGACGTCGAAGGCGAGGCCCTTTCGGACCCGGCGGCCGTCAAACGGCGTTCTGCGGCGATCGCCGCGCTCCAGCAGGACCGCCAGCGCGACGGGAAGTCGCTGAGCGTCTGGCTGACGCTGCCGGCGGATCCGAACGGCCTCACGACGGCGGGCAGCGACGCCGTGACCGGGATGATCACCGCCGGGGTGGACCTCGCCGGCGTGAACGCCATGACCATGGACTACGGCGGAAGCCGGCTGCCGGGCCGGTCGATGTACGAGAACGCGGTGTCCGCCGCGGAGGCAACCCACACGCAGCTGACCGGCCTGTACCGGGCCGCCGGCACCGAGCTCGGCAGCGAGACAGTGTGGCGGAAAGTCGGGCTGACGCCGATGATCGGCCAGAACGACGTCGCCGGCGAAATTTTCACCCTCAAGGACGCGCAGGAACTTAGCGCCTTCGCCAGTGCCCGCGGCATCGGCCGTCTCTCCATGTGGTCCCTGAACCGTGACCGCACCTGCAGCCAGAACTTCCCGGACGTCACCAAGGTGTCCGATGGCTGCAGTGGCGTGGACCAGGGAAGCTCGTCCTTCGCCGCGATCCTCGGAGCGGGCGTCCTGGCCACCTCGTCGGCCGCACCCGCCGCACCGGCTGCATCGACGCCGGCCCCGGCCGTCAGTGACAACCCCTCCACCAGCCCCTATCCGGTGTGGTCCGAGACAACCGCCTACGCTGCGGGTGAGCGCGTTGTGTGGCACTCCAACGTGTACGAGGCCAAATGGTGGACCCGCGCCGACACTCCGGATGACCCCGTCCTGCAGGGCACCGCGACCCCGTGGCGCATCATCGGCCCGGTGCTGGCCGCAGACCGGCCGACGCCGCAGCTGACGGCACCGGCCGGCACGGCCCCGGCGTGGCAGCCGGCCACGGTCTACCGCAAGGGCGACCGAGTGCTCTTCGAGGGCCGGGTCTTCGAAGCAAAATGGTGGACGCAGACCGACAGCCCCGAGGCTGCGCTGCAGGGATCGCCGGAGTCGCCGTGGTCCAAGCTGCGCGACGAGGAACTGCTGAAAATCCTGGGCAAAGCGACGCCGACGGCGGCCCCCAGCGCGAAGGCGACGGCGACCGCGCCCTAGCGCGCCCGCCTCAGCGCCTCTGCCTCGGCGCGCCTGCCCTAGCCCGCCCGCCCTGGCCTGCCTGCCTCAGCGCGTCTTCTTCAGCCTGTCTGGGCCCGGGCCTGCTTGCGCAGTGCGCGTTCATGCTGGACCCGCTGGGCGACGACAAGGCCGGCCGCGGCGACGCCAGCCGTAATGGGGTAGCCCATGAGCCGCTCCAGGGTGCCCGGTTCCGGCACGTGCATCCCTGTCAGGCCGGCCGCAATGAGTGCCGCCGAGGACACGACGCCGCAGGCCAGGATCACCCATCCGAGCGGCGTCTGCCTCAGCCACAGCCAGCCGAGGACCAGCAGCGCCAGGGCCCCGGTCGCGAAGTACATCAGGGCGCCGGCGACATGCCAGCCCGATCCCGTGTCTTCAGGCACCAGCCCCACGAGGATCGTGCCCGCCCCGGCGGCGCCGGTCAGCAGCCGGGCGGTGCCCGCGGCCGCCACGCCCGCGCCCCAGCGGCCACGGCCCGGCATCCTGCCCTGCCTGACGGGCACGCCGGCCCGCGCGGCGCAGCACATGAGCGCCGAGCCGAGCAGGAGCGCCCCGACGATCATGCCAAAGCCCTGGATCACGAAGGAGGCGTTCATCAGCAGGTGCGCCGGCGAGCAGACGTCCCGGCCGTCGAATTCCCCGCAGGACACGGCACCGAGATCGCTGATGTACCCCGTGCGGCGGCTGTACGGCTCCGCGCCGGCCCAGGCGCCGATCACGGCCGACTCGGCCACGAAATACTGCAGCACGCTCAGCTTCGCCAGCGCCCCGACGTAAAACCGGGTCGCGGCCACATCGGGGTAGTAGAGGGCGCCGGCGGAAAGTTCGGTGGTTCCTGCGGTCATGCCAAGAGCGTAGTACGCGCGCTCACCTTGTATGCTTATATCCGTGTCCGACCGGACCGGCCCTGGCCGAGCCCCGGATGCCCGCCCTCGTAGCTCAGTGGATAGAGCACGGCTCTCCTAAAGCCGGTGTCGTTGGTTCGATTCCAATCGAGGGCACTTGAACATTCCTGCCCCGGACGAAATCCCGGACACGGCTCCGGACTTTGACCTCCGCGCCTACCTGCGCGGCTCCTGGTCCGTCGACCGCACACTGCTGGACCGCAGCACCGGGACCAGCGGGACCTTCACCGGCGTCGTACGCTTCACGGACCTCGACGACGGCGGCCTGATGTGGCGTGAAGAGGGCACCGTGCGCTGGACCTCCTTCAGCGGTGCGCCGTTCACCGGGCCAGCCAGCCGCGAATACCTGCTGCGGACCGCGGACACTCCCGATACCCTGGACGTGTATTTCCCCGACGGGCGCCCCTTCCACCGCATGGGCTTCGCCGGGCAAGCCAACCGCGACGTGCACTGGTGTGACCCCGACACCTACCGCGTGAGGTACCAGGTCCTCGGGCCGGACGAATGCGGCTACCGCTGGGACGTAACCGGGCCCGCCAAGGACCAGCTGCTTGAGTCCGTCCTGCATCGGCTGAAAGCAGGACCAGAAGCAGGACCAGACGCGGCGCCGGATGGCGCATCGGACGCTGCGCAACATGCGGTGCCGGACGTCAGGGGTGCCGAGTGAACCCCCGCATTGTCGTCTCCGCCGTCTGCGTCTTCGATCACGCCGGACGCCTCCTGACGGTTCGCAAACGGGGCACGGACAAGTTCATGCATCCCGGCGGCAAGCCGGAGGCCGGCGAAACGGCCGCCCAGGCGGCCGCACGCGAGCTTCGGGAGGAAGTGGGAATTGTGTTGGCCCCGGACCGGCTGGACCTGCTGGGCTGCTGGCTGGCGGATGCCGCCAACGAGGCGGCCACGCAGATCGAGGCCACCGTCTTCACGGCTCCGGGGGTGTGGAGCGCCCGGCCGTCGGCCGAAATAGCCGAGATCCGCTGGCTGGACCTGGCCGCCGAGCTGCCCGGCGACCTCGCCCCGCTGCTGACGGACCACGTGCTGCCGGCGCTGTCCGCCAAACCGTCAGCGGACTAGCAAGTACCGCGGCTCAGTACCCGGGCACGGCTTCCTGGGCGACCGCGGTGGCCTCGGAGAACTGCGTCCGGTACAGCTCCGCGTAGCGGCCCTCGGCGGCGAGGAGCTCCTTGTGCGTACCGCGTTCTACGATCGAGCCGTCCTCCACCACCAGGATCGCGTCGGCTGCGCGGACCGTGGAAAGCCGGTGGGCGATCACGACGGCCGTGCGGCCTTCCAGCGCGGCGCCAAGGGCCTCCTGGACGGCGGCCTCGTTGGTGGAGTCCAGCGCGGCGGTGGCCTCGTCGAGGATGACCACCCGGGGCTGCGCGATGAGCAGCCGGGCGATCGTCAGGCGCTGCCGCTCGCCGCCGGAGAGCCGGTAGCCGCGCTCCCCCACCACGGTGTCCAGCCCATCGGGCAGGGACCGGATCATGTCTTCGAGCCGGGCACGCCGCAGCGCATCCCACATCTGCTCTTCGGTGGCCTCCGGGCGGGCCAGACGCAGGTTCGAGGCAATGCTCTCGTGGAACAGGTGGCCGTCCTGCGTCACCATGCCGAGGGTCCCGCGCATGGACGCGAACGTGAGGTCGCGGACGTCCACGCCCGTTCCGGGCGTGGTGCCGCCGATGCGGATGGCGCCGGAGTCGACGTCGTACAGGCGCGACAGCAGCTGGGCGATGGTGGACTTGCCCGCTCCGGAAGAGCCGACCAGGGCCACCGTCTGTCCGGGCTCCACCCGGAAGCTGATGCCGTGCAGTACTTCCTCGCCGCCGCGGGTGTCCAGGGTGCGCACGTCCTCGAGGGAGGCCAGCGAGACCTTGTCCGCCGAGGGGTAGGCGAAGCGGACGTCGTCGAACTCCACCGAGAGCGGACCGGGCGGGGAGGCCACGGCGTCCGGCTTCTCCTGGATGAGCGGTTTGAGGTCCAGGATTTCGAAAACACGCTCGAAGCTGACCAGGGCGCTCATGATCTCCACCCGGGCGTTCGAGAGCGCCGTGAGCGGCGCGTAGAGGCGGGTGAGCAGCAGCGCCAGCACGACGACGTCGCCCGCGTTCAGCTGACCGGCGAGCGCGAGCCAGCCGCCCAGGCCGTAGACCAGTGCGAGGGCCAGGGCAGAGACCAGCGTCAGCGCCGTGACAAAGGTGAACTGCAGCATGGCTGTACGGACGCCGATGTCCCGGACCCGGCCGGCCCGCAGGGCGAACTCGCGGGACTCCTCGTCGGGGCGGCCGAAAAGCTTGACCAGCGTGGCGCCGGGCGCAGAGAAGCGCTCGGTCATCTGGGTTCCCATGGTGGCGTTGTGTTCGGCGGCTTCGCGCCGCAGATCGGCCAGCTTGGAGCCCATCCGGCGGGCCGGGATCAGGAAGATCGGCAGCAGGATCATGGCGAGCACCGTCACGAGCCAGGACTTGTTGAGCATCACCGCGAGGGTCAGCGCGAGGGCCACGACGTTGCTGACCACGCCCGAGAGCGTGCCGGCGAAGGCCGACTGCGCGCCGATGACGTCATTGTTCAGGCGGCTGACCAAGGCACCGGTGCGGGTCCTGGTGAAAAAGGCAATCGGCATCTTCTGGACGTGGTCGAAGACCTTGGTGCGCAGGTCCACGATCACGCCTTCACCGATAGTGGAGGACAGCCAGCGGGTCACGAGGCCCAGCCCGGCCTCGGCGACCGCCACGATGGCGATCAGGACGGCAAGCCAGATCACCGTTGCGGCATCCGCGTGGGCGATGATCGCGTCGACCACCTGGCCGGCGAGGACCGGGGTGGCGACCGCCAGGAAGGCCATCACGATGGAGAGCAGCACGAACGCGATCAGCCGGCTGCGGTGCGGGCGCGCAAAGCTGAAGACACGCTTCAGCGTCGCCTTGGAGAACGGCTTGGACCCGCTGGAGGCGCGGGTGATGTTGTAGAGGGAGCTCCAGGCGACCCGGTCCATGCTCATGTTGTGCTGCCTTTCGTGGCATCGGCGTGCAACTCGGTGACGACGCCGCTCTCGACGTTCCAGCGCGCGTCCAGGCGGACGTTTTCGAGCAGCCGGCGGTCATGGGTGACCAGCAGCAGCGCGCCGTCGTAGCTGTCGAGGGCTTCTTCAAGCTGTTCAATGGCGGGCAGGTCGAGGTGGTTGGTGGGTTCGTCCAGCACCAGCAGGTTCACGCCGCGGGCCTGCAGCAGCGCCAGGGCGGCCCGGGTCCGTTCCCCCGGGGAGAGGGAGTCGACGGGCCTGTTCGTGTGGTCGGCCTTGAGGCCGAACTTCGCCAGCAGGGTGCGCACTTCCGCCGGGGTCTGCTCCGTCAGCACGGCCTCGACCGCGTCACCCAGCAACAGATCGCCGGCCAGCAGGCCGCGCGCCTGGTCAATCTCCCCGACGGCCACGGACGCACCCATGGAGGCATCGCCCGAGTCGGGCTGCTGCACGCCGAGCAGGAGCCGGAGCAGCGTGGATTTGCCGGCGCCGTTGGGGCCAGTGATCCCGATCCGCTCCCCCGCGTTCAGCTGAAGGTTCACCGGGCCCAGGGTGAACCCGCCCTGCCGCGCGACGGCGTCGCGCAGGGTGGCCACCACGGAGCTGGAGCGGGGAGCCGCCCCGATGCTGAACTGCAGCTGCCATTCCTTGCGCGGCTCCTCGACTTCTTCGAGCCGGGCGATGCGGGACTCCATCTGCCGGACCTTCTGGCCCTGCTTTTCGGAGGACTCCGTGCTCGCCGCCCGCCGGATCTTGTCGTTGTCCGGGTTCTTCTTCATGGCGTTCCGGACACCCTGGGAGCTCCACTCGCGCTGGGTCCGGGCCCGCGACACGAGGTCAGCCTTGGTGTTGGCATATTCCTCGTAGCGTTCGCGGGCGTGCCGGCGGGCGACGGCGCGTTCCTCCAGATAGGCCTCGTAGCCGCCGTCGTACACAGCTACCGAGTTCTGCGCCAGGTCCAGCTCCACGATCGTGGTGACGCAGCGGGAGAGGAACTCCCGGTCGTGGGAGACCAGGACGACGCCGCCGCGCAGTCCCTGCACGAAGGCCTCGAGCTTGGCCAGGCCGTTGAGGTCCAGGTCGTTGGTGGGTTCGTCCAGGAGTACGACGTCGAAGCGGCTCAGCAGCAGCGCGGCGAGCGCCACGCGGGCCGCCTGGCCGCCGGACAGGCCGGTCATTCCGGCGTCCGGCCCCACGTCGAGGCCAAGGTCCGCCAGGACGGGCGGGATGCGGTCCTCCAGGTCGGCTGCGCCGGAGGCCATCCAGCGGTCGAACGCCAGCGAGTAGGCGTCGTCGGAGCCGGGAGCGCCGGAGCCCAGCGCCTCTGCGGTGGACTCCATCTCCAGGGTTGCCTGCGCGCAGCCCGTGCGCCGGGCGATGTAGCCGGCGACCGTTTCGCCGGCAATCCGCTCGTGTTCCTGCGGCAGCCAGCCGACAAAGGCATCGGCCGGGGCCAGGCTCACTGTGCCTTCCTGCGGTTCGTCGACGCCCGCCAGCAGGCGCAACAGCGTGGATTTGCCGGCACCGTTGGCGCCGACGACGCCCACGACGTCGCCGGGGGCTACGGTCAGGGACAGCTTTGAGAAGAGTGTGCGGTGATCGTGACCACCGGAAAGGTCCTTGGCAACAAGGGTTGCAGTCATTACTTCATCCTCTCACTGCGGCCCAAACGGACCGCCCCGACGGGCAGAACCCGCCCGTCCCGACGGGCCGAGACCGCACCGGGCATAGAAGAACCCGCCGGTCCGGACTTGGGGGGTGTACGGACCAGCGGGTTCGACCATTTAGCATAGTTGAATTAGGACCTCACGTAAAATCCCAGCCCGCTGCGCCACACCGCCGCCATCTCCCGCCTCGACCGCCGCTGCCCCACCGAGTGCCAGTACCCACACTGCCCATCGAATCCGCAGGAAGCCATAGATGCCACTACCCGCAAAGGCGTTCCAACTCTGGCTTCAAAGTGTTGCTCCGACGGCGAGCACGGCCGATATCTGCAGGATTTCCGGCATCAAGCGCACCACCCTTGCGCAGCAACTGGTGCGCGGGAAGGTGGCCGAAACCACTCTGGTCAGCATAAGCCGGGCCCTGGATTTGAGTCCGCTGGCGGAACTGGCGTCCTTCGAGCACTATGCCGAGCTGGCCGCCGCCCCCCAACCGCCCACCTCCGCCGAACTCGTCAGCCAAGTCGCCACCATGGACCTGCTGCGCGCCGTCATTTCCCGCTCCTCCCCCGCCTACGGCGGCTATGGAGACCACGGCAGTTCAATGACCCCCGCGTTGTCCCCCGCCCCGCACGCCACGTCTGTCCGGAACTGGGTGGACGCGATTGACGACGGTGAGTTGCGTCACCGGGTTTCTGCCGCCACCGGCGTGGCACCGCAAAATTACTCGGCCCAGCTCACCGCCAACAGGCTGTCACCCGAACTGGCGGTCGCGACAGCCCGCGCTGCGGGCGTAGGATTCACGGGCGGGTTCGTCGCCACCGGCTTGATAACCGAGGATGAGGCCGGCTGGACGCAGGGGGCAAAGCAGGCCGCGCTGGATGCCCTCTCCGACGGAGAACTCAGCGCCCTGGCCGGGGAACGGCTCCAGGCGCTCGGAAAATCGCTGCGGCGCCAGGAGCAGGAGCAGGCACAAACAGAAAAAATTTGGGAGAACCTCGGATGATCGCGATCCTGCAGTGGACCACGCTGGCGGTGTGCTGCGTGGTCACGCTGGCCCGCTTGCCGTGTGCCCTCCGCGGGGAGAACCGGTCCCTGTTCTCCATCTTCGGGCTCATGACCCTGGCGATCCTGCTCAGCATCGAGGCCCCCTATGTGGCCGTAGACCAAGCTCTCGGCGGCATGAACATCGCCAACCTCGTGCTCCGCTTCGTCATCTTCGCCGCCATCTTTTTCCTTGGATTCCGGGTAGCCCGGGGCTTCAGCGCGGATGACGCCCTGCGGCTGATCACCGGCCCCGTTGGAATTGCGGTCGCCGCAGCGGCGTCGGCCGTGGTGGTGGCGGTTTTCCTCATGATGGACACCGCCGGCTCCTCGGCGGGGTTGTCCGCCGTGTTCGCCAAGGACGACCGCAACGCCGCCTTGGTGGAGTATTACGGGGCCGCCGGGCGCCTCTATCCGGCGTACATCACCCTGGCCCTGCTTCCGGCGATGGTGCGGACCCTGCGCAGCGGCCTTCCAGTCCTGGTGCGGTCCAGCGCGGCGCTGCTGGCGCTCGGTACCGTGGCTATTTCCTTGAGCCTGCTGTCCCCGGTCATTCCCCCGTCCCTTGGATTCATGCGGTTCGTGCTGAACTACTCGGCCGTTCTGTGCCTGGTCCTTGGGCTTTCCTTGATCTGGCTGGCGAAGTCGCTTGCTAAGCGGGCGCCTAAGAAGCAAGCTGGCCTGACCTGACTGTCGTTCGGTTGAGCAGGCAAGCGATGTGGGGGAACCCGGAATGATTGCAACCCTCCAGTGGGGCACGCTGATCATCTGTTCCGTGGTGTTCCTCCTCCGCATCCCGGATGCGATCCACGGGCGGAACAGGACCGTTTTCTGGATCCTGTTCCTCGCGACCCTGTGCAGCCTGCTCTCGGTCCCCGGACCCTATGAAGCAATCGACGGGGCACTGGGCGGATGGAACCTTGCCCACCTCATCCTGCGTTTCCTCGTGTTCGCGGCGGTCCTGCTGGTCGGTCTGCGCGTGGCCACGGGACTGGCCGACCCTCGCGGCTACCGCCTCATTGCGGGCCCGGCCGGAGGCGCTGCCCTGGCCGTCAGCGCTGCCTCCGTGGCGGTGATCTTCTTCCTCATGGACACCCGCGGATCCTCGGTCGGCATGCTGGACATCACGGAAAACGGTGGACACAATGCCGCCCTGGCGCCGTTCTACGCCGCGGCCGGCCGCACCTATCCCGCGTTTGTCTCCCTCGTCCTGCTCCCGGCGCTCCTGGCCACCGCCAGAAGCCCGCTGCCGCGGCTGGTGCGTGCCGCCGCAGTCATGACATGCCTGGGCGCCCTCGCCACGGCCCTGAGCTTCCCCGCCTCCTTCGCCCCGGAGGACTGGACCCTCGCGCAGCAAACGATCAACTATTCGGCCGTCCTGGGCTATGTGCTGGGCCTGGGATTGTTCTGGGCTTCCGGGCTCGCCGCCAAGAAAACTGGTAGCGCTCGCGCAACATTACGCAAGAACAAAGGGTAGGGCATTCACAAAATCATTAGACCGTGAAAGAATCATGAATGTGTGAAAGCGGCAATCGCTTCGTGTACGGAAGTCAGCCGTGCGAAGCAGAGGCAGTCGTCCAAGCGCCATTGGGGGGATGAGTGGTAGCGGTCCGCAAGGACCGCTCCCACTCAGCCTGTTTAACGGCGCTTTTCCCCGTTTCCCGGTCGCGGCCAGGGGCTGCCCCGGAGGAATGGCCCTAACGCACAAACTTCAGCGCTTAAACCTCAGCGTGACCAGCTGGAACGGCCGCAGCGTGAGTTCGGCGGAGTCCGGGCCCGCCGTCACTCCCGGCGCATCCACGGGGCGTTCCAGCAGATCCACGGCGCGTATCCCGCGGACCGGGAAGTTGGCCTTCAGGACGCCGGTGGAGCGTTCCCCCAGCGATTCGTACAGCCGGACAATCACGTCGCCGGAGCCGTCTTCGGCGAGCTTGACCGATTCAATGACCATGGCCTGGTTGAACACGGTGACCAGCGGTTCCACCCCGTGGGCACCTTGCACAACCCGCGGCGCCAGGTTAGTGCGGTAGCCCTCTTCGACGGCGTCCGCGATCGTGGCACCCGGCCGGATCGTGACGTGCAGCTCGTGCCTGCCCTGGTCCGCGCCCGGATCCGGAAACTTCGGTGCCCGCAGGAGCGAGACCCGCACCGTGGTGGTGGTGCCGCCGTCGTCCTCCCGGACATTGCGGGTCACGTCATGGCCGTAGCTGGAAGCGTTGGAGACCGCCACCCCGTAGCCCGGCTCGGCGACGTGGATCCAGCGGTGGGCGCAGATCTCGAATTTCGCGGCCTCCCAGGACGTGTTGACGTGGGTGGGGCGGAACACGTGGCCGAACTGCGTCTCCGCCGCCGAACGGTCCGCCCGGATGTCCAGGGCGAAACCGAGCTTGAGCAGTTTTTCCCTCTCCTGCCAGTCAACCAGGGTTGTGATCGCGAGTGAGTCCGCGCCCGCCGCGAGGGTTATCCGCTGGGTCACGGCCGAGGACCCGGCCATCCGCTCCACCACCACGACGGCGTCCGGGCCTTCGCCCCGGGGGCGCTCGAGCGTGACCGACCGCGCCTCAACCAGTCGGACGACGTTCCTGCGGTAAAAGGCGTCGATGTCCCACGCGTCCCATTCATTCGGCGTGTCCCGGTGCATCTCCAGGAGGTTGCCGGACTCCCCGGGAGCGATCGCCTCACGTCCGGTGGCGTGATCGACCAGCGAGGCCAGCAGTCCGTTGGCATCCACCACGGCCCGGATGATGCCGTTGTCCAGGATGTAGCCGCCGTCCGACCCGGTGGCCGCTACCGGCTGCCCGGGCCGGACCGGCTCGGCAGCGCCCAGCGCAGGCACGCCCTGGCGCTCCTGCGGGGCGGCGTTGAGGAGGAATTCCCGGGTGCCGGGACCGAGGGCCGCGGCCGCGGCGGTCGCAATGATCGCCTCCAGCCCCCGTTCGACGGCGGCGTAGTTCCGTTCGGCGTCCTGGTGGACCCAGGCGATGGAACTGCCCGGCAGGATGTCATGGAACTGCTGGAGAAGGACCAGCCGCCAGAGGCGCTTGAGTTCCGCGGCAGGGTAGCTGTGCCCGGCCCGCACTGCCGCCGTGGCGCTCCAGAGTTCGGCTTCCCGGAGCAGGTGCTCGCTGCGCCTGTTCCCCAGTTTGGTCTTGGCCTGGCTGGTGTAGGTGCCCCGGTGCAGTTCCAGGTACATCTCCCCCACCCAGACCGGCAGGGGCTGGTATTCGGCCTGGGCCTGCTGGAAGAAGCTGGCGGCCGAGCCGATCCGCACCTTCGGAGAGCCTTCCAGGTCCGCCGTGCGCCGGGCCGCGGCCAGCATCTCGCGGGTTGGGCCGCCGCCGCCGTCGCCGTACCCGAAGGGCACCAGCGAAGTGGCTCCGCGGCCGTGGTCCCGGTAGTTCCGTTCGGCGTGCGACAGGTCCCGGGCACTGAGGTCGGAGTTGTAGCTGTCCACCGGCGGGAAATGGGTGAATACCCGGGTGCCGTCGATTCCCTCCCAGTTGAAGGTGTGGTGCGGCATCCTGTTGACCTGGTTCCAGGAGATCTTCTGGGTCAGGAACCAGCGGCTGCCCGCGGCCTTGATGATCTGCGGGAGCGCCGCGGAATACCCGAACGTGTCCGGGAGCCATGCTTCCTGGCATTCGACGCCGAATTCGTCCAGGAAGAAGCTTTTGCCCTCGAGGAACTGCCTTGCCATGGCCTCGCCGCCGGGCATGTTGGAGTCCGATTCGACCCACATCCCGCCAACGGGAACGAACTGGCCCGCGCGGACTTTGTCCCGGATGCGTCCGAACAGCTCCGGGTAGTACTCCTTCATCCAGGCGAGCTGCTGGGCCGAGGAACACGAAAAGATGAATTCGGGATACTCGTCCATCAACGCCACGACGTTGGAGAACGTCCGGGCGCACTTGCGGATGGTTTCCCGGACGGGCCAAAGCCAGGCCGAATCGATGTGGGCGTGACCCGTGGCCACGAGCCGGTGGGCCGAGGAGTAGGCCGGCCGGGACAGGACATCGGCCAGCGCGGCCCGTCCGGCGTCTGCGGTGCCGGCGACGTCGTCGGGGTCCATGATGTCCAGCATGCGTTCGAGCGCCCGCAGGATTTCGTGGCGGCGGGGCAGGTCCATGGGCAGTTCATGCATGAGCCCGCTGAGCGTGAAGATGTCCTGCTGCAGTTCCCAGGCCGCCTGGTTGCGTTCGGCGATGGCGATCCTGCCCAGACGGTATTTGGGTTCGCTGCCTGAGGTGGCCTTGTCGCCGTAAGGCGTGGCGGCGAAGGTCCAGTTCTGGGACAAGTCGGGGTTGGCCGCGGCTTCGACATAGAAGTCGACGGCCATGCCGCTGCCCAGAAGCTTGAGCGGAATGTACTGGTTCCGCGGTGAAATCGCCTTGATGATGGTCCCGTCGGGCCGCCAGGCGATGCCTTCGCACTGGAAGCCCGGGGCGTCGCCGCTGAAACCCAGGTCCACGAGGACTTCCACCGAGGTGCCGGCCGCGGTTCCCCAGCCGTCCGGCACTTCTCCCCGCAGCCGGAGCCACTTGGTGCTCCATGGCCGGCCCCAGGCCGTCCCGTGTTCCTGGGGCGCGAACTCGTGCCGCAGGGCCTCGAGCACGGGCACGGGCTCGTCCGGCGCGTCCCAGCTGCTCAGGGTCAGCGGGACGCTGCGCGGGTAGACGGCGGGGGCAATGCGGTCACGCAGAAAGCGGTCCAGCCGGACTTCCGTAAGACGGCGGTCGTCGTGCAATGTGTTCCTCTTCAGCGCTGGGGGTCCGATTGGCTCCAATCGATGGATAAAACTTACGTCGTGGGGAACCCGTTGGCCAAGTGTTGCTATTAGCCGGCCGCGGGGGCCGGGACTGCGACGCGCTGCTGGCCTGCATAGACGTTCAGGCTGGTCCGGCGGCTGAACCCTGCCAGGGTCATCCCGCTGGCCTCGGCCAGTTCGACAGCCAGGCTGGAGGGTGCACTGACGGCGGCGAGCACCGGGATGCCGGCGAGGGCTGCCTTTTGGACGAGCTCGAACGATGCCCGGCCGGAGACCTGCAGCACCGTGCCCCGGAGCGGCAGCAGGCCTTCGCGGAGCGCCCAGCCCACCACCTTGTCCACGGCGTTGTGCCGTCCGACGTCTTCCCGGAGGCACAGCAACTCCGCCGAGCCGTCGTCGGCGATTCTGAAGAGTCCGGCGGCGTGCACGCCGCCGGTGAGGTCGAAGACCTCCTGGGCGGACCGGAGGGCGTCCGGGAGGGCCGCGAGCGTTTCGACGGGAACGGTCAACGGATCCTGTGCCGGGCTGTAGTGGGAGGACTTGCGGACGGCATCGATGGAGTCCGTCCCGCAAATGCCGCACGAACTGGACGTGAAGACGTTTCGGCCGGTCTCCGGCAGGACGACGTCGGGCCGCAGTTGGGCCTCCACCACGTTGAACGTCTGGATCCCGTCGGCGTCTTCGCCGGCGCAGAACCTGAGCGAGACCAGCTGCTCGGGAGTCCAGATGATCCCCTCGGAGACCAGGAACCCCGCGACGAGGTCAAAGTCGCTGCCGGGCGTTCGCATGGTGACGGAGAAGGACATGTTTCCGAGCCGGATTTCCAGCGGTTCCTCGACGGCGAGGACGTCCTCCCGGTGCCGGACCGGGAATTCGAGGGCGTGCGCGGACCCGTCCAGGACAATTTTGTGCACTTTGCGGCGCTGCGTCACGCGGCCCATCCGGTACTCCTAAGCAATAGGGTTTTCGCTGATTCCATCATTGCAAGTGCCTGATCCTGAAACCAGCACTGCCGGCGCTCCGGCCCGGTTCGGCGGGCGCTCAGCCCAGGAGGGCGCTCCAGTCCACCGGCCCGTCGCTGGCACCGGTCTTCCTGGCGGTCCGCTTCGCCGCAGGCTTCGCCACGGGAGCTGCCGAAGCGTCGGGGACCGGCGCGCCCCACGGGAGCGCGAAGGCGGGGACCAGCTCCCCCAACTGCACGCCATGGGGCGGGACCACCAGGACGCCGTCGGCGGCGGCCAGGCCCCGCATCATTCCCGGGCCGGTGTGCTGCGCCGGGGATGCCATGCCGTAGAGCAGCCGGAAGGGCATGAGCCGGGTCCGGCCGGGATCGGCGTCAATCGTCGAGCCGCAGGGCACCTCGCTGAGCGGCGGGATGGAACCGCGCCCCAGGGCCGCCAGGAGCGGGGCTCCGATGGTGGACAGCGCCATCATGGCCGCGAGCGGATTTCCCGGCAGGCCGAGGACATACCGGCCGTCCGGCAGTTCGGCCAGCACGGCCGGGTGGCCCGGCCGCATGGCGATCCCGTCGATCAGCAGTCGTCCGCCCAGCTCGGCGACGGAACGCCGGAGGTGGTCGGTTCCGGAGCGTCCCGTGCCGCCGGTGGTGATGACGACGTCGGCAGGCAGGCTTTCGCTGCCCGTGGCGAGGGGATCGCCGTCCTCGAGCGCGGCGAGCCATTCGGGGTAGGAATCGCCGACTTTCACTTCTTCGGTGCAGATCCCGCCGAGCATGCCCACCACGGCTGCCAGCTGGGGTCCGAAGGTGTCGCGAACCTGTCCGGGGGCCGGCGTCCCGGATGCCACCACCTCGGCGCCGGTGAACACCAGCCGCACCACGGCCTTGCCGAGCACCGGAAGGGCGTCGTGTCCGGCCAGCGCGGCGAGGGCCAGATGGGCGGGGTTCAGGACCGCGCCGCACTTGATCAGGAGATCCCCGGCAGCAGCTTCCTCTCCGGCCTTCCTGATGTGGTCGCCGTTGCGCGGGTCCCCCGGTTTCGCCGTGCCGCCCAGCTTCAGGACGGGCAGGCCGTCCTCGTCGGCGTCGATGACACCGCTTTCGCTGCGCAGCACGGCCTTGGCCCCGGCCGGGATAAGGCCGCCGGTGGCGATCGGGCTTGCCTGATGCGGTGCCAGCCGCTGGCCGGGTTCGGCCAGGATCCAGGGGCCGCTGCCGTTGACGGCCCAGCCGTCCATAGCAGAGGAGGCATAGTGGGGCATGTCCTGCAGGGCAAGCACGTCTGCTGCCAGGGTGCGGCCCAGCGCCTGCCGGAGGGGGACGGGGGCGGCCGGGATGGGTGCGGCGCAGTCAAAGGCGAGCTGCCGGGCCTCCTGCCATGTGTGGGCCAGGTGCCGGTGCGGAACGTCTGCGTCCTGGTCTGCGTCCTGGTCTGTGTCCGGGTCCGCTGCGTCCGCCTCCGGTGCGTCCGCCTTGACGGCGTCCGGGTCCGCGAGAGGTTCCGCGGGACCGCCCTCGGGGCCGTTCCCGCCATGGACGGCCGGTCCGGCGTCGTCCCCAGCCGCAGGCGTCATGCCCCGGAAGCTTCGGCGGCCGCGTAGTCCTTGGCGAGCCGGCGCGCTACGGCCATGGCGTCCTGCATGGACACGGAGTCCGTCGCCTGCCCGGAGCCGGAGGCCAGACCGGCGGCATAGCCGGCAATGAATGTGGTCAGCGGCGCCGCGGGGCGCACTACGGAGTGGGCGGCCACGCCTGCCAGGGCGAGGACCTCGTTCACGTCAATCTCAACGTCTTCCAGCTCCAAGGCCTGGAGCAGGGCACGGCACCAGTCTTCCAGCGTTTCATCCTGGCTTTTCACCGTTTGCCTCCATGGTCGAGTTCAGCTGCGGGGTTCCGGCCCGGAGCCCGGACCGAGGTGTGGAAACCTGCCGGATATCCCCAGTGCGGACGCATCATCCCAGGTATCAACGTCATCAGTGGACCCCGGGGGAACGCGAACTTCCCGTACGTCCAGACTAGCAAGAAGGGCGAAGACCGATGCGTTTTCCAGACTCCCCCGGTGCCGTGCGTCCGTAACACTTCGTTGTAGCGCAGCTGTGCCATAAAAGCCCGCGAGCGGCTGTTTCCGGCCGTCCTCGGAGACGGCCATGACCCCGTCGCCCCGGTGCTGGTCCTTCGCTGCTGCCAGGGAGACGGCCAGCGATTCGGCCAGGACCCGGACGGCGGCGGCGGACCTCGGCATGTCGCAGGCAAGCACCAGGGTAAACGGCGCCGGACCGGCGTCCCCAGGCCGGCCGGCATGGTCTGCCGCCAGCGCGTCCAGGCCTGCGGCGATAGCCGCGGCCGGCCCTGCGAAGGGCGGCTCTTCCCGCCAGGTCAGGACGCCGTCGGGAAGGTCCCCGGGGTCCGGCCCGACGACGACGGCGCGCCCCGCCGCGCCCGCGGCGCGCAGCGACCGCTCAAGGAGGGTGGCGCCGTCGTAGACCAGCCGGGATTTGGGCACGCCGCCAAGGCGGGAGGACCTTCCCCCGGCAAGAATGATGGCATCGAACTCCACCGGTTCAGCCTAGCGCGGCGCGGGCTGCCCCCGAACCAGGGCAGGCCATGCGCCGGCCAGGTCAGGCGGCTGATTCCGGCAGCAGGAACGGATCCCAGGCGGGCGTCGGCTTCTCGAGTTCCTTGATCTGCCAGATCGCGCCCTTCGGGGGGCCCGGAACAAACCCGAGCTTCCAGCCCATCTCCGCGGGCGTGTGGTCGCTCTTGGCGTTATTGCACCGCAGGCAGGCCGCCACCAGGTTCTCCCAGGAATCGGCGCCGCCCCGGGACTTGGGCTGGACGTGGTCGATCGTGTGGGCCGCTTTGCCACAGTAGGCGCAGCGGTGGGCATCGCGGCGGAGCACGCCGCGGCGGCTCACCGCTGTCATCGTGTTGTACCTCGGACGGATGTAACGGTTCAGCAGGATCACGGACGGGCGGCCCAGAATGTCCTGGGGGCCAACAACGGGGTCGTCCCCTTCCGCCACAACGCTGGCCTTTCCGGTCAGGACAAGGACGAGCGCCCGGCGGAACGTGATTACCGCCAGTGGTTCATATCCAGCATTCAGAACGAGAGTGCGCATCCGCATACCTCTTCACGGCCGCACCCGCCAGCGGCACGAGGGCCGGCTGCCCTCTGCATGGTCGGGCTATGGATCGACAACACAAGAGTAAACACTCAGGTGCCGGATCACCGAATATTTTTTCATCGGCGCGGCCCTCCGCGCGCAAAGTTCATGGCACGGCAACGCAAAAGACCCCCGCCAAAGAGCGGGGGTCTTTCGAAGTGCTGGAGCTCTGTCCCTAGCCGCCGACGCGGATGAAGACCGGGCCGGAGCCGACGTTCACGCTGTACAGCGCGGTGGTGCCACCGTTCCAGCCGCCGTGGACTGCCATGCCGTTGCCGACGTAAACCGCGATGTGGGCCATGCCCACGCCACCGTTCTGGTAGTAGGCGAGGTCGCCCGGGCGTGCCTCGGAGGCGCTCACGGTGCGGCCCAGGGACAGGTAACCTGCCGGCCAGCCGTGGTAGTGGATGCCGGCCGCGGCCAGGGCGTTGGTGGCGAGTGCGGTGCAGTCCTGCGAAACGCCGATCTGTGCGTACGCAGCAGCGGCGATGGTCGCGCCAGAGCCGCTGCCGATGCCGGCCGGAGCCTGGGCAGCGACGCCGCCGCTGACGCCAAGCTCGGTGCCGCCGGCGCGGGAGGCCGTGGAGTCCTGGACCTGCACAACGGGCTTCGGGGCCTCGACGACGGGAGCCGGCGTGGTGGTCACGGCGGGCTTCTCGTAGGAGATCGCGATGCTGGATGCGGCCGAGATGGTGGCCGGGGTGGCGGACTGGACTTCCAGAGCCGAAGCGGAGGTGGATTCGCGCTGAACGTTGGTCTCAGCAGCGTTGGCTGCGATTCCGCTGGTCAGGACCAGACCGGAGGCTGCGGCGATGACCGCGGCCTGACGGCCCATGCCGCCGGCGTTGTCGCCGACAGCCTTTGCAATAACAGCCAGCGAGTTGGTCTTGGTGACCTCGGCTCGGTGCCGTGCAACGGTTGCACGAGTAGTCATTAAGTTCTCTCTTTCGTGATCCTTGGACCGCGCGCTTTCGGGCGCGGACTGAGGACGCTCCGGCATCTTGGGGGTACGCCGGATCGCCCCGAAATTGGGTTACTTAGCGAAGGGTGTACTGCGAAGACGCGCCAAATGCGGAAACTGCATGCTGTCCGGGCTCGGTAGAGAATGAGCCTGCGGAACGTGATCCCATCCGGGCACCAGCAAGGGCGGCACGTGATGTGGATTCCGGCGAGCTCAAAAGAGCCTCACCGGTGCGCATGCGCGCAGAGTTGTGGCGTGAAGACACGAAAGTAGCCTCTCCCAATGCCTACGAGGTGAGCTGTCGGATTCGGATGGGAGTCACCCGGCCGCGCTGCTTCCTGGGAAGCTTTGCGACTTAACCCCTAGGCCTTCTTTCGAAGGCCAAAATTGGTTCCCCCGCCCCTGCCAGACGATGTAATGCGAACGGACCTTGAGCGGTGGCAGAGCTAGGCAATCCACTCAAGAGCGCCAACTTCGGAAAAGTTGGCGTGCTTCAAACCCTACAGCAGTCCGGACTCAATGTCACATTCAGATCACGGCGTGTCACAAGGATTCGAGAGCGGTCCATCACCTTTTTAGAGCCAACCGAGGGGGTCAACGACGTCGCCGTTGACCATCACTTCAAAGTGAAGGTGGCAGCCGGTGGAGGCGCCTGTAGTCCCGCTCATCGCGATGATATCGCCGCGCGATACCTTCTGGCCGACCTTGACCGAGGCCGAGGACAGGTGGTTGTAAGTGGTCTCCAGGCCGTTGCCGTGGTCGATCACGACGCGGTTTCCACCGCCGTAGGGATGCCATCCGTTGAAGGTCACGGTGCCGCTGGCGGCCGCATGGACGGCCGTGCCGCACTGGGCGGCGAAGTCCTGGCCGCGGTGGAACTCGCCCGCACCGCCGGTGATGGGGCTGACGCGGTAGCCGAACGGCGAGGCCGTGACCATCTGGTCCAGCGGCGCACCGAGGGTGCCGGCCGATGCCGCGCGGGTGATACTTCCCACAGACTGGGCGCTGAGGAGCTGCTTGAGCTTGCCGTCCGGATCACCCTTCGTGGTGACGGCCGTTCGGCTGAAATCGACCTTTGCGGCGGCGGCAGCCGTGACATCCGGCTGCACTGCAGCGGAGAGGGCGCCTGTCCCGTCAGCGTTCGAGGCCAGTACCGGGCTCGTGACGGGGACCGTCACGGTGAGGACCAGACCGGTTGCGGCCAGTGCGATGCCGGCCTTCTGCCCGACTCCGCTGGCCGAGGCGAATTCCGTTACCTGGCGGAACGGACTGCGCCGCCGGCGGCGTTCGTCGCGGTGCGCGTCGCGGGGGCGCTCGGCCATATGCGCGACGACGGGACGCGGCTCCGGAGCGGGACCGGTCGCGCGGCGACGGCCCCTGGCGGTCTGGGTGGTCAAGAACGGTTCCTCTCTGGATAGCCTGCGAAGTTAGCTGTCGGATTCGGGTCAGAGAGATCAAAGACCCGGTCCGCCGTGGCAAGCAGCCGGGCACAAAGGCATCCCGGGGGATCCCTCGATGGACGTTTGCTTGCCGCTGACGGACTTCACCCCAAGGCTGCTGATGAAGCAGCCGAAAGTGGTTCCCCCGCCCCTGCCAGGAGGTGGTTCTGCGACTGATCCGCTGGCAGGGCTCGGCTTCGGATCAGGTAACGCTTTGGTATCGGCACTGGCCACTAACTATAGGGGATTAAGCCGCCCGGTAATAAATCCGTAATCCCAAATGTGCAGAACTCATGGGTCGTCCCATAACCTCCGCGTTGTGGCTGGTCAGGCGACTGTTACAAAGACGTGCGCGGCAACCTCGGGCGGCAGCTCCAGGGCTCCCTCGATGTCCGGGACGCGGACCGAGATGTACTCCCCCACGCGCTCCAGCGACACCAGTGCACCAGGCCGAATTCCACCTTCGTCGAGCTGGGCAAGAAGCTCCGGCTCCACCTGGATCGGCTCCGCGAGGCGGTTGACCGTGACCCGCGAACCCGCACCGTAGCCGGCCATGGCTTCCAGCAGGTTCACGGCCCCGTCGGCGGGGGCGCCGGTGGGCACGCCGCCAAGGTCTGCAAGTCCCGGGATGGGGTTTCCGTAGGGCGAAACGGTCGGGTGGTCGAGCATCTCGAAGATTCTTCGCTCGACGCGTTCACTCATGACGTGCTCCCAGCGGCACGCTTCCTCGTGGACGTAGGCCCAGTCGAGGCCAATCACGTCGGCGAGCAGGCGTTCGGCAAGGCGGTGCTTGCGCATGACGCCGATGGCGCGTTTCCGTCCGGTTTCGGTCAGCTCAAGGTGCCGGTCGCCCGAAACAACCACCAGCCCGTCGCGTTCCATCCGGCCGATGGTCTGCGAAACAGTGGGGCCGGAGTGGCGGAGCCGTTCGGCAATGCGGGCGCGCAGGGCAACGATGTTTTCTTCTTCAAGTTCCAGAATGGTCCGAAGATACATCTCCGTAGTATCGATCAGATCAGTCATTCAGCTCAGCTCCTCGAGCGCAGTCCGTGCGTCATTCCCACCGTACCGCGTGCGGGCTGCATGCAGGATGCGCCCTGGCAAGAACCGCCGTACGTTCGCATGCCAGCCTAGCCTATTTTGAATTACTCCGGATAATTTTTCGTTTGGGCCGGGGTTGCCCTCCCTGCGCCCGCGGACCGGCAGTTCCCGGGCGTCTCAATGACCGGACTGTGACAGGGCCTTTTCCGTGTCACAGGGGGCTGTCAGGCAGAATAAATAGGGGCGTCCGTTGTAGCCATCCCTACCGGGCCACCTTCCAGCCACGCTATGAACCAGCCGAAAATTGGAGCCACTGTGAGCGACACCAGCATCACGATCCCCGCCAACCTCCTGCCCAAGGACGGCCGGTTCGGCGCCGGCCCGTCCAAGGTCAGGCCGGAACAGATGGAGGCCCTCGCCGCGTCGGCGAAGCTGCTGGGGACCTCGCACCGCCAGGCACCCGTGAAGAACCTGGTCGGCTCGGTACGCAGTGGCCTCAGCGAATTCTTCCGCGCGCCCGAAGGCTACGAAGTGGTCCTCGGCGTCGGCGGATCCACGGCTTTCTGGGACATCGCCAGCTTTGGGCTGGTGGAGGGGAAGGCGCAGCACCTTTCCTTCGGCGAGTTCGGCGCGAAGTTTGCCTCGGCGACCAACAAGGCGCCGTTCCTGGCCGAGTCCTCCATCATCAAGGCCGAACCCGGCACTCGCCCCACCGCCCGGGCGGAGGCCGGCGTCGACGTCTACGCGTGGCCGCAGAACGAGACCTCAACCGGTGTGGCAGCCCCGGTCCGCCGCGTGGCAGGCGCCGACGACGGGTCCCTGGTGCTGGTGGACGCGACCTCCGCCGCGGGCGGGCTGGACGTGGACGTGGCGGAGTCCGACGTGTACTACTTCGCGCCGCAAAAGAACTTCGCGTCCGACGGCGGCCTGTGGCTGGGTCTGTTCTCCCCGGCGGCGCTGGAGCGGGCGGCCCGGATCAAGGCCAGCGACCGCTGGATTCCCGACTTCCTGGACCTCCAGACGGCGATCGACAACTCCCGGCTGAACCAGACCTACAACACGCCCTCCCTGGCCACCCTGGTGACCCTGGATGCCCAGGTCCAGTGGCTCAACGCCAACGGCGGCCTGGCCTTCGCGGCCGGCCGGACGGCGGATTCGGCCGGGCGCATCTACCGCTGGGCCGAGGCGTCCAGCTACGCCACGCCGTTCGTGGCCAAGGCCGAGGACCGTTCCAACGTGATCGCCACGATCGACTTCGACGAATCGATCGATGCCTCGGCCATCGCCAAGGTGCTCCGCGCCAACGGGGTCGTCGACACCGAGCCGTACCGCAAGCTGGGCCGGAACCAGCTGCGCATCGCCACCTTCGTGGCGATCGAGCCGGACGATGTCTCGGCCCTGCTCGAGTGCATCGATTTCGTGGTGGCAGAACTCAAGAAGTAGCTTCAGCGTCCGACGGCGCCGCCGCTGCACCTTTCGAACCCGGTGCGGTGGCGGCGCCGTTTCCGCTTTGGACGCGGAAATACCGCAGTCCGCGCGCCCGCCGGTTGAAGTGGAGCCGCAGGTGCTGCGCCCGGATGATCCACACCAACCCGATCAGGGCCGCGAGCAGGCCGGCGCCGGCCGCAACCCCCATGGACCACCTGGGGCCGGCGGTGTTGGCCACCCAACCGACCAGCGGCGCCCCAATGGGGGTTCCGCCCATGAAGATTGCCATATAGAGGGCCATCACCCGGCCCCGCATGACCGGGTCCGTGGTGGTCTGGACGTACCCGTTGGCGCTGGTCATCATGGTGATTGCGAACAGACCCACCGGCACCAGCGCGACGCCGTACCAGAAATAGCTGGGGCCAGCGCAGCGATGCCCGAGGTCACGCCGAAGGCCCCGGCCGCCCCGAAGATGAACCGCAGCCGTGGCTTGCCGCGGCCGGCTGACATCAGCGCCCCGGCGACGGAGCCGATGGCCATGATCGAATTCATCAGGCCGAAAGCGCCGGCGTCGAGACCGAATTCCGTGCCCACCATGGCCGCGATGAAGAGGGCGAAGTTCAGTCCCAGGGTTCCCACGATGAAGATGGCCACGAGCACCACCACGATGTCCGGACGCTGCCTGACGTAGCGCAGCCCTTCCCGGATCCTGCCCTTGCCCGCCGGTGCGCGCGGCAGCCGCCGCAACGACGCCGCCGGGATGTTCGCCAGGCTCAGCAACAGGGCGACGAACGTGAGCGTGTTGATCAGGAAGACCCAGCCGGGCCCGACGACGGCGGTGAGCAGGCCCGCGACGGCGGGGCCGATCATCCGGGCGACGTTGAAGGAGGCGCTGTTCAGGGCCACGGCGTTGGAGAGGTAATCGTCCTGGACCAGTTCCGAGACGAAGGTCTGCCGCACGGGGGCGTCCAGCGCGGAGACCACCCCGAGCATCAGGGCGAAGGCGTAGACATGCCAGAGCTGCGCCGCGCCGGTCACCACCAGGATGCCCAGCCCGGCACTCAGCAGCGCCATTGCGGACTGCGTCAGCACCAGGAGCCGCTTACGGTTGAAACGGTCCGCCAGCAGCCCGGCCACGGGTGCCAGGAAGAGCTGCGGGCCCAGTTGCAGGGCCATGGTGATCCCCACCGCCCCGGCATCCTGCGCCGTCAGGTGGGCGAACACCAGCCAATCCTGGGCAGTGCGCTGCATCCAGGTGCCGATGTTGGAGATGAGTGCGCCGAGGAACCAGATCCGGTAGTTCAGGATGTGCAGGGACTTGAACATGGACCTCAGGTCCAGCCCTCCCTAAGCACGCTCCCGGACGTTTCCAACCGTTAGTCGGCCTCCGCGAAGCGTTCCCGCTCATCGTCGGTGTCCGGCTGAGCCAGGTCCTGCCGGGCCGGGTCCTGCTGGTCAGCGTCCTGCTCGTCGGCGGCGTCCTGCTCGTCGTCGGTGTCGGGGGCCTGCGACGGCGTTTCGGTGCCGGCCGCCTCGTCGGCGGGCTCGTCCGCCTGCGCGTCCTCCGGGCGGACCCGTTCGGCCCACGGGACCCAGGCCGGCGCGAGGATGGAGTCGTCGGAGGGCAGCAGGCCCAGTTCGTTGACCGTGACCACCTTGGAGCGCGAGTTACGGGTCAGCACGGCGTACCACTGCCAGCCAAGATAGCCGGGCAGCTTGGATTCGAACAGGTGGGTCACCAGGCGGTCGCCTTCGCTTCGGGCGCCGATGTGCTCGCCGATCTGCTCGGCGGGCGCAATGCTTTCCACGGCGGTGCGGGCGACGTCGACGGCGGCGGCCAGGAAGGCGTCAGGCTTGCCGGTGCGCCAGACGGGGACGCCGGCGCGCGGGCGGGCTCCCTGCTTTGAACTGGCTCCCTTGGATCCGGCGGGCACTGTGGATCCGGCGGCCGGCGTCGGCAACTGATCAGGTTCCTGAGTCATCAAGAGCCTTATACGTCCAGCTCGTCGGCAACCTTACGGAGGGCCGCCGCGATTGCCTTGCCCTTGTTGCCTTCCGGGTACTTGCCGGCGGACAGGGTCCCGGACAGGTTGTCCAGTACGGTGACAAGGTCCTGCACCAGCGGGGCAAGGTCCCTGGCGCTGGGCCGCTTCGCCTTGGCGATGGACGGCGTCTTGTCCAGCACGCGCAGGCCGAGGGCCTGGGCACCCTTGCGCCCGTCGGCTACACCAAATTCAACGCGCGTTCCGGCCTTGAGCTCACTGACGCCCTCGGGCAGCGCGGACTTGGGCAGGAAGACTTCCTGGCCGTCCTCGCCAGCGAGGAATCCGAAGCCTTTTTCCTTGTCATACCACTTGACCTTGCCGGTAGGCACGTAATCAACCTTCTTCGTTCTGCGGGGACACGGCCGGCGGTCACCGCATCCGCATGGTTATGCGGGTTCAGGGTATGACTGCCCGGACCGTGTTGGTCTGTTCCTCCAAGGTTATCCTGCCAAGTTCACTTTAGTGGCTTGAGGCGCGGGGGATGCCGGACTGTTAGCGTTGCCCACATGACACTGATGCGTTACCGGCGGCCCTTCATGATCACTGCGGCCACCCTTGCTCTACTGTCCCTTCTTGCCGTCGGCGCGGTCATGGTCATGGCCTTCAACAATGTCGTGGCGCCGGCCTGGATCACCTCTACGGCCCTCTACGGGCTCCCGGTGGCATTCCTGCTCATGCTCGCACTCGTTATGGATGCGGTGGTCGCCCGGCGCCGCCCGCGCGGGCCCGGCGAAAGGTAACGTTGGAGCGATGTCCCTCATCCGCGCGCTCAGCAAGGAACTTCAGGCACGAAGCGACGAATCGTTGCGGGCCCTGTTCTCCGCGCGGCCGGACCTCATTTCTCCCGGCGTCCCGGACTTCGCGGCCCTCGCCGCCCGCGCCAGCGGCCGCGTCAGCGTGCAGCGGGCCCTCGAGCGGCTCAACCGTCCACAGATGCAGGTCCTGGAAACCCTGCACCTGTGCACCAATGCCGATACCGGACACAGTGCCTCGGCGGCGATGCTGAAGAAACTGATCAACGGCGCGTCGGTGGCGGCCATCGACCGCCTGCTCCATTCCCTGCAGGAGCTGGCGCTCGTCCACCGCGCCGATCCGCCGCACGGTGTGACTCCCGCCGGCGCCAAGCAGCGGCACTTCCTTCCGGTCGGCAGCCTCAAGGACGTGATCGGCATCTATCCCGCAGGGCTGGGCCGCAGCTACACCGAGCTCGTGCGACTCCAGCCGGCCTTTGCGCAGCGCGTCGTGCAACTGGTCGGGGAACTGCACCGTGGCGGGGCGTCCATCTCCCCCGCCGCCACACCGATGGAAGCGGCCTTGTCGCTGCAGCATTGGACGGCCACACCGGAATCGCTCCACCACATCCTGACCACCGCGCCGGACCGGACTGCCGCCCTCCTGGCCCGGTTCGGAAACTGGGCCATGGGCGCCGTTCCCCAGGCGCAACGCCGCGCGTCCGTGCTCCACGAAAACGCCGACGTCGGCCCGGTGGACTGGCTCCTGGCGCGGGGGCTGCTGGTGCCCTTGGACGCCGCCCACGTCGAACTGCCGCGCAGCGTCGGAGTGTCGCTGCGTGGCGGCTTTGTCATCGAAGACTTTTCCCTGGTGCCACCAGTCCCCCAGCTTGGCCAGACGAGCGCAGTGCTGCGCCGGAACGCCGCGTTGGGCGCGATCGCCGAGACGCTGCGGCTCGTGGGCGAAGTGCTCTACTCAGTGCGCGACCAGCCCCTGGCGACGCTGCGCAGCGGCGGCGTCGGGGTCCGGGAGATGAAGCGGCTGGCGGATTCCCTGCGGATCGATGTGCACCAGGCCGGCGTCCTCGCGGAGCTCTGCGGAATGGCCGGCCTGCTGCGGCTGGACGTTGACAGTTCCGCATGGGTGCAGCCGCCGCAGCTGGAGTGGCTGGCGCTGCCCCGGCAGGAACAGTGGCTCTGGCTGGTCAATGCCTGGCTGGCCAGCGAACGGGCGCCCTCCCTCGTGGGCCAACCCGTGAATGCCGCCGCCCCGGGCGCCGGCCACCGGGGCGCGGCCGGCAGCACCATCAATGCGCTCTCCGCAGAGGCCCAGCGGCCTGACGCCCCGGTGGTCCGCAAACGGGTCCTGGAGATCCTGAATGAACTCACCCTCGAGGCCGCGGCTCCCGACGGGCAGGCCCCGGTCCTCAATGCCGCCGCCGTGCTGGAACGTGCTGAGTGGGCGCAGCCCCGGATGGCCCGCCGATTCAGCTCGCTGGTCCGCGGCATCCTCACGGAGGCCGAGATGCTCGGGCTGATCGGCTCCGGGGCGCTCAGCCAGCTGGGTTCCGCGATCGCCGCCGAACGGCCGGATGATGCCTTGGGGATCCTCGGCGAGCACCTGCCAGCGGCCCTGCAGCATGTGTTGCTGCAGGCGGACCTGACGGCGGTGGCGCCGGGTTACCTCGACCCGGAGCTGAGCGAACGGCTCCTCACCATGGCCGCGGCCGAGGGACAGGGACCGGCCACCATCTATCGCTTCTCCGTCGCCTCGGTCCGCCGGGCCCTCGACGCCGGCCAGGACGCCCCGGCGATGCTGGACTTCCTGCGCCAGCATTCGGCCACGGCCATCCCGCAGCCCCTCCAGTACCTCATCGAGGACACCGCCGCGCGGCACTCCCGGCTCCGCGTGGGGGCTGCCGCCAGCTTCATCCAAAGCGAGGACGAGGCCGCCCTGCTGGAACTGCTCAACGCCCCCGCGGCCGCCGGGCTCGGGCTGGTGCGCGTCGCGCCCACCGTGGTCATCTCACAGGCCGCGCCCCGGGAAGCCGCCCAGGTCCTCCGGGGCCTGGGCCTCGCCCCCGTCCTGGAGGAAGCAGGATCCGGCGTCATCCGGCTGCGCCGCAGCACGTCGGTTCCTGGCGGCGGCCGGCCGGTCTACACCGCCCCGCGGACCGCTCCGCCGGAGGCCGACATCGACGCTCAACTGGCCGTGCTGCGCGGTGACGGGTCCCGGGCAGCAGGCTCCACCGGTGCCCACCCTCCGCCGGCCGCCCCGGGCAGCGAGGAAGCGACCCAGCTGGGGCTGGAGACCCTCTTGAAAGCGATCCGCCTCAGGCAGCGGGTGATCATGAACGTCGTGGACAGCATGGGGAATGCCAGCCGCGAGAGCGTTGTTCCGGTAGCCGTGAATGGCGGGCGGGTGCGGGTGTTTGATCCGGACAAGGAGATCGAACGGGTCCTGTCCATCCACCGGATTATCGACGTAGAAGCAACAGAGGAATTACTCCAGTGAATGACGGGCCCCTGATCGTCCAAAGTGACAAGACCATCCTGCTGGAGGTCGACCACGAGCTCGCAACCGAGGCCCGGCACGCCATCGCGGCGTTCGCCGAGCTGGAACGGGCCCCGGAGCATGTGCACAGCTACCGGTTGACGCCGTTGGGGCTGTGGAACGCCCGGGCGGCCGGGCTGGATGCCGAGAAGGTGCTGGACACCCTGCTCAAGTACTCCCGGTTCCCCGTGCCGCACTCCCTGCTGATCGACGTCGAAGAGACCATGTCCCGGTACGGCCGGCTCCGGCTGGAAAAGGACCCGCAGCACGGCCTGGTCATGCGCACGTCCGACTACCCGGTGCTGGAGGAAGTCAGCCGTGCCAAGAAGATCGCCCCGTTGCTCGGCCCACGGATCGACGGCGAGACCGTGGTGGTGCATTCCTCCCAGCGCGGCCAGCTCAAGCAGCTGCTGCTGAAGATCGGCTGGCCGGCCGAGGACCTGGCCGGCTACGTGGACGGCACGCCGCACCCGATCATGCTCAACGAAACCGGCTGGAAGCTCCGCCCCTACCAGAAACTGGCCACGGAGAACTTCTGGGCCGGCGGCAGCGGCGTCGTCGTTCTTCCCTGCGGCGCCGGCAAGACGCTGGTCGGTGCGGCGGCCATGGCCACCAGCTCCACCACCACGCTGATCCTGGTGACCAATACCGTCGCGGCGCGGCAGTGGAAGGACGAGCTCCTCAAGCGGACCTCGCTGACCGAGGAGGAGATCGGCGAGTACTCCGGCTCCGTCAAGGAAGTCCGTCCGGTCACGATCGCCACCTACCAGGTCCTGACCACCAAGCGCGGCGGGCTGTATCCGCACCTGGAGCTCGTGGACGGCAACGACTGGGGCCTGATCATCTACGACGAGGTCCACCTGCTGCCGGCGCCGATCTTTAGGATGACGGCGGACCTGCAGGCCCGGCGCCGGCTGGGGCTCACCGCCACGTTGGTGCGGGAGGACGGCCGGGAGGGCGAGGTCTTTAGCCTGATCGGCCCGAAGCGCTACGACGCGCCGTGGAAGGACATCGAGAGCCAGGGCTACATCGCCCCCGCCGATTGTGTGGAGGTCCGGGTGGATCTGCCGCGCGATGAACGGGTGGCCTACGCCATGGCCGAGGACGCCGACAAGTACCGGCTGTGCGCCACCTCCGAGACGAAGACCCAGCTGGTGGAGGAACTCGTCGCCGAACACGCCGGCGAGCAGCTCCTGGTGATCGGCCAGTACATCGACCAGCTCGACGAGATCGGCGAGCGCCTCAACGCGCCGGTCATCAAGGGCGACACGTCGGTCAAGGAACGCCAGCGGCTCTTCGACGCCTTCCGCGCCGGCGAGGTGCAGACCCTGGTGGTGTCCAAGGTGGCCAACTTCTCGATCGACCTGCCTGAGGCGTCGGTCGCGATCCAGGTCTCCGGTTCCTTCGGGTCCCGCCAGGAGGAGGCGCAGCGCCTGGGCCGGCTGCTGCGCCCGAAGAAGGATGGCCGCGCCGCCCGGTTCTACTCGCTGGTGGCCCGGGACACCCTGGACCAGGACTTCGCCGCGAAGCGGCAGCGCTTCCTGGCCGAGCAGGGCTACGCCTACCGGATCATGGACGCCAAGGACGTAGGCAGCGTCGGCTAGGCCATCTGGACGAGCGCGGACCATTCAACACACATCTTTCATTCAGAAAACTCCCAGAGTCTGGGAGCATCATGGGAACATGAAGAAGAATGGTCCCGAAGCCAAGCTGCTCGTCGTCGATGATGAACCTAACATCCGCGAACTGCTCTCTACGTCCCTGCGCTTCGCCGGTTTTGAGGTTGTCTCCGCCGGCAGCGGGCGCGAGGCACTGGCTGCCGCCGAGGAGCACTCCCCCGACCTGGCAGTGCTGGACGTCATGCTGCCGGACATGGACGGCTTCACCGTCACCCGCCGCCTGCGCGCCGCCGGCAAACACTTCCCCGTCCTGTTCCTCACGGCCAAGGACGACACCGAGGACAAAGTCACCGGCCTGACAGTGGGCGGGGACGACTACGTCACCAAACCCTTCAGCCTCGACGAGGTCGTTGCCCGCATCCGCGCGGTACTCCGGCGCACGCAGCCCCAGGTCGACGACGACGCCGTGATCCGGGTCGATGACCTCCAGCTGGACGACGACGCCCACGAGGTCCGCCGCGGCGGAACCGTGATCGAGCTGTCCCCGACAGAGTTCAAGCTCCTGCGTTACCTGATGCTCAACCCGAACCGGGTCCTGTCCAAGGCCCAGATCCTCGACCACGTGTGGGAGTACGACTTCAACGGCGATGCCTCGATTGTGGAGTCCTACATCTCCTACCTGCGCCGCAAGGTGGATACCGACGCCGACGCCCCGGCGCTGATCCAGACCAAGCGCGGCGTCGGCTACGTTCTGCGGACTGCCGAGAAGCGCTGACCTTGCTGCACCGCTGGAAATCAGCTTCGCTGCGCTCGCAGCTCGTGGCCATCATGATGGCGCTCATGCTTGTGGCGCTCACGGCCACGGGCGCGGGCACGCTGACGCTGCTGCACAGCTTCCTGCAGGGCCAGGTGGATGACAAGCTCCGGGCCGCCGTCGACTCCGTGCGGCTGGAGAAATCCTTCACGCAGCTGCAGGAGACCAGCTCAACCGTCCCCACCGACTACTCCCTGATTCTGTTCAACCCGGGCCTGCCGCCCATTCCGTTCGGCGGCGACAAGGACTCCCGCCCCGCCATCAACACTTTTTCCGCGGTCGAGGCCAGGGAACGCCAGCAGGTGCCCTTCCAGGTCCGCGGGACCGAGGGCGGCAACTGGCGGGTCGTGGCCCTGAGCGTGGTGGACAATAACAACCGCAGCGCCGTCGTCGTGATCGGGCTGCCCCTGGACCCCGTCGATTCCGTGATGGAACATGCCGCCCTGGTGGTCGTCGGAGTTGGCCTGCTGACGCTCGTGCTGGCGTTCTTCATCGCCACGTGGACCGTCTCGCGGTCCTTCCGGCCGCTGGCCCGGGTGGAGAAGACGGCCGCCGCGATCGCCGCCGGAGACCTCTCCAGACGCGTGGAAATCGAAAACCCCAACACCGAAGTGGGGCGGCTCGGGAGCTCGCTCAATGCCATGCTCGCGCACATCGAGGCAGCGTTCGCCGCCCGGATGGCGTCCGAGGAACGGATGCGCCGCTTCGCCGCCGACGCCTCGCACGAACTGCGCACCCCGCTGGTGACCATTCGGGGATTCTCCGAGCTGTACCGGCACGGGGCGCTGTCCACGCCGGAGGACGTGGCCACGGCCATGGGGCGGATCGAAAGCGAAGCCAAGCGCATGGGGGCCATGGTGGAAGACCTGCTGCTGCTGGCCAGGATCGATGAACAGCGCCCGCTCCAGCAGAAACCCGCGGATCTGCTGCTGCTGGCCAACGACGCGGTGGTGGACACGCAGGCCATCGACCGCAAGCGCACCATCACCCTCACCGGGCTCGACGGGGCGGGCCCCGCGGCCGCCCCGGTGCTGGGCGACGAAGCCAAGTTGCGCCAGGTAGTCAGCAACCTGGTCGGCAATGCCCTGCGGTACACGCCCGAGGGGACCCCGATCGAAATTGGCGTTGGAGTCCGGACGGCCCCGGACGGGGCACGGCAGTCCGTGATCGAGGTCCGGGACCACGGTCCTGGCATCCCGGACGAGGAAGCGGCCCGGATCTTTGAACGCTTCTACCGGGCGGACACCTCCCGGACCCGGGAAACAGGCGGCAGCGGACTTGGCCTGGCGATCGTGGCGGCAATCGTCGGCTCGCATGCCGGGTCCGTGCGGGTCGGCCAGACGGACGGGGGCGGCGCCACCTTGGTGGTCAGCATCCCGTTCCTGCACGAGGACGCCAAGGAATTGTCCTCAGCAGACTTGTCCACATAGGAGCCGACGGCGGTGTCCGGGCGGCGTGCGCCCGCCTACGCTCGAGGTGTCCGGAAGATCCGGATGAGGCCGTCGCTCCCCACAGATCCAACCACAAACTCTCGCCGCTGACATTCACTGTGCTCCGCCGGGCCGTGGCCGCCTCCCCGAACGTTCGAGAGGGCATTTCCATGAGCATCATCTCCGTCGACACGGAACTCCTCCAGCTGAAGTCCGCCAATGTGCAGGCCACGGTGGAGCGGATCAGCGCGGACGTCCACGCCATGAAACGCGGGCTGGACGAGCTTCAGGGCAGCTGGCGCGGCTCCGCGGCGACGAACTTCCAAAACCTGGTGGCCGAATGGACCCTGACGCAGGCCCGGATGGAGGCCTCCCTGGCCTCCATCAACGTCGCGCTGAACTCCGCGGCGGCCACCTATGCCCAGGCGGAACTGGGCAATGCGCAGCGCTTCACGTGAGCGCCACCGGCAACACGAGGGCCCCGCCCGGGTTCTCAGGCCTCGGGCGTGCCCTGATGGAAGCGGAGCCGCCATTGCGCCCCGTCAAGGACCCACAGGGAGCTGCGCAGGGCTGATCCCTCGCGGGTGTGGCTGCGGTAGGTCAGGAGCACGGTCTTCTCCCCCAGCCGGTCCGCGCCCAACAGCTCCAGCTCCACGGGTCCGCCCGGGTTGTCCTCCAGCGCCATCATCATGGCGTCGCGGGTCCAGATGCGTCCGGAGCTGCCGATTTCGGTGAAGTCGGGGTGGAGCAGGACTGCCGTGCGGCCCAGGTCGGCCCGGGTTTCCGGCTGAAGCAGTTCCCGCTCGAGGGACTCGACCACGGCTTCGGGGCTGCTCTCCGCCAGAGCCGCGGCCGGTTCGTCCTCGAGTTCGCTGAAGAGGTCCGGCTCGTCGAAGGTGCCTGGCGCTCCAAAGAGTTCCTGTTGGCCGGAGGGCGCCGTGGACTGAGCCGTGGACGGGGCTGTGGATTGGGCCGGCCGCTCGGCCTGCTGCGGGGCCGAGCCCTGGGACACCGGGGTCTGGAGGGCCCGCGATGCCTGCGGCGCTGCCTGTCGGGCCGCCTGCGGGGCTGCCTGTCGGGCCTCCTGCGGCGCCGTGGAGCCCGAGGAGGCTGCCGGTGGCGTCCCGTCTGCCGTTGTCCCGAATCCGGGACCCTGCCGGACGGCCACGCCCTGCTGGTACGCCGTGGCTGCTGCCCGGGCGCGGTCGTCGGCCGCTTCGTTCAGCTCGTGCCCTGCATGGCCTCGCACCCATTCGAAGGTGTACTTGCGGCCTACGAGCGCCTGGTCGATGTCTTTGAGGAGGTCCACGTTCAGCACCGGCTTGCCGTCGGCCTTGCGCCAGCCCTTGCGCTTCCAGCCCGGCATCCATTTGGTCACGGCGTTGATGACGTACTGGCTGTCGCAGAGGATCAGCAGGTCTTCCCCGGGCACATGGGCCGTTGCCCGGAACAGGTCCAGCACCGCCATCAATTCGCCCTGGTTGTTCGTGCCGTGCGGCCATCCGCCAGCCCGCCAGCAGTCATCATTCACGTACCAGGCCCAGCCGGCCGGGCCGGGGTTTCCTAAGGCCGAACCGTCGGCCGCTGCTGTAATCGTCACTGATCTATCCTGCCAGACCCCGCCGACGCCCACCGACGGGTGTCGGCGGGGAACGCGCTTAACCGCCGACGGCGGGCCCACCCGAAGGTGGGACCGCCGTCGTCGAACAGCCTGTGGTGGCTGGAGCTGGGGGTTAGAAACCGCCCATGCCGCCCATGCCGCCCATGTCGTCGCCGCCGCCCATCGGGGCGCCAGCCTTCTCGGGCTTGTCGGCCACAACGGCCTCGGTGGTGAGGAACAGGCCGGCGATGGATGCCGCGTTCTGCAGAGCAGAGCGGGTTACCTTGACCGGGTCGTTGATGCCGGCAGCCAGCAGGTCGACGTACTCGCCGGTGGCGGCGTTGAGGCCGTGGCCTGCGGGCAGGCCGCGGACCTTGTCCACGACGACGCCGGGCTCGAGGCCTGCGTTGAAGGCGATCTGCTTCAGCGGTGCGTCGATGGCAACGCGGACGATGTTCGCGCCCGTTGCTTCGTCGCCGGAGAGCTGCAGGTTCGCGAAGGCCTTGGCGCCGGCCTGGATCAGGGCAACGCCACCGCCGGCGACGATGCCCTCTTCGACAGCAGCCTTGGCGTTGCGGACAGCGTCCTCAATGCGGTGCTTGCGTTCCTTGAGCTCGACCTCGGTTGCGGCGCCGGCCTTGATGACTGCAACGCCGCCGGCCAGCTTGGCCAGGCGCTCCTGCAGCTTCTCGCGGTCGTAGTCGGAATCCGAGTTCTCGATCTCGGCGCGGATCTGGGACACGCGGCCGGCGATCTGGTCGGCGTCGCCTGCACCCTCGACGATCGTGGTCTCGTCCTTGGTGACAACAACCTTGCGGGCCTTGCCGAGTAGTTCGAGTCCGGCGGTCTCAAGCTTGAGGCCGACTTCCTCGGAGATGACCTGGCCGCCGGTGAGGATGGCGATGTCGGCCAGCTGCGCCTTGCGGCGGTCGCCGAAGCCCGGAGCCTTGACGGCAACGGACTTGAAGGTGCCGCGGATCTTGTTGACGATCAGGGTGGCCAGGGCCTCGCCCTCGATGTCCTCAGCAATGATCAGCAGCGGCTTGTTGGACTGCATGACCTTTTCCAGGACAGCAACCAGTTCCTTGACGTTGGAGATCTTGGAGTTGACGATCAGGATGTACGGATCCTCAAGGACCGTTTCCTGGCGCTCGGCGTCGGTGACGAAGTAAGCGGAGATGTAGCCCTTGTCGAAGCGCATGCCTTCGGTGAGCTCCAGCTCGAGGCCGAACGTGTTCGACTCCTCGACCGTGATGACGCCTTCTTTGCCGACCTTGTCGAGGGCTTCGGCGATCAGGGCGCCGATCTCGTTGTCGCCAGCGGAGATGGACGCGGTGGCCGCGATCTCTTCCTTGGTCTCGATTTCCTTGGCGGTGGCCAGGAGCTCGACCGTGACGGCTTCAACAGCCTTCTCGATGCCGCGCTTGAGGGACAGCGGGTCAGCGCCGGCCGCGACGTTGCGCAGGCCTTCCTTGACCAGGGCCTGTGCCAGCACGGTTGCCGTGGTGGTGCCGTCGCCTGCGACGTCGTCCGTCTTCTTGGCAACTTCCTTGACCAGCTCGGCGCCGATCTTCTCGTAAGGATCGTCCAGCTCGATCTCCTTGGCGATGGAAACACCATCGTTGGTGATCGTGGGGGCGCCCCACTTCTTTTCGAGGACGACGTTGCGTCCCCGCGGGCCGAGGGTGACCTTGACGGCGTCGGCGAGGATGTTCAGGCCCCGCTCAAGACCGCGGCGTGCCTCTTCATCAAATGCAATGATCTTGGCCATAACGGCAGTAGTCCTTTCGGGACAGTCGTTAAGAATGAACCTTCGCTGTGGTGCCCGCGACGGACGACCCCCACCCTGCGGCCTCTGTATGCCGCCGGGCCAGGGATCTCACCCCAGCTAGGTGTTCCTTTTGCTCCTGGACCGGCTGCCCCACTCCGCGGCCGGGCGGACCGGGCGTCGTGTTAGCAGTCAGTGCGCTGGAGTGCTAAGTCAATAATTAGCACTCCCCCGGGGAGAGTGCAAGCAGTGCCCGGTCCGAAAGGCCCGCCACGCGGGCACAATACGCTAGGAGCGATCAGCCGCCGCTGCTGCTGGCGGCTTCCGCGCCGGTCATCGTGGCCAGGTTGTCCTCGCCGTAGGTGTAGACCACGTAGTTCGCTTCGGTGATGTCGCCGTGGGAATCAAAGTTGATCCGGCCAGACTGGCCGTCATAGTCCGGGCGCTGGCCTGCCCGGAGGGCGTAGGTGCAGTCCTGGTAGCTGGTGCACGTCCTGCTGGCAGGTTGACCGGCTTGCTGGCCGGCGGCTGGCGCTGCCCCGCCGGAGACCGCGACGAGGGACGCCGCGATGGAGGTCCCGGCGTCGTCCTCTGCCGCGGCGGCAGCGACGGCGGCCAGGATCACGGCGTCGTACGTCTCGGCGGCGAACACCATGTCCTTGAGCCCGGGATCGACGGCAACGAGGTCGGCCTGGAAGGCGGCGGAGGGGAACACGCCGGGCAGGATTCCGCGTGCGCCGTCGAGCGCCCGCGCGCCCAGTCCGGAACCGTAGCGGCTGACTGCTCCGTCGCTGAGGACAAGTTTCTTGCCGGCAAGGCCGGCATTGTTCAGTTCGGCGATGGCACCTTGCGCGCCGTCGCGCGAGACCAGCACCACGGCGTCGGGATTTACCACCTTCGCAGCGGCGGCCGCCTGCTGCGCCTGGCCGGGGGTGAACTCCGGGTCGGCCAGGACTTCCATTCCGGACTGCTTCGCCGCACCGGCGACGGCGGCGGCGACGTCTTTGCCGTAGTCGCCTTCCTCGTGCACCACCGCCAGTGTCCTGGCGCCGCCGTCCTTGGCCAGCTTGGCCAGGACAGACGCCTGGGCGATGGCGGTCGCGGAGGTGCGGAAATAGTAGCCGCCGCTCTTGTAATTGCTGAGGGCACCGGCCGAGTTGGCCGGCGAGATGACCGCTACCTTGGCGTTGGCCAGCACGTCGATAGCGGCAGGGGCACGGCTGGAATCCGTCGGGCCGATCACGACGTCGGCCTTGGCGGCAACCAGCGCTTTGGCCTGTGCGGCAGTGTCACTGCTGACGGTTTCCGGCAGCAGCTCCACCGGTTTGCCCTTGTGGCCGCCGGCAGCGTTGATCTCCTTGACGGCAAGCTTGGCCGCCGCGAGCTGCGGGGCGTTGAGGAAGTTCTGCTGCCCGGTGTTGTCCAGGATCAGGCCGATCCGCAGGGTGCCGTCACCGCTCGCGTCAGCTCTGGCCACGCGGGCGCTGCCGGCGGGTCCCAGGCAGCCTGTCAGGGCCAGAGCCACTGCTGCGCCCGCCGCCAGGGCGCGGCCGAGCGGCAGCGTTCCCCTCAGGAGTTTTCCCCCTAGGCGCCCTGACGCGTCCGCCGGGGCGTACTTGAGCGCAGCCAGTGCCACTAGGCGGGCCGGACGCTTTCGGCTTGGGGGCCCTTTTCGCCTTCGCCGATTTCCAGCTCCACCCGCTGGCCCTCGTCCAGGGCGCGGTAGCCTTCGCCGACGATCGCGGACCAGTGCACGAAGACGTCGTTCTCGGAACCGTCCACGGTGATGAAGCCGTAGCCCTTTTCGGCGTTGAACCACTTGACGGTTCCCAGTGCCATGGTGTCCACACTTTCAGCTAGCTTGCGTGCGGCCCACCTCGATGTGTGCCGCGGACTGCGAAGAGAAATCCGCAGATACTGTACCCACAGCGTCCCCCAGGAACGCTGGCGGCGGGCAGAGGCACAGGCTAATAGTTATTGAGGCGTAACCGGAATGCCTACTGGAAGCCGGGGCCGAGGACCACGACGAGGGGGAGGTTGAACTCCGCGGACTCCACGAGGGTGTCGATGCCCAGGAGTGTGCCGAGCGCCTCCGCGTTGCCCTTCTGTTCCGCGTCGCTGTAGAAAATCACCGACGTCTGCTGCGGGACGCCGCCCCAGTTGCCTGTCTGGCCCAGGATCCAGCCGTCGGAGCTGACGGTGCCGCCGACCCTGCTGGCGAGGCCGGCCGTGGTGGTCCCGTTGTAGATCGTCACGGGCTGCGTCTTGTCCACACCGGCGGCAGGGATGCTGGGCGTCACTGAGGGCGCTGCCGCGGGATCTGTGGCGGCCGGATCGGTGGCGGTGGGTTCCGGGCTTGTCGGCGCCGGGCTGGGGCTCGCCGGGCTCGTTGCGGACGGAGTGGCCGTGGCATTGTCACCGACGGCTGCGGCCTGGCCTGCGGAGAATCCGAGCTTCGGCAGGATCAGGAAAGCCACCAGCCCGATGGCCAGCGCAACGCAGCCGGCCGTCAAGATCGGCGCCAGGCTCCGGCGGCGCGATTCGGCGACGGCCCGGTGGACACCCTGGCGGGCAGAGGTCTCCGGGACCCGATCAAATTCATCGCGAGCGTATTTGGTCATGGTAAAACGACGTCCTTGCTGATTTCAGACGGGGTGCCCGAGGCCGGAAGCGGGCGCAACAGGACGTGCGCATCCGGCTGCGCGTGACGCGACTTTACGAATCTGTTCCCAGACGACGGGCAGTGCGGGCACGTTGGCGTGATGTACGTAGTCTACGCAATCTCTTGACCAGCATGGGATCGTGGGCCAGCGCTTCCTCGGTATCGATGAGGGCATTGAGGATCTGGTAGTAGTGCGTGGCGGAAAGATCGAACAGCTCGCGGATGGCCTGTTCCTTGGCCCCGGCGTACTTCCACCACTGCCGCTCCAGTGCCAGTATCTGCTGGTCGCGCGCGCTCAGGGGAGAATCCGCGGACACCTCGCCCAGGCCCACGCCGGCAGCCGAGGCTCCGGCAAAATCTCCCGCGAGCACGTGCTCTTGCGCTGTTTCGGCCACGACACACTCCCTGGTTGATTCCGAAAAAACCGGTTGGATCCGGTAAAAAGCCATTCCTATGCTAAGGCCGAATGACAGCGTTGTCATTTGGCGGTGTGCCGGTGCGGGCTGTGTCTGCGGAAGAATGGGGCTGTGTCGAATCCCGAGTTTCATTCCGAGCCTGATTCCGATGCGCTGTTCGAACTGGAACCCCCAGCCGAGGATCGTCTCAGCTACGCGGACCTGGCGCGGCGGCCGCTGAGCGAGCTGGTCGCTCCGGACTGGGCGGAGGCGCTGGCTCCGGTGGAAGCGCAGTTGCGCGAGACCCTGACTTTCCTCACCAGCGAAGTGGCCGCCGGGCATGCGGTGCTGCCGTCGCCGGCAAACCTGCTGCGGGCTTTCCGGCAGCCGCTGGCCGCCGTCCGGGTCCTGGTGGTGGGCCAGGACCCCTATCCGACGCCGGGGCACGCCGTGGGGCTGTCCTTCGCCGTGGACGGCTCCACCCGGCCGATTCCCCGCAGCCTGGCGAACATCTACAAGGAGCTCCAGACCGATCTCGGGTTCCCCCCGCGCGTCCACGGGGACCTTAGCCGCTGGGCGGAGCAGGGCGTCCTGCTGCTCAACAGGGTGCTCAGCGTCCGGGCCGGCGCGGCCGGCTCGCACCGTAACAAGGGCTGGGAGGCCGTCACGGCGGCCGCCATCCGGGCGGTCGCGGACCGGGCTGTTGCGGGCCGGGCGCCCGCCGCCGATGCCGGTGGGGGCGCCACTGCCGGCGCGGGCGCGGGGCGCGCTCCCCTGGTGGTGATTCTGTGGGGGAAGGACGCCGAGTCCGTGCGGCCGCTGCTGGGATCCGCTGCCGTGATCGCCAGCGCCCACCCGAGCCCGCTCTCGGCCTCGCGCGGCTTCTTTGGGTCCCGGCCCTTCAGCCGGGCCAACGCTCTGCTCCAGGAACAGGGCAACGGGACGGTCGACTGGGAACTGCCGCCACTGCCGTAACAGGCCTCCACCCAGAGCCCCTGGCCAAGGTTCTTTGGTTAGGCTTACCTCATGACCTCCCTCCCCGCCACCAGTACGGCCACCCGGAACACGCGTCCCCAGACCGATCTGACGGTCCTGCGCAAGGAACAACTCTCGCCGCATATGGTCCGGATCATCGCCGGCGGTCCTGGCTTCGCCGGGTACGTCAACAACGACTACGTGGACCGGTACGTCAAGATCGTGTTTCCGCAACCCGGCGTCGATTACCCGGAGCCGCTGGACCTGTGGGCCGTCCGGGAAACCATGCCGCGCAGTCAGTGGCCGCACACCCGGACCTACACCGTCCGCTGGGTGGACATTGCAGCCCAGGAACTGGCCATCGATTTCGTGATCCACGGCGACGAGGGCCTCGCTGGGCCTTGGGCGGCATCGGCCCAGCCCGGCGACCGCCTGACCTTTACGGGCCCGGGCGGCGGCTACAACCCGGATCCGGACGCGGACTGGCACCTGTTTGCCGGGGATGAAGCCGCGCTGCCAGCAATCGGCGCCGCCATTGAGTCCCTGCCCGAGGATGCCCGCGGTCTCGCCCTCCTCGAGGTGGACAGCGACGCCGATATCCAGGCCATCGCCGGCCCGGCGGGCGTCGAACTGCGCTGGCTGCTGCGCGACGGCGTCCCCGCCGGAGACAGCGACTTGCTGGTCACGGCCGTGCGCGACGCCGAGTGGCCCGGGGGCCGGGTGCAGGTCTTCGCCCACGGCGAGCGGGGCTACATGAAGGGCCTCCGGGACGTTCTCTACGTCCAGCGCGGGCTGGAGCGGGCCCAGGTTTCCCTCTCGGGTTACTGGGCCAAGGGCCGCGTCGAGGACGACTTCCAGGCGGAGAAGAAGCTGCCCATCGGCAAGATCTAAGAAGGCAAGATCTAAGGGCGCAAGAACCAGATGGGCCACCCTGGCGCTGCGGAGTTTCCCCTCCTTTGCCGCCACGACGCCGGGACGCGACGGCGAGTTGGCCCAACACGCCGTCGTGTCCCGGCAAAAGTGGGGAATCCCGGCGCCCCAACCTCGCGCCCCAACCCGGCGCCCCAAGGCAGCCAGATACGCTGGCGTCGCGGGAGCTAGCGGCGGCGGGCCCGGCGCCGCTCGTTGCTCGCCAGGCTCCGCGTCAGGGGCCGCGCCAGGGTGTCACCGAGCACGATGCCGGCAGCGACGCCGAGCACGATTGCCCCGGCGTTCAGCATCCCGCCGGCGCCCATGAGAATCTCCGATTCCTCGATGGTCAATACATACATGGATCGGAATATGGTGAGTCCGGGGAGAAGGATCAGGGCCGCGGGGACGGCCACCACCAGCTGCGGAGCACCCATCCGGAGGGCGACCACCCGGGCAAGAAGTCCGATCACCACCGCGGCGAGAGCCGGGGCGAAGCGCGCCCCGATACCCAGGGCGTCGCCCCCGATCAGGACCAGATAGCCCACGATGCCGACGGCTGCCGTCGGCAGCAACAGCTTCCAGCTGGTCTGTTCGGTGATGCCTATCATCAGCACCGCAATGGCGATCAAAATAATGAGCACCCACAAGTCATACGTGGGCGGGAATGTTTTGGTGACGTCGATAGGGTCCATGCCGGTCATGTCTCCCACGACGAAGCCGACGGCAATGCCGGCGACCAGCGCCCCGAAGGTCAGCATGGTGGAGAGGAACCGGCCGGCGGCCGTGACCGGGAAGCCGTTGATAGCATCCTGCACCGAGGACACGAGGCGTCCCGTCGGCAGAAGCAGCAGGATCCCGCCCACCACCACGATCTCGGGGGCGATCTGTACCCCCAAGGGGGCACCGAAGCGCCACAGCAGCAGCGCCACGATGGTCACCAGGAACGAACACGAGGCCGTGATGAAGAAGTCCGGGGTACGCCAGCGGCCCAGCTGGCGGGCCAGGAGGCTGACCAGCAGGTTGGAGAGGAACGCGACCAGCGAGGCGCCCAGTCCGCCGCCCAGGACGCCGACGAAGACGGCAGAGAACACGCCGAAGGCCACGGTGACCATCCACCGCGGGAACGGCTTGGGGCTTCGGGTGATCTCCTCAAGCCGGCGCGAGGCTTCCTCGCGGCCGACGCCGCCGGCCACGATGTCCGTCACCAGCTGGTGCACTTGCGAGAGGCCCGCGTAGTTGTTGGTCCAGGACCGGACGACGCGCAGCAGTGAGATGGGGGTCTGGTCTTTCGGGGCATAGTTGATGGCCACCGACTGGTTGGTGATGTCCACCTCGATGTTCTTGAGCCCCAGCGCAGCGGTGATGGCGATGATACTGGTCTCAACTTCGAGGGCGCCTGCCCCGTACCGGAACATGGATTCCGCCAGTTTCAGGGCGAAGTCGATGGTCTTGCGGGCTGCGGCGTCCACCCCGCCGACCTGGATCATCGGGTTGGCGTAGGGGCTGCCGGCGAGCCGGTCCACGATGCTCATCGGCGCCGTCGGAGGGTTTTCGCCCTGGACCAGCCTGCGCAGCATCCGCTTGGCGGCGGCGTTCTGGCGCACTTGCATGGCCGACATCGGTTGGGTTCGGGGCAGGCCGTCGGTGGGCGGCCTGCGGTGGCCGTCGTTTCCGTTGTTCATTCCGGCCTCCTCACTGTCCTTGGCTGTCCTTGATGGTCTTTGGCGCGGGTCAGTAGAACTGCTGGCCCGTGCGCCGGGTGTAGAGCTGGCGTGCGACGCGCTCCCCCGCCGTCATCCAGGCCTTGTACTTCAGCGGGTTCAGGACCTGGTCATAGCAGCCGACGAAGTCGGTCACGGTCTTGCTGAAGCTGGTCTTGAAGAGGCCCAGCCCATGGAAGGGGTTCGATGTGTCCTTGAGCTTGTCGCTGGGCGGCGTGCCGCAGAAGTCGTATTCGGTGCAGCCGAGTTCCTTGACCTGGTTGATCGCTGTCCACTGCACGAGATGCGAGTCGCCGTACTGGCCACGCTTCTGCAGGGAGCCGCCGTCTTTGTACGTTCCCTTGCGGCCGTAGTTGATGACGAACGCGCCAACCGAGGGCACACCATTTTCGTACACGAAGAGCAGCCTGCCCTGTTTCCGGTCCAGGAAGTTGGTCCAGAACTGGCGGTAGTACTCGTACTCGCGCACCCGGACCTGGGATTTGGCCTCCACCGTGGTGGTCATCAGGCCATACATCGCCCGGAAGTTCTCTTCGGTGGGCTCGGCGTTATGGACTTCCACGCCCTCACGGATGGCGCGGCGCACGGCGTTGCGACCCCGGGAGTGGAGGTTGCGCAGGAGCTGGTTTTCTTCGGGCGCAATATCGAGCAGTGCCGTGGAGTCGTTGGGCTGCAGGTTGTGCGTCTTGACCAGTCCCGCCCCCTCGAGGATCCGTGCGGCGTCCTCGGACAGGACGATATCCGGCTCGATCTTGATCGCGAACACGCCCAGCTTGGCCTTCTTGACGAAGTCCGCGTTGGCAGCCGTGATCCCGGGGATGTCCTCGACGGACGCCACATCGGGTCCCTTGATCAGGTACCAGAGCTTGCCGAGCAGCGGAAACGACTTTTCCAGGACCAGGTTGTAGCTCGTGTAATCGGCCGTCTCGTAGACCAGGTGAAGGGGCTTCCAGCCGAAGTGCTGCTTGACCTCGGCGAAGGCTTCCGATTGCAGGAGGTTGCCACCGTTGGGGTTCGCGGTGACGTTGTCATCCCAGTTGGCAATCTCCTCGGCAGAGGCAAAGCGGGCAGTGAATTCGCGCAAGGGTGCGGTATCCAATCATTGCGGTACGAGCTTCGGCGGCATGCGGACATGCAGCCCCAAGTCTATCGGTCCGCACCCTGCCGCCAGTCCGGGCCAGGCAGTTACGCTGGTCTCATGCAGGCTCAGCACCAACCGCTCGAAGGCCGTCCGGGGACGCCCGGCGGCCGGGTGCGCGGCGCGGGCAGAGGCCAAGGCAGCGGCTCCGGCGCTGGCTCCGGGGCCGGTTCAGGCACTGGATCCGGCGTCGTTTCCCAACTAGTTGCGCTGCTGTTGTTCCTCGGCGCGTCGGCGCTCGTTGCGGGCCTTGGCGGCCTGGCCACGGCCCGCCACGTCAATGGCTGGTACGCCACCGCGGACACGGCGCCCTGGTCCCCGCCCAACTGGGTCTTCGGAGCGGTTTGGACCGTCCTGTACGCCGCCATGGCCGTCGCGGCATGGCTGGTCTGGCGCAGCCACGCCGAGGGGTCCAAGCCGGCCCTGACGGCCTACGGTGTGCAGCTGGCGCTGAACCTGCTCTGGACCCCGGTCTTCTTTGCCCTGTACCCGGTGCTCGGGACGCCGGCGCTGTGGATCGCGTTCGGGATCATCGTGGCGCTGGCTGTGGCGGTGGCCGTGACGGTGGTGCTTTTTGGGCCGATCAGCCGGACGGCAGGGCTGCTGATGCTGCCCTATCTGTCCTGGATTGTGTTCGCGTCCTCGCTGAATCTCTGGGCGGCGCTGCACAACTGATCGCCGCATCACCAGCGCCAACAAGCGCCTTACCAGCACCGAACTAGCACCGATCAGCTCCCTAGCACTCGACGACGTTGACGGCGAGGCCGCCCATGGCCGTTTCCTTGTATTTGGAGCTCATGTCCTTGCCGGTCTCCCGCATGGTCACGATGACCTCGTCCAGGGAGACCCGGTGGGTGCCGTCGCCCCAGAGGGCCATCTTGGCGGCGTTGATGGCCTTCGCCGCGGCGATCGCGTTGCGTTCGATGCAGGGCACCTGGACCAGCCCGCCGATGGGATCGCAGGTCAGGCCCAGGTTGTGTTCCATCGCGATTTCCGCGGCGTTCTCCACCTGCGCCGGCGTCCCGCCCATGACTTCGGCCAGCCCGGCGGCCGCCATCGACGACGCCGAGCCCACCTCGCCCTGGCAGCCGACCTCGGCGCCGGAAATCGAGGCCTGCTCCTTGTAGAGCACCCCGATGGCACCGGCGGTGAGCAGGAACTTCACCACCACGTCGTCGCGGTCGGCCTGGGTGGCGTTCTCCATGCCCGGGGCGAAATGCAGCGCGTAGTAGAGCACGGCCGGGATGATCCCGGCGGCGCCGTTCGTCGGGGCGGTGACTACGCGCCCGCCGGAGGCGTTCTCCTCATTCACGGCCAGCGCGATCAGGTTCACCCACTCCTGCCAGTACTTCGGGTCCCGGTCCTTGTCCTCTTTCGTGAGGCGCTCGTGCCAGTCGGGGGCCCGGCGGCGGACTTTGAGCCCGCCGGGCAGCAGCCCCACGCGTTTGAGGCTGACGTCGACGCAGCCTTCCATCACCGAGTAGATGTGCAGCAGGCCCTCGCGGATCTCGGCCTCGGTGCGGGAGGCGCGCTCGTTGACCAGCATGATCTCGCCGATCGAGAGGCCCTTGGACTGGCAGCGGCCCAGCAGTTCGGCGGCCGTGCGGAACGGCAGGGGAAGTTCCTTCTTGGATTCATCGAGTTCCTTCAGGGCGGCGTCTTCCTCGCCTTCGCGGACGATGAAGCCGCCGCCGACGGAGAAGAACGTGGCGCTGTGCACGGTTTCGCCCGCGGCGTCGGAGACCGTGAATGTCATGCCGTTCGTGTGCCGGGGCAGGATGGTCAGCGGGCGCAGGACCATGTCCTTGACCCCGTAGGGCAGGGGTACGGCGCCGGCCAGCTGCAGGGTGCCGGTCTCGGCGATCGTGGCGAGCCGGTCCTCCACTTCCTCGGGCAGGATCAGCTCGGGGTGGAAGCCCTCGAGCCCAAGCAGGATGGCGGTCATGGTGCCGTGGCCGTGGCCCGTCGCGGCCAGGGAGCCGTAGAGGTCCACCCGCAGCGAGGCCACGCGGTGCAGGTCTCCGGAGGCCTTGAGTTCTTCGGCGAAGACGGCGGCGGCCCGCATGGGGCCCACGGTGTGCGAGCTGGATGGCCCTATTCCGATGGAAAAGAGGTCGAAGACTCCAACAGCCATTGTCGGTTCCTAACTAGGTCTTGCTGTGGCCCGGCAGAGGGTCTTGCCGGAAAGCGGTGCGTCCGCCGGTAGGCGGCAGTCCCGCCGGATGCACGACGCCGGGCGGCGGCTTGTGGCCGCGGCCCGCCCGGCGTCGGGCTCTGTACTGCTACTACTTCTGTCTTACGTCGCTTAGGCGAGGTTATCAACCGAGGGGTAGAGCGGGTGGGCTTTGGCGAGGGCCTCCACGCGGGCGCGCAGGCCCGAGAGGTCCGCGCCGGCGTCGGCGGTGAGGGCCTCGGCGATGATGTCCGCGACCTCGGCGAAGGCCGCCTCACCGAACCCGCGGGTGGCCAGCGCCGGGGTGCCGATCCGCAGCCCCGAGGTGACCATCGGCGGACGCGGATCAAACGGCACGGCGTTGCGGTTGACCGTGATGTCGATCGCCGCGAGCCGGTCCTCGGCCTCCTGGCCGTTGAGCTCGCAGTCGCGCAAGTCCACCAGGACCAGGTGCACGTCGGTGCCGCCGGAGACCACGCTGATGCCCTTCGCGGTCACGTCGGGGCGGACCAGCCGGTCCGCGAGGATCCGGGCACCGGCCAGCACCCGCTCCTGCCGCTCCCTGAACTCTTCGGACGCGGCGATCCTGAACGCCACCGCCTTGCCCGCGATCACGTGCTCCAGCGGGCCGCCCTGCTGGCCCGGGAACACCGCGGAGTTGATCTTCTTCGCGACCTCGGCGTCGTTGGTCAGGATGATCCCGCCGCGCGGACCGGCCAGGGTCTTGTGCGTCGTGGAGGTGGTGACGTGCGCGTGCGGCACCGGGGACGGGTGCAGCCCGGCCGCGACCAGCCCGGCGAAGTGCGCCATGTCCACCATCAGGTACGCGCCCACCGAATCCGCGATCCGGCGGAACTCGGCGAAGTCCAGCTGCCGGGCATACGCGGACCAGCCGGCCACGATCAGCGCCGGCCTGTGTTCCAGGGCCAGGGCCTCGACCTCGGCCATGTCCACCGTGTGGGTGTCCTGACGGACCTGGTACGGGATGACGTTGTAGAGCCGGCCGGAGAAGTTGATCCGCATCCCGTGCGTCAGGTGCCCGCCGTGCGCCAGGTTCAGGCCCATGATGGTGTCCCCCGGCCGGATCAGGGCGTGCATCACGGAGGCGTTCGCCTGCGCGCCGGAGTGCGGCTGCACGTTCGCGTATTCGGCGCCGAACAGGGCCTTGACCCGGTCGATCGCGAGCTGCTCGATGACGTCGACGTGTTCGCAGCCGCCGTAGTAGCGCTTGCCCGGGTAGCCCTCGGCGTACTTGTTGGTCAGCACGGAACCCTGCGCCTGCATGACGGCCCTGGCGGTGTGGTTCTCCGAGGCGATCATCTCCAGGCCGTCCCGCTGCCGGCCCAGCTCGGCGTCGATCTTCGCCGCGATCTCCGGATCCAGCGCGGACAGGTCCGCGTCCAGGGACGCGGACACCACCTGCACGAAGCCGGTTTCGGTCACCGCGGCGCTCACAGTTCGCCACCGTTCTTGGCCGCGTACTCCTCAGCAGACAGCAGCGGACCTTCCGCGGTCACCGCCACCTTGAACAGCCAGCCGGCACCATACGGGTCACTGTTGATCAGCGCCGGATCCGACACAACATCATCATTGACCGCCACCACCTCGCCGGTCACCGGGGCATACAGATCCGAAACCGACTTCGTCGACTCCACCTCACCGCACGTCTCCCCCGCCGTCACCGACGAACCAACCTCCGGCAGATCCACATACACAATGTCACCCAGGGCATCCGTGGCCACGGCGGAGATGCCGATGGATACTGTGTTCGACCCGGCGTCGCCGGAATCCCGGGCAACCCACTCGTGCTCGTCGGAGTACTGCAGTTCAGGGGCAACTTTTGCCATGTGTTTTTCCTTTACGTTTGAAAAGTCGTGGGTCTCAACAATTGTGGCTGGGTTTCGTACTGACCGTGGCCGGGTTACGCGGCCGGAAACCGAATTCCTCCGCGTGCTCGGTCGCGAATGCGCCCGCTGGGCGGACGCGACGCTCCCTTAGACGCACGCTTCCGGAATCCGCTCCCCTGCCGCTTTCGGCTAGTTCAGTTCCGCGCGCCAACAGTTTCGGACGGGCCACCAGTTCTCCGGAAAGAAACAGTGGCCGTTCGTATTCTTCTAGAGCCTGGCTAGTTCTTGGCCTTGAAGGTGTCATCAAGCTCAACCCCCAATGATCGAGCTTGGCGTGGCACCCGTTGGGACAAGCGTGCCCAACCTTCGGCAGGCGGTTTCATCCCCAGCACCTTTGGCGTTCGAAAGCGCTGGTTCCCGTTGTTCCCGGTGTGGCGATTGGTCTCAAAAGGTGAGCTGCCCTCGAGGGGCCGGCCGGGCTGGGTTTTCGAAAGCGTGCGTCTAAGCGAGTGACCGCCGTCGGGGTTCCCTGGCCGAGCTTGCGAGGCTAGGGGGACGGCGGGTCAAACGAGCGAGCACGCGTGAAAACCCAGACGGCCAGCACCGGAGCCGGGTACCGCTAAGGCACCCAGCCCGGAAGCGGCGGGGGGCTACTTGACGCGCTTGTAGAAAGGCAGTGCGACAACTTCGAAGGGCTCCGTCTTCCCCCGCAGATCGATGTCCAGGGCGGTGCCGGGTTCGGTGAACTCGACGTCGACGTAGGCCATGGCGACCGGGTAGCCGAGGCTGGGGCTGGGCTGGCCGGACGTGACTTCGCCGACGACGTTGCCGTCCTTGAGGACCGGGTAGTGACCGCGGCCGGCCCGGCGTCCCAGGCCCTTGAGCCCGACGAGCTTGCGGCCCGTGGTGGAGCCTGCACCGGCTTCCTTCTTGGCGGCCAGTGCGGCCTTGCCGATGAAGTCGCCTTCCTTGGACAGCGCGACAACCGGCCCCAGGCCGGCGGCGAACGGGTCGCCCTCAAGGGAGAGCTCGTTGCCGTAGAGCGGCATACCGGCCTCGAGGCGGAGCGAGTCGCGGGACGCAAGCCCGGCGGGCGTCAGTTCGCCCTCTTCGGCGATGGCGATGAGGGCCTGCCAGAGGGCGGCGGCGTCGTCGTTCGCGACGAAGATCTCGAAGCCGTCCTCACCGGTGTAGCCGGTGCGGGCCAGCAGGAGGTCCTGGCTTGTCCCGCCGAACATGAACGGCACTTCCACGGCGGCGTAGTACTTCAGGTCGGTGACGAGCTCGTGCTGCGCGGCAGGCACCAGGCGCAGCAGGATCTCCTGGGCCTTGGGGCCCTGGACCGCGATCAGCGAGGTCTCGGCGGACGCGTCCTGCACGGTGACGTCAAACCCACCTTCCTTTCCGGAACCGGCTCGCTCGGCGAGGGCCGCGGCGACCACCTTGGCGTTGCCCGCGTTCGGGACGACGAGGAACTTCTCGTCACCGCGGCGGTAGGTGATGAGGTCATCGATGATGCCGCCGTCCTCGTTGCAGATCAGCGAGTACTTGGCCTTGCCGATGGCCATCGCGGAGATTTTGCCGACGAGGGCGTAGTCCAGGAAGGCTGCGGCGTCCGGGCCGGTGACCCAGACTTCGCCCATGTGGGAGAGGTCGAACAGGCCCGCGGACTTGCGGACGGCGTGGTGCTCGGCGAGTTCGGAGCTGTACTTCAGGGGCATCTGCCAGCCGCCGAAGTCCGTGAAGGAGGCACCGAGCTTCTTGTGCTCTTCGTATAGGGCCGTGTAGTTCTCAGTCATCGTTGGCTGTCCCTAGCTGTCAGAGGTGGAGTTGGCGGAGTCTTCGGAGTGGACTGCTGTGTCTTCTTCGAAGGATTCGAGAGGCGGGCACGAGCAGATCAGGTTGCGGTCGCCCGCGGCGCCGTCGATCCGGCCGACCGGCGGGAAGTACTTGTCCTGCTTGAGCGTGTGGACCGGGAAGACGGCCTGCTCGCGCGGGTACTCGCGGGTCCAGTCGGTAGATACGACGGCGGCGGCGGTGTGCGGTGCGTTGCGCAGCGGGCTGTGCTCCACCGTGAAGTCGCCGTTGGCGACCTGGTCAATTTCGGCGCGGATGGCGACCATGGCGGTGATGAAGCGGTCGATCTCGCCGAGGTCCTCGGACTCGGTGGGCTCCACCATCAGGGTGCCGGCCACCGGGAACGCGAGCGTGGGGGCGTGGAAGCCGTAGTCGATCAGGCGCTTGGCCACGTCCTCGGCGGTCACGCCGGTCTTGGCCGTGAGTTCGCGCAAGTCCAGGATGCACTCGTGGGCCACGAGTCCGCCCTCGCCGGTGTAGAGCACCGGGAAGGAGTCGTTCAGGCGGGCCGCGATGTAGTTCGCCGCGAGCAGGGCCGACTTGGTGGCCTCGGTCAGGCCCTGGCCGCCCATCAGCTTCACGTAAGCCCAGGAGATCGGCAGGACCCCGGCGGAACCGTAGCGGGAGGCGGAGATCGGGGTGCCGTCGGCGCCGTTGGCCGGGTCAGCGGCGTTGCCCGGCATGAAGGGTGCCAGGTGGGCCTTGGCCGCGACCGGGCCCACGCCGGGTCCGCCGCCGCCGTGCGGGATGCAGAAGGTCTTGTGCAGGTTCAGGTGCGAGACGTCGCCGCCGAACATGCCGGGCTGGGCCAGCCCGACGAGGGCGTTGAGGTTGGCGCCGTCGATGTACACCTGGCCGCCGGCGGCGTGGATCGCGTCGCAGACCTCGCGGACGTCGGCGTCGTACACCCCGTGGGTGGAGGGGTAGGTGATCATGATGCAGGACAGCGCGTCTTTGTGCAGCTCAATCTTGGCGGTGAGGTCCGCGTGGTCGATCGTGCCGTCGGAAGCGGTGGCCACGACAACAACCTTCATGCCGGCCAGGACGGCCGAGGCGGCGTTGGTGCCGTGCGCGGAGGCCGGGATCAGGCAGATGTTGCGCTGGGCGTCCCCGCGGGAGAGGTGGTAGCCGCGGATGGCCAGCAGGCCGGCGAGTTCGCCCTGGGAGCCGGCGTTCGGCTGGATCGAGACCTGGTCGTAGCCGGTGATCTCGGTCAGCTGGGCTTCGAGGTCCTCGATCAGTTCGCGCCAGCCGGCGGTCTGGGATTCGGGGGCGAAGGGGTGGATGGAGGCGAACTCCGGCCAGGAGATGGCCTCCATCTCGGCGGTGGCGTTCAGCTTCATGGTGCAGGAGCCCAGCGGGATCATGGTGCGGTCCAGGGCGAGGTCGCGGTCCGAGAGGCGGCGGATGTAGCGCAGCAGCTGGGTCTCGGAACGGTGTGTGTTGAAGACCGGGTGCTGGAGGTAGTCAGAGGTGCGCTCGACGGCGGGATCCAGGGCCAAGGAGGAGTCTGCTGCATCCACCACGCTGGCTCCGAACGCGCCCACGACGTCGGCGACGATGGCCGCCGTCGTCGCTTCATCGGCGGAGATGCCGACGGTGTCGGCGTCAATGGCACGCAGGTTGACGCCCTTGGCGTCGGCGGCCGCGATGATTTCCGCGGCGCGGCCCGGCACGGAGACGGTGATGGTGTCGAAGAAGGAGGCGTGCAGCACGTCCAGGCCGGCGGCCTTCAGGGAGGCGGCGATGGTCCTGGCGTGGCCGTGGACGGTCTGGGCGATCGCCTTCAGTCCGTCGGGGCCGTGGTAGACGGCGTAGAAGGACGCCACGATGGCCAGCAGGGCCTGGGCGGTGCAGATGTTGGAGGTGGCCTTTTCGCGGCGGATGTGCTGCTCGCGGGTCTGCAGGGCCAGCCGGTAGGCGGGGACACCGGCGGAGTCCTTGGAGACGCCGACGAGGCGGCCGGGCATGGAGCGCTCAAGCCCCTTCTGGACCGCCATGTAGGCCGCGTGCGGGCCGCCGAAGAACAGCGGCACGCCGAAGCGCTGGGCGGAGCCGACGGCGATGTCGGCGCCCTGTTCGCCCGGAGACGTGATGAGGGTCAGGGAGAGGAGGTCGGCAGCGACGGTGACGAGGGCGCCGCGTTCCTTGGCATCGGCGATCACGGCGGTGTGGTCGAAGACGCGGCCGGAGACGCCGGGCTGCTGGAGGACGACGCCGTTGATGTCGCCGTCGGGCAGGCCCTTGGAGAGGTCGGCGACCTCGACTTCGAAGCCGAGGGCCTCGGCGCGGCCCTTGACGATCGCGATGGTCTGCGGCAGGCAGTCGGCGTCGAGAACGGTCTTGCCGTCGTGGGCGGCCTTGTTTTTGTTGGCCCTGCGCATCATCAGCACGGCCTCGGCGACGGCGGTGGCTTCGTCCAGCAGCGAGGCGTTGGCGATCGGCAGGCCGACGAGGTCCTGGACCATGGTCTGGAAGTTCAGCAGCGCCTCGAGCCGGCCCTGCGAGATCTCCGGCTGGTACGGCGTGTAGGCCGTGTACCAGGCCGGTGCTTCGAGAATGTTGCGGCGGATCACCGGCGGAGTCAGGGTGTCGTAGTAGCCTTGGCCGATCATCTGCACGGCCGTTTTGTTCTTCGAGGCCAGCTTGCGCAGTTCGGCGAGGACTTCCACTTCGCTGAGGGCCGCGGCGAGCGCCAGATCGGAGTCCTGGCGGATGTCCTTCGGAACGGCGGTGTCCACCAGTGCGTCGACGGTGTCGTGGCCGACAGCCTTCAACATGGCGTCGACGTCGGCCTGGCGGCGGGCGCCGATGTGCCGGTCAACGAAGGACGTGGACGCTGGTGTAACAGTCACAAGGAACTCCATAACTCTGGCGGCGCAGGGTACGCCACATTGATTCGGGTTCCTCCCCGCTCTGTCTTGGACCTGAGAGTTTCCGCGCAGCCCCCATAAGAGGGGCTCCGCTTGCACCGTCGGTGAGCACAGCGTGTTAGGACGCGCCTGCTACTTTCCAGAGATGCCTTGCCGCGGCGGTACATGGGCCTGAGAGATTCCTGGGGAGGATTTGCTCCTACGGCGCCTGCTTGTACCTACTTGCAGGACTCTCCCGCCGCAGATCAAAGGCGTATTCAGTTGGGGGTGACAACAGTCACCTCTCATTCTCCTATGCCGGGCGTGCGTCCGCAAACTCCCTCCCGGCGCCGGTCCAGGTTAAGGGGCCGGCCCCACGGGTTCGCCGGAAGCGTCCGAGGGCGCCGTACCGTTACGGCGAAGTCGCAGGCTTCCGGCGTATTCGGAGGCCCTGGCTCAGCCCGGACCCCGCTCGATATAGCGCGGCTCAGGCGTCAGCGGCGCAGCTTCTCGACGGCGGCCAGGAGGCTCTCGACGTCGGCCTCGACTTCCGGGGGCGACGCGCCCGGCCCCCGGCCCAGCATGGCGTTGAAGTACAACCCGTCCCCCATATACAGGACGGCCTTTGCCATGGCGGGCCCGACGTCGGCCGCCAGCAGTTCCAGCCAGTTCGCCTGGGCGGCGGCGAAGCGTCCGAGGGTCTCCTCGTGCGCCACCTCGGCGAGCCTCGTAGCCGCGACGAACACCCGGTCCATGGGGGTGTCCGCCCATACCGAGGACTTGATGAAGTACACCGCCGCCCCTTCGGGGGCCTCCGCCATGGCGGCAACATCCGCAGCCAGATGCCGGTCCAGCCGTTCGAGCAGGACCGCGACCATCGCCTCCTTGGTCGGGAAATGGTAGAGGAGGCCACCCTTGGAGACTCCGGCCCGGCGTGCGACGGCGTCCAGCGTCGCGGCGCGTTCACCGACTTCGATGAGCAGGGATTCGAAGGCGTCGAGAACGGCCTCGCGGGCGACGGGTTTCCTGGGCATGCCTCCCATCATGCCTGTCCGGCCCGGCATTTCTTAACTGTACCGTCCAGACGGTATAGTTACGTTTCATGAGCATTCCATCGATCACCGCCGCCACCAGCACCCAGGCGGCCACCGGCCCGCGGGCACCGTGGCGCGACTGGGTAGCTCTGGCCCTGCTGATGTTCCCCGTCCTGCTTGTGGCCGTGGACAATACCGCCCTGACCTTCGCCCTGCCGGCCATCGCCCGCAGCCTGGACGCCTCCGGCGTGGAACTGCTGTGGATCATCGACGCCTATCCCCTGGTCCTGGCCGGACTCCTGGTGGCGATGGGCAGCCTGGGCGACAGGATCGGCCGGCGCCGGCTCCTCTTCGTGGGAAGCACAGGGTTTGCCGCGGTTTCGGCCGCGACGGCGTTCGCGCCGAGCGCCGAGTGGCTGATCGCCGGACGCGCCGGGCTTGGCCTCTTCGGCGCCATGCTCATGCCGTCTACGCTCTCCCTGATCCGCAACATCTTCCCGCAGCCCAACCGGCGCAGGCTGGCCGTTGCGATCTGGGCAGCCGGGTTCTCCGGCGGCGCCGCCCTCGGCCCGATTGCCGGCGGCTGGCTGGTGGAACACTTCTGGTGGGGCGCCGTCCTGCTGGTCGCCGTGCCGATCATCCTGCCGCTGCTGCTGCTCGGTCCGGCGCTCATCCCGGAATCCCGCGACCCGAAGCCGGGCCGCGTGGATGTGCCCAGCATCGTCCTGTCCCTGCTGGTCATGGTGCCCGTTGTCTACGGGATCAAGACCCTCGCCACCCACGGTCCCGCACCGGAGGCCTTCGCGAGCATCGGTGCCGGCCTGCTCATGGGCTATGTATTCATCCGGCGGCAGCGCACCCTTGCCCGGGTGCACAGCACGGACCACAGCACAGCCCACCGGACGGCGCCCATGCTCGATGTCAGCCTCTTCGGCAACCGGGTCTTCAGCACCGCCATCACTGCCAACGTCCTGGCGCTGTTCTCGTTCAACGGCTTCATTCTCTTCCTGGCCCAGCACCTGCAGCTGCTGGAGGGCCAGTCCCCCTCGGCCTCCGGGGTCGCCATGATCCCGGCCCTCATCGCCACAGTCGTCGCAGGGCTCCTGGTGGTCCCGTTGGTTCGGAAGGTGCGGCCCGGCTTTGTGGTGGCCGGCGGCCTGATGCTGAGCGCGGCCGGCTATTTCCTGGTGGCCTTCGGCGACCACAGCCACGGCCCGTCGCTGCTGCTGGCCGCGCTGCTGGTCCTCTGCCTGGGGGTCGGTGCCGCGGAGACGATCTCCAATGACCTGATCCTCGGCGCGGCGCCTGCGGACAAGTCGGGGGCCGCCGCCGCCATCTCCGAGACCGGGTATGAAGTGGGGTCCCTGCTGGGCACGGCGATCCTCGGCTCGATCCTGACAGCCTCTTACCAGGGCAACCTCCGGCTCCCCGCGGGCGTGTCCGAGCTCGCGCCGGCCGCGGCCACGAACCAGGCCGGCGAGACCCTCGCCGGTGCGGTGGAGCTCGCCGGGATGCTTCCCGCGCCGCTGGCGGAGGCGGTGACGGCGGCCGCGCGCACGGCCTTTGACTCGGGCGTGCACGTCACGGCTTCCATCGCGCTGGTCCTGATGTCCGGGGCATGCGTGCTCGCGGCCGTTCTCCTGCGAAAGGTGCCGAAGGCAAGCTAGCAGGCTCAGAGACCGTCAAGGTACTTCTGCCGGGCGTCCAGCAACTCGCCAGCGCCATAAACAACAGCGTCCGACGCCGGGAATACCCGGCGTCGGACGCTGAGGTTGCAAGGGCGGCCCGGTGGGCGCCGGACCTACTTGCTGTCCGGAGTGGTCACGCTGGCCGTGGCCTTCATGGTCTCGGCATTCACCATCCAGGCGTACTGCTCGAGCTTGGCGATGAATTCGTGCAGCAGGTCGGCGGTGGTGGGGTCTTCATCGTCCACTTCGTCATGGACTTTGCGCATGGTGCCCACGGCTGCCTCCAGCGCAGCGACAATGCGTTCGATGGCGTCCTTGGTGGTGATCAGGCCCGCCGGGAACTGGGCCAATGCGGTGGACTTGGCAACTGTGGAGCTTCGGCCGTCCGGGAGGGCGTGGAGGGCGCGCATGCGCTCGGCGAGGTCATCCGCGAATCCCCGGGCGGCGTCGACGATCTCGTCCAGCTGGAGGTGAAGGTCCCGGAAGTTGGTCCCGACGATGTTCCAGTGCGCCTGCTTGCCCTGAACGTGGAGTTCGATCAGGTCCACCAGGACTGCCTGCAGGTTGGTCGTCAGTGTAGGTGTTGCTTTCATGCGTCCTCCTCGATAGAACCGGTGCCGTGTGGGCCGCGTGCGCCATTGGCTGGCGGTCCGGCCGATGGTTTCGACGCTACCGCAGGCGCAGTCCGGCCGCGACGGTTCGGGGAGGAATTTCTCGATCAGCTTACTAAGTTGGCTTACTAACCGTTTCGGGGCGGCTTAGACCGCTTCGTTGAGGACCGGACCGCGGGGGAACACGGCCCGGGTAATGCCGCCGGAGGTGGCCTCGGAGAGCTGGGTGAGGTAGTCGTTGCGGCGCCGCGGCGTGATCCTGGACTGGGGTTCGAACGGCTGCGCGGGATCGTCGGCGTAGTGCGCAGTCAGACCGTCGCGCATGAGCCGGATGGCCTCCGAACGCTGCTGGGACACCGCGGCGTGCGTGGACCCGAGTTCAGCGGCCAGGTCTTTGACCGTCCGGTCGCCGAAGTAGATCTCCTCCACGACGTAGCGCATCCGTTCCGGCAGGGATTTCACGGCGGCCCGCAGGTACTGGAGCCGTTCGTCCGCGAGCACGGAGTGTTCCGGCGTGAGGGTTTCGGCGGCCAGGGTATCCACCACCGCTTCATCGAGGGGTGTCAGCGTGCGTGAGGCATCCGCGAGCGCGGCCTCCACAACGCTCTGCTGGACCCCAAGGGCGGAGGCGATCTCGTCGACGGTGGGCGTGCGGCCAAGAGCGGACGCCAGCGTTTCCTGGACGGACATGGTTTCCTTGATCCGCCGGCGGGCGGAGCGGGTGGCCCAGTCGCTGGCCCGCATCTCGTCCGCGAACGCGCCAAGGATGCGCCGGCGCGCGAACGCGCCAAACGGCACCCCGAGGTCGGGATCGAACGAATCGGCCGACGTGATCAGGGCAATGGCACCGGCCGAGGCCAAGTCATCGCGAGAAAGGTGTGACGCCTTCGAGCACAAATCTGAGACGAGATACCCCACCAGCGGAAGGTGCTGCGTGACCATCTCGTTGCGTTCCACGCGATTCAATACTGTGTCCCCCCATGAGACCGGATCCGAAGGGTCACAGACCCTTAAAACGCCGAGAACCGCGCCCAAAACCGACCGGTGCTCCCCCCATAGGAGTCAGCGTTCGCAAGCAGGGCGCAGCACCCATGGAGGAAACCTATCACCTGATTTGGGATCTGCGTGTACCCTCAGGGAAAAGCTTGGCAAAAAGTGCGGTACCCGCCCCGAACCTGCGATTCAGGGGGCGGAAAGAGAATGGGGCCCATGAGCGCAAGTGATCTCTCCGCGGCACTGTGGCAGGAGCGCCGGCAGCTGGAACTGCTCCTTTTCAGGCTGGAAACCCAGCGGTTGCACGTTGGGGCCGGGAACGTGGAATGGCTGAGCCTGATGGCGTCCGAGATCGAAGCCGTGCTGGACCGGTTGGGCTTTGAAGCCCTGGCCCGGAGTGTCGAATCTGCTGCCGTGGCGGCCCTGTGGGGCGTGCCGGCACAGGCGACGCTGGTCGAACTGATCGCTGCTGCCCCCGCAGGCCCCTGGCCCGGGATCCTGCGCGAGCACCTGGACGCCCTGAACGCACTCCTTGCCCGGCTGGGCGAGGCCGCCCGCGTGAACGAAGAGGCGCTGCTAACACTCCCCCTGCCGGGACGCCACGGTCCGGCAGGCACCGCCGGCCTGTTGGATCAGCTGGCCACCAGCGGGAACCTGGAGCGGGCCCTGGCCGTGGTACGGCGTGCACCCCAGCCTGCCCTGGCCCAGTATCTGGGCGGGGAACGGGACTGATCCGGCAGCGGTCCTTAGCCTTCGGCGGGAGCGGCGGGCGGCAGGAGCCCGCGCAGCGCGTCCTCGGCCTCCGGGCCGGCTTCCGCCGCAGCGAGGTTTGCGGCCGCGATGGCTTCGATGACTTCCCGGCGCTGGATGGGCACACCCCGGGGCGCCTCAATGCCTATCCGAACACCGTCGCCGCGGCCTTCCAGGACCGTGATGACGATGCCGTCGCCGATCATGATCTGTTCGCCCGGCTTGCGTGTAAGTACCAGCATCTTCTCAATCTACCCTTCACCGCGGGACGCGTCGGACGGTTCCCGCCTGTTCTGCCATGTCGGATCCGGACCGGCCAGGCGGGCGTCGATCCAGCCCACGGGCAGTCCCAGGCCATTGACGCTTTCAGGCGACCCGGTCTCCGAGGCGCCGACCACCGCCACTGCGGCAACGTTGATCTGGGCCGAGAGCACGCCGACCCAGCGCGCCGTGTCCTCGTGCTTCCGTCCGGCATCGACCACCACCCAGACCTGGTCGGCGGAGAGCGCGGCCACGGACTGCACCCGGGCCAGGGCGTTCCGGGCCTTGCCGAGCCCGAACGCCACCAGGACGGTGCGCTCCGTCAGCACCGCGTGGGCGCGGGCGGCCGTGGCGCTTTGCCGCCCGTCAACGTGCAGGTGGCCATAGGCGGAGAGGTCGCCGGCGGTCCGCACATCGGCACCGCCTGCCGCCATGGACATGGCCAGGGCGGCATCCATCGCGTCCTCCCCGAGACCGACCAACACGACAAGATCGCCGACGCCGTTCAGCGGTGCGGGGGCGACCTCGGCATCCGCAGGCGCCCGGCCCGGCGCGGCGGCGGGAGCTGGGGCTGGGGTTGGGGCTGGGGCCAGAGTTGAGGAAGCGGGGGCCGGGCGCGGCGCGGTAGCGGGGGTTGGGGCCGGAGCCGGGGAGGCACTGTCAGGCCGCCCGGGGTGGCTGTCGATAGGAGCTCCCGCGGTGGGAACTCCGGTGGGAACTCCGACGGCGGGGGCCGGGCCGGCGGCATCTGGTTCCGCCGGGGTCCTGAGCCCGGCGCCGAGCTGTTCCAGAAGCTCGGCAAAGTCCCGCGACTCGGTGGACACCCCGGCGGTGGCGGGCCGGTGCATACTCAGCTCGGCGGCGTCCGCCTCTTCCAGCAGAGCGGCGATGGCGGCGCCCTGAAGGTGATGGGACGGACCGACGGCGGCCCGGGCCGCCGCAGGCGCGGCCGGCGGTCCGGTCTGCGCTGCAGGCGCCCCCGGTGCTGCGGCGGCAGCGTCGGCGTCGTACTTTCCGGCGTTGCTCTCCCCGGCCGGGCTGCCGCCGGGGCTGCCAACGGGGCTACCGGCGGGGCCGGCCGATTCGGTCTCTGCCAGTATGTCGGCGTCGGGCACGACCTCGCCGGTGACCACCTCGTGCTTGGACATGATCTCGATCATGGCCTCGTAGCGGTCCTGGGCGAAGAGGCCGGCGATGCCCGGACTGATGACGCGTTCGGCGGACACGATCCGGGCCGCGGGTCCGTACTGCTGTTCTGCCTTGCGGCGGATCTCCTCGAGGGAGGTTCCCTTAAGCCGATAGCGGTTCGGCATGGCGCACCACTCCTACTGTTTCGATCCGGACGTTGGCAGAGGTCACCTCGCGGTAGGACAGCACGGGCACCGATCCGGGCTGCGTGCCCACGAGCCGGTGGATGGCGGGCCGGAGCGCCGGTGCGCACACGAGCACGGCCTGGCGGTTGGCGGCGGCCGCGGCGTCGACGGCGGAGCCCACCGAGCGCAGCACGGCGTCGAGCCTTTCCTGTCCCATGACGATCTGGCTTCCTCCTTCCGCGGGCCGCATGTCCTCGAGCATGTGTTGTTCCAGGACGGGGTCGATCATGATGACGTTGAGCACGGGGCCGTCCATGAACTTGGCCGTGAGGGCGGGGCCGAGGGCCTGCCGGGCGGCTTCCACGAGCGATTCCGGATCCGTGGAAATCTTGGCGCGGAGCGTGAGGGCCTCGTAGATCCGGGCGAGGTCGTTGATGGGCACCTGCTCGTCCAGCAGGCCCTGGAGGACGCGCTGCAGCTCGGCGAGGGAGAGCAGCGCCGGGGTCAGTTCGTCGACGGCGGAGGGGCTCTGCTTGCGCACACCTTCGGTCAGCACGCGGACGTCCTCGCGGGACAGCAGCCGGGCAGCGTTGGCCGCGACGATCGAGGACAGGTGGGTGACCAGGACGGAGACCCGGTCGATCACCGTGGCGCCGGTCATTTCGGCGTTGTGCCGCATCTCCCCCGGAATCCACTTCCCGGCGAGCCCAAACACGGGCTCGATCATCGCCGCGCCGGGGAGCGAGTCCAGGTTCTCGCCCAGGGCGAGCATCTGGCCGCCGGGGGCCGTGCCGCGGCCGGCTTCCACACCGGCAATCCGGATGGCGTAGGTGGCCGGCGGGAGGTCCACGCTGTCCCTCGTGCGGACCGGCGGGATGACGAGGCCCAGTTCCATGGCGATCTTGTGCCGGAGGGACCGGACCCGGGCCAGGAGGTCGTCGGAGGCGCCGGAGACCATGTCCACGAGGTCCGGTGCCAGCAGGATCTCCACGGGGTGGATGCGCATGTCTTCCAGCAGCTTCTCGTTGGGGTCCTGTTCCGGGAAGTTCAGCGCTGTCGATTCCGCCTCCCGGGCCGTCTCCGCTGCCCGCTGGCCGGCGGCGGTCCGGCGGGCGGCGATGATCAGGCCGATTCCGACGAGGACGAACGGGAGGGGCGGCATGCCGGGGATCAGGGCCATGGCGAGGGCGGCGATGCCGGCGATCATGAGCGCGTTGGGTGACTGCAGCAGCTGGGTGGAGGCCGTCCGGCCCATGTCCGACTCGGCGTTGGACCGGGTCACGATCATGCCGGTGGAGACGGCCATGAGCAGCGCCGGGATCTGCGTGACGAGCCCGTCGCCCATGGTCAGCAGGCCGTAGGTGTTCAGGGCATCGCCGATCTCCATGCCGCGCTGCAGCATGCCGATGGCGATGCCGCCGATGAAGTTGATGATGATGATGATGATGCCGGCGATGGCATCGCCCTTGACGAACTTCGAGGCGCCGTCCATGGCACCGTAGAAGTCGGCCTCTGCCGAGACCTCGGCCCGCCGCTCCCGGGCCTGGGCGTCGGTGAGGAGCCCGGCGTTGAGGTCGGCGTCGATCGCCATCTGTTTGCCGGGCATGGCGTCGAGGGTGAAGCGCGCGCCAACCTCGGCCACGCGCTCGGCACCCTTGGTGACCACGACGAACTGGATCACCACGAGGATGAGGAATACGACGGCGCCGATGATCATGGAGCCGCCCACCGTCACCTTGCCGAAGGCTTCAATGACCTGCCCGGCGTACCCGTTGCCCAGCACCAGGCGGGTGGAGGCGACGTTCAGGCCGAGCCGGAAGAGCGTGGCCACCAGCAGCAGGGACGGGAACACGGAGAAGTCCAGCGGCTTCTTCACGAACATGCTGGTCAGCAGGACCAGCAGCGCCAGCAGGATGTTGCAGACGATGAGGAAGTCGAGCAGGGGTGCGGGCACGGGAACCACCAGCAGGAGCACGATCCCCACGATGCCGATGGGCACCACCAGCCGGTTCAGCCTGTTGTTCATGGTGCGGTCCTTTCACAGACGCTGATTCCCAAAGTTTTCCTGCCGCGTTTCATACGGTGTTTACTACGGTTTTTCATACGGCGCTGGCGTTCCATGCTGTGGCACCGGTGCTGCTCATGCGGTGCATCCCGGCGGCGGCCCCCCGGGCCTTGAGCGCCATGACGAACGCGAGGACGCCGGCCACCGCCCGGTAGAAGTCCACGGGGATCTCGTCCCCCAGTTCACAGGCCCCGTGGAGGGCCCTGGCCAACGGGATGTCCTGGACCATGGGGACGTTCTTCTGCTCGGCCTCTTCCCTGATCCTCGCAGCGATGTGCCCGGAGCCTTTGGCCACCACGCGGGGCGCGGACTTGCCGGGTTCGTATTTGAGGGCCACGGCCACGTGCGTGGGGTTGACCAGGACGACGTCGGCATCCCCGATCGAGGCGATCATGCGGTTCCGGCTCATCGACATCTGGCGCGCGCGGCGCTGGGACCGGATGAGCGGGTCGCCCTCGCTGTTCTTGTTCTCGTCCTGGACTTCCTTCTTGGACATCCGGGTCTTCTTGCGGTTGCGCCGCATCACCACGAAGAAGTCCGCCGCGGCCAGCACGATTCCGGCGGCCACCGCGAACTGCACCAGCGAGGCAATGCCGCCGGCCGCGGCAGCGGTCACACCGGACACCGGCAGCCCGCCGGCGGTCAGCAGCACCGGGATCAACCCCTGCACCACCCAGTAGAGCACCAGCCCGACGACGCTCGCCTTCAGCAGCGCCTTCAGGCCGCCCCACACCGCCTGGGCACCGAAAAGCCGCTTGACCCCGCTGAGCAGGTTGAAGTGTTCGAATTCGAGCCTGAATTTCTTCACGTGGACGCCGCCTTGGAGGGCGGAGCCGACGAGGACAGCCAGGAACACGACGATCAGCAGGGGGCCGACGATCCCGGCGATGGACGCGAACCCGTCTTCGAGCGCCTGGAAGGCCTTGCCGGGATCCGGTGCGGACACGATGCCGCGGACGGTGAAAAGCTGGTCCGTGGCGGCGTTCGCGGCCCGGTCCACCGTGCTGGGCAGCATGAGCGCGGCGGCGCCGACGCCGAGCCAGGCGGTGAGGTCCTGGGAACGGGACAGCTGGCCCTTGGAGCGGACTTCCTTCATCCGCTTGTCAGTGGCTTGCTCGGTCTTTTCCTGTGAATCCGCCATCAGCCCACCCCCAGCACTGCTTTGGCCGCCTGTCCGGCGAGGCTGGAGACGATCCGGGGCAGGGCCAGGAACATGAAGCCGGCCAGCATGAGGGTGAGGAGGATCTTTAGCGGGAAGCCCAGCGAGAAAGCGTTCAGCGCCGGCGCCACGCGGGTGAGCAGGCCGAGCCCGACGTCGGCAAGGAACAGGACCACCAGGAGCGGGCCGGCGATCTGCACGGCAGCGAGGAACATGCCGGACACGGCCGCGATGATGGCCTGCACCGGCTGGGCCAGGTCGATCCCTCCGGCCAGGGGCAGGGCGGCGAAACTGCCGGTGAGGCCCGTGATGACCAGCTGGTAGCCGTCCGAGGCGAAGAGCAGGGCCAGTGCCGCCATCTGCAGGAGCCGGGTGAACTGTGCGCCGTTGACCATCATTTGGGGGTCGAAGGCCTGGGCCATCTGGAATCCGCTGAAAAGGTCGATCAGGCTGCCGGCGGACTGGATGGCGGAGAAGATCACGAGGACCAGGAATCCCAGCACGAGCCCGGTCAGCAGCTCCAGGACCAGACCGGTGAGGAACCCGGCGGTGTCCCGGGGCGTGTAGCCGCCGACCATGCGCTGCGTCACCGCCAGGCCCAGCCCCAGTCCGAGCATCGCCTTCACCCGCCCCGGGAAGGCGTGGTGCGAGAAGGGCGGCGCCACGATCAGGAACGCGGTCATCCGGACCGTGGCCAGGAGCAGGACTTCCAGCCAGGTCGGGTCGATGGGGATGCCCACCTCACAGGCCTCCGAGCAGGGACGGAATCTTCGCGAAGAGGTCGTTCGTGAACGTCACCATCTCCGAAATCATCCAGTGCCCGCAGACGATCAGCGCCACGGCCACCGCGGCCGCCTTCGGCACGAAGGACAGTGTGGCTTCCTGCAACTGCGTGATGGACTGCAACAGGGAGATGGCCAGGCCCACCACCAGCGCCGTGACCAGCACCGGCGCGGAGAGCTTCGCGGCCACAATCATGGCCTGGAGGCAGATGTCCAGGACGGCGTTCGAGTTCATCCTGAACCCGCATAGCTTTGGACGAGCGCAGAGATGATCAGGCCCCAGCCGTCGACAAGGACGAAGAGCAGGATCTTGAAGGGCAGCGAGATCATGACCGGCGGCAGCATCATCATGCCCATGGACATCAGGGCCGCGGACACCACTAGGTCGATCACGAGGAACGGGATGAAGATGACGAAGCCGATGATGAACGCGGCACGGAGTTCGGAGATCATGAACGCCGGAATGAGGGTCTGCAGCGGGACGGCCTCGGGCGTGGCCGGGTTCTCTGCCCCGGCGGCGCGGGACATCAGGGCGATGTCCTCTTCCCTCGTGTGGGCGAGCATGAAGTGCTGCAGCGGGCCCGAGGCGGCGCTGACCGCACCGTTGAAGTCCAGCGTGCCGTTGAGGTACGGCTGGATTCCGGTGGTGTTGATCTCGTTGATGACGGGCCACATCACAAAGATGGACAGGAACAGGGCCAGCCCGGCCAGCACCTGGTTCGGCGGGATGGACGGCAGGGACAGCGCGTTGCGGGTCATCGCCAGGACCACAAAGATCTTGGTGAAGGACGTCATCATCAGCAGCAGCGAGGGCGCGACGGCCAGGAGCGTGATCCCGATCAGGGTCAGGACGGCCGTGGAGGGCTTACCGTCGGCGCCGTTGATCTGGATGTTGACGTTCCCGTCGCCGGGGTTGGCGGGGTCGGTCGGGGCCACCGGCGCGATCGGGTCGATCGGTGCGGCGTGGCTGGCCGTGGCATTGAGCCAAAGCAGCAGGAAGGCAATCAGCACGACGGCGAGCCCCGCGGCCAGGAGCCTGAGGGGTCGTGCGCCTGCTGAAAGCGAGCGGGTGGTGCGGGTAGCGAGAGGGCGGATCAATTGCGGCGTCCGCTCCTGAGCGCGGCGGCAGCCTGTTTCCACGTGGAACCGGCCAGGATGGAGCCGTGCAGCGGCGGGTGGCCCGACGCGCTGCCCGCGCCGCCACGGACGGCGGGGCCGCGGGCATGGGAGCTCCGGTGAAGGGTGCTGCGGCGCGACGGCGGCAGGTCCCGGGCACCGTCCGGGCCTTCGGCGCCGTCGTACTCGCCGCCGGCGGCCTTGCCGCCCTCGTGTGTGCTGACGTGGTTGCCGGCGAGCGGGCTGGCCTCGGCGAGGATCCGGGCGAAATCCCCGAAGCCGCGGCTGGTGCCGGTGACCGGGACTTCCTCGGGTTCGGGCGGGATGTCCCCGGTGTGGAGGACGTTGACGGCGTGCTCGGTGACGCCCAGGAGGAAACGCTGCCCGGCGGCGTCGACCACGACCACGGAGGCCTTTTGTCCGAGGCTCTGCCGGCTGACGATGGTCAGGGCACGGTCAGCCCGGCGCCGCCCGGTGCCTTTGCCCAGCCGGCGCTGCAGCAGCCACATGAGGCCAAGCACCGCGCCCAGGGCCACGACTACCCGCAGCCCGAGGATCAGTGCGTCCATTCAGCTGAGCCCCTCGGCAACGTCGAGGATCCGGGTGATCCGAACCGCGTAGTCCTGGTCCAGGACCACAACCTCGCCGTGCGCGATCAGGCGGCCGTTGAGCAGGACGTCCGCGGGGGCGCCGGCGGACCGATCCAGTTCGATGATCTTGCCCGGCTCCAGGGACAGCACGTCCCGGACCGACATCCGGGTGCGTCCGATCTCCACGGTGAGGGCCATTTCAATGTTGTTGATGCGGCCGAGCCGGCCAGCCACCGTGTCGCCGCCGGCGAAGACGTCGCCGGAGCGGTCCTGGCTGTTGCCGTGTTCGCGGAGCCGGACGGCAAACCAGGCCGCGGCGTTAGTGCCGTCGGAGAGTTCAAAGACCGCCGTGTCGGGGTCCGAGAGAAGCCCGGAAACGTCGGATTCGCGCAGGTCGGACAGGACGCCGGCCCCGAAGACCGAGCTGGCGCTTTCCATCGCGGGACGCAGCACGTCGGTCACGGAGACGTGCCCCAGCTGGGACCCTGCCCCGGCGGCCTCGTCCAGGAAGGTGCGGTCGCTGAGCATGAGCGCGAGATCGGCGGTCACCGCCCCGACGAAGGTCGCCGTGACCGCCTGGCGGGCGTAGGCCGCCGCGGCCCGGGCAGGAACCAGGGCAACAACCTTCAGGGCCACCGGGCTCGGCAGCTCCTCGACGAGCCGTTCCGCCGACAATTCGTGCTTGGTCAGGGTGATGCTCATCGTTGGTTCTCCTCGATTGTGACAATGACTGCGGCCGCGCGGGAGCCGTTGCGGGCCGGCGCGGCCGTGGCCAGCCGGGTTCCGTCCAGGGTGAGGTCAAAGGGCCGGTTTTCCAGGTGCGGCAGGGTCAGGACGTCGCCGACGGCGAGGCCCAGGACCTGGCTCGGGGTGACGAACGACGTCGAGAGCCGCACCGACAGTTCCACCGGCACCTGCTCCAGCTGGGCGCTGATGCGCGCCGGGGCGTCGTCGCGGGTGTCGGTCGGGTTGACCTTCTTGAGCCGCCCCAGCAGGATGCCGGCCGGAACGGCCAGGGTGGCGGGGGCATTGATGTCGCCGACGCTCATGGTGAAGGAAGCGACAATCATCAGTTCGCTCGGGGCTGCGGCCTGGGCAAACTGGGAGTTGTACTGGATGGTGTCCACCCGGACGGCCTCGCTGAGCAGCGGGCCCAGGGAGTAGCCGAGGTCCTCGAGGGCCTCGTCCATGAGGCCCTTGATCAGCGCCTGTTCGATCTGGGTGAACTTGCGGTCCGGCATGGGCGAATCATTGGAGGCGCCGAGCATGCGGTTGACCCAGCCGAGGGCGGCCGGGCCGGGGAACTGCACCACGAGCTTGGAATCGTGGGCCTCCACGGTGCACAGGACCATGGCGGTGACGGCGGGCAGCGAGGCTGCGTACTCGTCGTAGCTGAGCATGCTGACGTCTTCAAGGCGCACCACGGACTTGACGCGGACCTTGGCGGTGAGCTGGGTGCCCCACTGGCGGGCGAAGGTTTCGAAGGCGAGTTCCAGCACGCGGCTGTGTTCGCGGGCGAGGGTCGCCGGACGGCGGAAGTCATAGACGCTGACGGTCCGCTCCCGTGCCACTTCCCGCTCATCCATAACACTCACGGTTGCCACTATCGGCAAGGGATCGCGTGGTGTAAGTGATCCGCCGTTGGCAATCCGCTGCTATTTCTCGCTCAGCTTCAGGGCCTCTGGTATGAGCGCACGGACGACGTCGGGTTTGTCGGAGATGACGACGATGTCCACGCGGCGGTTCCGCTCCATGAGCTCCGGGGTCGAGTCGTCGTTGACCTGGCGGGCCGATCCGAACGCGACGGCGCCAATAGTGCCGGGCGGAATGCCGCCCTTGTCCACCATGTACCGCAGGACGTTGACGGCACGCGCCGAGGACAGCTCCCAGGTGGAGGGGTAGGCCGTGATGCCGTTCGCGGCGTGGCCTTCGACCATGATTTCCATGCCGGCCGGTTTCAGGACCGGGGAGATGACCTGCAGCACCCGGGCGGCCCGGGAGGTGAGTTCGGGCCGGTCCGGTTCGAAGAAGGCCTGTGATCCGACGAGTTTGACCGTCAGCCCGCGCTGGTCGATCTGGAACTCCACGTTTTCGCTCAGCCCGGCCGCCGCCAGGCCAGCCTGCATTTTCTTCTGCAGCTCTTTGAGCCGGTCCACTTCCTTGATCGCCTCAGCCATGTTCTCGGGGGAGGCGGTTGCCGCGCCTTTGACGGCGGCGAACGCCTCAAGGTTCTCGTCCACGAGTTCGGGCGGCACCACCGTGCCCGACGCCGTGTCCACGGTCTCGGACGCGACCGCGCCGAATCCGGTGGCCAGGGAGTTGCGGAGCTTTTCAAACTTGTTGGCGTCCACGGTGGACATCGCGAAGAGGACGATGAACATGCACATCAGCACAGTGACCATGTCCATGTAGGACGCCATCCAGCGTTCGTCGACGTGGTGTTCTTCCGGCTTCTTCCGCCCGCGCCGTCGTGGGCTCACGCGGCCTCGTCCATCCTGTCGGCCTTATCCGTGCCGCCGGCCTTCTTCCCGCCGCCGGAACTCTTGAGCTGGTGCTCGGGAACCATGGCGCGGAGCCGTTCGGCGAGCAGCAGCGGCTGGGCGCCGGACTGGACCGACAGCATGCCTTCCATCAGCAGCGTCATCCGTTCGATGTCCAGCTCCGAGAGCCGGGCCATCCGGGCGCTGAACGGAAGCCAGATGAAGTTGGCCGAGAGCAGGCCCCACAGCGTGGCGACGAATGCGGCGGCGATCATCGGGCCGAGGTGATCCGGCGTGGAGAGGTTTTCCAGGACGTGGGTCAGGGACACGACGGTGCCGATGATGCCCACGGTCGGGGCGTAGCCGCCCAGGCTCGCGAAGAATTTGGAGTTTGCGTGGTCGCTGCGGGACTTCGAGTCGATCTCGTCCTCCATCAGCATCCGGAGGTCCTCGGCGTCGGTGCCGTCGGCGATGTTCTGCAGGGCACGGGCCAGGAAGGGATCCTTGACGCTGGCCGCTTCCTCTTCCAGGGACAGCAGGCCCTCGCTGCGGGCCTTTTCGGCGAAACGGACCATCTGGTCGATGCTTTCCTGCGGCTTGGCGGTCTTGCCGAGGAACATTTTGGGGAGGGCTTTGAAGGCCTGGAGGACGTCTTTGAGCGTGTTCCCGGCGATCCCGACGGCGAGCGTGGCACCGAAGACCAGGATCATGGGGGCAGGGAGGAGAAGGGCCGACAGGCTCGCGCCTTCAAGCGACACCATGGCGATAACGGAGCCAAAAGCGAGGAGCAGTCCGATGACTGTTGCGGGATCCATCGTTACTTTCTGGGTTGCAGGGGCACCGTGGGGCCGGCGCCGTCGGTGTCGTCTGTGTCGTCGGGCGAGTCGTCGGAATCGTCCGAATCGTCAGTCCGAACCAGGCTGAGCGGGTACCCGGTGATGGTCGGAAAGTCCCGGGCCTTGCTCAGGACGTACGCGCGGTAGTCGGCAATGAGCTCGACAACTTCCGCGAGGCTTTCCAGCACCACGTACGCGGCGCCGTCGAGCGTCACCAAATGCGTGTCCGGGCTCTCGTGGATGCGCTCAATGAGGTCCGGATTGACCGCGAAGCGCGTTCCGTTGAGGCGTGTAACGACGATCATGGGCCGATTCTGCTCTGTGAGGGGAAGGGTGTTCTGATCCGTACTGTCGGCACGCCGGGCCCCTTCGTTAGGAACCGTCAACAGGGCCCTTGCACAGTCCCGTTCCGCAGGGCGGCGGAGGCGCCAAGATTTCCCGTGCCAAGGCCGCTGCACGGTATTAAGGTGGGAGCTGACGGGGCCACGCGGCCCGCCCCGGAAGGAAGGCCAGCCATGGTGCCATTTCCGGCTCTTGAGCAGCCGTTGAACCCGTTTCCCCGCTATGAAGCCATGCGGGACAGTGAACCTGTTTTCCAGGATCAGGAGACCGGCGTCTGGCACGCGTTCCGCTACGACGACGTGCAGCGGGTCTTGTCCGAGCACGCCACGTTTTCCTCCCGGTTCGGCGGGGATGGCCCGTCCGGCCAGCTGTTTGCTGCCAGCCTGGTCAACACGGACCCGCCCCGGCACCGCCAGTTGCGTTCCCTGGTGTCCCAGGCGTTCACGCCCCGGTCGGTGGAAGCGCTCGCCCCGCGCATCTCGGAGCTCACCAACGAATTGCTGGACCCGGTCATTGCCGCCGGCAGCACGGACCTGATCGACCAGCTGGCCTATCCGCTGCCGGTCATCGTGATCGCGGAACTGATGGGCATCCCCGCCGCGGACCGGGACCGGTTCAAGCAGTGGTCTGACGTGATCGTGAGCCAGACCCGCCCGGGCGCCGACGACTCCGACCACGCGGCCGCCCACCGGGAAATGGCGGAGTACTTCATGGCCATGATCGAGCAGCGGCGGCGCCAGCCGGGCAACGACCTCATCAGCGCGCTGCTCGGGGCCGAGATCGACGGGCAGAAACTCAGCGTCATGGAGCTGCTCGGCTTTTGCAGCCTCCTGCTGGTTGCCGGCAACGAGACCACCACCAACCTGATCGGCAACGCGGTGCTGTGCTTCACCGAGGCGCCGGGCACGGCGGAACGACTGGTCGCTGAGCCGGACCTGCTGCCGCACGCGATCGAAGAAGTGCTGCGCTACCGCTCCCCCGTCCAGTCCATGTACCGGATCTCGACCGTCGAGACGACGCTGCGCGGCCGGTCCCTCCCTGCGGGGTCGCCGATCGTGGCCTGGATCGGTTCGGCGAACCGGGACGGGGAGCAGTTCCCGCACCCTGAGGTGTTCGACGTCGAACGCTCGCCGAACCGTCACCTCGCCTTCGGGCAGGGCATCCACTTCTGCCTCGGCGCTCCCCTGGCCCGGCTTGAGGCCAAAATCGCGCTGCAGGCTGTGCTCTCCCGGTTGCCGGGGCTGGCCGTTGAACCCGGAGCGACGCTGGAGCGGATGGAAAGCACGATCGTCTACGGGGTCAAAAGGCTGCCCGTGACCTGGCAGGCTGCCTGACGGCGAGCGGCCCGCCACACCCCGCCCTGCCCCCTGCCCCGCCCCCGCCCCAATCCCTGCCCAACCCCGCGTTGCCCTATCACTTGTGGCTGCTTCAGGGTCCGAATGACAACCAGGAGTGATAGGGCAACCCCGGGGTTGTGGGGGAAACGCGCCAGGGATTAGCGCTTGAGCTGCGTCAGTTCCTGCAGGACCTCATCCGAGGTTGTGATGATGCGGGCGTTGGCCTGAAAGCCGCGCTGCGCAACGATCAGGTTGGTGAACTCCTGGGACAGGTCCACGTTGGACATTTCCAGGGTTCCGCCGGTCAGGGTGCCGATCCCGGGGTCGCCCGCAGCACCCAACTGCACGCCGCCGGAGTTGCCGGTGGCCACGTAGGAGGAACCGCCGGCCTTCTCCAGTCCGCCGGGGTTGGTGAACTTGGCGAGGGCGATCTTGGCCAGAACCTGCTTAATGCCGTTGCTGAACGATCCGACCAGGGAGCCGTCGCTGCCAAGTGTGTAGGACTCGAGCTTGCCGACGGCGGCACCGTTCTGGCCGCTGACCGCCAGCGAGCTCATGGTGGCGTAGCCGGAGACCTTGGAGACGTCGATCGTGATGCCGTTGACGGCAATGGGGGCGCCAGCGTTCAGCTTCCCATTGGTGAAGGTCAGGGAGCCCGCGGTTGTTGCGCCGCCGTCGCCGGAAGCATCCCAGCCGGCCGCTGTTTTAGTGAAGGTCAGCGTCAGGCTGCTTTCCTTCCCGTTGGCATCGTAGACATTGACGACGCGGTCCAGTTTGGTGCCGTTTGCGACGTCGCTGGGCAGGTTTCCGTCCAGCGTCACCGTGTCCGTTGCCTTGGCCACCATGGTGTTGGGATTCAGGGTGATGTCACCAACGGGACCGCCGGCGTTGATAACACCGTTGGTGGCAGTCCAGCCCTGGAGGATGCCGCCGTCGGGGCTGACCAGCTGGTTGGCCGAGTCGGGGCTGAAGGAGCCGGCGCGGGTGAAGAGCTGCTGGCCGCCCTTGCTGGTGACGAAGAAACCGTCGCCGGAGATCATCATGTCGGTGGCGCGGCCGGTGCTCTGCGAGGAGCCCTGGCTGAAGTTGGTGGTGACGCCGGCAACCCGGACGCCAAGGCCGATCTGAGCGGGGTTGGTGCCGCCGGATTCGGCCTGCGGACCCGTGGCACCCTGCTGCAACTGGGACAAGGTGTCCTGGAACTGGGTGGAGGACGCCTTGAAGCCGGCAGTGTTGACGTTGGCGATGTTGTTGCCGGTGACGTCAAGCATGGTCTGGTGGGCACGGAGGCCGGAGATTCCGGAGTACAGCGAGCGGAGCATGGGAACTGCCTTTCTACGGGTGAAGAGCTGGTTAGGAAGCGGCCGGAGCAGTAAGCCCGGTGATGGAGTCGAGGGGAACGGAAAGATCGCCGACCGTGACGGACGGGACCGAGCCTTCATAGGTGACGGAGTTGGCGATGCCGGTTCCGGTAGTGCCGTCCGGGAGGGTGTAGCCGACCGACTGGCCGATCAGCTGGGCGGCCGCCGTCCGCATCTGGAGGGAGAAGCCCTCCTTGCTGTTGGTGGTCAGTTCGGTCATTTTTTCCATCATGGAGAGCTGGAGGGTCTGGCTCATCATCTGGTTGGTGTCCATGGGCGCGCTCGGGTTCTGGTTCTTGAGCTGCGTCACGAGCAGGGACATGAACACGTTGGCATCCATGGTCTGCGAGGGAGTCCGGACGGCAGAAGCCTGGGAGGCCGCCCCCGCTGCCGTTACCGGCTGGGATGCGATCGGCTGAATCGTCATAAGTCGCGTTCCTTCGTGTCAGACAAGAATGTCGAGGGTGGTCTGGGGGCCGTTCAAAATCCTGGCGGTGCGCAAGGCTTGGTCATCGGCCAGGGCGTCCCAGCGGTGTCCGGGGCGCGGCTCGGGCGGTCCGTTGCGGCCGTCCGGACCCGAGCCGTTTCCGCCCGGATCGCGGCCGGCGCCGAACTGGCCCCCGGGTCCGGCCCGGTCCTGGCCCGCGCCGGTGTTCCCTGCGTTTTGGGAGGGGCCTCCGGGGCCGCTGTGATCGGACAGGTCCAGGCTGGCGCCGAAGCCGGCGTTATGCAGTTCCTTGCGGAGTTCGGGCAGGATCCCGCGGACTGCTTCACGTCCTGCCTCGCCCGGGGCGAAGAGCTCAATCCGGACGCCCGCGCCGTCAATATGCGCCCGAACCGTCAGCGGGCCGAGATCTTCCGGGCTGACTTTCAGGGTCATGACGTGCTGGCCGTGGGCCGCGCCCACAAGGGTGAAGAGCGGTTTGGCGAGCTGAGGCTGGAGGGCCACGGCGGTCTGCGGAGCCTGCTGGGCAGACGGCTGGAACGCCGCCTGGGCAGCGGATTGGGGCACCGTCGGGGGCACTGTCTGGGGCGCGGTGTTGCCGGCCGACGGCGGCAGGGCGGCGGCGGCTGCCGGGGCTCCGCTGTCCGGATCGGACGGCGCCTCACCGGAGTTGGGTACCGCCGGAACGGGTGCCGTCAGGGCATTCGGGCCGGCCGCAATGGTTGCTGCGGCTGCTGTTACGGCGGCGGTTGCGGCCGTGGTGGCCCCGGCGCCGGCCTGGACGGCGGGTACGGGCATGGCCTGGGCGGGCATCGCTTGTCCGGGTGCTGACGGAGCGGCGGCGGTCTCGTCCGCCTCGCTGCCGGCCGGTCCCGTTGTGGGAGCCGTGACCCCCAGGGGCCCAGCCTGCACAGCGGCACGTTCCGTCGCGGACAGTGTTTGGGCTGCGCCGGCAGCGAGCTCTGGCGACGTGCCGAAGACCGGTGCAGAGCCCGACACGGACGTCGTTGCCACCCCGCCGGCGGCAGGCATGGCCGGCGATGAGGCCGCGGCAGTGGCTGACGAAGTTGCAGGCGTGGTGACGGGCACGCTGACAGGTGCAGCTGCCGGGGCAGAAACCTGTCCGGAGACTGGCTGGCCGTCGGTCGGCGTGGAGATTGACGCGGCAGCGGCCGTGGCCGCCACGGCGCTTGCCGCGACCGCGGGGCCTGTTAGCCCTAGGGTTGCTGCGGGCGCTTGTGTGCTTGCAGTGGTCAAGGCCGGCCAGGCGGCAGCCGTCGCAACGGTTGACGCCGGCGACGCCACAGTGACCGGGTTTCCGGTCAGTGGCGCGGCCATTGCGAGTGCTCCCGCCACAGTCCCTGCGTCGGTGGACGCTGGTGCGTGCTCCTGCCGGACGCGGGCGGGCGAAACAACCGCAGGCACAGCCGTGAGTGAAGCCGAGGCCGGTGCCGCGATGCGGGATCCTTCGATGCGGCCCGACGCCGGAGCAACGGCTGGGGCGGCGACAAACTGCGCGTGCGGAAACTGTGCAGACGGCAACTGAGCAGGTGCCAGCAGGGTGAGCGCTATGCCGGCGGCCGCGGGCGAGCCAGCCTCTGTCTGCGGCCCAGAGCCAGCTCCGCCGTCGGCCGCCACGGCATTACTGGCAGCGTTGCCGGCAGGCAGCACACCGGAGGTGTCGCCGTCGGGCATCGGCAGAGCCGGTCCCCCGCCGTCAGTTGCCGGTGCGGCTACCGGAACGGCAGCCTTGCGGAAGCGGCCGGCAGCAGGGGTGCCCGCAGCGTAAGCGGGCTCATTGCCGGCGCCCGGCCCAACGTCGACGCCGGGCTCGGCAGCGGGGCCGTTGCCTGCTGCCTCCTGGACGTCGTTGAGGACCGAGTCGAAGGACGCGGTCTCCGGATTTGCTTTGCCAGAAGGGCGATCGGCGCCCTGGCGTGCGGCCCGGACCGGTGCGGCCAGCGCAGCGGCGAGATCCGCCGACGCCGCGGCCTTCACGATGCCGTCCCGGCAGGAACGATGCGCCGGATGGAGGTCAGGTTGGACTGCTGCTCCCAGGCATCGCGGATCTGGATGGTTTTGCCGGGCACGGGTGCGTCGATCGCTTTGCCGTTGCCCAGATAGATGGAAATGTGGTTGCCCCCGAAGCTCACCAGGAGGTCGCCGGGTTTGGCCTCGGCGAGGGAGGCCACGGGGGTGCCCTGGCGCATCTGGTCGCTGACCACGCGGGGAATCTCTACACCGAGGTCCTTGAACACCCGCTGGGTGAAGCCGGAGCAGTCCATGCCGGTGGCCGGATTGGTTCCACCCCACACATAGGGAACACCGATGTACTTCTTGGCTACTGCCACCACGTCGTTGCCCGTCGCGGCGCTTCCGGTGTGTACGGATCCCGTGGCTTTGGCGCCGGTGAGCGCGGCGGTGCCGGCCGCCGCAGCGCCACCCAGCCCCAGGCTGCCGGTGAGGGCGGAAACATCCGTTGCCCCGCTCCCGCCCAATGCGGCGGCCAGGGCCTCGGTGAACGTGGCGGAGTCGCCGGTGCCCGTAGCGGTCGCAAGCGAAGTGGCCGCCGCGGTCTTGGCGGCGCTGGTTTCCGTGGCCGCAGGCCGGCTCAGTTCCGCGATCATCGCCTGGATGCCCTGCATGCGGCCGATCGCCTCGGTCATGCTCATGGCTTCACCTGCTGCTCGTCGCGGTGCCAGAGCGCCGAGGCGATCTCGTCGAGGGCCGACTGTTCGGCGCGCAAGTCCGCGGAGTTGACCTCGGCGTCGTGGCGGGCCTGCAGTTTTTCCAGTCCCACGGACCGTGTGCGGGCAGCGATGAACTCGGCACGGGCGTTGGCTTCATCGGCCTCGGCCAGGTGCGTGAGGTTTTGCAGGTCCGCGAGCATGCCGTGCGAGGACGACCTGGCGGCGGCCACGGCGCGCAGGGAGGCCGAGCTGGAGATGGGCTCGTCCGTGGCGGCCAGTTCGCGGCGGGCGGCGGCTTCGCGGACCCGGACGGAGCTGGAGCGTGAACGGGCGCGCGCCAGCCCGGTGGCCGCCTGGTCCTGCTGGAGCTGGCGGAGGCGCAGGAGGCCTGCCAGAGAGAATTCGCGGTTCATGCTGCTGCTCCCAGGATCGAGGTGAGGTGGCCGAGCCGCTGCCAGGACTCGGGGTGGGACGTGGATTCGTCCATCGGCTGCTGGAGGAACCCGCTGACGTCGTGCTCGTGGTTCAGCGCCGCGTCCACCAGCGGGTTGGTCCCGGCCTGGTAGGCGCCGACGTCGATCAGGTCCTGTGCCGCCTTGCGGGCCGCGAGGACCCGGCGGAGTGTGGCCGCGGCGTCCAGGTGCGGCCGGGAATTGACCTTGCTGGCCACCCGGGACACGGATCCGAGCACGTCCACGGAGGGGAAGTGCCCGGTGACGGCAAGCTTGCGGTCCAGCACCACGTGGCCGTCCAGGATGGAACGGGCCGCGTCGGCGATGGGTTCGTTGTGGTCGTCGCCGTCCACCAACACCGTGTAGATGCCGGTAACGGAGCCGGTTTCGGCCGTACCGGCGCGCTCCAGCAGCCGCGCCAGGATGGAAAAGGTCGACGGCGGGTAGCCCCGGGTTGCCGGGGGCTCGCCGGCCGAGAGGCCAATCTCGCGCTGGGCCATGGCCACACGGGTCAGGGAGTCCATCATCAGCACGACGTCCTGGCCCTGGTCGCGGAATGACTCGGCGATCCGTGTGGCGGTGAAGGCTGCGCGCATGCGCATGAGGGCCGGTTCGTCGGAGGTCGCGACCACCACCACGGAACGGGCCAGGCCGGCGGCCCCGAGGTCGTCCTCGAGGAACTCGCGGACTTCACGGCCGCGTTCGCCGACGAGCGCGATCACCGAGACCTCGGCGTCGGTGCCGCGGGCGATCATCGAGAGCAGGGAGGACTTGCCGACGCCGGAGCCGGCAAACAGGCCCATGCGCTGGCCCTTGCCGAAGGTCGTCATGGTGTCCAAGACGCGCACGCCGGTCTGCAGCGCGGTGTCGATGCGGGCGCGTTTCATGGCGTTGGGCGCCTCGTTGTCGATCGGCACACGCGGTCCGCTGAGCAGCGGCCCCTTGCCGTCGATCGGGCGGCCCAGGCCGTCAAGGACCCGGCCGAGCAGTCCCCGACCGGTGGGAACCAGCACCGCGCCGCCCTTGGCGCGGACGGGGTCACCGGCCGCTACTCCGGCAAGCCGGCCCAACGGCATGCAGCGCACAGAGCCGTCCAGCGCCGCGACCACTTCGGCGTCAAGGCCAGGGTTCGCCCCCACCGTGACGAGGTCGCCCAGCGCGCAGTCCAGCCCTGACACTTCCATGCCGAGACCAATGACTGACGTGACGACGCCGACCCTTTGCGGGGCAGCAGCGGCCAGCGCAGCGGCGTAGTCGGCACCCTTCGGGCGCCACTCGGCGATCATTCGTCGCCCCGGTAGGCGGGGTAGGCGCCGGCAGAGTCCGCGCCGGACTGGCCGGACTCGCCGAGCAGAGCCGTGCGGGCACGGCCCAGGGCCGAGCGCAGGCTGGCGTCGAACCAGCCCTGCTGGTATTCGACCTTCGCGTCGCCGCGGCCCAGGGAGGGATCCGCGATGAGCGGCAGTCCGGCGGGCATGTCCTGGCCCTCCCGGGTGAGGACATCGATGTCTGCCGGATGCAGCCGGATCGCGAGCACCGTGGCGGCGTCGTTCCCGGACAGGGCCCGGGCCAGGGCGGCGCGGGCGGTCCGGTTGCCTTCGGCCAGTTCGTAGCCGAGGATGGCCTCGGCGAGTTCCAGCGCCGTGCGCGCCAGGATTTCCTCGGCGTCCTGCAGGGCCTGCACGTTGCGGTGCGCGAAGTCTGTCTTGGCGACGGCGAGGGCCCGCACGGCACGATCCAGGTCCTGCTGTCCCGCGGCGAGGGAGGCGGCCTGCTCGGCGGCCATCCGGTCCCGCCAGCGGCGCTGTTCTTTCGCGGCGGCGCGCACACCGGCGGCGTAGCCTGCGGCGTGGCCCTCGGTGTAGCCGGCCTGCTCGGCGGCCGGGCCGTGGGCCCGCAGCGACGGGAAGACGACGCGCTCCGGGGCAGGGGCTGCGCCGCTGTCAGTAGACATAGTCTTCTTCGTCCCCGCGCTGGATGGTGATCTGCCCTTCGGCCTCGAGCTCGCGGATGGACCGCACGACGGCGGCACGGGCCTCTTCGACCTGTGAGGCACGCAGCGGCCCCAGCCCGGCGATCTCGGATTCGAGGATTTCCAGGTTGCGCCCGGAGACGTTGGTGGTGATGGTTTCCAGGACGGGCTCGGAGGCACCCTTCATGGCGATTGCCAGGACGGCCGAGTCGAGTCCGCGGAGCACCAGCTGGACGTCGCGGCGTTCCAGTTTCACGATGTCGTCGAACGTGACCATCTGAGCCCGGATCTCCACCGCGAGGTCGGGATCGAGCAGGTCCAGGCCGTCCAGCACGGACCGTTCCGTACCGGCGTCGGTCCGGTTGATGATCTCCAGCAGCGGCTGGATGCCGCCCACCACCTTCGAGGCCTGCTGGGACACGGCGGCACCGCCGCGGAGTTTGAGGGTCTCGGCCACAATCCCGATCGCCTCGGGCGCCCCGGATCCCATGGTGGCGATGCTGAGGGCGACGTCGGCGCGCAGCGAGCCGGGCAGCCCGGACATCACGGCCGAGGCCTTGCGCGGACTGAGGTGGGCGAGGACCAGGGCGATGGTCTGCGGCAGTTCGCCGTCGATCAGTGCCAGGATCTGCACGGGTTCGATGTCTTCGAGGAACTCGAAGGATCTGCCGGCCATGTTGACCGTCAGGCGGTTGATGAGTCCGGCGGCCTTTTCCGAGCCGAAGGACGCCTCGAGCAGGCCCTCGGCGAGTTCCCGTCCGCCCCGGGCCGTGCGCGGGCTGGTCAGCGCGGTCTGGTGGAAGTCCTTCATGATCTGCTCGGCGACGTCCGGATCCACCTTGCGGAGCTTGACGATCTCCGCGGCAATCTCTTCGGCCTCGCTGTCCGTGAGCTGGGCCATGACCTTGGCGGCGTTCTCGGGGCTCATCTGCATCAGGACGACGGCGGCGCGCTGGGTTCCGGTGAGGAGCGTATCCGCTGGTTTCATACCGGCTGCCTGTCATCCATGAGGCTGCGCAGGTAGTCGGCGGCCCGCTCCGGGTTGGCTGCGACCATGTTGTCGATCTCAAACCGGCGGCGTTCGGATTCCAGCTGTTCGGTGGTGGGGCCGGGAAGCGGAGGCAGCGCGGTGATCGGGATGGCCGAGGTCGCCGGTGCAGGCTCGAGGGCCACAACGGGCGGGGCCACCGGCATGATCTCCAGGTCCAGGCGTTCGCCCAGGTCCACAGGCTCGCGCTTCTGGCGGCGCCGCAGGATGATCGTGAGGACCAGGGCCAGGATCAGCAGGCCGAGCAGGATGCTGCCGGCGGTGACGAGAGTTCCGAAGAACGCGGCCTGCTTTTCGGCTTCGGCGTTGGCCTGGGCCTCGGCGAGTGCTTTGGCCGCGTTGTCGGCGGCGGTGGTGCTGAACGGCACCACCTCGACGGTGACCACATCGCCGCGGGCGGCGTCGATCCCGGCAGCGGAGGTGACGAGGTTCTTCAGGGAGGCAAGGTTCAGGCCACCGGCGGCGGCCTGGCTGACGGCCACGGAGATGGTCTGCCGCTTGATGGCCCCGGCCGGGATGACCCGGTCCTCGGTGACCTTGTTGACGGCGTTGTTCTTGGTCTCGGTGGAGGAGTCGAAGTTTCCGTTGCCGGTCGTGTCGCCGGGCACGGCGATGTTGTCCGGGCCCAGGACGCCCGCGGCGCCTCCCCCGGTTCCGGTGTACTTCTCGGTCTTGGACGATTCACTGAGCGGCAGGGCGCCCTCGGCGTTGGAGAAGGTTTCGCTCTTCTGCTGCGCGGATTCGCCCGTCACGTCGGCGGCGACGGCAACCGTTGAATTGCCCGGACCCACCACGCGGTCCAGGACGGCCCTGACGGCGTCGGACGTGCGCTGCTGGTAGTCACTCGCCTGCTTGGTCGAGGAACCGGCCGGCCCGCCGCCGACGGTGGAGAGCACATTGCCCTGGGAGTCGACCACGGAGACGTTGGCTGGCTTGAGGTTTTCGATCGCGGCGGAGGTCAGGTGGACAATCGCCTGCACTTTGTCGCCGGAGAGGGTAGTGCCGGCGTCGGTCTCGACAAAGACCGACGCGGTGGTGTCCGGGGCCGTGGACACAAACACTGTCTTCTCGGGGATGGCGAGCCGGACGGCGGCGGTCTTCACGCCGTCCATGGCGGAGATCGTGCTGGCGAGCTCGCCTTCGAGGGCGCGCTTGTAGGTGACCGACTGCTGGAACTCCGAGGACGTCACGCCCATCTTGTCCAGCAGGGAATACCCGGTGGCGGCGGCGGTCGGCAGGCCCGCGGCGGCGGCCTTGAGGCGCTCGTCGTAGACCTTGTCCTGGGGGACGAGGATGGTGGATCCGCCGTCGCTGAGCTCGTACGTAACGTTGTCCTTGCGGAGCTGTTCGACTATGCCGTTGGCGTCGGTGGTCTGGAGGCCGGAAAACAGTGGCGTCAGCACCGGGCGGGTGAGCCAGGCGGACAGGGCCACAATGCCGACCACCAGCAGGGCTGCGCCGAGCACGGCCAGGGTGCGCTGGCCGGCGGTGAAGCTCTTCAGGCCGGCGCCGAAGCGCTGGAAGAAAGCGTTTATCTGCGGAGGCATCAGGCCTGCATCCTCATGATCTCGTTGAACGCGTCAACACCCTTGTTGCGCACGGTGGCCATGAGCTCGAGGGTGACCTGGGCACGGGTGGCGGCAAGTGTGGCGTTGTGGATGTCATCCAGGTTGCCGGTAACGGCGGAGACGGCCAGCTGGTTCGACGTCGACTGCAGCTGCTGGAGGTTGTCCACCGCACCGGTGAGGGACGTGGCAAAGGCGGAGCCGTCCGTGCCGGCAACGGGGGCCGTTCCCGTGTCTACGCCTGCGACGTAGCTTGTTGGCAGGACTCCCTGGACAGGAGCGATGGGGGCAACAGTCATCAGGAGCGTCCAATCTCAAGGGCGGCCATGTACGTTTCGCGGGCGCGGTCCACAACCTGCGCGTTGGCCTGGTAGCCGCGCTGGGCGATGATCAGGGCGCCCATCTGTTCGGCCATGTCGATGTCCGGGTATTTCACGTTGCCGTTGGCGTCCGCCAGCGGGTGGTCCGGCTGGTAGACGATCCTGCCCTCGGCGCTGCCGCGCGGGGTGCCCTTGACGTACACGCCGGAGCCCTCCGAGCCTTCTGCGGCTTCGACATAGCGGGCCTGGAAGGCGGGGCCGGACGTGGCGGAGGCGTTGTTCATGTTGGCGAGGTTGTCCGAGACAGCATCGAGCCACTTGCGGTGGACGGTGAGGGCGGAGCCGGCGATGCCGATTGCGTCGAAGGTCATCAGCTGGTCCTCAGGGCGGCGCGCACGGCGGAGAATTCGGTATTGACGGCGCGGGCGGCGAACTGGAAGCGCAGCACGGTATCGATGTTGGACAGCGTCTCGGTGTCCAGGTTGACGTTGTTGCCGTTCAGCTCGGTCGGTTCCAGGGATTCCGCCGTCGTTGCCTGGACGTGGCCGTCCCCGGACTGCACCGACGCCGCGAGGGCGTCCTCAAAGCTGACCCGCTTCGCGTGGTAATTAGGCGTGTTGACGTTCGCGATGTTGTTCGCGATGGTGCGCTGGCGCAAAGCCAGCCCGTCCATGGCGCTGGCCAGGGCGGCGGAAGTCACGGATTCGAGCACAGAGTCCTGCCTGGGAAAGGTGGGGGTGGCCGATCCGTGGCCGGTAATCGAGCGATCCGTGCTCTTACAGTGGTTATCGGCACTGCTCAGCGCCGCGTTAGGTGAAAACGAGGGAGTATTTCAGGATGTTTTGAAGCCGGCGGTTCTTAGCCGTTGACGTCGAGGTAGACGGCGGAGGAAGACTCGCCCACGCCGGGTATCGAGGAGACCGCCTGGAGCTGACGGGCGACTCCAGACCTGGCTTCTTCCAGCCGCAGGGCAACTCGTTCCTGTGCGGCGGCCAGGGCTGCAGCGCGCCGCCGGGCGGCCGCCGGCAACGGTCCGGGCAGGACAGGCGGGGACCAGCGTTTTTCCGGTCTCGGCTCCGCCGTGGATCCGGCGGGGACCGCGAGCGGGCCCAGCGGGTCCTTCAGGGTGCGTTCGGCGGCCTGGACGGCCATTTCGAGGACATCCAGGACAGCCATCCAGGCTGCCAGGGAAGTGTCCGGGGCTGCCGACTCGGTCGGGGTTGATTCGGAGTGATTGAAACCGGCTCCCCCTAAGCCGATGTCTGAGTCACCCTGCTCAGCCAAAACCGAGACTCCCGCCACCCGTTCCGGGCTGGGTGTTCCAGGAGCCTGCCGCCGAGAAGGTGGCGGGGGCAGCGGCGGGGAAGGCCGCGGCGGTTCTGCTGCCTGTGGCGGCAGGCGATGAGACGGCCGCCGCCTCGTGCCAGGTCTGGCGCAGGGGTTCCAGCAGTTCGATGGCTTCGCGGGTCAGGGCAGGATCGCGCTGGATGTTGGCGTTGACCAGGGCCGTGAAAGCGTAGTTGTAGAGACCGAGCAGCCCGTCAGCTCCGTCCCAGGCATCAGTCTTCAAGGAAGAGGTGAGCTCGGCGATGATTGCCTGCGCGTGCAGGAGGTTTTCCGAGGCGACTGGCCAGTTGGCGGCCTGCTGCGCGGTCTCGGCCCTGCCCAGATCCAGCAGGAGGCGGTCGTACAGCATGGTGAGGAGGCGCGCCGGTGGCGCAGAGAGGACGGAGTCTTCGAGGTACTGGTTGCGCCGTGCCGCGCCGCCGAACCCGGCTGTGCCGTAACCATTGCCGTAGGCATTGGTGGTCATGATGAGCTACTTCCTGAGGAGAGGCCGGCGAGTTGGGAGGAGAGCCAGGTCTGTTGGGCTTTCATGTTGCTGAGCGCCACCTCAAGGGCGGAGTACGTGCTCTTCAGCGTGGCCTGGCGGGAGGCGAGGCGGGTGTCCCAATCGCTGATTCGATCGGCAAGATCACGGACCTCGGACTGCTGTCCGGTGATGGTGGTGGTCAGCGTGCCGTTGTACTTGTCCGACGCCTCGGTGGCCGCGGTGGCGATGCGCCCGGCGATCTCCTGCACCTTGGCTGTAGTGCCAGCGGGGTCGGCTGCGAGGGCGGCAGCAAACTTGGTGCCGTCGAATTCCATGGTGCCGGTCTTGGTGATACTGATGCCTATCTCCGAAGGAGACGTTGGGGGCGTGCCGACGGGCCGGGACGCGGCGGAAAGGATGTTCTGGTTCACGGACCGCACGGTGCTGTCGCCGGCGAAGATCCCCGCGCTCGTCGTGGTGCCGCTGGTGTTCGTTGTGGTGCTCACCGCGGTCTTGCTTGCCACGAGGGAGAAAATGCCGTTGACGCCTGAGACGAGGTCCGAGGCAAGCTTGGTAATTCCCGCGTCGTCACGGGCAACTGTGAGTACGACCGGGGCTGTGGTTACTTCCTTGGCGGTGACGGACACGCCGGGCAGAAGATCCGTGAAGGTGTTGGTCGAAGACTTCACCGTCTGGGCCGCGGTTGTGCCCGGCCAGAGAGAGATTTCAGCATCCTGGGCGGCCTTGACATCCGTGAAGACCGTACCCGGATCGCTGATCGTGAACGCGCCGGCTTCGCCGGACTTCGTGGCCGCGAACTGGAGCCGGAATTCCCCGCCGCCAACAGCCACCTTGCTTGCCACGACGCCGGCACCAGCGGCGTTGACTGACTTGACGACGTCGTCAAGGTTGCTCGAGAGCGGCTGGACGGTGTAGTCCACGCCCCCGCTGTTGATCGTCATTGTTGTGTAAGGCCATCCCACGACGGCGTTCACTTTGGGTGTCACGGTGACCTGGGTTTGCGCCAGCTTGTTCACCTGGAAATCGATCGAGCCTGATTTGGCAGCGGCAGTGGTGGTCGCCACGACCTTGTCGCTGCTCATGGTGGCCGCGTAGAGGTCCGTGGCGCCTGGTTTGGCCGCAGCCGTGGCCAGAGTCGCGAGGGCTGCGACTTTGCTGTTTAGCCCCTGGAGTGCGGACACCATGGACTGGATGTCAGACGACTTGTTTTTGAGCAGGGTCTGGGGAATGGCCTCGACCTGCATCACGGATGCAATCAACGCGGTGGTATCCAACCCGCTGGCCAGCCCATCCAGTGAGATCCCCATCGCCGACTCCCCTTGCTGTCAAAATCTGCTTGATGCTGATTGCTGTTGCTGAAGTGTAAATGTTGCACGTAAGGGCCGGACGATGGTTTTGGCATCGTCCGGCCCCTCCGCAGCACGGTGATCGGGGGTGTCTCTTCGTCCGATCAGGGTGGCAGGCTCATCTGTAAACTACGAGACCGCCCGAACCGGTTTAGCGCAGGAGCGAAAGAACACCCTGGCTGGACTGGTTTGCCTGAGCCAGCATGGCGGTGCCGGCCTGGGACAGGATGTTGGCCTTGGTGAACTTGACCATTTCCTGAGCCATGTCGACGTCGGCGATGCGGGACTGAGCGGCCTGCAGGTTCTCACCGGCAACGTTCAGGGACTTGATGGAGTGCTCGAGGCGGTTCTGAACAGCACCGATGTTTGACCGCTCGGTGGAAACCGACTTGATCTGGCCATCCAGGGCGGTGATCGACGTCGCGGCGTTAGCGGCGGTGTCAAAAGTCAGCGCCTTGACCGCGGTACCCACAGCGGTGATGTCAGCACCGGAGAGGTCCACGACGATCTGGTCGTTGGCCGCAACTCCGCCGGCGCCAACCTGGAACGTCAGCTTCCCGTCCGATGCCGTACCGCCACTGGCGTTCAGCAATGAAATGCCGTTGAAGTTGGTCGAGTTGCCAATACGGGTCAGCTCGTCGGCAAGGGCGTCAGATTCGGTCTTGATGGCCGTGCGGGCATCCACGTTGTTCGAGTCATTGCCGGCCTGGACAGCGAGGTCACGCACACGCTGCAGGATGGAGTGGACCTCGGTCAGGGCGCCTTCAGCGGTCTGGATGACCGAGATGCCGTCCTGGGCGTTGCGGGCGGCCTGGGCCGAGCCGGTGACCTGGGACTTGAGGCCCTCGGAGATAGACAGGCCTGCTGCGTCATCGCCGGCGCGGTTGATGCGCAGGCCGGTGGACAGCTTCTCCAGGGACTTGGAGAGGTCACTCTGTGTGGCGTTGAGGCTGCGGTAAGTGTTGTTTGCCGCAAGGTTGTTGTTGATAACGAAGCCCATGGTATTTCCTCCGTGAGTGGGACTGTAAGCGATGGCCCATCCGTGGGCCTTCAGGAGTAGCTATCGCCATGTCGGAAGCACAGGTAAGGAGAATTCCAAAATTGTTTTCGGGTTTTCCGTGTAGCCCTTTTGTGCCCGTTATTGGCCTTATTCCCGCTAACGGATCGAACACCCCTGCCGATAGTTTCTACGAACCCAGCTGTTGGCTGCATCGTCCGCACGATCGAACAGCCGCAGCGGCACTACCGCACCCGTCACCGAAGAGGGAGTCCTCCGGACCTATGGCCATCCACGAACTTTCAGCCCTGCTGTGGCGGGAGCGTGAACTCCTGGACGTTCTCACTTTCAAGCTTGAAGAGGAGCAACTGCTCCTCACGTCAGGCAAGTCGCGCTGGCTGGCGCACGGGACCAAGGAAGTCGAGCAGGTCCTTGAGCACCTCTCCAAGGCGAGCCTGGCGCGCACCATCGAGGCCGCCGTCGTTGCCGAAACCTGGGGCCTGCCGTCCGACGCTTCCCTCGGCGAGCTGGCCGCCGCCGCACCCGAGGGGGCCTGGGCCGAGGTCCTGACCGCACACCTGACCGCGCTGACCCGCCAGACGGCCCTTATAAAGGAACTGCGCGACTCCAACGAGCAGTACCTGCGCACCGCCGTCCGTTCCACCCAGGAGTCGCTGGCGGACCTGAACCCCGCGGCTGCAACGGGCACCTACGACGCCCATGGCAAGACCGGGGAGTCAGCCGGCTCCCGCATCTTCGACAAGCAATTCTAAGGAAGCCACGCATGAGCACCTTTGGCACCCTGAACACCGCCTACCGGGGATTGACGGCTGCCCAGCTGGGCATGAACGTCGCCGGCCAGAACATCGCCAACGCCGCCACCGAGGGCTACACCCGGCAGCGTGTGGAGCAGTCCTCGCTGGCGGCGCCGGCCCGTGGCCTCTTCAGCGGGGGCACATTGCAGCCCGGGCAGGGTGTTTCCGTGGACACCATCGCACGGCTCGGCAACAGCTTCCTCGACGGCAGTGTTCGCTCGGCCGGAGCCCAGGCAGGGTACGCGAGTGTTCGCTCTTCGGCTCTGCAGGGCATTGAAGGCGTCCTTCAGGAACCCGGCGAGAACGGCATCTCGACTGCGCTGCAGGGCTTCTGGTCCGCTTGGCAGGGCGCCGCCAACCAGCCCGCGGAGGACGGCCCGAAGGGGCTCCTCCTCAACGCGGCGAACTCCGTGACGGACAAGATCTCCTCCGCCTACAAGGCCCTGGATGCCCAGTGGACCAGCGCCCGCGGGCAGGCTCAGGACACGGTCAACGCCGTGAATGCGGCCGCCGCCCAGGTTGCTTCGTACAACACGACCATCCGGTCCGCCCTCGCTGCCGGCGGATCAGCCAATGAACTCATCGACGCCCGGGCCAAGCTCACGGACAAGATCGCCAGCCTGACCGGCGGCGCTGTCCGCGAGCAGGCCGACGGTACCGTCGACGTCCTTGTCGGGGGAAACGCCCTCGTCACGGGCGGCTCAGTCCGGACGCTCCAGCTTGCGGGCGCCACCGCCATGGCTGACGCCGCTGCCGATGCCCCGCGCATCGAGTGGACAAGCCCCAGCGGCACGGCGACCCTCGACGGCGGCGAACTCGCGGGTGCACTGTCCGTGCTGGCACCGGCGAGCAAGGGCGGCGCAATCGCCCAGGCGGCGGACGCGTACAGCACGTTGGCGCTCGCTCTCGCCACCGCCGTCAACACGGTCCACCAGACCGGAGTCACGGGCGCGGGCGCCTCGGGTGCACCCTTTTTCACTGTCGGGGGTAACCCTGCCGCGCTCAGCGTCAAGGGGCCGACCGACATTTCCGGGATTGCCCTGAAGGCGTCGACCGGCGGCGCCCTGGACACGAGTATTGCCGACCGGATCTCCCAGCTCGGCGTAGGTGCGAACTCCCCGGACAAGGTCTGGTCCGGCATCGTCACCGACATTGGCGTGCAGTCCAGGGGGGCCCAGCAACACGAGGCCCTCACTACGGCTGCACAGGCCTCCGCCCTCACCGGCCGTGCTTCCCAGGCCTCCGTGAGCCTGGACGAGGAAAACATCAGCCTGCTCACCAACCAGCATGCCTACCAGGCGGCTGCACGCGTCATGACCGCCGTCGACGAGGCGCTTGATGTTCTGATCAACCGCACCGGTCTGGTAGGAAGGTAGCTATGCTGAACCGGGTAACAAACCTGACTATGAGCTCAGCCGCCCAGCGGACCCTGCAGACCCAGCAGTCCAGGCTGGCCGAGCTGCAGGAGAAGGCAAGCACTCTCAACAAGATCTCTCGGCCCTCGGACGATCCTGCAGCCACCGCTCAGGCCCTCGAGACCCGTGCCCTCCTGGCCGCCAACGCCCAGTATGGCCGCAACATCGACGACGGCAACACGTGGCTGACGGCGGCGGATTCTGCACTCGAGCAGGCCACCAATGTGATGCACCGGGTTAAGGACCTCACAGTCCTTGCAGGCAACGGCACCTTGCCCCAGTCCGGAAAGGACGCCATCGCCATCGAGCTCGACGCCCTTAACAGCGAGCTCCTCTCAATCGCCAACACCAAGCACCTCGGCAGGAACATCTTTGCCGGGAATTCGGATGCCCCGGAAGCTTTTAGCGGTCCCATACCGCCCTCATACAACGGTGCCGGGCTCAGCCCTGTTGAACGTCGCTTCAGTGCCACGCAGACCGTGAGGGTCGACGCCGACGGCCAAGGTATCTTCGGCGTTGGAACGGGCTCAGTCTTTGACACGGTCAAATCGCTAGCCGACGCGCTCAGGGGCGGAGCGGCCCCAACACAGTCGCAGCTCGACACCCTGGAGACTGGTTTTAACAACATCGTCGACGGGCGGTCCGAGATCGGAACCCGCCAGGCACAGCTGGAACGTGCCAGCAGCGTCAACACAGAATTGGAGGCCACCTTGGATGCACAGAAGACCGGCATTGAGAAGGCAGATCTTGGCAGCGTCATCATGGACCTGAAGCTTCAGGAGACTAACTACCAGGTGGCCCTGGCCGCGACGGCGCGGGTGCTTCAACCCACGCTGATGGACTTCCTGCGGTGAGTGCCCCGGTCATGGACACTCCCGTCGCCAACCTGCCTGTCGCCTTCACGGCCCCCATGCCGGGCTTCGAGGATCTGCATGACTTCAGCCTGCGCAGCGTCGAGGGCGCGGCCGGGTTGTACGCCCTGGAAGCCGCTTCAACCCCGGTGCGTCTGTTCCTGGCCGATGCCGCCGTGTTTGCGCCCAGCTACGCCCCGCCCATCCCGGTGGCAGCGCTGGAGGCCCTGGACTTTCAGGAGTCCGAGGCACCGCAGGTACTGATCGTCCTCAACCACTCCCCCGGTTCCACCACGGTCAACCTCATGGCCCCGATCGTCCTCAACCGCAGCACGGGACGCTGCACCCAGCTCGTGCTCGACGGCCGGGATTACCCGCTCCGGGCCGAGCTCAACTCGCTCTAGCCAACGCGCCCGGCGAGCGCCGCCGCCTCACCAGAAATGCGCCACATCCACCACGAGCCGTGACCCGGTGCCCGGCCCGGTCAAGGTAAGGACCCGGAACGGCAGCCGGGCACGGACCCCCAGGCCCAGGCTGCTGTATCCCTCGAAGCTGCCCGCCCACGCCACCTGGCGAAACGTCTGGTAACCGCTGACGTTCACGAGTTCGTTTTTGTCCGCCGGGTTGTACGTGGAGTTGCCGTTGCTGTCATACGCTGGCGCGTTGACCGTGAGCTGGATGAAGGCCTGGCCCCGCAGCGGGACCGGCAGGCCCGACCCGTCCTGCACCACTTGGGGAACATAGCGGACGGTGTAGCCGGCCACGGGGCCGTTCAGGTCGATGACAAGCCGATCAAAGCAGTAGTGCTGGCCGCTCCGGACGCTCACCACCTGGGCCTGGCTCAGGGCCGGATCTGTTTTCATCAGCGAACCCCAGACCAGCCCGCAGTAGGGGTCCGCGGCTGCCGGCGCCGGCGCAAGCAGCCCCAGGCCGGCGGCCATCAACACTGCCGCGAGCAATGCCTGGATCTTCAGCTGGATCGTCTTCAGCTGGGTCTTTATCAATGCGGCCACCGCCTGACACTGAACTGCTCCGATATTGAACGCACTGAACTGCCTGCTTTGTCTGGACAGGCAGCCTGGGCGGGGAACCGGGAGCGCCAGCACTGTCAGACGCTTTCAGCGTAGGCGGGCCCGAACCGGCGGGCGAGGCCGCCCACCATTTCGGCGCCCAACTGTTAGCGTGGCTCGTCGCCGGTCACGGACGGATGTCTGCGACGGGTCCTTCGAGATTCGTTTACAAACAGATAACGCGCCGGGCCGGGCAGGAGCTGCGACGGACTGGGCCGGAACGGCGAAGCGCCGGCCCCCTCGCGGGTCCGGCGCTTCGTGCGGAGACTGCTGGAAGGTTCTTAGCCTTCGCAGTCGCGGCAGTACTTCATGCCGTTCTTTTCCAGGGCAACCTGGGACCGGTGACGGACCAGGAAGCAGGAGGCACAGGTGAATTCATCGGATTGCTCGGGAACAACAATGACGGTCAGCTCTTCGCCGGACAGATCCGCCCCCGGGAGATCGATGCCTTCAGCGGTGTCGTTCTCGTCGACGTCGATCACAGCAGTCTGGGCGCCGCCGCCGCGGGACGCCTGCAGGGCCTCCAGCGACTCAGCGGGAGATTCTTCTTCAGTCTTGCGTGGGGCGTCGTAATCGGTAGCCATATTGGGGTTCACTTTCGTTGCTGCGCAGCGCCATTTCAGGCACCTCAGTGAAGCAGTTTAGGACATTATGCATGGAGTTAAGGAATAGTGTGGCCAATCAGACACAACGAGTCTGTCGGGCCGCGGAAAACCGGGGCAGCGGCCCCGCCCGAAGCCCGGCCGTGCGCGTCGGCTGGGCGGTTCAAATAGAGTTTCAGATAGGCGGTTTAGGCAGGCAGGTCAGGCGACCGGCCAGACCACCAGGGTCTGCCATTTCGCCGGGTCGGGTTCGGCGCCGGGATCGGTGAGGTAGTACTCCCACATTGCTTCCCCCGGGCTCGCCCCGTCCTGCCGCATCCGCGCCATGATCGCGCCGTACGTCTGCTGCAGTGATTCGTAGGGACCGATGTGCATCGCTTCGTAGGCCCGGCCCGAGGGGAGGCTCCCGGCGAGGACCGCCGTGTCCACGCCGCCCGGATTCGTGAAGGGTGCGGCGAGAGGAAACCCCGCCTCGACATCCACGACGTCGGTCGGCGTGCCACGGTACAGCGCGAACGGAGGTCCGGCCAGCTGGACATGCTGCTGCTGCACCGCGCCCATGACGGCACCGAAGGCACGGCCGAAAAAGTCCCGCAGCGCGTTCATCGGGACAGTCTCGTGCACCACCGCCGTCGGTTGTTCCTTGAGCTGGGCGGGCCTGATGACCGGAGCGGGCCCAGGATTCGTTGGAGTCATACGCCCAGATTCTGCCGTGCCCATTCCGCGGTCTAGGGCCTTACGGCCCGCGCCCAGCCCGCGCCCCGAACGGCTCTGAACGGGCATGAACAGGCTCTGAACGAGCCCGCGCCGCGGCCGGGCACAGATGCTGGATCGCCGCGAATAAATAAATGAACTTTATTCATATTAGGTCTTGCCCCGCGCCGCCATCGCCCCCAATACTAAATGAACAACGTTCATTTACGTGACCCCCGTCTCACTGGAGTAGCCATGATCGAAAACACGTCCCTCGACGCCCCGCCCTCCCTCGCCCGGACCGAACCATCGAACCGGCCCGCGCTGCGCGTCGGCGTCGTGCAGCACCGCTGGCAGCCCGATGCCGCGGCCCTGCGCGCCGAACTGGACGAAGGCATCGGGCGCGCCGCCCGACTGGGGGCCGCCGTCGTCTTCCTGCCCGAGCTCACCCTGTCCCGCTACCCGGCGGACACGCTTCCGGAGAACGACACCGCCCGGGGCGGGGCCACGCGCCCGCGGCCCTCGGACATCGCCGAGGACCTGCTCACCGGCCCCACGTTCCGCTTCGCGGCGGACGCGGCCCGCAGGCACGGCGTCTGCGTCCACGCCTCGCTGTACCAGAAGGCCGGGAACCCGGACGGTTCCGACGACGGCCTGGGCCTGAACACCGCCATCCTGGTATCCCCCAATGGCGACCTTCTGGGCCGCACCCACAAGCTGCATATCCCCGTCACGGCCGGCTACCACGAGGACAAGTTCTTCCGCCAGGGCCCCGGGGGCGAGGACGCCTACGAGGTCCACTCCCCCGCCGAACTCGGCGGCGCACGGCTGGGCATGCCCACCTGCTGGGACGAATGGTTCCCCGAACTAGCGCGGATCTACTCCCTGGGCGGGGCAGAACTCCTGGTCTACCCCACGGCCATCGGTTCCGAGCCGGACCACCCGGACTTCGATACCCAGCCGTTGTGGCAGCAGGTCATAGTGGGCAACGGGATTGCCAACGGACTGTTCATGGTGGCCCCCAACCGCTACGGGAGCGAAGGCACGCTGAACTTCTACGGCTCGTCCTTCATCTCCGATCCCTACGGCCGGATCCTCGCCCAGGCGCCGCGGAACGAATCCGCCGTGCTGGTCGCGGATCTGGACCTTGACCAGCGCAAGGACTGGCTCACGCTCTTCCCGTTCCTGGCCACGCGCCGCCCGGACACCTACGCGCGGCTGACCGAACCCGTGCGCCCCGACGCCCCGCTCGGTCTCGACACGCGGAAGGCCACCCTCCAGAAGGCCACGGCGTGAGCGCCTGGCGGATGCCGTCCGAAACGGCACCCCAGGACCGCGTCTGGATGGCGTTTCCCACCGGTGGCTACACGCTGGGCGAGACAGCGGAAGAAGCCCACGCCGCCCGTTCCGTCTGGGCCGCCGTTGCGAACGCCGTCGTGGATTTCGAACCCGTCACCATGCTGGTGGCCCCGGACGACGTCGAGACCGCCGCCCGGTACCTCCGCCCCGAGATCGAGGTGGTCACCGCCGCGCTGAACGACGCCTGGATGCGGGACATCGGCCCCACGTTCGTGCTGGACGACGCCGGCCGGCTCGGCGCCGTGGACTGGGTCTTCAACGGCTGGGGCGGCCAGGACTGGGCCGCCTGGGACAAGGACTCGCTTGTGGCAGCAGCCGTCGCGGCACGCTCCGGGGCCAGCCACCTCGTCTCGCCTCTGGTGAACGAGGGCGGCGGCATCCACGTCGACGGTGAAGGCACGGTCCTCGTCACCGAGACGGTCCAGCTGGATCCGGGCCGCAACCCGGGACTCAGCAAGGCCGACGTCGAGGCCGAACTGGCCCGGACGCTGGGCACCACGCACGTCGTCTGGCTTCCGCGGGGGCTGACCCGGGATTCGGAACGGTTCGGCACCCGCGGCCATGTCGACATCGTCGCCGCCATCCCGTCCCCCGGCACATTGCTTGTCCATTCCCAGCAGAACCCCGCGCACCCCGATTTCCAGGTCAGCCGGGACATCATCAGCCATCTCGCCACCACCCGGGACGCGGCCGGCCGCGAATGGAACATCATCGAGGTCCCCGCCCCGGAAACCCTCACGGACGAGGAAGGCTTCGTCGACTACAGCTACATCAACCACCTGGTGGTCAACGGCGGCGTCATCGCCTGCACGTTCGGCGACCCGATGGACGAGAAAGCGTTGCGCATCCTCAGCGATGCCTATCCCGGCCGCACAGTGGTGGGCATCGACGCCCGCGAGCTCTTCGCCCGCGGCGGCGGCATCCACTGCATCACCCAGCAGCAACCAACCGCCTCCCAGAAAGCAGATCAGCCATGAGTCACACCATCGGCCGCGAAGACGGCACCGCCACCGCGCACGACGTCGTCGACCCGGCCGGTTCCAAGCACGGCATCACAGGCAAGGGGCTCAAGGGCGGCCAGCTGGGCCTGCTCGCCGTCGTCGTCCTGGGCATCTCCTCCGTGGCACCGGCCTACAGCCTGACCAGTTCGCTGGGACCCGCCGTCGGCGCCGTCGGCGTGCAGCTGCCGGCGATCTTCATCGTCGCGTTCATCCCCATGATCCTGGTGGCCTTCGCCTACCGGGAGCTCAACGCCGATTCCCCGGACAGCGGCACCACCTTCACGTGGGCCACAAAGGCGTTCGGCCCGTTCGTGGGCTGGATGGGCGGCTGGGGGCTGCTGGCCGCCAACATCATTGTCCTTTCCAACCTAGCCGGCGTCGCGGTGGACTTCTTCTACCTCTTCCTCGCCCAGGTGTTCAACAACCCCGAACTCGCGGACCTGACCTCCAACACTGCCGTGAACATCGTGACCTGCCTGGTGTTCGTGGCCCTGGCTGTCTGGGTCAGCTACCGCGGCCTGCACGCCACCAAGCTCGTGCAATACGGCATGGTCGGCTTCCAGGTGCTGGTGCTGGCCGTCTTCATCGTCATGGCGCTCGGCCACGCGGCCTCGGGCGACTCCGGCACCGCGATTGCGTTCAGCTGGGACTGGTTCAACCCGGCAAAGATCGAGAGCTTCGAGCAGTTCACCGCCGGCATGTCACTGGCCGTCTTCGTCTACTGGGGCTGGGACGTCTGCCTCACCGTCAACGAGGAAACCAAGGGCGGCCGCGGCACCGCCGGCCGCGCGGGAACAACGACGGCGGTGGCCGTCCTGGCTCTCTACCTCGCCGTCATCGTGGCCACCATGATGGTGGCTGGCACCGGAGTCGACGGCATCGGCCTGAACAACCCGGACAACCAGGCGAACGTCTTTGCGGCGCTGGCCTCCCCCGTCATGGGCCCGCTCGCCATCCTGATGTCCCTGGCCGTGCTGTCCGGCACCGCGTCCTCGCTGCAGTCCACCATGGCCTCCCCGGCCCGCAGCCTGCTGGCGATGGGCCACTACGGTGCCCTGCCGCCGCGCTTCGCATCCGTCAGCAAGCGCTTCGGCTCCCCCGGTTACGCCACGCTGGTTGCGGGCCTGCTGTCCGGCGGCTTCTACGCCGTCATGAAAGTGGTGAGCGAGAACGTACTCAACGACACCATCATGGCCCTGGGCCTGATGATCTGCTTCTACTACGCCCTCACCGCGTTCGCCTGCACGTGGTACTTCCGGCACAGCCTGTTCTCCAGCGTCCGCAACGTCTTCATGCGGCTGCTGTTCCCGGTGCTCGGCGGTCTGGTCCTCACCGTGGTCTTCTTCCAGACCGCCGTGGACAGCTGGGCGCCGGAATTCGGCAGCGGCTCCGAGGTCTTCGGCGTGGGCCTGGTCTTCATCCTGGGCATCGGCATCCTTGCCCTGGGCGTGGTGGTCATGCTCGTCACCGCGAAACTGCAGCCGGGCTTCTTCCGGGGCGAGACCATCCGGAAGGACACCCCCGCCCTGGTGGTTCCGGAGTAGCCTCCACGGCAAAAGACAGCGCACGGCTTTGCCCCCTGCTGCGGGGCAAAGCCGTGCGTTTGCTGTCAGTAGGGCCGAACGAATCTACCCGATGCCGGCACGCCGGCGTAGCGTCACTCGCGTCAGATCCTGGTCTCGACCTGCTTCGCATCGAGAGAAGGAATACACATGGAACGCCGGACATTTCTCGCATTACCGCTGGCCGCCCTGACCCTTCCAGGGGTTCTTTCCGCGGCCCCCGCCTCCGCGGCCGGGGCCCGGCCCCAGGCGCTCAAAGGCGCAGCCCGCGGGGGCACAGACGCATTGGCGCTCCGGCAGATCCGGGCCCTCAACGCCAGCTGGTACTACTCGTGGGGATCGAAATATACCGTCACCACCAACCCAGGATTCGTCCCGATGGTCTGGAGCGGAAAAGCTCTGGTGCAGAATAATTCCATCGACGACGTGATCCGCCAGCTTCCCGTAACGAGAACCAAAAACCTTCTCGGCTTCAACGAGCCGGACTTCTCCAGTCAGGCCAACATGTCCGTCGACGAGGCCATCCGGCTGTGGCCCCTGCTCCAGTCCACCGGCCTCAGGCTGGGGTCCCCGAGCACCGTCAGTGCAACCAGCCCCTGGCTGGACAAGTTCATGACCAAGGCTGCCAGGGCCAACCTGCGCGTCGACTTCATGACGATGCACTGCTACGGCTGGCCAAATGCTGAGAGCTTCCTTTCGAAGGTCAGGGATCTGCACGAGAAGTATGGAAGGCCCGTGTGGGTTACCGAGTTTTCCGTCGCTGACTGGTCGGCGACCCCTTCGCGCCCCTCCCGGTACACCCGCGGAGACGTGCACAGCTTCATGCGGGCTGCTGTCGCCGGGATGAGGGCGATGCCCTTCGTCGAACGGTTCGCGTGGTATGCCAGAGGGCCCTCCGACCCGATCTTGGGCCCTTCGGCCCTCTACCAAACGAACGGCCAACTGACAGTAGCCGGCAGGATCTATGCATCGCTCTAACGGCGACTTGTGGACAGTTCCGGCTCTGGTTCTGTCTCCGTCGCCGCTGCCAGGGTGCGGCTATTGCGTGGACGCAGGCGCTTCTCCACCACAAAACCCGCCAGGCCCAGCAGCACGAACACCACAATCACCGCGTAGTTCTGGTACCAGGGCGCTTCCGGTTGCCGCGGCCAAGCGATATTGAGGATTTCAAAACCCAACCACAGCAGCGCGGCCACGTTCACCACTGGCCCAAGAACACCCAGGCTGAACTGTCCGGCCTTCCACTGTCCTTTCAGCCGAGCTATCAGCGCGGCCAGCACCGGAAAGATGAATGCCACGTAGAAGCCCGCCGTCGCGAAGGCAATGAGGGCGCCGTACACCTGCGATGCCGACAGCGCCAGAACAACCAGCGAAGCGGCCGCCGAGACCAGCAGCGCGTTGATGGGCAGTCTGTCCGTTTTGCTGAGACGCCTCAGGACCCTGGCCGCCGGCAGGGCATCCAGCCTGGCGAACGCGAAAATCGATCGCGACACGGCCGCCTGCAGCGCCACTGTCCCCGCGATGAATCCCAGGACGATGGTCACCAGGAGCGGCTTGGTGATTCCCTCGCCAAGATTGGCAGTGAGGGTTGTGGTAATCGGGTCCGGGTCTGCCCCCGACATGGCGGCGTCAATGTCCGGGATTGCCAGGAGCAGCGCCAGGCAGGAAAACGTGATGACAGATGCCACCGTGACCAGGGACGTCAGGACGGCCCGCGGCACTCTGCGTTCGGGAGATCGGACTTCCTCGGCAATTGCACCCGCACTTTCAAATCCCACAAACGACCATCCGATGATTGCCACTGCGGCGAGGAAGGGCCCAAAGACATATGCGGTTGTGTCGGGCGCGGTTCCGAAAGCGTCCAGAATCGTGCTGAGGGAATTCCGGCGATGGAAGATGATGAGGACCAGCCCGACTCCCAGGCTGGCGATGACCTCGCACACGATGCTCACCGTCACCAGCAGGCTCAGCCATTTCCGTCCGGCGGAGTTGGCAATGGTGCTCACCAACAAGACGACGGCGCCCAGCATGATTTTTGTTGTGATGTCGGGCTGTTCCATGCCCAGCAATGACGCCAGAAATGTGCCGCCGCCGAAGGCAACAGCGGCAACTGTGATGATGAGGGTCCAGATGTAGGCCCATCCGGCGTACCAGCTGTAGGTGTGCCCGAGAAGGGACCGGGACCAAAGGCAGACCCCGCCGGCAACAGGCCACCGTGAAGCGAGCTCGGCAAGTACGGCAGCCACCAGAGCCTGGCCCAAGAGGACGACCAACAGACCCCACCAGAACGCCGGACCTGCCGCCAGCAGCGCCAAGCCGAAAACTCCGTACAAGCCGATGATCGGTGACATGAAGGCGAACGCCAAGGAGAACGAGGACCAGAACCCCATTTCCCGTTTCAGTTGGAGGGATTCAGGATTGGGCGCCTGCGTTGGACCAGGTGCGTCCGGCAACAGCTGGGACGGGGAGTTCATTGCTATGGGCCTTCTTTCGCTGGGTCGGTCTGAGGGTTGAAGCTTCACAACGCGTGGCGGGCGTGGCTGATCACAGGCCAAGGGCGCACCCTTGGCCGGTCGTGTTCGGGATGGTCAATGTTCGCGGTGGCGACGGGCTAGCCGTCCGGGGCTTAGTCGTCGGAGGTTTAGAAGTCCGGGGTTTAGAAGTCCGGATACAGCTCCGCGGATGCTGTAACTGGGTTGAGGGGCTCGGCAATCAACGCGGGGTCACCGAGCGCCGCTTCCGCGAGTGCTTCGCAGGTCGAGAAGCGGACGTCGCCTCGTTCCAGCGCAGTTTCGATAACGGTCCGCAGCGCCTCCAGCCGTCCCGCCCGCCCGGTGAGGAACGGGTGGCACGTAAGCATGAAAAGGGCGCCATGACGTCGCATGGCGTCGATCTCGTGAATCCACATATCCGCCACGACCAGTGGCGACTGGATGATTTCACCAATCTTGGGTTCCGGAAGGAAGGCATACTGCTCCCAGTCATCCAGGCTCCAGTGCGGGGGGAGCTCGGCAACCGTTCCTGCGGGGGTTTCAATGAGATACGGAACGTCCGCGTCCATCAGGCTGGAATCGTATTTCAGCCCATACTCAGCTACCAACGACGGCGTCTGCCAAGAGGGCTCCCACAGTGCGGCGCGGTGCCCCTTGGGAGAAATGCCGAAGCGCCCGAGTGCGGCAAGCGCCAGGTCGAAGTCGGCGCGTTCGTCGTCGAAACTCATGTTCACCGCCGTGCGGTGGGTGTGTGAGTGGTGCGCGATCTCATGACCGGCTTCCAGGACCTGTTCAACCATGTGCGGATATCGTTCCGCAGTGACGCCTGGAATGAAGAATGTCGCCGGCTGCTGCACGTCTTTCAACATTTGGAGAATCCGGGGAACACCCACCTTGGGTCCGAACGCCTGGTGGGTCATCGCCATTGCGTTGTCGGCATAGCGTCGGCCGGCGGCCAGGACAGGGGACTCGGCGTCGACGTCGAAGGTCAACGCGGCGACGCATGCGGCCCCTTGCCTCCAGCCGCTTTTATCGAATGTCATGATCGCCCCTATGAATCAGAAAAAAGCTCAGAAGAAATGGGTCAGAAGTCATGCGTGGAGAGCCAATCGGCGTAATCGCCGAGAGCCCGCTGCAGCGGCCAGGCCGGTTCATAGCCCAGGTCCGCGGCTGCGGAAGCGATGCTGAAATGTCCCTGCAGGTCCAGGGTTGGATCCGTCCCCGGCCCGATCTCCACAGTGGCCTCCGGGAATGCGATCCGAACTTCCTTGACGACGTCGCTGAGTGTCCAGTACTCGCTGCCGGAGATGTTGTAGGCCAGCGGCCTGGTCGGGGCTGTTTGCGGTGCCTGGACTGCCGCCAGGATGGCGCGGGCGACGTCGCGGACGTAGACCAGGTTGTAGCGGTGGTCGGCCCCGTGATCCTGTGAGAATGAACCGTCACGGACAACGCCGCGCATGATGTCCCGCATGATTTCGTCCATGCGGTTTCCGGGTCCGTAAACCTGGCCGATGCGCAGGGAGATGACGTCGATTCCGTACCTGTCGCCGTAGACCTGGCCGAGCCATTCCCCGGTAACCTTCGTCACGGCGTAAGGCGTCGTGGGATTTGCCGGCTCCGATTCGAGAACTACCGGTGCTGAGGTCTTTCCGTACACGCACTCGGAAGAGAAGAAGACGATCCTCTTGACGCCGTGCAGTCGTGCTGCCTCGAAAACCGCCACTGTTCCTTCGACGTTGGCCGCAAAGGTTGCCAGGGGAAAGCTCAGGGAATACGTCGGGTGGGATATTGCGGCAGTGTGGACGATGGTGTCGACGTCGTGCTCCTTGAATATCTCCAGGAGGCGCGGAATATCGAACAGTTCACCCTGAACGGAAACGACGTCGGGGCGTGGCGCCTCGAGGAAGTCCCGGTTGTAGCTGACCGTATGATGCCCGGCGTCGGCAAGTTCGTTGATGATGTGGCGGCCGGTGAATCCGGCACCACCTGTGACCAGGACAGAGCTCATGTGATTTCGCCTTTCAGTGCGTGTTGGAAGTCAATGTCCGAGTGGGAACGTGGTGGTTCGACCACCGTCGATAACAAGGTTTGTTCCCGTGACATATGAGGAATCGGGGCCCAGCAGCCACAGCGCCGCGGCTGCGATCTCCTCCGGCAGGGCGAACCGGCCCAGCGGTACGGACGCTTCGTCCCTGGCGCGTTCTTCTCCGTTCGCGAACTCGGCCGCCAGCATCGGGGTGTCTGTCGTGCCCGGGGACAGTGCGTTGACCCGGATCCCGGCCGGGGCAAGTTCGGCGGCCAAGGACCGCACCATCGACAGGACGCCGCCCTTGGTCGCGGTGTACGCGGAGTAGCCCGCCTGGCCGACCAGTGACAGCTCGCTGGCAGTGCAAACCAGAGATCCGCCGCCGTTGGATGAGAGCGTTCGCGCTGCTGCCCTGGCGAAGTGGAAGGTACCGGACAGGTTCACGCGGATCAGTCTCTGCCACAGCTCGTCTGAGGTTTCGGCGATGGGCGCAACACTGGAGATTCCTGCGGCGTTGAAGGCCCCGCTCAGCGGTCCGAGTTCGGCTTCCGCCCGGGCGAAGGCGTTATCGACTTGCTGGGACTCCGATACGTCGGCTTCGACGAAGATCACTGCGCCGGTCAGTTGGCGTTTTGCGTCATCGAGCAGACGGTCCGGGAGCGCCACTGCCGCAACCTTGGCCCCTTGCGCCAGCAGGGCCCGCGTGGTCGCGAGGCCGATGCCTGAGCTGGCTCCGGTGACAAGGTAGGTCTTGTCCTGAAAATGGCTCATGTCTTCTCTTCCCCATTTGTTGTAGCGGGTTGGCTTGTGGCCGGGCGGGCAGTATGCCCCCGGTCACGGTTCGGGGGCATACGCCGGAATTGCCTGGTTAGCCGGGAGTGCCTAGATTGCTGGTTTAGCCCACGAGGGCACGGGTGTGGTCGTTAAGGAACATGCCGCGGGGGTCGAATTCCCGGCGAACCTGGATGAAGGTGTCAAGCTCCGGGTAGAGGCGCTCGAGGCGGCTCCTTGTCATGAAGTGGATCTTTCCCCAGTGGGCACGCGGCTCGAATTCCTGCAGCACCGCGTCTGCATCCCGGAAGAAGGGCCAGTAGTCGGTCCCGGGTTCAGTGGTCAGCGTGATGACAGTGGTGTCGCGTCCTTGGAACTGGGACATGTAGCCTTCGTCGGCCTTCACCCAGCGGACCTCGACGGGGTACTTCTGGTCGGAATGCCTGGTGCGGATCAGGTCCTGGACAGCCTCGACGGCCTCCAGGCCGTGCTCGCTGGGAACGAAGTACTCGAGTTCATGGAACGGTGTGGTGAATCCGCCCGGATAGATTCGGTAGGACCGGTCCAGCCGGGCACCCTCCGTCGTGGCAATTTCACTCTCGTCCTGGATCTGGGCAATGTTGTACCGCTTGGTGTAGCTGCGGTTTGCCATGCCCTGTCCCGGCGAGCCGGGCAGGTCCAGGAGCTCGCAGGAGTCATCGTCCGGGCACCAGAGGAACGAGTAGTGCCGGTTCGCGTCGATGTCGGCCTGCCAGGTTGCCGCCGTCTCCGCCCACGTGGGATAGGTGATCTCCTCCTGCAGGTAGTAGCGGTCCTCGACCGCCAGTTCGACCTCGAGGAAAATTCCGAGCGTCCCCAAGGCGACCTGGGCGGCCCTGAGTTCGCGCAGCTGCCCTTCACCGATTTCGACGATTTCGCCGTAGCCGTTGATCAGCCGGACCCAGCGCAGGGCTGATGAGAAGCTGCCCAGGTTCTTTCCGGAGCCGTGCGTGCTGGTGGCGAGCGCCCCGGCGATCTGCTGCTTGTCAATGTCGCCCTGGTTGCCCAGCGCCAGCCCCTGCTCCCACAGCGGATCGCCAAAGGCGTTGATGGTGGTGCCGGCCAGGGCCCTCGCGCGGCGCCGCATGAGGTCGGTTCCGGTGATTCCCGAGAGCGCGGACATGTCCATCAGGACGCCGCCGGTCTGCACAAGCGGCGAGGACGAATGCCCTGAGCCGACGGCGCGGACGGGCAGGCCTTCGCGGATGGCGAACCGGACGGCGTCGAGCGCTTCCTGTTCGTTCCGCGGCCGGACGGTGAATGCCGGCGTGGCGCTCTGGTTGCCGCCCCAGTTGGTCCAGGTTACGTCTGTCCCGAAGGGAGAGGACGGGGTCGCGGCGCGCGCCGACGACGCCGAGTGGTGATGATTCGTGGTGGTCATTGCCGGGCTCCGATCCTGGTCTTAACGCTCATGCGCCGTGGTTGATCATGACGTGCTTGGTCCGGGAGTAATCGTCCAGGGCATACAGCGAGAGGTCGCGGCCGTAGCCGGATCCCTTGAATCCGCCCCACGGAACCTCGCAGGCCAGCACCAAGTGCGAATTGACCCAGACAGTGCCGAAATCGAGTCGCTTCGGCACACTGAGCGAGAGGCTCGAATCCCGCGTCCATACCGAGGCGGAAAGGCCATAGGGGCTCTCGTTTGCCCGGGTAACGGCCTCTTCGGTCGAGCTGAATGACTCGACGGTGACGACGGGGCCAAAGATCTCGTGGGTAGCAATATGCGCCCCGGCCGGTACGTTGCTGATCACTGTGGGTTCAATGTAGAAGCCGGGGCCGTCCAGTGCCGAACCGCCGATAGCCACCTGGAGACCGGCAGCCTTTGCCTCGGCAAGCGATTCCTTCACGCGTTCGAAGTGCGGGCGCGAAATCATGGGACCGATTTCGACGTCGTCCCCGGCGTCCGGGGCGCCGACGACGAGCGTGCCGACTTCCCGTACCAGGTGCTCGGTAAACTCCTCAGCCACGGATTCGTGGACCAGTACGCGGCAGGCGGCGCCGCAGTCCTGGCCGGCATTCCAGAAGCCGGCGTTCCGCACACCGGCGGCGGCCGCTCGGAGATCGGCGTCGGGGAAGACAACTACAGGGGCCTTGCCGCCGAGTTCCAGATGGACGCGCTTGACGGACCTGCCCGCGGTCTCTGCCACCGCCTGTCCGCTGACGACGCTCCCTGTCAACGCAATGAGGGCGACATCAGGGTGTTCGGCGAGCCGCTGCCCAACGGTTCGGCCTTGTCCGGTCACGATGTTGAGAATTCCATCGGGGATGCGTCCGGCCACCAGTTCTGCCAGCTTTAGCGTCGAGAGCGGGGTCTGTTCCGAAGGCTTGAGGACGATGCTGTTCCCGGCGGCCAGGATGGGCGCGATCTTCCACGCAGCCATCAGCAGCGGGTAGTTCCACGGGGTGATGACGCCGACGACGCCGACGGGTTCCCTGAGGATCACCGAGGTATGCCCGGTGGCGTAGTCGCCACCTGCCATGGACGTCAGCGTGCGGGAAGCCCCGGCCATGAACCGGAACGTGTCGATGGTGCTGGAGACATCGTCCTCCGCAACCGTTCGCGGTTTGCCGGTGTTGGCGGACTCGATGATTTCGAAGGCTTCGCGGTTGGCTTCAATGGTGTTGGCGATCAGGGTGAGCACCTCGGACCGTTCCTTCGGGGTCGTGGCGCCCCAGGACTTCTGGGCCGCCACGGCCGCCTCAACCGCATCGTCCACGTCCGAGGCTGTACCTGCCTGAACGGATGTGATGACCTGCTCTGTGGTGGGGTCGACGACGTCGATGAGCCGGGTGGAGGAACCGGCAACAAACGATCCATTTATGAAGTGCCCCGCCGGAGGCGAAACCGAAGGCAAAACGCTCTCGCTGCTTTGCTCAGTGGAAGAGCGGCGGACTGTGAACCGCTCGAGGTCAGTGAGTGTCATGATATTTGGCCTTTGCTTTCTGCGCCGGTCTCGGCGCCGGAGTTTGTGTGGGGAGGGCGGTACGCCCGGGGTGGCCATACCGCCCGTGACGGGCGCACCGCCCTCGGTGGGCGTTAGGCCCGAGGGGCCTCAATCAGTTCAGCTGCGAATGCAGGCGACTGAAAGGGGGCTGCCTCCGACTTCTTGCGGAACACCCGCGCCGCAAAGTAGTAAAGGGGTGCAACGACCACCAGGCCAACAATCCAGGAGACGTCCACGCCGTTCATCGCTGCGGCAATAGGGCCGGTGAACACCGCTGTTGCCGAGAACGGAACCTGGATCAGCGCGCCGGCAACATAGGCTCCGATCGCAACCCAGTTGAACCTTCCGTATACCCCGCCGTCGCGCTTGAAGAAGTCTTCAACCCTGTAATCGCCGTGCCGCAGGAGGTAGTAGTCCACCAGGTTGATGGCCGTCCAGGGAACCAGGACGTACATCAGGAAGGAGAGGAAGTTCGTGTAGAAGAAGATGAAATTGTCGCGGGCGAACAGCGCGATCAGGAGGGCCAGGGTGAAGATGAGGATCGCCGCAATGGTCCGGGTCTTGGCGTGGGGCAACCACGCCGGCCTGAACGTCTGCCCGATGGTGAGGGTGCACAGGACCCCGCAGTAGAGGTTCATGGCGTTCGACGCGGCAACGCCGAGGCAGAAGATTCCGATGATCACCATGGTCCATGGCCCGAGCATGGCTCCCAGGCTCCCCACTATTTCTACGGTGCTGCCATCGTTGATCAGTGCCAGGGCAAGCGTTCCCACCAAGGCACCCAACACCATCGGGAAGAGTGTTCCCAAGACGCAGCCCGAGTAGGATGCCCAGAACGCAGGGGCCGAGCCGGTGCCCTGAGGCATGTAGCGGGAGTAGTCCGAGACGTAGGGGGCGTAGGCGAGCTGCCAGAGGGCGGAGACGGAGATGGTGGCCATGAAGCCCACCCAGTTGAAGTTTCCCTGGTCCAGGAAGCTGGCCGGCAATCCGTGGACGGCCAGGATCCAGACGAAGGCCAGCACCAGCGCCAGACCGGCCACGATGCTCAAAACGCGGGCATAGGCGTGGATGAGCCGGTAGCCGAAGATGGTGGCAATGACGCTCAGGACGCCAATGACAATGATGCCTGTGTCAACACTGATGCCCGGGCTGACTGCGGCCAGTGCTTGACCGCCAAAGACGAGGTTCGCCGCAAAAAACCCGACGTACATGATCACCACGATCACAACGATCAGCAGAGCCCCGTAGGAACCGAATTGGCCCCGGGTCTGAATCATCTGCGCCACGCCCAGCTGCGGGCCTTGGGCCGAATGCAGTGCCATGAAGATGCCACCGACAAGGTTTCCAATGATGATTGCGACGATGGCGGGCACAAAGCTGAGCCCGAACACCGTGGTCGCCAGTCCCCCGGTCACGATGGTCATGATCATGATGTTGGAACCGAACCAGATGGTGAAAAGGTCCCGGGCTTTTCCGTGGCGTTCGTCGGCCGGGATGGGTTGAATGGTCTTGTCTTCGAGCCGGGGCACTTCGGCCGTGACGGCGTGAGTGGGATGAGTGCTCATGATGCGTTCCGGGAGTACATGGGGAACCTCTTTGTTCTGTCCCGGCGCTTCGTCGAGCACGGGATCTGTTGTATTAATCATTCGTGACATTCGTCACGGTGAACATCCGGCGATTGAATAGTTGCCGTAAACCTGTTCATACATATGTACAAATCAAGGGCGATACCCTGCCACTACGGCTCAAACGGTGGCGGTTTGCAGCTCTTGAGCGGCGTTGGCTGAGGCCTTGCTGCGGTTCACCATCAGGGCGAGGAGGTCGAAGACCAGGGTCGCGGCGGCGACTGTGGTGATGTCTGCGTGGTCGTAGGCCGGGGCGACCTCGACGACGTCGGCGCCCACGATGTTGATGCCGTCCAGTCCGCGGAGCAGCGCCAGCAACTCGCGGGAGTGGAGCCCGCCCATCTCGGGGGTGCCGGTGCCGGGTGCGTAGGACGGGTCGAGGACATCGATGTCGATGGAGACATAGACCGGGGTGTCGCCCAGCCGCTCCTTGACGCGCTGGATCGCGGCCGGAACTCCGATGACGTCCAGGTCCGAGCAGCGGATGATCTGGAAGCCGAACTCGTGGTCGCGGAGGAAGTCGTTGCGGTCATAGACAGGGCCGCGGATGCCCACGTGCATCGACCTGTCCTCGACGAGGAGGCCCTCTTCGAACGCCCGGCGGAAGATGGTTCCGTGCGTGACCGGCTGGTCGAAATAGGTGTCCCAGGTGTCCAGGTGTGCGTCGAAGTGAAGGAGTGCCACCGGGCCGTGGACCTTGTTCAATGCCCGCAGCATCGGGAGCGCGATGGTGTGGTCGCCGCCAATGGAGATGAGCCCCTTACCGGAGCCGGCGTCGCCCAGGAGCGGGAGGGCCTGCTCCTCGATCTCGCGGACTGCGCGGGAGATGTCGTACGGGGTGCAGGCGATGTCGCCGGCGTCTACAACTTGGGCCTCGTAGACGGGCTCGACGTCGAGCTCCGGGTGGTAGCCGGGGCGCAGGAGCCGCGACGCTTCACGGACAGCAGCCGGGCCGAAGCGGGCGCCGGGGCGGTAGGAGGTGCCGCCGTCGAACGGGACACCGACGATCGCGATATCGTAGTCCGGCACACGGTCGATCTGGGGAAGCCGGGCGAAGGTGCCCAGGCCCGCGTAGCGGGGGACTTTCGTTGCGTCGACGGGGCCGATTGGCTTGTGCGTAGTCATGACGGGGGGTCCTCCAGTTGCTGTGGTTTCAGCCGGCCTGGCAATGTTCTTTCCGAGCTGTGCTCCTGCGCCGGTTGAGGTCTATGCCTTAACTATTAGTGATCGGCGTCACGTGGCATATGCGTCGATTGACTACAAATAACCGAGGGGTTTATACATATGTATAAGTCGCTTTAGGGTGGCCTCCCGACTCGTGAACAGGACCCGCGCATGGCGATCACCGTGGCCGAGCTGCTGGCCGAACCGCAGCTGGGCCTGACCCTGCTGGCGGGTTCCGCCGGCCTGGGCAACCGGGTCTCGTGGGCCCACACCTCCGACCTCCCGCGCTTGTGGGAGTGGGTCACCGGCGGCGAGCTCATGATGACCAACGGGCTCTCCATCCCGGCGGATCCCGAGGGACAGGTTGCGCTTGCCGAGGCATTGGTCGACGCAGGTGCCAGCGCGCTGGCGATCGGCGAGCAGATGCATGCCCCAGAGCTTCTTCCCGAGTTCTTCGAAGTCTGCGACCACCTGCCGCTGCCGGTCATCAACATCCCGTACCCGCTTCCGTTCATCGCCATTGCACGTTCGGTCGCCGAATCGTCGTTGCTCGAGGAGTCCCGCAGACTGCGCCAGACGGCCCGCATCTATGACCTGCTGCGGCTCGCCGGGCCATCTGAGGGCAACTGGCTAAGCCTGGTCCAGGCCATCGAAGCCGAACTCGATGCCAGCCTCTTCGTGGTTGATCGGAGGTGCCTGCATGCCTGGCATCCCGGAGGCCAGGCATTGCCGCCGGACCTAAAGCAGCATCTTGAACCGCTGACCAGCGAGTTGCCGGTGGCCAGCAAGAAATTCCAGTGGCACCGCTTCGGGGACAGCCACCTGATGATGACGGACATCCCGACTCACGCAAACGCGCTTCTGGTGGTCCTACCGAAATCCGAGCCGCTCCCGGATGCTGTGGTGCTGCTACATGCGGCCACGGTCCTGGGACTGGAGCTGTCACGGACGGTGCTGTCCCTCGAGAACCAGCGCCGGCTGGGCGCGGAGTTCCTTTTGCAGGCCTTTGACGGGCGTCTGGGCATCGCCGAAATTGAAAGCCGGCTGCCGGAGTTCGGGATTTCGTCGCGGGAATTCCTCATCGTCTCCATGTCCAGCGACGACGGTGAGCGCCTGGCTGGAGTCCACGTTGATCTTTGGCGACACGGCTATGCAACGGCGTGCCAGCGCACATTTAATACATTGCATTTGGCCGTCTCCTCGGATTGTTCTGACGATCTGCTGCGGCATGCCGTCCCCTTGGACGTGAAGATCGGGATCAGCCGGCCGTCCGCGGCCGCTGGAGCGCAGAGGGCTCTTCAGGAATCGACATGGGCACTTGGGACGGCATCAAGCACCGGTGAGCGGCTGGTCCGCTATGCCGAGGGACCCTCGTGGCTGGGGCTGACCAGCTTTGAGGAAGGCAACGCACTGGTCCAGCGGCTCCTCGGACCTATTTTCGAGTACGAACAGGGAGAGCACGGAGACCTCATCCTCACGCTGAAGACGTTCCTTGACATGCAACGGTCCTGGCAGAAAACAGCGGCGGCCTTGTTCGCGCATCGGCAAACCATCATCTACCGCATCCGGAAGATCAGTGAGCTGACAGGCCTTGATATGTCCGAAACCTCCACGCTGGCGCAATTGTGGTTTGCCCTGCAGATCCATGAAGCCATGGATCTGCAGGGCAATCCACGGCATCCACCCACGGCCGGGGCCGGGCCGCACGCAGCGAACTAAAATGGGCCCATGGCCCTACGCCATACTTGTGGGATATTGCTGCTCACGGCAGTTGCTACGGGGGGCCTTTCGGTGCTCCCGCCCGCCGCCCACGCATCCCTCCAGGAGACAGCGCCCTGCGCGAAGTTGAGCGCACATCAGACCCGGTACAGCGCCGGCACCGCCACCAGGGTGGTCTTCGTGACGGCCGCTGACGCCTCGCAGAACACCGTGCTGATCACCGGCTGCGTCCGCGATGGCGACGGGTTTGTCCAGGAGTGGCAACAGACCGGCTTCATCGGCAGGAACGGATTCGCCCCGGAGGGGCAGTTGAGGGAGGGCCAGTCCCGCTCACCCACCGGCTCGTTCTCTGCCACCGAGGCCCTGGGCCGGGCGGATCCCGGCACCCGGCTGCTGTACCACACGGTCAATCGGCGATCCCGGTGGGGCGGACCGGGCAGTCCCACGTACAACAACTACGTGGAGGGCGGATCAACCGCCGACGAAAACCTCTGGTACTGGATGAACCAGGGCACCTATGAGCAGGCGGCCGTCATCAACTACAACCGCCTGCCGGATGCCATACCGGTCCCGGGCGCGGACTACGCAATCTTCTTCGGCGCCGGCAACCGGGTCTCGGCGGGGTGCGTCTCCACCACACTGGAAACCTCAACCCGGGTGGTGCAGACCCTCGTTCCCGGCGACCGCTTCATCATGGGAGCGGTGAGCGACGTCTTTCTGGCGGCCCCGCCTGCCGCTGCCACACCGCCCGCCGCCGCATCGGCTGCCGGCCGGGCCCCTGCTGCGTCCGCGCCGGCGTCGCCCCTGCCACGGTCCTCCCCGGCTCCAGCCTCGCCCTCGAGCCAAGGCGCGCCGGCGGCCGAAACCGGCGTCCCCGCGCCGGTCACGCTCGGGTTGGTGCTCGTAGTCGGCGGCGCCGCGGCGGTTGCGCTGTCCTTTGTGCTGCGGCGGCTCCGGAAGCGCGGGAACGGCCAGCGGTCCTGACCCGAACCGGGGAAAGCGCGCCGCGCCACCTCTTCAGGCACAAGAAAACCCCTCCGTATCCGGGCAAGATCGCCGGAACGGAGGGGTTCGTGGGGCCCCCTGTCGGATTCGAACCGACGACCCCCGCTTTACAAGAGCGGTGCTCTGGCCAACTGAGCTAAGGAGGCATTCCTTGCGCTTTCCGGCATCCGGCCAAAAAATGGCGCGGACGTCAGGACGCTAGACAAGGTTAGCCCACCGACGCCCGGTAGGAAAAACCGTGGGAGAAACGCAACCCCCGGCCACGGACAGACGGCCAAAACGAAGGCCCGGCCCAGGAATACTCCGGGGCCGGGCCTTCAACGGCAAGCGTGCCGTGGACGGTTACTTCTTGGCGTCGACTGCGGCCTGCAGGTACTGGTCAAACGGAGTCTGGGCGCTGTCGCCGACGCCCCACTGCTTGCCTTCGACGAACACGGTTGGTGTGCCGGTCACGCCGATCACCGCGGCCTCCTGTGTGGTGTGCTTGACCCACGGGCGGTACGTCTTGTCATCGATGCACTGGTCGATGCTCTTGGCCCCGACGTCGGTGGCCAACTTCTTCAGCTCAGTGTCGGAGAGACCCGCGCTGCCTTCCGCCGGCTGCTTCGCGAACAGCGCATCGACGAAGTCCGAGTACTTCTCCGGGGATTCGTTGACCACGCAGGCTGCGGCGTTGGCTGCGCGCGAGGAGTAGTTGGTCGTGGACCGGCTGTCCAGGAAGCCAAGCGGGCGGTACTCCACCGTGATCTTGCCTTCATTGCGCAACTTGGTGAGCGTCTCGTTGTACTGCGCCTCGAAGTTCTTGCAGACGGGGCAGATGAAGTCGATGTAGAGGACCACCTTGACGGGTTTGCCGGCCTCCGCCTCGGCGCCCGGGGCCGTGACCGTTGCCGGCGGCGTGGCCGGGGCTGCCGGGAGGTCGGACAGCTTCACGGTTGCGGGATCGCTCTTGACAACCTCCGTGTTCGCCAGGAGCGTTACGCCGCCGTGGATGTTGCCGTTGGCCGGGGTGGGTCCCTCGTCGGCAACCGGGGCGTTGTTCTTGATGTTGGTGGTGACCACAAGCGCCACGATCACAATGATGGCCACGACGGCGGCAACAATGCCCCAGCCGATCAGCAGCTTGTTGCGCTTCTCTTTCTTCAGCTGCGCCTCACGGATCTCACGGGCTTTCTCACGCGCCGCGGCAGTGCGCTCTGCCTTAGACTGTCGGGGTTCGTTTGCGGGGCTCATTGGTTCCTCGGGTCGTTCGGCCAGGGACGGTCCACTCAGTGGCAACTTCATCATTTTAGGGGAGAAACCCGAGAACTTGCGCTTTCAACTTTCCCCTCCGCCCTGCCCAACGGACGAATAGCCCGGAAGATTCCGGGCCGCTAGGGTTGATGGAGAGCCACGAGCGGACCCCAGGGGGCACCAATGGAAGCAACGGACAAAGCCGGCGACGGCGAGAAAAGCACCACTGAAGCGGCACGGACGGCCACCGACGGAGCGGCAGCAAGGGGCGGGGATCAGTTCGACTTCATGGTGGTGTCCAACCGGCTCCCGGTTGACCGCTGCTCCGCGGACGAGGCCGGCTGCGAGGACGGCTGGCGCCGCTCCCCCGGCGGTCTCGTGACAGCGCTGGCCCCGATGATGACCAAGACCGACGGCGCCTGGGTGGGCTGGCACGGCGCCCCCGACGAGACGGTCAAGCCCTTCAGCCACGGCGGCATTGACCTGATCCCGGTCCAGCTGAGCTCGGACGACATCGAACTTTTCTACGAGGGCTTTTCCAACGCCACCTTGTGGCCGCTCTACCACGACGTCATCGCCCCGCCGGAGTTCCACCGCACCTGGTGGGACTCCTACCGGAAGGTCAACCGGAGGTTCGCCGACGCCGTCATCCGCCATGCGGCCCAGGGCGCCACCGTCTGGGTGCAGGACTACCAGCTCCAGCTGGTTCCGAAGCTGCTCCGGGAGGCCCGGCCAGACCTGAAGATCGGCTTCTTCAACCACATCCCCTTCCCGCCGCCGGAAATCTTCGCCCAGCTCCCGTGGCGCCGTGCCATCATCGACGGCCTGCTGGGCGCGGACCTGGTGGGCTTCCAGCGCAGCAGCGACGCCGGAAACTTCATGCGCTCGGCCCGGCGCTTCCTGGGCGCCAGCGTCAAGCAGCAGCAGGTCCATGTCCGGGGCGCCGACGGCGAAACCACCCACATCGCCCGGGCCCAGGCATTCCCCATCTCCATTGACGTCAAGCAGATCAGCGAGCTGGCGAAGGATCCGGTCGTCGTTGAGCGCGCGCAGCAGATCCGCCGGGACCTCGGCAACCCCAAGACCATCCTGCTCGGCGTCGACCGCCTCGACTACACCAAGGGCATCCGTCACCGCCTCAAGGCCTACGAGGAACTGCTGCAGGACGGCAAGCTCACCGTGGAGGATGCGACCCTGATCCAGGTGGCAAGCCCCAGCCGGGAACGCGTGGAACAGTATCGCCTGCTCCGCGAGGAGGTCGAGGGCACGGTGGGCCACATCAACGGCACTTTCGACACCATGCAGAACACGGCCGTCCGTTACCTGCACCACAGCTACCCCATCGAGGAGATGGTGTCGCTGTACCTGGCCGCGGACGTCATGCTCGTCACCGCCTTGCGCGACGGCATGAACCTGGTGGCCAAGGAATACGTCACGGCCCGGACGGAAAACGACGGCGCGTTGGTGCTCAGCGAGTTTGCCGGCGCCGCCGACCAGCTCAAACAGGCGCTGCTGATGAACCCGCACGACATCGACGGCCTCAAGGACACCGTCATGAAGGCCGTCCACATGGCGCCCGCCGAGGCGTCCCGACGCATGCGGGCCATGCGCAAGCAGATTCTGGACCACGACGTCGACCTCTGGTCCTCCGACTTCCTGGCCGCCCTTGCCGAAAAGGTTATTCGCGATGACTCCTGACGCCACCGGTACTGACAATTCAGGCGCCAACGATCCCGACACCCACGATTCAGGCACGGCCCGGCTCTCGCTCAGCCCCGAGCTGCTGGCCGCCGTGCGCCGCGTCGCCGGCACCGAGCACCTGCTCGTGGCGATGGACTTCGACGGCACCATGTCACCCCTCGTGGACCATGCGGCCGATGCCCGCGCACTCCCGCGCTCCGCGGCCGCCTTCGCGGCGCTGGCGGAACTTCCCGAAACCACGACGGCGCTCATCTCCGGCCGCGCGCTGGACAGCCTGCGGGCCGTCGCCTCCCCGCCGGAAGAGACGCTGCTGATCGGCAGCCACGGCGCAGAGGTCTGGATGGGGCCGGGCTCCTCGCAGCTCATGCTCGACGATGCCCAGCGCGAACTGTTGGCCGAGGTCCGCAAGGAACTCGAGGGGATCGTGGAGCAGGCGCCCGGGACCCTCCTGGAGGACAAGCCGGCCGGCGTCGTCCTGCACACGCGGCTCGCGGCAGCCGACGTCGCCGAGGACGCCGTCGCCGCGGCGCGGGCGGTCCTGCAGGACCGGCGCGGCGTCTTCCTGAAGACCGGACACCGGGTCCTGGAAACGTCCGTAGTCAACGCCTCCAAGGGAGAGGGCATTTCCTTCCTGCGGCAGGCCACCGGGGCCACAGCCGTGGTTTTCGCCGGGGACGACACCACCGACGAGGACGCCCTCGCCAGCCTTGTCCCGGGCGATCTGGGCGTCAAGGTGGGGCTCGATTTCACCCAGGCCGAGTTCCGGGTGGAGGCGCCGGTCCACATCTGCGAACTGCTCGAGGCCCTCCTGCGGGAGCGCAAACGCGCCCTGGATCACTGAAAGCCGTTACCGGGAAACGCAGCCGGCAGCCCCCGAGTGGGCAGCATCACCTGTGACATCCGTAACATTTTGGCCCAAATGCCAAAAATCTGACATACTCTGTTTGTGATGTGGCGCACAGCTACCGTGCGGTGTCACTGGATACTCCTCGGCTTCGGCCGAGGAGTATGCGCATGAAAACCCACAATTAAATTAACAACTGCATAAAAAGACCATTCACTACGGATCGTCCGGCACGTACCTGCCGGTGAAGGGATTGATAACTGTGGCTACAGTTACTTTTGACAACGCAACACGTCTGTACCCGGGCACCGAAAAGCCCGCTGTTGACAAGCTCAACATTGATATCGCCGATGGCGAATTCCTGGTCCTCGTTGGACCCTCCGGCTGCGGAAAGTCGACCTCCCTGCGTATGCTCGCAGGTCTTGAGGACGTCAACTCCGGCCGCATCCTCATTGGTGACCGTGACGTTACGGACGTTCCGCCGAAGGATCGCGACATCGCCATGGTGTTCCAGAACTACGCCCTGTACCCGCACATGACTGTCGCGGACAACATGGGCTTCGCACTGAAGATCGCCGGCGTCAGCAAGGAAGAGCGCGCCGAGCGGGTCCGTGAAGCTGCCAAGCTGCTCGACCTCGAACCGTACCTGGACCGCAAGCCGAAGGCCCTCTCGGGCGGCCAGCGCCAGCGTGTTGCCATGGGCCGCGCCATTGTGCGTAACCCGCAGGTCTTCCTCATGGATGAACCGCTGTCCAACCTTGATGCCAAGCTGCGCGTCCAGACCCGCACCCAGATCGCGTCCCTGACCCGCCGCCTCGGCGTCACCACGGTCTACGTGACCCACGACCAGGTCGAGGCCATGACCATGGGCGACCGCGTCGCCGTGCTGAAGGACGGCCTGCTGATGCAGGTCGACACCCCGCGCAACCTCTACGACAAGCCGAAGAACGTCTTCGTGGCCGGCTTCATCGGCTCCCCCGCCATGAACCTGCTGGAACTCCCCGTCGTCGACGGCGGCGTGCAGTTCGGCGGCACCGTCTACCCGGTACCGCGCGACGTCCTCGAAGAGGCCCACGGCCAGACCGTGACCCTCGGCTCCCGCCCGGAAGACCTTGAGACTGTTGCCCAGGGTGAAGGCCTCCAGGTCGAGGTCGACGTCGTCGAGGAACTCGGCGCCGACGCCTACGTCTACGGCCACACGACGCTGGACGGCCAGAGCCACGACATCGTGGCACGTGTCGACGGCCGCCGCCCTCCGATGAAGGGTGAGTCCATCTGGGTCCGCCCGCAGTCGGGCCACGTGCACCTGTTCGACACCAAGACCGGCCTGCGCCTCGGCGACTGAGCCCACGGTGTAGCCCGACGGCGGTCCTCCCCAGCGGAGGGCCGCCGTCGGGCTTTAACTGCCCAGCTTTAGGCGGGGCCTGCAAAATACGGAAGAATTGATTCATGACCGAGGAAACCCTATGACCGAGGAATACAGTGCCCAGTGGCACGACGAGCCCACCGACTACGGTCAGATCGGGAAATTGCCCCGGCAGGAAGCCGCCAGCGCCAATGACGACAAGATCTCGCTGGTCTCCAGTTCGCTGAGTATCACGGCTGCCGCCACCGAGCCCGAGCTCCTGGACCTGCCCTGGCACATTGCCCTCGAGGACTGGCCCGCCGAGTATTTGGCGGCCCTTCCGCGCGGCATCTCGCGGCACATCGTGCGCTTCGCCCACCTCGGCGGCTCGGTCATCGCCATCAAGGAAACCTCGGAACACGTGGCCCGCCACGAGTACCACATGCTCCGCAAGCTCGCCCGGCTGGACGTTCCCGGCGTGGAGCCCGTCGCCGTCATTACCGGGCGAACCACACCCGACGGCCGGCCGCTGAATCCCGTGCTGGTCACCCGGCACCTGAAATTCTCCATGCCCTACCGCGCGCTCTTCTCCCAGATGCTGCGCAAGGACACCCTGACCCGGCTCATCGACGCCCAGGCGCTGCTGCTGGTCCGGCTGCACCTGATCGGCTTCTACTGGGGCGACGTCTCGCTTTCCAACACGTTGTTCCGCCGCGACGCCGGCGCGTTCGCCGCCTACCTCGTGGATGCCGAGACCGGCGAGCTGTACCCGGATTTGTCCACCGGCCAGCGCGAGTACGACCTCGAAATCGCCCGGGTCAACATCGCCGGGGAACTCATGGACCTGCTCGACGGTGGCCTGATCGAGGAGAAGGTGGACCCGGTGGCCACCAGCGAGCTCATCATGGACAGCTACCGGCGGTTGTGGACCGAGCTGACGGCCAAGGAGTCGTTTGAAATCGGCGAACGCTGGCGCGTGGCCGCCCGCATCCGGCGGCTCAACGAGCTGGGGTTCGACGTCGAGGAATACGCGATCAAGACCACGCAGAACGGCTCCACCATCCAGCTCCAGCCGAAGGTGGTCGACGCCGGGCACCACCAGCGCCGGCTGCTGCGCCTGACCGGCCTGGACGCCCAGGAGAACCAGGCCCGCCGGCTCCTGAACGACATGGACTCGTTCCGGGCGGACAACAACCCGGGCATGGACGAGGAATACAGCGCGCACCTCTGGGTCAGCCAGATCTTCGAACCGATTGTGCGCGCCATCCCCCGCGACCTCTCCGGCAAGCTCGAGCCGGCCGAAGCGGTGCACGAGGTCCTGGAGCACCGCTGGTACATCTCCGAGAAGGAGAACCGGCACATCCCCCTGGCCGAGGCCGTCCAGTCCTACATTGACAACGAGCTCCGCCACCGGCGGGATGAGGCTGCCATCATGCTCAACCCGGACACAGGGCTGCTCAAGATCCTTGAGGTGGAGACCGAGCAATCACGGTACGGCGCCGACGAATCGATCGACGAATACCCGGACTCCGACGACTAAACTGCGGCCGGGCGTGTTATGGCACGCCCGGGCTAAATCGAGCTGGCTAAATCGCCTTGCCGGGGTTCAGGATCCCGGCCGGGTCGAACAGCTCCTTGATCCGGCGCTGCAGTTCGCGCACCGGTTCCTTCTGCTCCAAGCCCAGCCACCGCAGCTTGTACTGGCCGATCCCGTGTTCACCCGTAATGGTGCCGCCCATGGCCAGCGCCACGGCAATGGACCTGTCCAGGGCGGCGCCGAGGCGCTCCATGGCATCGGGGTCCACGGTGTTGTCCACCCGGTCGATCCAGAAGGTGGGGTGCAGGTTTCCGTCGCCGGCATGGGCCACGACCTTGAGCTGGACCCGGTGCTCCGCCGCGATGGCCTCCAGTTCGGCCACGTAATCCACCAGCCGGGAGCGCGGCACGGCCACGTCCTCCCCTACCCGGTATTCGTCGTCCACTTCGGTTCCGCGGCTGTTGCGCCGCAACTCGACAAGGTGTTCCGCCTCGGCGTTGGCCTCCATGGTCACAACCGCTCCCCCGGCCGCGAGGACCGGGCGGATGGCCGCGGCCTCGGCCGCTGCGCCGAAGCCGTCGGTCTGGATCAACAGCAGGGACGCTCCCCGGGCGGCCAGGTCTGAGCCGTGGATGTCGTCCAGCTGGGCGAGCGAGCCGCCGTCGAGCAGTTCCATGATGGCCGGCTGCACGCGGGCCTGGCCGACGGCGAGGACGCCGGCCGCGGCGCTGCGGAAGTCCGGGTAGAAGGCGGCGATGGTGTGTACGTCGCGCGGCACGTATTTCAGCCGCACGGTTACACCGACAACGATCCCCAGGGTCCCCTCCGAGCCGACGAACAGCCCCGTGAGGTCGTAGCCGGCGACGCCCTTGAAGGTCTGGTGACCGGTGTGGATGAGCGAGCCGTCCGCGAGTACGACGTCGAGAGCCAGGACCGAGTCACGGGTCACCCCGTACTTCGCGCACCGCAGCCCGCCCGCGTTGGTGGCCACGTTGCCGCCGATGGTGGACATCTTGAAGCTCGCCGGATCCGGGGCGAACATCAGTCCGTGCACGGCCGCGGCGGCGTTGAGGTCAGCGTTGATGACACCCGGTTCCACGACGGCGGTCTCGTCATCCGGATTGAGGTCCAGGATGCGGTTCATCCCCTCGAGCGTGAGCACAACGCAGCCCTCGCTCGCGTGCGCGCCGCCGGAGACGCCGGTACCGGCCCCGCGCGCCACCAGGGCGACGCCGCGGGCGGCACAGGTACGCACCGCTGCCTGCACGTCGGCCACCGAGTCGGCGCGGACCACGGCCAGCGGGAGCTGATAGTCCAGTACGGGAGCCTGGTCCACGGCGTAGGCGGCCAGGGTAGTGGCGTCCACGGCAATTTTGGCCGGGCCCAGGGAAGAGGTCAGCTCATCGATGATGCTGCGCATGCGGTCTCCAGTTCGGTCGAAATCCGCTCCCAGTCTACGGCTGTGGGGACTGGCGCCCGGGTCCCGGCCGCCCAATCCGAAGTCCCCCACGCTGTCGGTGAATTGCCTCGGAACTGCAAGCGCTTCCAAGTATCGTGGAGATAGTCCAATCGCTGGCCGATATTCCTCGGCCGAAAATGACTGGAAGCGTTTTCATTTTCCGGCACCCGAGCCTTACGATTGCCGTCATGTCCGTTGATTCAGTTCTCTTCTCCCCCGCCGAGCTGGCCGGCCCCCTGACGGGTCCGCTGACGCCTGTGCACCCCACAGACCACATTCCCGGGTGGTGGCGCTCCGCTGTCATCTACCAGGTCTACCCGCGCTCGTTCCGGGACCTGAACGGCGACGGCATCGGCGATCTTGCCGGCATTACCGCCGAGCTGCCCCGCCTTGCGGAACTGGACATCGACGCCGTCTGGCTCTCCCCGTTCTACCGGTCCCCGCAGCGTGACGCCGGCTACGACGTCAGTGACTACTGCGACGTCGATCCCCTGTTCGGCACGCTGCAGGATTTCGACGCCATGACGGCCGAGGCCTCCCGGCTGGGGCTGCGGTTGATCGTGGACCTCGTGCCCAACCACTGCTCGGACCAGCACCCTGCGTTCCAGGCCGCGCTGACCGCGCCTGCCGGCAGCCCGGAGCGGGACATGTTCATCTTCCGCGACGGCCGGGGAGCCTTCGGTGAGGAACCGCCGAACAACTGGCAATCCCACTTTGGCGGTTCCGCCTGGAGCCGGATCACCGAACCGGACGGCGCCCCGGGCCAGTGGTACCTGCACCTCTTCGACTCCTCGCAGCCGGATTTCAACTGGGACAACCCCGCCGTCCATGACGAATTCGAGCGGGTCCTGCGCTTCTGGCTGGACCGCGGAGTCGCAGGCTTCCGGGTGGACGTGGCGCACGCCCTCGTGAAGGCCCCCGGCCTGCCCGAGTGGGGCGGCCGCGCCGACGGCAGCAGTTCCGACGGCTTCCCCGGCAGCGCTGCCCCGATGTTTGGCCAGCCGGCCCTCCATGACATCTACCGCCGGTGGCGGCGGATTCTCGCCGAGTACGGTCCCGACCGGATCCTCTGTGCCGAGGCCAACGTGGACCCGCTCCCCCGGCTGGCCGACTGGGTGCGTCCGGACGAGATGCACCAGGCCTTCAACTTCCCTTATCTGCATGCCGGCCTGGACGTGCACCGGATGCGCCACATCGTCACGGAGTCGCTGACCGCGCTGGACGCCGTCGGCGCTCCCAGCACCTGGGTGCTCTCCAACCACGACGTCGTCCGCCACGCCACCCGCTTTGGGTATAGCGGCCAAGCGCCGCGCGACGGCGACGGAATCGGCACCGGCGATCCGCAGCCGGACGAGGACCTCGGACGGTCCCGGGCCGCCGCGGCGTCCCTGTTCATGCTGGGGCTGCCCGGCGGGGCTTACCTCTACCAGGGTGAAGAGCTCGGCCTCCCGGACGGGATCGACATCCCGGACACCCGGCGCCAGGATCCCACGTTCGCCCGGACCGGCGGCGCCCGGCTGGGCCGCGACGGTTGCCGTGTCCCGCTGCCTTGGCGGGCAGGGGAACCAAACGCCGGATTCGGCCACGGGCAGGATCCCTGGCTGCCCCAGCCGGAGAGCTTCGTGCGCCTGGCGCGGGACGTGCAGTCCGCTTCGCCGTCGTCGCATTTGAGCCTCTACAAGCGCATGCTGGAGCTGCGCCGTCGGCTGGAACTGGGCCGTGGCTCGCTGTCCTGGTACGAGGACCTCTGCACGGACTCGAGCCTGGCTTTCCTCAACGGCTCCACGCTGGTGCTCTTGAACGTCGGATCTGAACCCCTGGCGCTGCCCGCCGGGCGGGTGCTGCTGCGCAGCTCAACGCCCCCTGATGCCGGCTACGAGGCGGTCGACATGGCCGGCGCGGGCGATCCGTTAAGCTCGGGAGAGACTGTTTGGCTGGAAATCTACATCGAGGACGCGGAGGGCTAAGGCATGTCCGGCATCAAGGACGTCGCGGAACGGGCAGGCCTCTCCATCGCCACTGTTTCCCGCGCCTTGAGCGGCAAGGGCAACGTCTCTCCACGCAGCCGGGAGCGTGCCCGGTCCGCCGCCGCCGAGCTCGGCTTCGTGGTGTCCTACCAGGCCTCCAGCCTGGCCTCGGGGCGGAACCACAATGTTGGCCTTGTGGTCCCTTCGATCCACCGGTGGTTCTTTTCCTCGGTGGTCGAGGGCGTCTCGGCAACCCTGCTGGACGCCGGCTACGACCTCACGCTGTACAACGTCAGCGAGGGGCAGGAGCGCCGGCACAGCGTGCTGAACGACTTCCTGCTGCGCAAACGCGTGGATGCCGTGATCGCGGTGTCCCTGGAGCTCTCTGAAGCCGAGATCGACCAGCTGCTGGCCATCCACCGCCCGATCGTGGGGATCGGCGGCCCGCTGCCCGGCGCATCGACCATCCGCATCAACGACGCCGGGATCGCGGAAGCCGCGGCACGCCACCTTATCCAGCTTGGCCACAGCAAGATCGCCCACATGACCGGCGACGCCGCCTACGACCAGGATTTCCGCCTGCCAGGGACCCGCCAGGCGGGATTCAAAAAGGCCATGCGGGACGCCGGACTGCAAATCCGGCCGGAATGGCAGGTCTCCGCCGATTTCACCATCCAGGGCGCCTACGCCACCGCCCGCGGGCTGCTCGGCAGTTCGCCGGAGCGGCCCACGGCCGTTTTTGCCGCCTCGGACGAGATGGCGATCGGCACCATCCTCGCTGCCCGGGATTTCGGCCTGCGGGTTCCGCAGGACCTATCCGTCATCGGCATTGACGGCCATGAGCTGGGTGAAGTCTTTGGACTGACCACGATCGATCAGGATGCGCGGGGCCAGGGAGCCCTGGCCGTGAGGCGCCTGTTGGCCAGGCTTGAGGGCACCGCTGACGCAGAGGCCGCGCACACCGAATACCCCACGCGCTTTGTGATCCGGTCCAGCACTGCTGTTCCGGCCATAGAACAGGGACCCCTGCGGGCCTAGATGTACGGCCAGGCCTACACGGGCTGCCTTTGGCTCCGGACCACCCACAGGCGCCTCCGCGGACGCCAGCCTTTCCTGCCAGCAGGCAGCTCAGACGTCCGGGCTGCCTGCGCCGGCGCCGCCCATGAACCGAACGAACCGGTCCAGGACGCCGGGCCAGCCGGCCGCATAGTCAGCCCGGGCCGCGGCGGGGTCCTCCGCGCCTTCCCAACCGCTGTGAACGAGGCGAAGCTCTGTTCCCTCGGCTACCGCTTTGAATGCCACGCGCAGTTCGGTGGACCACATGGCCGTCGTGCCCGGGTGCCAGCTCGCATGGAAGGACAGCGGCGGCTGCCAGTCGTCAATCGACCCCCAGACGGCCGTCCTGCCGTCATCCGCGGTCTCCAGGATCAGGTTCTCCTCGAACTCGACGTAGGAGCCGACGCCATAGACGCCGTGGTCCTCGAGCGGCCACCAGAGGTGCGTGTGTTCGGTGAAGCCCATGAACGCCCGGGCAACGGCGCCAGGGACCACGACGCTGACGACGACGGGGTCCAGTTCGTCCGCCGCAGCGGGTTCAGGCGCACCGGACGGAGCATGGCTGAAGAGGTTATCCATAGGCAACAACTCTACCCGCGCCATCCGGTCATCCTGTTTTGTGGGTTAAATGCGGGAGGACCCCCAACCTGTGGTTGGGGGTCCTCGACCTGAATGGTGTTCCGGCGGTGACCTACTCTCCCACAC